>NZ_LZJW01000097.1 GCF_001667885.1 Mycobacterium scrofulaceum | reverse complement strand
GATGCTGTGCTCGCCGCCGGGCTCGGCCTCGATCGCCTCCTGCACGGCGCGGATCGAGTGGCGTTTGGCCCGCGGCACTTCACCCGAGTGTTCACCGCCGAGGTCGGCGAGGCGCCCGGTCAATACGTCGAGCGGATCCGCACGGAGGCCGCGCGCCGGCAATTGGAGGAGACCGACGACACCGTCGTCGCCATCGCCACCCGCTGCGGCTTCGGCACCGCGGAAACCATGCGGCGCAACTTCCTTCGTCGGGTCGGCATTCCGCCGGACCAATACCGCAAGGCGTTCGCCTGACAAGACACCAATTAAGGAAAGGACCCACCATGACCCAAATCGCGATCGTGACCTATCCGGGCTTCACCGCGCTCGACATGATCGGCCCGTACGAGGTGCTGCGCAACCTGCCGGACGCCGAGGTGCGGTTCGTGTGGCACGAGGCGGGGCCGATCACCGCCGACTCCGGCGTGCTGGTCATCGGCGCCACCCACGCGCTGGCCGAAACCCCCTCGCCCGACGTGGTTCTCGTCCCCGGTGGCCCGTCGACGCCCGTGCACGCGCGCGACGAGGTGCTGCTGGACTGGTTACGCCGGGCGCATCAACACGCCGCGTGGATGACGTCGGTGTGCTCGGGGTCGGTCATCCTGGCGGCCGCCGGCCTCCTCGAGGGCCGCCGCGCGACGTCGCACTGGCTGACCGTTCCCGCGTTGAAGGCGTTCGGCGCGGTGCCGGTGGGCGACGAACGAATCGTGCACCAGGGCAACGTCGTCACGTGCGCGGGGGTGTCGGCGGGACTCGACCTGGCGTTGTGGCTCGCCGGGGAGATCGGCGGCGAGGGCCGCGCCAAGGCGATCCAGCTGGCGATCGAATACGACCCGCAACCGCCCTTCGACTCCGGCCATCTGTCGAAGGCGTCGGCGACCACCAAGGCGGCGGCCACCGCGCTGCTGTCCCGGGACAGCGTGAAGCCGGCCAACATGAAGGCCGCCACGATGCTGGCGTGGGAACAGGCGCTGGCGGCCGTCCGGTCGCGGCGACGGGTGCGGCACCCGGTGACGAGTTAGCCCCTTAGTGACCCCGACGGCGGCCTACGCCCCCGGCTGCAGGATCTCCTCCGAGGCGAGCTGTCCCCCGGCCTGCAGCCAGGCGGTCACGACCCCGGGGGCGTCCCGGTTGGGGTTGTAGATGTCCTCCTCGCTGGAGAACAGGCCGTCGCCCGCGTAGACCAGCCGGGTCCAGTTCGGAAACCAGAAGGGCTCGCCCTTGGGATCCGTCGGGTGGTCGAGCAGGTTCTTGATCATCACCACGACGGCGTCGTTGTCCTCGTCGTAGGCAGTCCAGTCGGACGGAAATCGCATGTGCGGGAACGGCGCCATGACGGCGACGATCCAGTCCCGCACCGCCTCGCGGCCGTGAAACACTCCGTAGTGATGTTCGGTGTAGACGACATCCTCGGTGAAGAGATCGGCGAACGGTCGCCAGTCGCCCGAGGCGCTGCACCCCTCCACCACCTGCGTGTAGTTCTCGACCGCTTGCTCGATTTCTGCCCTGGTGAATTTGCCCATGGCGGACACACTAGAACGTGTTTCGGTCATAGGTCGCTCGTCTGAATAGGGATCTCGCATGAACGTCTTGGAGTTGTTCGATCTACGCGGCAAACGCGCGCTGGTCACCGGGGCATCCAGCGGCATCGGCAAGAAGGTGGCGCAGGCGTATCTGCAGGCCGGCGCCGACGTGGCCATCGCGGCGCGGCGTGCCGAGGCGTTGGAACAGGTCGCCCGCGAGATCGCCGACGACGGTGACGGCAGGGTGGTGCCCATCCCCTGCGACGTGACCCGGCCAGACCAGGTGACCGCGCTACTGGACCGGGTTACCGCGGAACTGGGCGGGATCGACATCGCCGTCTGCAACGCCGGCATCATCACCGTGACTCCGGTGCTCGACATGTCCCCGGAAGAATTCGAACGCATCCAAAGCACCAATGTCACAGGCGTTTTCCTCACCGCCCAGGCGGCCGCTAGGGCGATGGTCCGGCAGGGTCACGGCGGCAGCATCATCACCACCGCCTCGATGTCCGGCCACATCATCAACGTCCCGCAGCAGGTGGGTCACTACTGCACGTCGAAAGCGGCGGTGATCCACCTGACCAAGGCCATGGCCGTCGAGTTGGCGCCCCACAATATCCGGGTCAACAGCGTCAGCCCCGGTTACATCCTCACCGAGCTCGTGGAGCCGATGACGGACTATCACCGCCTGTGGGAGCCGAAGATTCCGCTCGGCCGGATCGGCCGCCCCGAGGAACTCACCGGGCTCTACCTCTACCTGGCCGGCGAGGCATCCAGCTACATGACCGGTTCCGACCTCGTGATCGACGGCGGCTACACCTGCCCGTAGTTCATGCGACGGCGACGCGCCGGCCGAAGCGGGTGCGCACGCCCGGCGAGAACAGCGCGCGCAGGCGCTCGCCGGCGGGCCGGACCGAGCTGGCCGCCACCAGCTCGTCGTCCAGCTCGACGATGTCCGCCGCGCGCAACGGCCAGGGTTCGTGCTCGTTCGGTATCCACCAGGTTCGGCCGGCCTTGCGGGTGTGCGCGCCCCACCGGGCGGTGAGCCATACCTCCAGCGGGGTCGGCTCCACCGGGGCGCCGACGGTGATCTCGACGCTGCTGCGCAGGCCGCGCCGCGGCCACCGCCGCACGCTGTGGTACGTGACGCGGTCGCCGCGCCGGCTCGTCCGCATCCGCGCCCACGTGTAGGGCACGCCGAGACCGGCCCGAACGACCGGCACGACCGCCAGCCGAGCCGTTTCCAGCGACCGGAACAGCACCCCGTGCCGGCCCGAATCGTCAACGGAATACAGCCGCACGTTGGTCTCCGGAAAGCTGCCGAAGTACGGAAGCGCAAGGGAGGAGCCGACTTTGGTGCTGTCCATGACGAAGGGGACCAGCCCGACGTAGGTCATCCCGTCGGCGAAGACGTCGGGACGGGTGCCGGGCGGATACATCGCCGCGACGGCGTCGGGCCGGACCGGCCAATGGATGAAGGTCAGGTCACGCCACCGCTGGTCGAACGTGACGGGGCCGCGAAGCGGCGGCGGTGTGACCAGGAACCCCGCGAGATCCGGGTTCCCGCCGGGTTCGGCCACCGGCGGGTCGGGCGTCGCGGTCATCCCTCCAGCTCCCCGAACACCCTCCGCTCGATGCCGGCTTGCGTGGTGGCCGGCAAGACGACGAGGCCCTCGAGTTCCTGACGCGCCACCTCGTAGGCGCGCCGGCGTTCCTGCGGTGCCGCGGCGGGGTCGGACGCCACTCGCAGCAGGTTCTGCGCGCGCGCGATCCGCTGCTGATCTTCGCGGGAGAAGTCGCTGCGCCGCCTGCGCATCGCCTCGGCCTCCGCGGTGTTGAACGCGGTCACGTAATCCTCGACGGCGGCCCGGTATTGCGCGGCGGCGTCCCGGTCGTCGAGGAGGTCTTCGGCCTTGACCGGGCGCAGGAAGTCGGCCCGCAGCTTGGCCTTGTGGAACGCGACGGTCAGGGGATCGCGCATGTCGGTCATGAGCGGGAAATCCAGGAGCTTGGCGACGTCGAGCTCATAGTCGAGCCATCGCGTGTCGGTGCGGCTGTGCTCCTCGACAACCCGGCGCAGCGACCGCCACTGCGCGACGTGATTGTCGCCGGCGTCCGGCCGCGGTTCCGCCACCTCGGGGACCGGCGGCTGCCCGGCCGCGCGCCGGTTGGCGCCGAACGAGCGGACCACGGCGACGGCGGCGCCCACCAGCGGCAGGATCACGATCAACAGCTCCGCCAGCCGAATGAGCAAACCCACACGGCCAGGATGCCACCACACTCGTCGTCACGTCTGTGGTCGCACGCCGAGGACGTCGCGAAACAGCGCCTGCCGCAACGCCAGTTCGCGCGGGTCGCTCCAGAGGTGAAAGCCCAGCCGGTTCATCACGTAGGCGAACCCGACGCCGGTGTCGGGGTCGGCGCAGCCGAACGACCCGCCGAAGCCGGGCGTCCCGAAGGCCCTGCCCGAGGAACCGAAGTCGAAGTGGGGCACCGGTTTGCAGAAGCCGAGTGAATACGCCACGTCCACGTTCAGCACCTTGTCGCGGACGCCCTGGCTGGGCGGAAGCGCCGGAGCGGCCAGCGCCTCGAGGGTGTCGCCGTTTAGGCCGAGCTCGGCTCCCCCGGTGGCGGCACTGCCGTACATGCGCGCCACCGACCGGGCCGTGCCGATGCCGTTGGCGGACGGGATCTCGACCGCCCGCACATCGTCGCGGTTGTAGTCGCCGTTGAACGCATTCACGCCGCGCGGGACACCGACGGCGCGCGCCGTCAGGCCCACCGGGTTGAGCGAGGCGCCCACGAACCCGGCCGGCATCACGTTCAGGTGCAGCAGCGTTTCCGCGCGCGCCCAGTTGTGGACGTGCGCGACCCGGTCGCGCTCGATCGAATCCGGCAGCCCGATGTGCAGATCGAGACCCAGCGGGCGGGCGATCTCGTCGGCCATGAATCGGCCCAGCGTACGGCCGGCGGGGTCGGTCCGGCGGATCAGTTCGGATTTGTACCAGCCCAGGGTGATCGCGTGATAGCCGTGCCGCGAACCCGGGCGCCACGCGGGTGCCTGGGCCGCCAGGATCGGCGAGAGTCTGGCCGGGTCGGCGACGTCGGCCAGCGTCGGCCTCGGCTTGAGCGCGCACAGCCCGGCCTGATGCCCCAGGAGTTGGCGGACCGTCACATCGCCCTTGCCCGCCTGCGCGAACTCCGGCCAGTAGTCGGTCACCCTCGCGTCGTAGGACAAGAGCCCGCGGGAGACCGCGGCCGCCACGACGAGGGCGGCGACCCCCTTGGTCGTGGAGAACATGTTGACCATCGTGTCCGGCCGCCACGGCTGCTTCGCCGACCCGTTGGCGTAGCCGCCCCACAGGTCGACGACCTTGACCCCGCCGCGGTACACGGCGACGGCGGCGCCCACCTCCACGCCGTCGCGGAAACTGGCGCGAAAGGCGTCGGCGACCTTTCCGTAGCCGGCATCCACGTCGCCGCCGATCAGGTCCGCCGACACCGCAACCTTGAACACCATCGTCTCGCCTCCGAAGGGAGACTAAGTCAGACCGCGTCGGCCAGGTCGTGTTTCGGGCCGTCCGGCCGGTCAGCGCGCGCCCAGGCCGCCGCTCAGGTACTGGGCGCGGCAGGCGCGGCGAGCCAGCTTGCCGCTGGTGGTGCGCGGGATGGCACCGGCCGGCAGGAAACACACGTCGGCGACCGGCAGCCCGTGGCGGCGGGAAACGGCGGCGCGGATGGCCTCGATGGCCGGCTGCGGGTCGGCCCGGCTGGTGCCCGTCGCCCGCTCGGCGACGATCACCAGCTGTTGATCGGAATCCCCGGCGGGCACGGCGAAAGCCGTCACGTATCCGCGCCGGACGATCGGGGACGCTTCGGCGACGGTCGCCTCGATGTGCTGCGGGTAGTGGCTGCGGCCGGCGACGGTGACCATGTCGGCGATCCGGCCGGTCACGTAGAGCTCGCCGTCCAGATAGGTGCCCAGGTCCCCGGTCCGCAGCCACGCGCGGTCGACGGCCGAGGCCGCCGCGTGACTGCCCTCGGGCAACGTCGAGTGCAGCCGGCCGCCGAATGCCCGGCGGGTGTCCTCGGGCAGCCTCCAGTAGCCGCGGCCGACGTTGTTGCCCTGCACCCATATCTCGCCGACGCGACCGTCGGGCAGTTCGGCACCGCTGTCCGGGTCGACGATGACGGCCCATTCGCTGCGGCCGACCTGGCCGCAGGACACCTGCGCGACGGCATCCGGGTCGTCGGCCGCCACCCGCACCGCGCGACCGGCGCCCAGCTCCTCGCGGTCGAAGTAGGCCGGCGTCGCCTCTGCTTCGGGCGCGATGGTCGCGACGAACAGCGTTGCCTCCGCGATGCCGTAGGACGGCTTGAAGGCCGTCGGCGGCAGACCGTACGGGGCGAACGCCTTGTTGAAGGCGCCGATCGCGTCGATGCTGACCGGTTCGGATCCGATGATCAGCACCACGTTGCTCAGGTCGACAGCGTCGCCCGGCGCGGGCAGCCCCCGTTGGGCGGCCCATTCGTAGGCGAAGTTGGGCGCCGCGGTGACCGCCCGCCCCGCCTCGGCCGACAGGGCCTTGATCCAGCGCTGCGGCCTGCGCACGAAGGCCGCGGGCGACATCAACGTGGAGTGTCCCCCGTACACCGCCGGGAAGCCGATCATTGACAGGCCCATGTCGTGATACAGCGGCAGCCAGCTCACGCCGTGGGTGTTGCGGTCCAGCAGGTCGATCGACAGGATCATCTGCACGAGGTTGGTGCCCACCGCCCGGTGCGTGATCTCCACGCCGACCGGAGGCCGCGTCGAACCCGACGTGTACTGCAGGTGGGAGACGTCGTCGTGGCGAAGCTCGGTGGGGGTGAACGATTCCCGCGCCGAGTCGGGGATCTCGTCGATGACGATGACCCGCGGCCGCTGCGGCTGCGGCAGCGTGCTCAGAAAGTCCTCGACCGCTCCCCTGGCCGCCGCCGTCGTCAACACGGCCGTCGGCCGCGAATCGCGCAGCGCCGTGTCCAGACGTTCGGCGTGGCCGGGCAACTCGGGCGCGAACAGTGGCACCGCGATGGTCCCGGCCTTGACCGCCGCGTAGAAGCCCATGACGTAGTCCAGGCTCTGCGGCGCCAGGACGGCGACCCGCTCGCCGCGGCCTGCGGCCTCCTGGATGCGCGCGCCGATCGCTTCCAGCCGGACGCCGAACTGGTTCCACGTCACCTCTTCGGCCACGCCGTCGGCCGAGCGGTTGTAGTCGAGGAAGCGGTACGCCACGGCGTCACCGACGTTCGCGATGTTGCGGTCGATGAGGGAGATCAGCGTGACGTCCGGCGGCGGCATGATGTTGCCGTCGGCGTCCAGGCAGTCTTCGATCTCGAGCATGCCGGGGACACGTTGGGCGCGCTGCCCGGAAGCGAACTCCATGGACCCACTGTAGGCACGGCGACGCGGCAACCCGTCGCGCCGTGAACGTGATCATCGGCACGCCGCACGCGAAGGGCGTTGTCCGCGAACCGAATCCGAGAGCTACATCCAGAGCCGCCCCAGCGCCTCCGCGAGGGCCTCCGGATCTTGCTTGTCGGTGTTACAGCTGATCGCCAGCGACGTCGCCCGGTCCTTGCTGACCCGGAAAGCCGTGACGAACCCGCCCCATGACCCGTCGTGATCGAGCGCTCCCGTTGCGAGCAGGTAGATCCCGGCGCCGTAGCGATCGCCCCCGCCCGGCTCGGTCGGCACCGCCCCGGCCAGCTGCGCACGCAGCAGCGTGGGACCGCCCACGCGGCCGGTGCGGTAATTGTCCGCCCAGCGGACGAGCTGGCTGGGGGTGGTCTGAATGCCGCCGTCCCCGACCTGCTCCCAGCCGGACGCGACCGCTTTGCCGTCCTTGTCGTAGCCGACGGCCTTGCCGAGAATCGACCCGGTGGGCTCAACGACCATGTTCAACCCGAGGGGTCGAAAGAACTGGCCGGCGAGGTATTCCGGCAACGGTTCCCGCGCGGTGCGGTGAACGATCTCGCCGAGCAGCAGGTAATTGGAGTTGGAGTACTCGAATCGCGAGCCGGGTTCGTACTCGAGCTGGTCGACGCCGGCCAGCGCCCGCAGGGCCTGATCCTCGGTCGTGCGGTCACCGGCCTGGAACCCCTGCGCCTCGAGCAAGCCGACGTAGTCGGGGATTCCGCTCGTCTGGTGCATCAGCTGGTCGAGGGTGACGGTGCTCGCCCACCCCGGCAGCTCGGGCAGGTGCCGGGAAACTGGGTCGCCCAGCGTCAGCGCACCGCCGTCGACCAGCAGCAGCAGTGCGCTGGCGGTGAATTGCTTGGACACCGAGGCGATGTCGAACACGGTGTCGGGCGTGATGGCTTCGTGGGTCGAGACGTCCGCAACGCCGCGCACACCCGTCCAGGCAACTTTGCCCTCGAGGCCCACGGCGGCCGAGCAGCCCGGATCGCGTGCGCCGATAGCGTCGTCGAGCACCCGTTGACTGCGGACCTGGGCATCGGCGCGTCCGGTGGTGGAGGTGGCGCGGGCGCCGTCATGCCCGCCGCCACATGCGCCGAGCAGCACCGTGACGGCAAACATCAACAGCGGCCGTCGCATTCGCCGATTGTAGGTAGCCCCGGACCGGAGACCGGGGCTTTCGCCGCGGGGCCAGCGGTCGGGCCCCGCACCCCGCCCCTCGGGGACGCGTTGTGGGCGGTAGCCTACGCGCGAGCGGCCGGCAGGGCCGGCGAGGATTTCCCGGGGAGTGGGTCATGTCAGGCAGGACGTATTCGTTCGAGGTCACCCGTACCAGCACCGCGCCCGCCGCGACGCTGTTCCGCCTGGTGACCGACGGCGCGAACTGGTCGAAGTGGGCCAAGCCCATCGTCGTGCACTCGAGTTGGGCGCGGCAGGGTGACCCGGCGCCGGGCGGGATCGGGGCGGTCCGCAAGCTCGGCATGTGGCCGGTGCTCGTGCAGGAGGAAACCGTCGAATACGAGCCGGACCGGCGGCACGTCTACAAGCTCATCGCCCCGTCGAACCCGGTCAAGGATTACGTCAGCGAGGTGGTCCTGACGCCGAACCCGTCCGGCGGCACCGACCTGCGCTGGACGGGCTCGTTCGTCGAGGGCGTCCGCGGGACGGGTCCGGTGATGCGGGCCGCGATGGGTGGTGCGGTCCGGTTCTTCGCGCGCCGGTTGGTTGAGACGGCCGAGCGCGAGTCGAACCCGCAGCGCTAGCCGCCCGCTTCGCTACGGGTTGTTGGCCTGCTGCTCGGTGAGCTGAGCCTGCTGCATGCTCTGTTCGAACTGCTGCTGAGCCTGTTCGTTTTGCTGTTCGGCCTGCTGCATGGACTGTTGCAGCTGCTGCTGGGCGAGCTGCTGCTGCAGTTGGGCCTCGTCGTCGCCGTCATCGGCGGCGAAACCGCGTCCGCCGGAAAGGTTGGGCGGTGCCTGTTGGAAGGCCGCCGCGTCGGTCGGGCGCGCGGATGCCTGCGCCGCGTCGAAGAGGGTCAGCATGGCGACGGCCGCGGCTGCCGCACAGACCAGCCGCGCAATCCGGTGCCTGGGGTGGTGAGGGGTGGTGGTCATCCCCTAGTTGTGCGCCGAGACCCTAGCTGCCGGCTGGGAGGCGGCTGTCGCGGCGATATGAAGCCTCGGTCCGCTACTTCGAGTCGACCTCGTCCTGGTACTTCTTCGTCATGTGCGCGACGGCATCCAGCTGGGATTGCGCGAGGCTCTCCCGGGCCTGTCCGGCACGCGCGGCGGCGTCCAGCGTCGGCTGCGCCTGTCCCTGGAAATGCGGCATGACCTCGGCGGCGAACAATTCGGCGGACCGCCTGGTGGCGGCCGGGTTCGCCCACTCGTGGCCCATCTGCAGCATGCAGCCGAATCCGCCGGATTGATCCCACAACCGCTGGACCTGTTCGCGCGCCCGCTCCGGGGTGCCGATCACGCCGGCCCCGTTGTCATTGATGACGTCGATCATCTCGTCGAGTTGTTCACCGGGCATGGTCATCTGTGGGAAGGCGGCCACCTTCTGGAAGTACCGGAACCACGGCTCGATACCGAACTTGACCTCCTCGCGCGCCTGCTTCTCCGTTTCGGCGAGGTGGAACAGGCCGACCAGGCTCCAGTTCGTGCGGTCGACCTGCGTGCCGAAGGTCGCCGCGCGCTCCTCGACGATGCCCCAGTGATAGGACAGCGCGTTGAAACCCTCGACGGTCAGCGTCGCCCCGATGGACAGCAGGCCGATGCCATGCTTGCCGGCCAGCCGCGCGCCGGTCGGTGAGGCGACCGCGGCCACCGACAGCGGGATGCCGCCGTCGGAATAGGGAGCCAGCTGCAACTTGGCGTCGAACAGTTGGTGCGTGGCCGTCTTGGCGCTGACGGTTTCGCCCGCGAGTAGGCGGACGACGATGTCGAGGTTCGTTTCGAGCAGCTCGCGGGTGTCGGTCGGGGTGAGCCCGATCATCGACGAGTCGCTGGGCAGGGAGCCGGGACCCACACCGCCGATGATCCTGCCGTGGGTGAGGTGGTCGAGCAGCATCAGCCGGTCGGCGACCCAGAGCGGGTTGTGGTACGACAGCGAAATGACCCCTGTGCCAAAGCGAATGCGCTTGGCGCGCTCGGCCGCCGCGGCGATGAAGATCTCCGGCGAACTGATGATCTCGCTGCCCGCCGAGTGGTGTTCGCCCAGCCACACTTCGTCGAAGCCGAGGGCGTCGAGGTGCTCGATGAAGGCGAGGTCACGCTGCAGCGCGAGCGTGGGGTTCGTGCCGGCCCGATGGAACGGCGCGATGAAGTATCCAAACCTGAGCTTCGCCATCGAAGGTCCCCTTGCAGCCGAGTTGGCCAGAACCATAACTCGAATGCGGTGTCCGGCCTAGGCCGTCACACCAGAACGCTCGGAAGGCGAGGAGTTTTCAGCCGGCGGGGCCGGGTCATCCCAGCCCCGCCGACTAGGGGAGCAAGCCTGTGTTGTGGTGCGTTAGCGCCGGTTCGGCGAGATGTCAGTAGCCGCCGCAGACGTTGCCGACGCAGCCTCCGCCGCCACCCGGCCCGCCGCCGCCACCCCCGACACCGGGAATGCTGCCGCTACCGCCGCCGGGTCCGCCGCCACCAGTGGGTCCGCCGGGGACGCCGCCGCCGCCACCACCCGGGCCGCCACCGCCGGTGGGTCCGCCGGGGACGCCGCCGCCACCGCCGCCGGGTCCGCCGCCACCCGTGGGACCGCCGGGGACGCCGCCGCCCCCGCCCGGAGTGGACGGGGCCACGCTGGACGACGGCGTGGTCGTGGGTGTGGTGGTGGTGCTGCTGTTCGGGCCCTTGTTGCCGCCGCCGCATCCGACCGCGAACACGAGCATGGCCGCGCCGCCGAAGAGCGCGACCGAGTTTCTGGCTGCCGATCTCATCTGGAAGTCCCCAATCCCCACTCGCACCACGTGCAACTGGTCCACTTCTCCTTACCCCGGTGCACGCCCGGGCAAACGAGTGCGGCCCGGGGACTTCCAGCCGCGGAAACGCCGATGGCCCATCACCGGGATGGGCCATCGGGAAACGGTGGGGCTAGCAGTCGAGACCGGACACGCAGCCGGCCAGGGTCGCCGGGTGGACACCGGACGCAACCGCGGGCGCCGGCGTGATGCCGGACGGCGAGTGCGTCGCCGCGGCCCCGGCCGGGGATACGCCCAACGCGCCGAATCCGATCGCCAACGCCACCGCGGCCATTCCGCCGAACAGTGCAACCGCCGTCCTCATTTGCGCCTTCATCAGCCGATCCTTCCTGTCGTCGCGCGTCGGGGGGTGCCGCGCGTCCATACGCCCATTCTACACCTGTGCAACTGTTGCACCAAGATAGTTTTTTATCGCCGGGCGCAGGGCGCGCCACGTCATCGGCACGGCACCGACACGGGTGCAAGGGAGTTGATGGAAAGAGCGGCGCCCGCGGAGCCGGGCGCGTTTGGAGCCGATGGCCCATCTCGGGCTAATGGACCATCGGCGAGTCAAATCGTATCCGCGGACAACTGTTGCTATGCGGGATTCTGCGGACGCCGCGGTAAGAAATTTTCTTATTCGTAAATTGGATAGTCCGCCCGTGGTGCGTCAGAACGTCCCGCTCGAAGCGGTGGCGTCGGCGGAACTCGAGCGAACCGGGGTTCGCTCGAGGGCCGCTCCTTAGTCTTCCTTGGTGATCAGCTTCCGCAGCGCCACGCGGTCGGGCTTCAGCAGCTCCTCGATGCGCGGGCGGTTCACCTCGGCGACGATGATCTCGCCGACCTCCTGGTTCACCTCGCTGAAAATGCCGTGCGACTTCATCTTCGACGTCTGATACTGGTTGTCCTCGGTCGGCGTCACGTAGTACACCGCGTCGGCCTTGAAGCGGTGCACCAGCCACAGGTGGATCAGCGTCATCAACCGCTTCTGGCGCAGCTTCTCGGCGAACGTGTTCTGGTCGCGCACCGTGAGGATGCTGCGGCCGTGCCGATCCTTGATCGGGTCGAACACGACGTTGGCCAGCTGCTCGTCCCCGTTGCCGTGGATGCCGAGCACCAGCACGTCCGAGCCGGGGCGCCGCGGCCGCAGCTGCACGCGCAGCTTCTCGCCGAGCTGGTAGTGCTCGCTCCACAGCGCCAGCCACTCCTCCAGCAACTTCTTGGGCACCTCGGTCTGCACGAGATGCTGGTGCTGGGTCGAGCCCTTGCCCATGGCCTTCGTGGTCGCCGTCCGTCCGGAGGACGCCTGCAGCGCCGCGTCGCTGCGCGGGCCGCCGACGAGCGTCTGTGGGGTGCGATAAGGCGACTCGACCAGGCGCATCTTGCGCTGCAGGCGAGCCAGCGCCAGCATGCCGTCCTGTTTCAGGGAGGCCGCGAACTCCTCGGCGGCGACGCCGTCGATCTGGTGGCCGCCGTAGGTGATGAAGTTGAAGACGAAGCCCATCTTGCCGAGCTCCTCGGGGAAGCGCTTCATCTCCTCGTCGGTCATGCCGGTGGTGTCCCAGTTGAACGACGGGGACAAGTTGTAGGCCAGCATCTGGTCGGGGAACTCGGCGTGGATCGCCTCCGCGAACTGCCGGGCGTCGGCGAGGTCGGCCGTCTTGGTCTCCATCCAGAGGATGTCGGCGAACGGCGCCGCGGCCAGCGACTTGGCGATCGCGTAGGGAATGCCGCCGCGGATCTGGTAGTACCCCTCCGGCGTCTTCGCCAGCTCGCAGTCCCACGGCGGGTCGACGCCCAGCTGCTTGGCCTTCTCCCGGGCGGCGTAAAGAGAAGCGCGCTGGGCGAATTGCCGCCACTCCGCCGGGCTCATCCCGACAGGCTCGTCCTCTTCGCTCTCGCTGAATTCGAGCACCTCGGCGACGGCCTCGCCGTAGGTCATCAGGCCGGCGTCGTCCTCCCAGGCGGCGACGAACCGCGACTCCACCTGGTCGAAGAGGTCGTCGATCGACCCCTGCCCGTCTTCGCGACGGGCGTTGACGGCCTCGGAGATCAGGCCCTGAATGCCCTGGCGCTCGAGCCAGGCGGCGGCCGCCGCGTACTCCGAATCGGCCAGGGCGTAGAGGAGGTGGCCGTTGAGTTCCTTGACGCCCAGCTCGTAGAAACGCCGGAGCAGCGCCAGGAAGCAGGCTTTGTACGACGGGATGTTGAGGTTGGTGGCGCCGAGCAGGAACGGCTGGTCCCGCTCGTCGGCGCGGCTGTCGATCAGGTTGGCCGCCTCCGCGTCGGTGCGGGCGACGATGATCCCCGGCACCCGCATGATGTCGAGCTGGAAGCGAGCGGCGTTGAGCCGCTTGATCTGCTCGTCGGAGGGCACCAGGACCTTGCCGCCCTGATGGCCGCACTTCTTGGTGCCGGGGCGCTGGTCCTCGATGTGGTAGCCCGCGACGCCCACCTCGACGAAGCGGCGGACAAGGTTGCGCACGTGCGGATCACCGCCGTGGCCGGTGTCCGCGTCGGCGATGATGAACGGGCGGTAGTCGTAGGCCGGGGTGCTGGCTCGCTGCGCCTCGCTCATGTTCAGGCGCTGGTACTGCTGGTTGCGGTCGGCGGTCAGCAGGGCGCGCACCAGGACCGCGGCGTCGTCGGGCACCTGGCTCAGGGGGTAGCTCGCCAGGTCCGGGCCGGGGTCCTCGGTGGTGGAGCCCTTGGCCGAGGTTGCCCAGCCGCCGAGGTAGATGCCCTCGATGCCCATCCGCTTCATGGCCACGGCCTGGCCCGGCGAGTACGGCCCGAACGTGGTGATGCTCTTCTTGTTGGCGAACAACTCGCGGAGCCGGTCGTAGAAGGCTCCCGCCGCTTCGCGCGCCACGATGTAGTCGGTGGGGATGGTGCCGCGTTGTTCCACGACCTGGCGAGCCGTGTAAAGACGTGTGATTCCGGCGAATCGCGGGCCGTCCATGTACCGCTGCGTGGCGGCGATGTCGTCTTCGTACGAGGTCCGGACTTCAGTGTCCGAGTCAATGATGGCCATGGCCCTACGCTTCCTGTTCGGCACGATTCCCTTGAACGTGAGTCTATCCCCGGGGGTGGCGGTTGAATCAGGGGTCGAAAGACCCGTGCCAAAACTGTTGTCAACCGCCCTACTCCAGGTCGCGTCCGCCGCCCCAGCCCGACGGGCACACAAGACCGCCGGTATCGCCGGGCGGCCACGAACGAGCGCCGAGCTTCCGTATTTCATGGGATCCTCTGTGCGACAGCATCTTTCGGTATCAGCGAGCATGTTCCTCAGCCGACCGCCCGAGCGAAAATCCGAAAATCCGGCGGATCCAGCAAACAAGAGGTAAGGTCAGTGCCGTGCAAACGGAATTGCGCTACGACCGGTGGTATCTACCGCTTGCGGTTCCTGTCGGACTGGGGCCCAAGCGCAGTTGGCTCAGGGTGGACGCCGGCGCCCTGCACGTGAAAATGGGCTGGGCCTTCGACGCTCGCGTTCCGTTGGCGTCGATCACCCGTGCCGAGCGGGCGGACGACCGGGTCCTCACCCTGGGGGTGCACTACTCGGGTGGGCGCTGGCTCGTGAACGGGTCGGGTAAGGGTCTGGTGGCGTTGACGATTGAGCCACCGGTAAACGCGAGAGCCGTGGGCCGGTCGATTTCGCTGCGCGAGTTGTGGGTCAGTGTCACCGATCCGGATGCCCTGATTGCCGCCTGCACCGGTCCGCGCGTCTAACCCGGGTCGGCCCCGGCGCGCCGGGCCAGCCAATCCCGCTGGCGACGGATGAATTCGGCGTCGACGACGCGTCCGTGTCCCGGCACGTAGACGGCCTCGGGTCCGCCTACCGCGAGCATCCGGTCGAGCGTGGACGGCCATGCCGCCAGATCGGAATCGGCGTCGATATAGGGGTCGGCGGACTCCTCCACCAGATCGCCGGTGAAGATGACGACCGGGTCGGCTTCACCCTCGACGCCCGGCGCGATGACGACCAGGTCTGCGGTGGTGTGTCCCCGGCCCAGGTGGGCGATCGATACGGTGCGGTCGCCCAGTTCGACAACGCTGTCGTAGACACCGCGCTGCGGTGGCTGCAATGCCGCGATGGCGCGGTCGACCTCCGCGGCGTCGGCGCCATAACTCACGGCGTGCGCGCGAAGGTGATCGGCGGCGGACGACAAATACTCGACAACTTCTGGGGCGCAGAGGATTTCGGCTCCACCGAATGCCGAGGAACCCAGGACGTGGTCGAAGTGCTTGTGCGTCAACACCACATGCGTGACCGGCCGCCCCGCGAGCTCGCGGGCATCGGCGGCGATCGCGTCCGCTTCGACCAGCGTGGTGCCGGTGTCGACGAGCAGTGCCCCGGTGCGCCCGCGCACCAGCCCGACGGTGACGTCGCAGAACGCCAGCCGGCAGCGGTGCACACCGGACGTCAGCCGCTCCCACGCGAAATGCATAACCGGGAAGATAGCGGCCACCGCGGCGCGCCGTCGGCGGTCGCCGGGAATGGTTGACATGTCGGAAATTCCCGACATATATTGCGGGCGTGGCTGGCACCGACCGCGTCTTTCTCGCGTTGGCCAATCCGGTGCGTCGGGAACTGCTGGAAATCCTGTCCCGCCAGCCACTGCCGGCCGGAAAACTCTGCGAGCGGTTCAACCTCAGCCGCCCCGCGGTCGCCGAGCATCTCAAGGTGCTGCGCGACGCCGGGCTGGTGGCCGATCGGCCGCAGGGTCGCCACCGCATCTATCACCTGACCGCGGAACCGTTGGCGGAGCTCCGCGAGTGGCTGCATCCGTTCGAAAAGTTCTGGCGGGCGCGACTGGCCAAACTCGCCGAGACGGCGGAGGAGTTGCAATGACAGAGACGTCGACGCCCGCGACGATCCGGGTGGATCAATTTGTGGCGGCCCCACCGGCCAAGGTCTGGCGCTTGTTGACCGAGCCCGGCCTCCTGCGGCTGTGGTGGGCCGATGGCGATGTGGCCGCGGTGGTCGGCCACCAGTTCACCCTCGACATGCCGGGCTATGGCAAGCAGCCCTGCACGGTGCTCGAGGTCGATCCCCCGCGCCGGTTCGTGTACACGTTCACCCCCGTCTGGACGCTCACCTGGCGCCTCGAGCCGGAGGGTGACGGTACCCGGGTTTTCTTGGAGCACAGCGGTTTTGACTTGGACGACAAGAGGATGGCCGAGGCCTTCCGCCGCATGGGGCCCGGCTGGTCCGGCGCCGTCCTCCCCCGCCTGGCCGACGCCGTGAGCCGGGCCTGAGCGGGGAGGACAATCCAGATGCGCGCAGTCGTCATCACCAAGCGTGGCGATCCATCGGTGCTGCGGGTCCAGCAGCGGCCCGATCCGCCGCCACCCGCGCCCGGGCAGTTGCGGGTCGCGGTGCGGGCGGCGGGGGTCAACTTCGCCGACCACCTCGCCCGCGTGGGCCTGTACCCCGATGCGCCGAAACTGCCGGCGGTGGTCGGCTACGAGGTCGCCGGAACGGTCGAGGCCGTCGGTGAGGGTGTCGATTCCCGCCGCGTGGGTGAACGAGTCCTGGCGGGGACGCGGTTCGGTGGCTATGCCGAGCTCGTCAACGTTGCGGCGCGCGACTCCGTGCCGCTGCCGGCCGGGATGAGCTTCGAGCAGGGCGCCGCGGTCCCGGTCAACTACGCGACCGCCTGGGCCGCGCTGCACGGATACGGGTCGCTGCGCGCCGGTGAGCGGGTGCTGGTGCACGCCGCCGCCGGCGGGGTCGGCATCGCGGCCGTCCAGTTCGCGAAGGCCGCCGGGGCCGAAGTGCATGGCACCGCATCGCCGGCGAAGCATGCGAAGCTGGCCGAACTGGGGGTGGACCGGGCGATCGACTACCGCCGCGACGGCTGGTGGGAGGGCCTGGATCCGTACGATCTGGTGCTCGACGCACTGGGCGGAACATCGCTGCGGCGGTCCTACGCGCTGCTGCGGCCCGGGGGAAGGCTTGTGGGCTACGGGGTTTCGAATCTGCAGCACGGCGAGAAACGCTCGCTGCGGGCGGCGGCACCGCACGCGCTGGCGATGCTGCGCGGGTTCAACCTGATCGACCAACTCTCAGACTCCAAGGCCGTGATCGGCCTCAACATGCTGCGACTGTGGGACGACCGGGGCACGCTCGAGCTGTGGATCACCCCGTTGACCAAGGCGCTCGAGGACCAGACGATCGCTCCCATCGTTCACGCGGCGGTGCCGTTCGACGAAGCGCCGGAGGCGCACCGCATCCTGGCTGCGCGAGAGAACGTCGGCAAGGTGGTCCTGGTGCCGTGAGTTTTCAGTGGCGCCGCAGTGGTTATCTATCCCCCATGGCTGTCACCGAATCCCGCGAGGTCGTCATCGAAGCGACACCGGATGAGATCCTGGATGTGCTGTTCGACATCGAATCGCTGCCCGAGTGGTCGTCGGTTCACCAGAAGGTGGAGGTTCTCGAGCGGGACGATGGGGGCCACCCCACCAGATCCAAGCAGGTGGTCAAGCTGGTCGGTGTCAGCGACGAGCAGGAACTCGCGTACACCGTTCACGACGACGGGGTCAGCTGGACTCTGGTCAGCGCCAAACAGCAGCGCGCGCAGGACGGCCGCTACACGCTGACGCCCGACGGTGACTCCACCCGGGTCAGCTTCGATCTGACCGTCGACCTGTTGATGCCGGTGCCCGGCTTCCTGATCAAGCGCGGGTCCAAGAGCCTGATGGACACCGCGACCAAGGGGCTGCGCAAGCGCGTGCTCGAAGTGAAGAAGCGCGACTCCTAACGGCGCTCTGGCCCTACCGGACGGCCGCCGCCCGGTCCACACTGTCCCTTATGGAATCGACAGCGCCGCGCACGGCATCGATCGTCGGCGCGCTCGCGATCATCGCCGCGCTGGCCGGCTGCGGCGGCCACGGGGACACCCGAGTGACGTCGCCGTCGACGCCGAAGGTGACCACCCTGGGCCGCACGGTCCCGGCGGCGCCCGCCGGGGCGCCGTTGACCATCAGCAGCCCGGCGTTCGGCGACGGCGTCCCGATTCCCGTGCAGTACACCTGCAAAGGGGCCGACATCGCGCCGCCGCTGGTGTGGTCGGCGCCGTTGGGGGCGGCGCTGGTGGTCGACGACCCGGACGCCGTCAACGGGCTGTACGTGCACTGGGTCGTGATCGGCATCGCCCCGGGATCGGGCAGCACCGCCGACGGTCAGACGCCCGCCGGTGCGGCCACGCTGCCGAACACGGCCGGGCAGCCCGCGTACAAGGGTCCGTGCCCGCCTCCGGGCACCGGCACGCATCACTACCGGTTCACCCTCTACCAGCTGCCCAACGACTACCAGCTCCCCGCTGGCCTCGCCGGCGTGCGGGCGGCGCAAACGATCGGCGGCGCGGCAACCGCCCAGGCGCGGCTGACCGGAACGTTCGCGGGCTGATCGTCAGGCCATGTCGTCGAGCGCTTGATACCCGGCGTTGTAGCCGGGCGTGAACGTGATGCCCGGGCCGCCATGGCATCCCGCGCCGCCGAGATAGAGACCGTCGATCGGGATCGGGAAGTCGAGGAATCCCTTGGGGCCGGGCCTGTTCGGGCCCATCAGGTCCGGATGCAGCAGGCCGTGGCAGAAGTCGCCGGCGGGCGCGCCGAACATCGTGTTCATGTGGTAGGGCGCGAACGTGATGTGGCGGATCACAATGTCCCTGAAATTCGGGGCCAGCCTGGTGATCTTGTCGATAACACGTTGGGCCATCACGTTTTTGAGTCGCCCATGGTCCTGGCGGTCGACGTCGACCGGGAACGCGTACGCGTAGGCGCTGGCGGCGTGCTTGCCCGGCGGCGCCATCCCCGGATCATGCACGGACGGTATCTGCATCCCCATCGACGGGTTGTCCGGGACGATGCCCCGACGGCAGTTCTCCCAGTGCAGCTGTTGTTCTTCGGGATCGCCGAAGATCCCGACCGATTGCTGCATACCTTCTTCGTTCAAGAACTCATACGGTGCGGCGAACTCGGGCAGTCCATCGAGGGCGAAGTGGATCTGCACGAACGAGGCCCGGTGGTCGCGGCCGGACAACCGCGAAACCAGCTCCGGTGGAACGTGTTCGGAGTCGATCAGCTCGGTGAGCGTGACGTCGGGCGCGAGGTTGGAGATCACGATCGGGGCGGTGACGGTGGATCCGTCGCGCAGCCGCACCCCGGTCACCGCGCCGTGCTCGACGCTGATCTGGTCCACCTTGCTGCGGAAGCGGATCTCACCGCCGTGGGAGACGAACAGCTCTCGCAGGTGTTCGGTGAGCGCGCCGATGCCGCCCTTGAGCTTGGTCATCATCGCGGTGGAATCGTCGGGCACCGCCAGCGCGAAAGCCAGGCAGGTCGCGCTGCCCGGCGTGTACGGCCCCCGATAGGTGGAATTGACGGCCAGGAACGCCAGCATCCCCCGCATCACCGCGTGCCTGTCCTTGTCCGGCAGATAGCGGTCGATGACGTCCATCGCCGACCCGAACAGCATCTCGTGAATGGCCCGGCGCTCCGCGTCGTTGGCCGCGCAGGCATACATCTCGTCGAGAGTCTTGGGCGGTGTGCGGACGTCGAAGCGGCCCAACGCCTTTGCCGGCCCTTGACTCCACCCGATTAGCTCCGCCATGCCGGTCACGGCTTCGATGCCGTGCTTGTCGGCCAGGTGCGTCATCAGTTGCATCGGGTCGCGGTAGAAGATCATCGGCTCCTCGCCGTGGTCGCCGATGTTGGTGGACATCACCTCCGGCTCCACCGTGGGCAGCGTGTCGAGCCCCAGGTCCTTGGTGATCTGGCTCGCGGTGGGAAACTGCACCGAACCGGCGATCTCGTAGCGGAACCCGTCGATCAATTCCACGGTGGCCGCCATGCCGCCCGCATAGGTGTTGGCCTCCAGGCACAGCGTGCGCAGGCCCGCGCGCTGCAACACCGCGGCCGCGGTCAACCCGTTGTGCCCGGCTCCCACCACGATCGCGTCATAGTCCGGCATGGCTTCCTCCCTCGGTCGGCGCGTGACAAGAATATGTCAGTACTGACATAATTGGAAGATGTCAGTACTGACGAGTTACGGACGGCTGGGATACCATCTCGGTGGGATGAGCGCGCCGACGAACCGCCACGAGCTACGCCGACGGTCGACGCACGAGGCACTGCGCCAAGCGGCGTTGAAAAGCTTTGCCCGCAAAGGGTTTGCCAACGTCACGGTGAGCGAGCTGGCCGCAGAGGCCGGCGTCACCGAACGGACCTTCTTTCGGCACTTTCCCACCAAGGAGGCGGTGCTCTTCCAGGACTACGAGACACAGCTGGAGTGGCTGGCCGAGGCGCTCGCGGGGCGCCCGGCCGCCGAGTCGCTCTTCGACGCGGTGCTGGCAAGCGTCGCGGCTTTCCCGCACGACCTCGAAGTGGTCCGCCAGGCCGCGACGGCCCGCGCGGAGTTGATCAGCGCGGAACGCATCGCCGGTCATCTGCGGGTGGTGCAAGCGTCGTTCGCGCGGGTGCTGACCGATTTCGTCAAGGGCCGCAACCCCGCAGTGGCCAACATCGACCTGCTCGCCGAGGTCACGGGCTCGGCCCTGGCCGCCGCCCTCGTTGTGGCGGTGGAGAACTGGGGCCGCAACGGCTGCACCGGTGATCTCGGCGAACTGGTGGCGTCCAGCCTGGATCTGCTGCGCTCGGGCTTGGCGCCCCTCGCCTGACCCGTCGAGCGTGCGCCCCCGGCGACGACACGCCGAGCGATGCCGCCGTGGGCGCACCCCCGAAGCTGTCAGTGCACACTCAAACGTTCTGCGCGCTCTCGACCGCGGCCTCGACGAAGCGGCGCAGCACGGCGTTGCGGGCGCGCGGCAGAAACGCCAGGGCGACCGGGCTTTCGGGGGCCCCGCGCAGCGTGACGAACCGGACGCCCGGATGAATGTTGCGGCGAACGGCGACGTCGGGAATCACGCCGATGCCGCGATCGGCCGCGACGGACTCGAGCCATTCGTCGAAATTGGTTGTCTCCACGATGGTTTCCGGTCCCTCCCCCGGCGGCCAACTCCATGGCCCGGTGGTCCCGCTGGCGGTGTTGACGACCAGCGGCCACTGCGGGACTTCGGCCCAGTCCAGCGCCGATCGGGACGCCAGCGGCGAGTGCACGGAACACACGGCCACCCGGTTCTCGTCGAACAGATGCACCACCCGCACGGCGGTCGACGTCACCTGCCCACGGACCACGGCGACGTCGACCCGGCCCTGCTGCACGGCGCCCAGCGCATCGTCGGTGCGGACCAGCCTGACCGTCGTCCCGGTGGCCCGCTCGAACCGGGCGACGGTGTCCTGCGCCCACGGGTCGGGAAGTAGCCAGCTGAATCCGAGGCCGATGCTGGCCTGCCGACGCACGGCCCCGAACGCCCGCTCCAATTCAGCGAGCACCCGCTCGACGTGCTCGAGGAACGTCCGTCCGGCCCGAGTCGTCTCCACGTGCCGCGAACTGCGGTCCACCAGCGTCACGCCGAGCGCGTCTTCGAGCTGCCGGATGGTCCTGCTCAGCGCCGGCTGGGTGATGCGGAGCTCGTCGGCGGCCTGGGTGAACGACGCCAGTCGCGCCACCGCCTCGAACGCCCGCAAGTGGCGCAATTCGACTCGGCCACCGTCCCATGCGCCCATGCCTGACAAGCATAGATCGATTACAGCAGGCATTTCACACCCGATCCGGGCGGACCTAACGTCATAGCCAGGACAAAGAACGTAAGGAGACACCATGCCGCTGCTGTACATCGACCTCATCGAGGGCCGCACCCCATCGGAGCTACGGACTCTGCTCGACGCCGTCCACGAGTCGGTCGTCGACGCGTTCGGCGTGCCGCCGCGCGACCGTTACCAGGTGGTGCGCAGCCATCCCGCCCACGAAATCATCGCGTTGGACACGGGTCTCGGCATCACCCGCTCGGCGCAACAGGTGATCGTCCACGTGGTGAGCCGGCGGCGCACCCGGGCGATGAAGGAGAAGTTCTACGAGCTGCTGGCGACCAACTTGGCGGAGCGGTGCGGGGTGGACGCGGCCGACCTGATCGTCTCGATCACCGAAAACGGCGACGAGGATTGGTCTTTCGGCCACGGCCGGGCACAGTTTCTCACCGGGGAGCTCAGATGAGCCTCGACACTCGACTCACGAGATTCTTCGGCATTGAACACCCCGTCGTGCTCGCCCCGATGGCGTGGATCTCCGGGGGCCGGCTGGCGTCGGCGGTGACGTCGGCGGGTGGCCTCGGTTTGGTCGGCGGCGGCTACGGCGACGCGGAATGGCTGCGGCGCGAATTCGACCTGGCTGAGGGGGCATCCGTCGGCTGCGGTTTCATCACCTGGAGCCTAGCCCGCCACCCCGAGCTGCTCGACGCGGCCCTTCAGCGGCGGCCCGCCGCGATCATGTTGTCGTTCGGCGAGCTGCAGCCGTTCGCGGATCGCATTCGCGCGGCGGGAGTCCCGCTCATCGCGCAGGCGCAGACGCTCGACCACGCGCGCCGGGCCCTCGACGCGGGCGCCGATGTCGTGGTGGCGCAGGGCGGCGAGGCGGGCGGGCACGGGATGACCGCCCGGTCCACCTTCACGCTGGTGCCCGACGTCGTCGACCTGGCCGCCGAACGTTCACCCGGCACCCCGGTGCTGGCCGCGGGCGGGGTCACCGACGGGCGCGGCCTGGCCGCCGCGCTGGCGCTGGGCGCCGACGGGGCGCTGGTGGGCACCCGATTCTGGGCGACGCCGGAGGCGCTGGTGTCGCCGCGCGCCCACGAGCGGGCGTTGACGGCCTCCGGTGACCAGACCGTTCGCACGCGCGCATACGACCTGGTGCGAGGGCTGGATTGGCCGCCCGAATACAACGCGCGGGCGCTCGGCAACCCGTTCCTCGACACGTGGCACGGCAATCAGGAGGGGTTGGCGGAGTCGCTCACCGAGGCGGTGGCCGACTACGAAAACGCCGTCGCCGCAGAGGATTTCGATACCGCGGCCATTCTCGTCGGTGAAGGGGTGGGCCTGCTCCGGCGGGTGCGGCCTGCGGCCGACATCCTGGCCGAGATGGTCGAGCAGGCCGCCAGGATCCTCAACCGAACGGCCTCAGTACAGCGGTGAGCAGTCCGACGTCCGCAGCAGGCGACTCTGCCACTTGCCGTGTCCGTGGGCGGTTTTGCGGCGCCCTGGACAGCCCGGGGGGCGAACTGGTTTGCTCGACTCAGTAATTACCCCACCGGGCAGGAGTCGCCGATGGCCCGTCTCACCGTGCCGGCTGGCCCCGGCGGCGAAGCCGCGATGATCTGGACCCTGCGGCCCCAACTCGGCGACATGGTGGAGCGGATGATCCGCGGCGCCTACCAGCAGAGCGTCCTGCCCGCCGACGAGCGCGAGCTGGCCAGGATGCGCATCGCGCAGATCAACGACTGCGTCGCCTGCTCCGGATTCCGGGCGCAGTCCGTCCTGGACGCCGGTGTCGCACCGGAGCTCTACGACAACGTCGCCGCGTACGCCAGCTACCCGGGCTACACGCCGCGCCAGCGGCTCGCCATCGAATTCGCCGAGCGGTTCGCCACCGACCACCATTCCCTGGACGACGCCTTCTTCGAGCGGATGCGGAAGTCGTTCTCCGACCCCGAAATCCTCGACCTGACGCTGTGCGTCGCGGTGTTTCTCGGCCTGGGCCGCTCGTTGACCGTGTTGGGTGTCGATCAGTCCTGCGCAATCGATCTCTAGTGAGGAACACCGGATGGACCTGGCCACGGTCGACGAACTGCTGACGACGACGCGGTCGGTGCGAAAGCGCCTCGACCTCGACCGCCCGGTCGGCCGCGACGTGATCTTGGAGTGCATCCGGCTGGCGATGCAGGCCCCCACCGCCAGCAATACGCAGGACTGGCGGTGGCTGGTGATCACCGATGCCGACAAGCGCGCTGCGCTCGCCGAGATCTACCGCGGCGTCGGCGCCGAATATCTGGCCCACGCCGCCAAGGAGGCGTCGGACCCGCAGACCCGGCGGGTGTACGCCAGCGCGTTCGCCCTGACCGACACGCTGGGCAAGGTTCCCGTGCATGTGATCCCCTGCCTGGCGAACCGCATCGACAACTCCAACCTGTTGGTCGCCGCGTCGGCCTGGGCGTCGATCATCCCGGCGGGCTGGAGCTTCCTGCTCGCCCTGCGGTCGCGGGGGCTGGGGTCGGTGTGGACGACGATGCACCTGGCCAAGGAGCGGGAGGTGGCCGAATTGCTCGGCATCCCCGAGACGGTCACCCAGGCCGCGCTGTTCCCGGTGGCCTACACCGTCGGCACCGACTTCCGGCCCGCCGCGCGGCCGCCCGCCGAGACCGTCACATTCTGGGATAGCTGGGGAGACGGCTGATGCAGTCCTACACCGTGCGCTTCCACGTCGACGCGCCACCGGCGAAGGTGTGGCGGGTGCTGCATCCGCCCGCGCCGCCGGACGCGCCGCGGCCGCGCGTCCTCGAATGGCCCGGCGGCAGCATGGAGATCCTCAACGAGGGCAACGAGGCGGGCGAGGGTCTCGTGCGCACCTGCGTCTACGAGGTGCCCAAGTACCTGTTGTCGGGCGGCCGGGCACGGTCGTGGGAGACCGTCACGGAGGCCGAGAAGAACAAGCTGTCGCGCTACGTGGCGGTCGGCGCGCCGCTCTGGTCCCGGGCCGAGGGCTACCACCGCCTCGAGGAGCAGCCGGACGGGACCACCGTGCTGACCTTCCACGAGACCTACCACGCCTACAACCCGGTGCTGCGGTTTCTTCTCGAACGGCCCGTGCACGCCAGGATCTCCCGCGACAACCTCAAGACGTACGAGCACGCGCTCGGCTACGCCGGGCGCGTGCAGCGCCTGACTTAGACTCCTCGACCAGGGCTTACGCGTCCCGGGAGATCGGCCGGCGTATGCCGCGTTGTGTGATTTACGGTGCTCGCCCCGGTACGCTGGCGTGCTATGGGGTTTGAGGCTGGTGTTCCTACCGCGACACGGTTGGCCGTCGCGGGACTGATGATCGCGGGTTGGACCGCCTCGGCGGGCTTCGCGGGGGCCGACCCGGACCAGACGCCGGCACCGTCACCGTCGCCGGCGGCCTCGCAGGGTCCGCCGCCTGGCCCGCCACCGTCGTCCGCTTCGCCGGCGCCCTCACCGGCTGCATCGTCGGCGCCCTCACCCGCGGCCTCGCCTGGAGCCTCACCGGCCGCCTCACCGGCGCCGGGACCGAAGACGACGATCGACAAGGACGGCATTTACAACGTCGGCTCCGACATCGCCCCCGGCATCTACAGCTCGGGTGGGCCCGTCAACAACGGCACCTGCTACTGGAAGCGGACGGGCAATCCCGACGGCAACATCATCGACAACGCGATGAGCAAGAAGCCGCAGGTGGTGCAGATCGACCCCACCGACAAGGCGTTCAAGACCTCGGGTTGTCAGCCCTGGCAGCTGACCCCGGACGCCGCCCTGCCCCCCACCGCATCGCCCGGCAGCGTGCAGGGCACGCTCGGGATCCTCAACGGGTTGCTGGGCGGTCAGGGCGGGCAGCAGCCTCCCCATTCCTGACGGGGGCTGACGGGATTTCGCCCGGTTTCGTTACGGTGGCGCCGTGGCCAACGCGCAGCGGGTCGTCGTCGTGGGTGCTGGAGTCAGCGGGCTGACGTCAGCCGTGTGCCTGGCCGAGGCCGGCTGGCCGGTGCGCGTCTGGACGGCCGCGATGCCCCGGCAGACGACGTCGAAAGTGGCGGGTGCGGTGTGGTTGCCGCCGCGGCCCGCCGAGCGGGCCAGCGACACGCTGGCTTGGACCGAGCATTCGCTGCGGGTCTTCGGTGAACTCGCCGACGATCCCGACTCCGGCGTTCAACTGGCGCCGGCTGTGGCCGTCGGTGAATTGACCGCCACCGAGGCGATGTCGTCGGCGGCGGAGCTGATCCCCGACTTGCGGCCGGCCGATCCGGGCGACCTCCCGGACGGCTTCGGCAACGGGTTCCGCGCCACACTGCCGATGATCGACATGCCGCACTATCTCGACTACCTGACCCGGCGACTGGCCGCGGCCGGCGGCGACATCGAAGTGCATCCGGTGCGGTCGCTGGCCGAGGCCGCCGACGCCGCACCGATCGTCGTCAACTGCACCGGCCTCGCCGCGGGACAGCTGACCGGCGACGACACCGTGCGTCCGCTGTTCGGCCAGCACGTCGTGCTCACCAATCCCGGTCTGCGCCAACTGCTCTTGGAGATCAACGGCGGCCCGGAATGGACCTGCTACTTCCCCCATCCCCAACGGGTCGTGTGCGGCGGCATCAGCGTCGCCGGCCGCTGGGACACCGCCGCGGATCCCGACGTGACCGAACGAATCCTGCAGCGCTGCAGGCAGATCGAGCCCAGGCTCGCCGACGCCGAGGTGGTTGAGATCATCACCGGGCTGCGGCCCGACCGTCCCACGGTGCGGGTCGAGAGTGAACCGCTGGATCGGGCCTCCGGAGCGGCTTTGTGCATTCATAACTACGGCCACGGCGGCAACGGCGTGACGTTGTCGTGGGGTTGCGCGCGCGACGTGGTCCGGCTTGCCGGTCAGGGGTCTGCGCGATGAGCATCGACTACGCGCGCGACGCCCACATCGCCACCATCACGATCAACCGTCCCGAGACGCGCAACTCGCTGGACATGGCGCATTTCCGCGACCTGGCCCACGCGTGGGAGGCGTTCCGCGACGACGCCGACGCGTGGGTGGCGGTGATTACCGGTGTGGGACATGACTTTTGCACGGGCGCCGACCTGAAGAAATTCATCCCCGAACTCACGGGCGACCTACCGCAGCCGGAGGGCTGGAACAAGGAAGACGCCATCCACGCCGTTTTGCACCGCTTCCCCGTCTACAAGCCGATCGTCGCGGCGATCAACGGCACCTGCGTGGCGGGCGGCTTCGAGATGTTGAGCTCCACCGACATCCGCGTCGCCGTACCCGCCGCGCGCTTCGCGGTGATGGAACCCAAGCGCGGCCTCTTCGCCGGCGGCGGGAGCACGGTGCGGCTGCCGCGCCAGATGCCCTACCCGCTGGCGATGGAGCTGCTGCTGACCGCAGACATGGTGGACGCGGACCGCGCCCTGGCGATGGGGCTGATCAATCGGGTGGTGCCACCGGAGCGGCTGATGGATACCGCGTACGACTACGCCGAGCGCATCGCGGCCAATGCGCCGTTGGCGGTGTTCGCGACCAAGCAGTCCGCCGTCGAGGGGTTGGCGCTCGACCTCGAGTCGGCGTACGACAACGAAACCCGGCACAGCGACCGCATTTTCGAGACGCAGGACGCCAAGGAGGGGCCGCGCGCCTTCGCCGAGAAACGACCGCCGCGCTGGCAGGGCCGCTGAGCCGTCAGGCCCGGCGGCGGCCGACGTCGCGGATCACCAGCGACAGCAACCAGCTCACGATGGACAGCACGATCGCCGCCCAGATCGCCGTCCACCAGAAGTGGTCGATCTGCAGACCCCAGTGCGTGGTGTGCTCGGTGATCCGCGCCGTGAGCCACAACATCAGCGCGTTGACGACGATGTGGAACAACCCCAGCGTGAGGATGTAGAGCGGGATCGACAGGATCTGCACGATCGGCTTGATGAACGCGTTGACCAGACCGAAGATGACGGCGACGACGAAGATGATGCCGATCCGCTCCAGCCTCGTGTCACCGCCGACGAACGTGATCCCGTGGACGAACTTCGTCACCAGCCACAGCGCGAAACCGGTCAGTGCGGCGCGGAGCAGAAAGGGGCCCATGCCGACGATCCTCCCACCACCGACGCGCTAAGGGCAGCCCGTTCAGCTCACCGCGAGCTACGCGTCGCCGCGCTGCGACGCCAAGTGCTTCACCATCTGGCAGAGGTTGACCACGGCGGCGCTCAACTTGGCGATGGTGGCGTCGCGGTCCGCTACACACGACTGCCAGTCGGGAAAATCCTGAGGAGGTTTCTGGTTGTCCGCGTTGAGGTGAATCTTCTCCTCGATTTGGTCGCACACGTCCGCGAGCGTCAATTGTCCCGGCGCACTGATGTCGGAGAACCATTTGTCAGCCATGCAGATCCTCGTCTCGAAGAAAAATTGCCGTATCTGACGAGGTTATCGGGTCGTTTGCGCGAGCTTTAGCGCGGGAGGCGACGCATTGGCGGGCTTATTGAGTCGACTTCGGTGGCGCGACCAGTCGCCGGCCAGGACAACCTAATTCAGGTTGTAGAAGCGCTGGGCGTTCAATCCCCCGATTTTTTCCCGGGCCTCTTCGCTGATATCCGGACGGGTCCTCAGGTGCTTGGTGCTTTCCGGCCATTCGCCGTCCCAGTGCGGGTAGTCGCTGGCGAACATGATGAAGTCGGCGCCCAGCACGTCGATCACCCCGGGCAGGATGGGTTCCTCGGGTTCACAGGTCACCCAGATGTTGCCCGCGGCCAGGTAGTCGTGCGGATCCCGGCGCCAGCCGCGTTCGACCCAATCGCCCCGCTTCTCGTAATGCTCGTGCAGGCGATCCATGAAGAACGGAACCCAACCCGCGCCCGCCTCGAGGAAGGCGACCCGCAATTGCGGGTGACGCTCGAAGACGCCGCCGGACACCAAGGCCGTCATCGCCGTCATCTGGTCGAACGGGAAGCTGATGCAGTGCACCTGAATGTAATTGGTGAAGCGGTCGACCCCGATCTTCGGCAGGTGAATGCCCGGGGCGCCGTGGATGCCCAGCGGCATCTCCAGGTCGACCGCCGCGGCGTAGAACGGGTCGAGGTCCGGGTGGTCGAGATTACGCGTCTTGAGCGCCGGCGGGACCAGGGTCGCCACCAGCCCAAGGTCTTTCGCTTCGGTCATGACGTCGATCGCCGCCTGGCCGTGCTCGATCGGGGTCACCGCGACGCCCCGTAACCGCCCGCCCGACGGGGCGCAGTAATCCGCGATCCACTGGTTGTAGAGCCGGGCGAACCCGGCCGCGAACTCGGGATCCTCGAGGGTGGGCGCGCACAGGCCGAGGCTCGGATACAACACCATCGTGTCGATGTGGTCGCGGTCGGCATCGCCCAGCACGCCCTCGGTCGATCGGCAGTTGATGTCGGGTGCCTTGCTGATGCCATGCTCCGGTGGACACCCCGCCCCTGGGCCCTGGTCCTCCGGGTAGTTGCGGCCCTCGAAGGTCAACCGCATCCGCCCGTCGGTGCTGGGCTTGACGTACTGCGGCCAGCGTTTGATCGCTTCGATCGCCAGCGAAGGATTCTCGGCGACGTGTCCGTCGGCGTCGATGATGCGCATGTATCCGGAACTTACTCTCGCGGATGGCATGTTGAAACGGCTCTGCTACCGCGTGGTGAACTATTCCCACCCCTTCGCGCTGCGACCGCGCGGCCCCTGCGAGCTTGCCGGCGCCGCGATCTACAGGGTCTCGGTGCCACCTGGCGCCACGGCCTCTACGCCTACCGGCAAGGGCTGCAAAGGTGGGTGGGATGAGCGCGGGACGACCTGCCGCGTGGCGCGCGGGCAGAAAGACTCGCCATCGTGCGCCCGGTAGGCCACGATGCTCAACGTGACAACACAAAGTCCTCGGAACAAGCTGACTGCCGATCAGCGGAACTCGTTCGTCGCGGCGTTGCTGGGCTGGACGATGGACGCCTTCGACTACTTCATCGTCGTACTCGTCTACGCCGACATCGCCAAGACGTTCCACCACAGCAAGGCCGAGGTCGCATTCGTCACCACCGCAACGCTGATCATGCGTCCCGTCGGGGCGCTGCTGTTCGGGTTGTGGGCCGACCGTGTCGGGCGCCGGCTCCCACTGATGGTGGACGTGATGTTCTACTCCGTAGTCGGCTTCCTGTGCGCGTTCGCGCCGAACTTCACCGTGCTGGTGATCCTGCGGCTGCTGTACGGCATCGGCATGGGCGGTGAGTGGGGCCTGGGCGCCGCGCTCGCGATGGAGAAGGTTCCCGTCGAGCGACGCGGGTTCTTCTCCGGGTTGCTGCAGGAGGGCTACGCGTTCGGCTACCTGTTGGCCAGCGTTGCCTCGCTGGTGGTGATGAACTGGCTCGGGTTGTCGTGGCGGTGGCTGTTCGCGTTGAGCATCGTTCCCGCGCTGGTCAGCCTGATCATCCGCTACCGGGTGGAAGAGTCCGAGGTCTGGGAAGCCGCGCAGGACCAGATGAAACTGACCAGCACCAGGATTCGCGACGTGCTGCGGGACGGGGCGATCATCCGCCGCTTCTTCTACCTGGTGCTGCTGATGACGGCGTTCAACTGGATGAGCCACGGAACGCAGGATGTCTATCCGACGTTTTTGACCTCGACGGCCAATCACGGCGCCGCCCTGTCCAGCGCGACCGTCAAGTGGATCGTGATCGTCTACAACGTGGGCGCCATCATCGGCGGCCTTGTCTTCGGGACGCTGTCACAGCGGTTCAGCCGCCGCTACACCATCATCTTCTGCGCGCTGCTCGGTCTGCCGATCGTGCCGCTGTTCGCATACTCGCGCACGGCGGCGATGCTGTGTCTGGGTTCGTTCCTGATGCAGCTGTTCGTGCAGGGCGCGTGGGGCGTGATCCCCGCTCACCTGACCGAGATGTCGCCGGACGCCATCCGCGGCCTCTACCCGGGCGTCACCTACCAGTTGGGAAACCTGTTGGCGGCGTTCAACCTACCGATTCAGGAGCGCCTGGCGGAGTCGCACGGTTATCCGTTCGCTCTGGCGGCGACGATCGTGCCGGTGCTGATAGCGGTCGCGTTCCTGACGCTGATCGGCAAGGACGCCACCGGCATTCGCTTCGGCACGGCCGAAAGCGCTTTCCTGCCAACCGAAGCGAAGTAACCGCGGACCAAACGGCTCCGGGTCAGGTGCCGCTCAGCAGGCGCAGCAGCAGGTGCATCGCGACGGTCGTGGAGCGCTCCCGGATGTCGGAGCGGTTGCCGGGCAGCCGCAACGTGCGGGTGTCCTTGCGGCCGTCGGCGAGGGTCACGGTGAAACAGACCGTCCCGACGGGCTTTTCGGGTGTGCCTCCGCCGGGGCCGGCGATGCCGGTGATCGCGACGGCGGTGTCGGCGCCGAAGCGGTCGATGGCGCCGGCCGCCATCGCCTCGGCCACCGGCTCGGACACCGCTCCGTGCGCCTCGATCAGCGCCGGGTCGACGCCGAGCAACTCCGCCTTGGCATCGTTCGAGTAGGACACCACTCCCCCGGCGACGTAGTCCGAGGATCCGGGCCGGTCGGTCAGCCGCGCGGCCAGCAGCCCGGCGGTGCAGGATTCGGCCGTTGCGATGCGGCGACCGGCCAGCGCGCGGGCCACCAGGTCGTCGACCGTGGAGCCGTCTTCGGAGAAGAGCTGCTGAGAGTGCCGGTCGCGCATCAGCTGCATGAGTTTCGCGTAGCTGGCTGCGGCGTCCGGCTCGTAGCGGGTCACCATCTCGACCTCGCCCCGCCGTAGGCAGGTGGTGATCTCGAGCGACTCGAAGCCCGGCACCGACGCCTCGGCCTCCCGCAGCGTCTCGGCCAGACCCGATTCGGGCAGCCCGAACATTCGCGCGGTCTCCTGCCGATAGAGCGTTCGCCCGGCGATCGCCTGCTGCGCCGCGGGCGTCTCGATGGCCCGGCTCCACATCGGCTGCAGCTCGCGCGGCGGCCCCGGCAGCACGATGACCGTGGGCTTGCCGGGGACGACCACACCGGGCGCGGTACCCACCGGGTCCAGCACCTGCGCTCCGGCGGGAATCATCGCCTGCTTGCGGTTGGCGGCCCGCACCGCTTCGAAGTCGACGCCCTCGTAGCGGGCCATCAGCTTCTTGAGGATGTTCGCGATCTTGTTCTCGGTCTCGTCGTCCAGCACCAAGTCGCGCCCGCAGAACCGCGCCACCACCTCGACCGTCATGTCGTCGGCCGTCGGACCCAGGCCGCCGCTGGTGACGATCAGGTCCATGCCTTGCTCCGCCATGAAACGCAGCTGCGCCTCGATGTCTTTCGCGCGGTCGCCGCAGATCGTGATGTGCGCCAGCTCGACGCCCAGCTCCAGGAGGCGATCGGCGATCCAGGGGCCGTTCGCATCCTGGACGCGCCCGGTGAGGACTTCGGTTCCGGTGACGACGATGCCTGCACGAGCGCTCACCGCCATGAGCCTACGCACCGGCCGGACCGGATCAGCCGCGGCGGGCCGCCTCCTGGGCGAGTTGTACGCGCGACGCAACGCCCACTTTCGAGGCCGGCTGCCAGAGGTGCGCCGTCCACGGCGACGCGGCCGGGAGACGTTCGGGGCTAGCCGCCTTCGAGGTACCGCTCGACGGTGGCGACCTTTTGCGTCATCGCGTCGCTGACCCCGGCCCGCCAGTCCGCCTTGATCACCGTGCTGACCCGGGGCGCTCGGGCCGCGACCGCCTCCACGGCGCGCTGCACGACCGCCATCACCTCTGCCCAGGTTTCGCCCTCGATGACGGTGAACATCGAGTCAGTCCGGTTGGGTAGGCCGGAATCGCGAACCACCCGAACCGCTTCGGCGACGATCTCGCCGACGCCCTCGCCCACCCCCATCGGGGTGACGGAGAACGCGACGAGCACAGACACCCAAACGAGCCTACCCAAGCCGTTCGGGCCCGGCCTGGCAGCATCAAGGCCCATGCGGGTTCTGGTGCAGCGGGTGACGTCGGCGGCCGTGTCCGTCGACGGAGAAGTCGTGGGGGCCATCCGGCCGGACGGTCAGGGCCTGCTGGCCCTGGTGGGCGTCACCCACAGCGATGACCTGGACAAGGCTCGGCGGCTTGCCGAAAAGCTCTGGTATTTGCGGATTCTCGATGGTGAACGGTCGGCCGCCGACGACAACGCGCCCATCTTGGTAGTCAGCCAGTTCACCCTGTACGCCGACACCGCCAAAGGCCGGCGCCCGTCGTGGAACGCGGCCGCGCCCGGTGCGGTCGCCGAGCCGATGGTCGCGGCGTTCGCCGACGCGCTGCAGCTGCTGGGCGCCGACGTCCAGACCGGGGTGTTCGGCGCGAACATGCAGGTGGAACTGGTCAACGATGGTCCCGTCACCGTGCTCCTCGAACTCTGAACCGACAGGTAGGTTGGACACGTCGCTTGTCGCAGCCGATTGTTTGATGGGAGGGGCGATCATGAGCCCGACGCCCGAGTTTGGGTCGCTCCGTTCCGACGACGACCATTGGGACATCGTCAGCAGCGTGGGTTACACCGCGTTGCTGGTTGCCGGATGGCGCGCGCTTCACGCGGTGAGCCCGCAGCCGCTGGTCCGGGACGACTACGCCAAGCTTTTCATCGAAGCGTCGCGCGACCCGTATCTGGCGGCCAAGCTTGCCAACCCGGGAACCTCCGACGACGAACTGGCCTTTCCTCGCCTCTACGGCGTGCAGACGCGGTTTTTCGACGACTTCTTCGTCGAGGCCGGCGCCGCGGGCATCCGCCAGGCGGTGATCGTCGCCGCCGGGCTGGACTCCCGCGCCTATCGGCTCGAATGGGTCCAGGGCACAAGGATTTTCGAAGTCGACCTGCCGAAGGTGCTGGAATTCAAGGCCGACGTGCTCGCCCGGCACGGCGCCAAGCCCAAGGCGCCCCGGGTCGAGGTCGCCGCCGACCTGCGCTCAGACTGGTCCAGAGCGCTGGAGGACGCCGGCTTCGACGTGGAGCGACCCAGCGCCTGGTCGGTGGAGGGAGTGCTGCCCTACCTGACCGACGAGGCCCAGAACGCGCTCTTCACCCGGATCAGCGGACTCAGCGCGCCCGGCAGCCGAATCGCCATCGGCGCGCTCGGTTCCCGCCTGGACCACGATCAACTCGAGGCGCTGGAGACGGCCCATCCCGGCGTCAACTTGTCCGGCGACGTCGACTTCTCCGCCCTGACCTACGAGCCACTGTCGGATCCGGCGGAACGGCTGGCCTCCCACGGTTGGTCGGTCGACCCCGTCCGCAACACGCTCGATCTCCAGGCCGGTTACGGGATGACGCCGCCGGACGTCGACGTCAAGATCGACAGTTTCATGCGGTCCCAGTACATAACGGCGACGCGCTAGGGCGTGAGCAGGATTTTCACGTCGTCACCCGACCGCGACGCGGCGGTCGCGTAGCCCTTCGCCGCTTCTTCCAACGGCAGTGTGGTCGTGAAGATCCCGTCGACGTCCAGTCGCCCCGACTGCAGCAGCGGGATCAATTCGGGCCAGGTGCGCTGCACCGGGGCGGTCGTCATGCGCAGGGTGATGCTGCGGATCAGGCAGCCCAGGGCGTTCAGCGGAAACGGATTCATGTCGTGCACACCGACAACCGATACGGTGCCGCCGGGCCGCACCGCGTTCAGCGCGTCCGTCAGGGACGCGTCCGTGGCGACGGCGTCGATCACCGCGTCCGCGCCCCGGCCCCCGGTAGCGTCGAGGATGGCCTCGACGGCGGGCGCCTTGAGCGGCGTCGCCCCCCACTTGGCGGCGCGGTCCAGCCTTCCGTCCACCTGATCGACCGCGAAAACCGTTGCGGCGCCCTGGAACAGCGCGCTGCGCAACGAACATAACCCGACAGCGCCCAAGCCGATGACCGCCACGGTGCCGCCGAACGGGATGTCGGCGCGTTGCGCCGCCGCCCAGCCGGTGGCGAGGTTGTCGGTGAGCAGCAGCGCCTGTTCGGTGCTGATCGCGTCCGGCATCTTCAGCAGCTGGAAGTCGGCGGCGGGCACGGCCAGCAGATCGGCCTGCGCCCCACCGAGCAGACCCCCGCCGAAGATCTGGAAGCCGTTGTGGCACATGACCGGATCCCGGGTGGCGCATCCGGCGCAGGCGCCGCACCCCGTCACCGACGACACCATGACAAGGTCACCCACCTTGACGGTGCGCACTTGCGGTCCCGCCTCGATGACGGTGCCGATCGCTTCATGCCCCAGCGCAATCGGTTCGGGCATCGGGAAATCGGCCTCGTAGAAATGCAAGTCCGACCCGCAGATTCCGGCGGCGGTGACCTCGACGATCGCCCCATCGGGACCGGGAAGGGTGGGATCGGGCCGGGTGTCGACCCGGATGCTGTGGGGCCCGTCGACGACTACCGTACGCATATTTTCGTGCTCACTTCCCTTGCCGCACCACGAAATCGGACCAGTCGGGCTCACGTACCGCGGCCCAGTACTCGTTGAGGCGCCACGGGCTGACGGTGTGGATTTCGCCGTCAGCGTTCTTGAAGTAGGAGTGTTTGACCGCGGGGTGCGCCCACACCATCTTCTTGATCTGGGTCTGCGTCCGCTCGTGCCACGCGGCGGCCGCTTCGGCCTTGGGCTCCAGCGAATGCACGTCCGCCTCGGCCAGCCGCGCCAGGCACTGGTCGATGTAACGCATCTGCAGCTCGGACTGGAAGATCAGGCTGCCCCCGTGGGCGAGGTGGGTCCCGGGCCCGTAGATGATGAACAAGTTGGGGAACTTCGGGACCGTAATGCCGAGGTAGGCGTACGGGCGGCTCCCCCACATCTCACGCAGGTCGACCCCGTCGCGGCCGGTGATCTTCAGCGGCCACAACACGTCGGTGTGCCGGAATCCCGTGGCGTACACGATGATGTCGACGTCATGCGTCTCACCGTCTTCGGTGACGATGCCGCGCGGGGTGATCCGCCGGATGGGTGTGCGTACCAGTTCGACGTTGTCGCGCTGCAGCGTCTGCAGCCAGCTGCCGTTGTCCTGCAGGGTCCGTTTGCCACAGGCGGGATAGTCGGGCATCACCTTGCTCAGCAGCTCGTCCCCTTCGCCGACCTGGCTGGTGATCCACTGGGCGAACATCATCTGGGCGGCGGCGTTGATGTCGCTGACGGCGTGGTCCTGGTCGGCGTAGTCCGGGTCGCTTTCCGCCGCGTCCAGGCCCTTGTCGGACCCGGGCCAAAGGACCAGGAAGCGGTACCACCGTCCGTAGAACGGCAGGTGCCGCATCGCCCACCGCATGCCCTCGCCGACCTCGTCGTGATACATCGGATTGGGGAACATCCACTGCGCGGTCCGCTGAAACACGGTGAGGTGCTCGACCTCCGGGGCGATGGCGGGGGCGATCTGAAAACCGCTGGCGCCGGCGCCAATCAGCGCGACCCGCTTGCCGCGCACGTCGACGGAGTGGTCCCAGGCGGCGGAGTGGAACGCAGGTCCGGCGAAGCTGTCGGCGCCGTCGAAGGGGGGAATGTTCGGCCGATTCAGCTGGCCGACGGCGGTGATCAAGGCTCGCGCTCGCACGGTGCTGGTCCGGCCCTCGGCGCCGCGCAGCCGGATGCTCCAGGTGGCGTCGTCGTCGATCCACTCGGCGGCCAGCACCTCGGTATTCCACAGGACGTGCTCGGCCAGGTCGTGCTTCGCCATGACCTTGGTGAAGTAGTCCTGGAGCTCGTGTTGCTCGGCGAAGAAATGCGTCCAGTCGTTGTTGGGTTCGAAGCTGTAGCAATAGAAGTGGTTGGCCACGTCGACGCGGGCCCCGGGATAGCTGTTCTCCCACCAGGTTCCGCCCGGGCCGGCGTTCTTCTCCACGATGGTGAACGGAATGTTGGCCTGCTTGAGCCGGATCCCCGCAAGGATGCCCGATTCGCCGCAGCCGACGATGAGGACCGGGATGTCCGCCGCGCTCTCGGCCGACAGGGCATGCGGGCGACGGGGATCGGCGCCGTCGAGGTCCATCTCTTCCAAAATCAGCTGCAGGTAGTCGTCGGTCACATGCTCGCAGGCCGCCCAGTCCATCATCTCCCGAATGAGGTCGAGGCTCAGCGGCTTTGGCTCGGGGCAACCGCGGTCCCGATAGTCGACGATCACGGGCAGGGCCGCCGCGCGGGCCCGCGCCTTGTCCTCCTCGGACATGAATCCCTGAATCTCGTTGAGGAAGACCCCCATCTGCTTGAAGTCGCGGATGAACCGCGGATCGCCGGTGATGTGCACCAGCGACAGCAACAGCGTCGGGATGCTGACGTCCGCTAAGGCGGCCTCAATCTCCGCCGTGGACGTGGTGAAGGGTTGGCCGGCATAGGCGCTGCGCATCGAGCCGATCCTCTCGGTGAACGGGGCTCCCCAATTACGCGACGTGCCGTGTCGTAATTGGCAGCACTACGCTACTCGCTGGCCACGGAGCGGATCAATAGCGTGAACGCTACGGCGGGTCGTCGTCCTCGTCGTTGTCCGACATCAGCTTTTCGGGGTGGTGGAAGGCGTTGGTGCGGGGCTGGCCGCGTTCGAGATGGGGTGGCGGAATCCATTCGGTGTCGCCGTTGGCGCGTTTCCGGGTGGTCCAGCCCTTTTCGAGAAGCCGGTGGTGGGGTCCGCACGCCAGCGTGAGTTGGTCGATGTCGGTTCGATGCGTGGCGGCCCACTCTTCGACGTGGTGGACTTCGCAGTAGTAGCCGGCGACGTCGCAGCCGGGCGCCGAGCAGCCACGGTCCTTGGCGTACAAGACAATTCGCTGCCCCGCCGAGGCCAGCCGTTTGGCCTGATACAGCGCGACCGCTTTGCCCTTGTCGAAGATCGCCAGATAATGGTGTGCGTGGCGGGCCAGGCGGATCACGTCGGACATCGGCAAGATCGTGCCCCCGCCGGTCAACCCCTTGCCCGCGGCGGCTTCGAGCTCCGCGAGCGTGGTGGTCACGACGATGGCCGCAGGCAGGCCGTTGTGCTGTCCGAGGCTGCCGCTCGCCAGCGTTGCTCTCAGCGCGGCATTGAGGCCGTCGTGGTTCCGTTGGGGCCCGGTGCGGGCGTCGCGCTGCACGGCTTCCTCGCTGGGCGGCCCGTCGACCACCGGGGCGTCGTCCTCGGGGTTGCACATGCCAGGCGCGGCGAGTTTGGCCAGCACCGCTTCCCATGTGGCGCGGGCCTCGGGGGTCAGCCAGCCGCTGAGGCGTGACATGCCGTCGCTGTCTTGGGTTCCCAGGGTCAATCCGCGGCGCCGCGCGCGGTCCTGGTCGGTGAACTGTCCGTCGGGGTTGAGGTAGCAGGTGATGCGCTCGGCGACTTTGCGCAGACTTTCGGGGCGGTGAGCGCCGGCCCAGCGAGCGAGGTCGGCCTCGGCGGCCTCGCGGGTGGGCGCGTCGACCCAGCCGGGCAGCTCGTCGAAGAAGCGGTGGATGACCGTGAGGTGGGACGCGCCGATATGGCCGGCGCGCTGCGCGGCCGCGGCGGCCGGATACCGCGGCGCCAACGGCTCCCCGGTCAGCGCCCGCCGCGTGCCCAGGGCGCGGGCGTCGGTGATCCGGCGGTTGGCTTCCCCGCGAGTGATGCGCAGCCGGTCGGCCAACACGTGCGCGAACTTGCCGCCGAGTTCGGCCGGGGTGGCCTGGCAGTCGATTTGGTTGATCAGCTGGTGGCCTGCCACGGGCAGCCGCCGCATCTCGCGTTCGAGCAGTTCGAGGTGGGCGAAGCGTTCCGGGGTGGTCAGCGCATCGTAGGAGTGGCCGAGAACGCGGGAGACGGCGTCGCTCAGCGCGGCATAATCCGCGGCGATCTCCTCACGACTATTCGAACGCATGTTCGAATAGTATGCCGGGCCACCGACAAGTCCCACCGGCCCAGCGGAAATGACTCCAATTCGACGCGGCGCCGGGAAACAATGGGTCCACGTCGACGCGTGCCCGCAGTGGGCCGGAAATGGCGGTGAGCCGGAGATGGAGGAGCGCCATGGCCTCGTTACTCACGGCCTGCGCCGGATTCCTGTTCGCCGTCTTGTGGATGGATTTGATCTTCGATGTGCAGGTACTCCGATTCCGTTCTGCGCCAAGCGATCTGCCCGAATCGGTGCTCGCTTCCATCGCGGCTTACTACCATCGCGCGACCACCACGTCTGCCCCGATGGGCCGGCTGATCGCCGCCGTGATGGTGATTTTGTTGGTGGCGTTGACCTACGAGTCCGCGCGGGGGCCGGAACCGTGGTGGCTGCTGGTGCTGTCGGCCGTCCTCGCCGTGCTTCCGATCATTCTGGCGTTGACGCAGACGGTCCCCGACGCGGTGCGGCTGGGCCGGCGCGCGGACGGTCCGCCCGAGCAGGCGCGCCTGGCGCGCTCCGTCTGCCGGGATCATCTGGTCTGCGCGGGCTGCATGTTCGCGTTCGTGATGCTGTGGGTGGTGTACAGCGCCGTGGTCTGACCGGCCTGTGGGCGCCCGCGGTGACGGGTCGTAGTGACAAAACGCAGGTCAGGACCCGCTGGCCACGTCAATGCCGTCCGTACTAAACTAGAACACGTTTCAATTTGTTGGCATCGGTTCCGCGCCCCAGGAGTAGGCATGCACACCGCCATCTGCGATGAGCTTGGTATTGAGTTTCCGATCTTCGCGTTCACCCACTGCCGTGATGTCGTGGTCGCGGTCAGCAAGGCCGGGGGGTTCGGCGTCCTCGGCGCCGTCGGTTTCACGCCCGAGCAGCTGGAGATCGAACTCAACTGGATTGACGAGAACATCGGCGACCACCCGTACGGCGTCGACATCGTCATCCCGAACAAGTACGAGGGCATGGACTCGCACCTCTCGGCCGAGGAACTCGCCGAGACGCTGCGCAAGATGGTGCCCCAGGAACACCTCGACTTCGGCAAGAAGATCCTCGCCGACCACGGCGTGCCGATCGAGGACAGCGACGGCGACAGCCTGCAGCTGCTCGGGTGGACCGAGGCGACCGCCACGCCCCAGGTCGAGGTGGCGCTCAAGCACCCGAAGGTGAAGATGATCGCCAACGCGCTCGGCACTCCCCCGGCCGACATGATCAAGCACATTCACGACGCCGGGCTCAAGGTGGCGGCGCTGTGCGGCTCGCCGTCGCAGGCCCGCAAGCACGCCGACGCTGGTGTCGACATCATCATCGCCCAGGGCGGCGAGGCCGGCGGCCACTGCGGCGAGGTGGGCTCAATCGTGTTGTGGCCGCAGGTGGTCAAGGAAGTCGCCCCGGTGCCGGTGCTGGCGGCCGGTGGTATCGGCAGCGGCCAGCAGATCGCGGCCGCGTTGGCGCTCGGCGCCCAAGGGGCATGGACCGGCTCGCAGTGGCTGATGGTCGAGGAGTCCTCGAACACGCCGGTTCAGCAGCAGGCGTACGTCAAGGCGGGAAGCCGCGACACCGTCCGCAGCCGGTCGTTCACCGGTAAGCCGGCGCGGATGCTGCGCAACGACTGGACCGAGGCGTGGGAGCAGCCGGACAACCCGAAGCCGCTCGGTATGCCGTTGCAGTACATGGTCTCCGGCATGGCGGTGCGGGCCACCAACAGGTACCCGAACGAGAGCGTGGACGTCGCGTTCAACCCGGTCGGTCAGGTCGTCGGTCAGTTCACCAAGGTCGAGAAGACGGCCACGGTCATCGAGCGCTGGGTCCAGGAGTACCTGGAAGCCACCAACCGGCTGGACGAGCTCAACGAGGCCGCCTCCGTCTGACGGCGGACCTACACCTCGTCTTCGGGCTCGTCGCGGCCGCTGAACATCTCCCGCGTCCGGTCCACCGCGTACGTGCCGATGTCGATCGAGTTCTGAACGATCCCGCTGGCGCCGCCGGAAATGTCACCGCGGATGATGTCGCTGGCGTGTTCGACGATGTCGGAGGCCTTTTCGACCGCGTTGGTCGCGATGTCCCTGGCCGCGTCGACCGCATCCTTCGGGGTGAAGCCCATCTCGATCTCCTCTAGTCGCAGGACGGTTGCTATGACTCTAGCCCGGTCGCGCCGGGCTAGTAGTTCACCAGAGTGCGCCAGTAGTCCTCGGGGATTTCCGTCCCGGAGCGCAAGATTCGGGCCAGGCCGACCGCCATCGCGATACCCAGCAGGCCGAGCCACAGCCCGGCCACCCCGATGATCCCCCACAGCACGGCGGTGACCGCGGGCCACGGCGACAGCACTGCGAGGACCGGTGCGAAAAAGAATCCCGTCCCGATGTACCACGCCGAGCCGGCACGATCGGACGCCAGGACGAACCGCAGCCAACGCGGGACGAGGGTCTCGCCGGGCCGGCCGTCGTTCATGATTCAGCCGCTCATCCGGCCGGAGGGAAGAATCCCGCCCCGGTGAACCAACCCTCTTGCCAGCCCTGCGCCCCCAGGCACAGCATCGGCAGCCCGCGATCCGACTGCGCCGCCGCCTGCGGCCCCGGGCACTTCGCGCCGGCCTGCTGCACCCCGTACAGGGGGTAGGAGATGACCCAATACCCGGTGGTGGCCGCCGGGAACTGGTTCGGCGGAGGGAAGTGGCACGCCTCGGCCTGGCCACTGGGGCCCCGACCGAAGATGAAGCGTTCGTAGTTGTCGCACGGCGCGCCCAACGACGCCTGATAGTTCATGCCCGGGACGTCGCCGTCGTACCCGGCCGCCGCGCACGGCGCCATGCCAATCGCGATGCCCGCTATCGAAGCGGCGCTGAGCAGTTCCCGAATCATGTTCCACCCCGCCTGTCGTCGCCGGTGACCTGCACCAAAGCATATCCATCGAGGCGCCGGCCACAAGACCGTATCGGCCGCGCGGTCTGCGAACGAGGAACACGTTCCAATTTGTGCCCGGCGATCTTCCGTCAATGCTTCCCATCCGTGGTGCGGCAATGGTTTATTTGCACAAAGACGACTAGACCACTTCGTCATCGAGGAGCGGGCCATGCCAACCGTCGAGCCAACCGCCAAGCCGGTCCCCAACCTTCCCCCCGGATTCGACTTCACCGACCCCGACATCCACGCCGAGCGGTTGCCGGTGGAGGAACTGGCGGAACTGCGGCGGACCGCGCCGATCTGGTGGAACGAACAGCCGATCGGAGCCGGCGGATTCGACGACGGTGGCTTCTGGGTGGTGTCCAAGCACAAGGACGTCAAAGAGGTCTCGCTGCGCAGCGACGTGTTCTCCAGCCTGAAAAACACCGCGCTGCCGCGCTATAAGGACGGAACTGTCGGCGAGCAGGTCGAACGCGGCAAGTTCGTGCTGCTGAACATGGATGCGCCGCAACACACTCGGCTGCGCAAGATCATCTCGCGGGCCTTCACCCCTCGGGCCATCGAGCGCCTGCGCGACGACCTCGCCGAGCGGGCCCGGCGCATCGTCGCCGAAGCGGCCGCCGAGGGACGCGGCGACTTCGTCGAGCAGGTCTCGTGCGAGTTGCCGTTGCAGGCCATCGCCGGGCTGATGGGGGTGCCGCAGGAAGACCGCAAGAAACTCTTCCACTGGTCCAACGAGATGGTCGGCGACCAGGATCCGGAGTTCGCCAACAACGACGCCATCACCGCTTCCGTCGAACTCATCATGTACGGCATGCAGATGGCCGCCGACCGGACGAACAATCCGGGCGAGGACCTCGTCACCAAGTTGGTCCAGGCCGACATCGACGGCCACAAGCTGTCCGACGACGAGTTCGGCTTCTTCGTCATCCTGCTGGCCGTGGCCGGCAACGAGACAACCCGCAACTCCATCACGCAGGGCATGATGGCCTTCACCGACTTTCCGGATCAGTGGGAGCTGTTCAAGAGGGAGCGCCCCGCCACCGCGGCCGACGAGATCGTACGGTGGGCCACCCCGGTGACGTCATTCCAGCGGACCGCGCTCGAGGACTACGAGCTGTCCGGCGTGCAGATCAAGAGGGGCCAGCGGGTGGTAATGGTCTACCGCTCAGCCAATTTCGACGAGGACGTCTTCGACGACCCGTTCACCTTCAACATCCTGCGCGACCCGAATCCGCACGTGGGTTTCGGTGGCACCGGTGCGCATTACTGCATCGGGGCGAACCTCGCGCGGATGACCATCGACCTGATGTTCAACGCCATCGCCGACGGAATCCCGAACCTGGAATCGATGGGGAAGCCCGAACGGCTGAGGTCCGGCTGGTTGAACGGGATCAAGCACTGGCAGGTCGACTACCACACCGACGGCGCGAAATCCGCTGCCGCACAGTAGCATCAACTGCATGGCAACCCATCGAGCAGTTCACGTGAAGTCGGCCGGTGCACCGTTAGAACTGGTCGATGTCGAAACCGAGACCCCAGGGCGTGGCGAGGCGCGGATAAACGTCACCGCGTGTGGAATCTGCGGCACGGACGCGCACTTTGTCGCTGGGGGCTTCCCTGGCATGACGTGGCCGTTGACTCCAGGGCACGAAATCGCCGGGACGATCGCCGAACTCGGTCCTGGTGTGGAGGGTTTCGCCGTCGGCGATCGCGTCGCGGTCGGGTGGTTCGGCGGGTGCTGCTACCACTGCGATGAATGTCGCAAAGGCCACTTCATTCATTGCGAGAACGGGAAGGTGCCGAGTTACCAGTATCCGGGCGGATATGCGGAATCGGTCACTGTCCCCGGGAGCGCGCTCGCCCGCATACCGGAAGGGCTCTCGGACGCGGAAGCCGCGCCGATGGGCTGCGCCGGCGTCACCACCTACAACGCGTTGCGCCATACCAAGGCTCTGCCCGGCGACCGGGTCGCCATCCTCGGTGTCGGCGGCCTCGGCCACCTCGGTGTGCAGTTCGCCCGTGCCATGGGTTTCGAGACCATCGCCATCGCCCGCGGCAGCGGCAAAGAGGAGGACGCCCGGAAGTTGGGCGCCCACCACTACATTGACTCCACCGCCAGCGATCCCGCGGAAGCCCTCAAGGCCCTGGGCGGGGCGGCGGTCGTGCTGGCGACCGCCGGAAACTCGCCGGCGATGGCGGCAACCGTCGGCGGGATATCGCCACAGGGCGAGCTCGTCACGATCGGCGTGACGCCAGAACCGTTGCCGATCAGCCCCATTCAGCTCATCACGCCAGGGATCAGTATCGTCGGTCATCCCTCCGGCACGGCGAAAGACGTTGAAGACACCATGCATTTCGCCGTCCTGTCCGGGGTGCGGGCGTGGATCGAGGAAATGCCGCTGTCGCAGGCGGCCGAGGGCTATGCGGCGTTGGAGCAAGGACGCGCGCACTACCGCACGGTCCTGACGATGTGATTACAGTCGGCCTATGACCGACGAATGGAGCTTGGACGCATCCGACGGCGAACTGCTGCTTGCCACCGGAGTCCAGGGCCGCGCCGCCAGGATGGGTCACCGTCTCACGATCGCGATGACCCGGTGGCATGCCACCGTGAGCTGGGCCGGTTCCGAACCGGCCGCCGTGGAGCTTGTGGTCGAGACGGATTCGCTGGAGGTGCTGCGCGGTGAGGGCGGCGTCAAGGGACTGTCCGCGCCCGAGAAGGCGTTGGTCCGGTCCAACGCCCTGAAGTCGTTGGACGCCAACCGGTTTCCCGAGATCCGCTTCGTCGCACGGGCCGTCGACAAGACCGATGACGGGTATCGGCTCAGCGGCGAGCTCACCGTGCGGGGAAAGACGCGGGCCCACGAAATCGAGTTGCGCACAGACGATCTCGGGGACGAGTGGCGCATGACCGCCGAGTCCACGGTCCGGCAGACCGACTATGGCGTCAAGCCCTACTCATTGCTGATGGGTTCGCTCCAGGTCGCCGACGACGTGGCGTTGTCCTTCACCGCGACTCACCCGAAGGGCTCCTGAGCGGCTCGGCGTCAGGGCTGCGGCTGCGCGGGCGCCTGCGGCGCCGAGTCGCCGGTCGGCTCACCGGCGTCGGCCGGTATGTGCTCGAGAACCCTTGTCAGGTAAGGCTGCCGGGTGCCGGGGTCGGGCTGCTGGACCTCCGGGGCGGCTTCTGTGATCGGTTCGGCGGCGGGAATCTTCGCCTGCGGGGTCAGCGGCGCGACGACCGGGGGCGGCGCCACGGCTTCGGCGATTTGTGGCGTGGGCGGCTGGACCGCGTGCCGCGGGGCCGGCTTGCTGACCGGGGCCAGCTGAATGCCCACGGCGAGCGATAACGAGGAGACGAACGTGACCACACCAGCGGCAAGCGTGGTGACCGCACCGGCGTACGACAGCTTTCGCGGTGCGGCGGGCGTCGCGGGCGGTGCGCTGTCGTGCGTCACCAACTGCTCGTCGGTGAACTCGGTGCTTCGGGCGGCGGTCAGCGCCGCACCACGCGCGATGGTCACCTGCGCCATGTTTTGCACGAAAACCGGTACGGGAAGCGTCTTTTCGAGTTGCCAAGAGAAACCGTCGACGTCGCTATGCGCGCCGACAACGACCACCCCGCCCGGCTGCCAGCCATTGCGGTCGAACATGCCGCTCAGCCATCGGGTCAGGCCGTCGAGGCCGCCGCCCACCTGCTTGGTGGCTGTCTGCGTCTCCCCGTGGTGAGTGTCGACCATGACAACGGTGGTCCCCTCACGTTCGAGGAGACAGACGGCGGTCTGCTCGTAGCCGATGACCGGCGCGATGGCCTGCGCCAGGGTTTCGATCGCGTCGAGTGCGCGGACCGGCACGACGTTGTCGAGCCCCGCGTTGGTCAGCGCCTCCAGCACCAGCGCTGCCTGCGCGGACGCGTCGTCGTTCCAGGTCACTCCGACGACCCGCAGCCGGTGCTCGCTGGCGGCGGCCTGCGCTTCCACCCGCAAAACCTCGTCGGCCACTTGCTCCGCGGTACTGAGGGCGCGCACCCCGCGGCCGGGGTCCAGCGTGAGCTCCCGGTGGTCCAGGATGGTGCCGTCCGCGCCGTGTCCCTCAGCGAGGACCCAGCCAATGGCGGTCGGCGTCACTGATAGCCCAAGTACCGTGTCCAAAACTCCCCAATCGGTCCCGGACCTCCGACACCCTCACCCGCACCGACGCGCACCAGTAAATCCCCTGGTGAGGTGGTTCGTGAAGGCCGGAACGGACCGGGAAAACGTGGTCTCCATCGGCTTGCTCCGTGAGAGCCTACGCGGTCGGCGCAAGTCCGGCTGCGCCGGTTCGGCTTCGCCCGGACACCCGCCCGGGCCGAGAACCACCGATACTGCGCGGGAAGCGCTGATGAGCGATGAGCGATGAGTCGCGGGCGCCGGGAAACCACCGCACGTTCACGCGGCGATAAAGGTCTTCGGTACGGAATCGGCTTTTCCGGCGGCGGTTCGGCGCCGCGGAACGGGTTGTCGTCCTGGCTGGGCCGAAAATTGCGGCTTTGTGCTTTGCTTTGTACCCGGGCCCGGCGCCGCTGCCAGGCGTTTTCGGCCCGAGAGTGGTGGTCCGGGGTGACGAAGCACCGGCAGCACGTGGGCGGTGCGCTTATCCCTGCCACGAAATTGGTGCAAGAAAAGCGATACCAAATCGAGATGTCCCCGCGTCCCGATCGACATTCGGCCTATTCACCCGGTAAATTCCTGCTGAGACCGCCATCACATACGACAAGGGGCAGGTATGACAGAACTGAGCGAGAAGGTCCGGGCCTGGGGGCGCCGGCTATTAGTCGGTGCGGCAGCGGCTGTGACGCTGCCGGGCCTGATCGGTCTTGCCGGCGGCGCGCCGACCGCGGGAGCGTTTTCGCGACCGGGTCTGCCCGTCGAATACCTGCAGGTGCCATCGGCGGGTATGGGCCGCAACATCAAGGTCCAGTTCCAAAGCGGCGGCAACGGCTCCCCCGCGGTCTACCTGCTCGACGGGTTGCGGGCCCAGGACGACTACAACGGCTGGGACATCAACACGCCCGCGTTCGAGTGGTACTACCAGTCGGGCCTGTCGATCGTCATGCCCGTCGGTGGTCAGTCCAGCTTCTACAGCGACTGGTACAGCCCGGCTTGCGGCAAGGCGGGCTGCTCCACCTATAAATGGGAAACCTTCCTGACCAGTGAGCTTCCCCAGTACCTGGCCTCCAACAAGAGCGTCAAGTCCACGGGCGGCGCCGCGGTCGGCATCTCGATGGCCGGTTCGTCGGCACTGATCCTGGCCGCCTACCACCCCAACCAGTTCATCTACGCCGGTTCGCTGTCGGCCTTGATGGACCCGTCGCAGGGCATGGGCCCGTCCCTGATCGGCCTCGCAATGGGTGACGCCGGCGGTTACAAGGCCAGCGACATGTGGGGGCCCTCGAGCGACCCCGCGTGGCAGCGCAACGACCCCACGCTGCAGATCCCCAAGCTGGTGGGTAACAACACCCGCCTGTGGATCTACTGCGGTAACGGCACGCCGTCCGAGCTGGGCGGGGCCAACATGCCCGCCGAGTTCCTGGAGAACTTCGTGCGCAGCAGCAACCTGAAGTTCCAGGACCAGTACAACGCGGCCGGTGGCCACAACGCGGTGTTCAACTTCAACGCCAATGGCACGCACAGCTGGGAGTACTGGGGAGCTCAGCTCAACGCCATGAAGCCGGACCTGCAGGGCACCCTGGGTGCCACGCCCGGCGGCGGTGGATAGCCTCACCTGCCCCGAGGTCGCTACTGCGCCCGACGACGACGCCGTCGGGCGCAGTAGTGCGTTATCGGCCCGATCAGCCCGGCCGGGCGAACTCGCCGGTGATATCGGTCCAGGCCGTCGCGTCCGCGCGGTGATCGGTCATGTTCCGGCATTGGCCGTAGACGCGCAGCACGCCCACGTTGGGCTCGTCGTCGTGCCGGTAAACGATCACCGTGACGGCGTCCTTGGTAAGCGTCGTGGCGAAGGCGTGGTTGTTGGGCGGTAGGCCCGCGGTCCAGCCGTGGTCGGTCAGCGTTGCGGCGATTTGGGCGAAGTAGGTGTCGGCCCGGGTCGCGGCGGGCACCGAGAAGGTCAGGTAGACCGCGCCCTGATACGGCGGGTCGTCGCGGTTTTTGCAGGACATCAGCGAGTAGCCGGCCGACGACGTCCGCAGGGCCGCCGCGGCGACGACGTCCTGCGCCGACTGAACGACCTGAGCCCTCGACTGGTCGTCACTCACCGGGCTGGCTGGATGCTCGAGCGCGTCGGCGGGCGTCGAATGCAGGCGGTCGAGCATCAGGATCGCCGCACCCAGCAACAGCGGGACGGCCAGTGCAGCCGCGATCAGCGCCCGAATCCGCTTCGAACGCAACGACTTTCCGCGATCCCCGGCTATGCGCTGCGGGCCGCGGCTGCCCATCATCGACGACATCAGCACTTTCAGGCTAACTCCGAGGTGCCCGCGCGCCCGGGACTGCCGCAGAATCATGGGCATGACCGGCCGCCGCATCACGCTGACCGTGCGCTGCGGGGGCGTCGTCGGCGCGGTGGCGGTACTGGTCGCGTCGCCGGTGGCGGCGGACGACTCCGGCGCGCTGACCGGGTTGGTCGACGCCGCCGCGCAGCGGTTACAGATCGCCGAGCCGGTGGCCGCGTTCAAGTGGCACGCGCACGGGCCTATCGAAGACCCCGACCGCGTCCGGCAAGAACTCGCGAAGTTGGCCACCGAGGCGTCCTCCCAACGGGTCGACCCCGACTACGTCACGAAGGTGTTCGGCGACCAGATCCGCGCCACCGAGGGCATCGAATACAGCCGTTTCGCGGATTGGAAGCTCGATCCCGCGGGCGCGCCGACCCAGTCGGCGGACCTGGCGGCGTCCCGGTCGGCAATCGACGACCTCAACCACACGATGCTGAACCAAATGGTGGCCGACTGGGATCTGCTGCATTCGCCGGCCTGCCCCGCGCAGCTCGACCTCGCCCGCGGCGGCGTCGTGCGCACGCGCGGGCTGGACCCCCTGTATCAACGTGCGCTGGCGTTAGCCACTCAGTCATATTGCCAGCAATAATTTATTTTTTCCTCATCGGTTTCTAACACTTTCTTCGCGTGCCGCAATAAGGGCATTTCCGCAGCTGGAAGGCATATCTCGCACCATTTTCGAATAGGTAACGCTTTGGCCACAGCGGCCGAAATCCATCACATGAAAATTCTCTGCAAGCCTCTCGTCAAGTCCCTGGCGGTCGGCGGGTTCGTTGCAGCGTCGATAGCTTCGTCCACCGGTATCGCCACGTCCGCCCCGACGCCCAACTGGGACGCGGTCGCCCAGTGCGAGTCCGGCGGCAACTGGCACGCCAACACCGGCAACGGTGAGTACGGCGGACTCCAATTCAAGCCGGCCACCTGGGCCGCATACGGCGGTGTCGGCAACCCGGCGGCCGCGACCAGGGAGCAGCAAATCGCCGTGGCCAACCGGGTTTTCGCGGACCAAGGCGTGGAAGCGTGGCCGAAGTGCGGCGCGCAGTCGGGCCTGCCGATCGGTTGGTACTCGCACCCCGCGCAGGGCATCAAGGAGATCATCAACGGGCTGATCCAGGCGGCGGCTCCGCACTGACGATCAACCACCGTCGCGGTCTATGACCGAGCGGGAAGCTGTGTTTGGATCAGCGCATGGAAGGTTCGGCCACTGTTCATATGGCGGCGTCCGCGGACAAGATCTGGGATCTCATCGCGAACGTTCGCAATATCGGACGGTTCTCCCCGGAAGTGTTCGAAGCCGAGTGGCTGGGCGACGCAAGCGGCCCGGCCCTCGGCGCCAAATTCCGCGGGCACGTCAGGCGCAACGAGGTCGGACCGGTGTATTGGACGACGTGTGAAGTTACCGCGTGCGAACCCGGCCGTGAATTCGGTTTCGCGGTGCTGCTCGGTGATCGGGCGGTCAACAACTGGCACTACCGGTTGGCGCCCAGCGGCGGCGGCACGGACGTGACCGAGTCGTTTCGGCTCAGCCCCGCGCCGTGGCTCGGCCTCTACTGGCTGTTCGGTGGCTTCCTGCGCAAGCGCCGCAACGTCCGCGACATGACCAAGACGCTGAACCGCATCAAAGATGTGGTCGAGACGGGCTGACGCGCCGTGAAATCGGTCTTCATCACCGGCGCGGGCAGCGGCATGGGCCGCGAGGGCGCAAAGCTCTTCCACGCCAAGGGCTGGCGGGTCGGTGCCGTGGACCGCAACGAGGACGGCTTGGCCACGCTGCGCGACGAACTGGGCGCCGACCGGCTGTGGACGCGCCGCGTCGACGTGACGGACAAGGCCGCCTTGGAGGGCGCCCTGGCCGATTTCTGCGCCGGCAACACCGGCGGCGGGCTCGACATGATGTGGAACAACGCCGGCATCGGCGAATCCGGGTGGTTCGAGGACGTGCCCTACGAGGCCGCCATGCGCGTCGTGGACATCAACTACAAGGCCGTGCTGACCGGCGCCTACGCGTCGTTGCCGTATTTGAAGAAAACGCCGGGCAGCCTGATGTTTTCGACGTCGTCCTCGTCCGCGACCTACGGCATGCCGCGCCTCGCCGTCTATTCGTCGACCAAGCACGCGGTCAAGGGCCTGACCGAGGCGCTCAGCGTCGAGTGGCAGCGACACGGGGTCCGCGTCGCCGACGTGCTGCCCGGTCTGATCGACACCGCCATCCTGACCACGACGACGAACCACTCCAACGACGGCCGGGCGCCGATGACCGCGGAGCAGTTGCGCGCCACCGCGCCCAAGAAGGGCATCCTCCGGTTGATGCCGGCAAGCAGCGTCGCGGACACCGCATGGCAGGCTTACCACAACCCGAAGCGGTTGCATTGGTATGTGCCCAAGGGCATTCGGTTGATCGATTTGTTCAAGGGCCTGAGTCCGGAGTTCGTGCGACGCAGCATCGTCAAGTCCCTGCCCAGGATGATGCCGGATCGGCAGTGAAGGAGGTGAACCGGTGCGAAACCGGTTACTCGCGGTTGTCTTCCTCGTGATCGCCGGCGTCGGCCTCGCGGGGTGCGGCCAGGCCCAGACCACGCCGCGCAAAGCGGCCCGCCTGACCATCGACGGCGCCACGCACAGCACCCGGCCGCCGTCGTGCAGCCAGAACCAGCAGTACCGGACCATCGACATCAAGGATCGCGACGGCGCCGTCGAGGCCGTGATGCTCACCAGCGGTTACCGGGTCATGCCCGATGTCGAGGCTCGGTGCGGCGAGTTCACCGAACTCCAGCACGCGGGGCCGGTCTCGCTCGGGCA
>NZ_LZJW01000096.1 GCF_001667885.1 Mycobacterium scrofulaceum | reverse complement strand
GGCTGGCCCGCGCGATGGCCGCCTTGAACGCCGGCTCGGGAACCGGGGGCGGCCACGGCTCGCCGCGCTCCATCGCCAGCTCGCCGGGCGTCTTGATCGGCGGCTTGTCCGACGGGATGCGGCCACCGAAATCGTCGAACATCGTGAGCCGAGGCCGCTTTTCGACGTCGGCGAAGATGCCCTCCAGCTCGGCGCGGTGCAGCGTTTCCTTCTCCAGGAGTTCGCCGGCCAACGTGTCGAGCACGTCGCGGTACTCGGTGAGGATCTCCCACGCCTCGGTGTGAGCCGCCTCGATCAGCTTGCGGATCTCGTCGTCGATGTCGCGGGCGACCTCGTGGGAGTAGTCGGCCTGCGTGCCCATGGTGCGGCCCAGGAAGGGATCACCGTGTTCGGTGCCGTACTTGACCGCGCCGAGCTTGGAACTCATCCCGAATTCGGTGACCATCGCGCGGGCGACCTTGGTGGCCTGCTCGATGTCGGACACCGCGCCCGTCGTCGGCTCCCGGAATACCAGTTCCTCGGCGGCGCGTCCGCCCATCGCGAACACCAGTTGCGCGATCATCTCCGACCGGGTCCGCAGGCCCTTGTCCTCCTCGGGCACCGCGACCGCGTGCCCGCCGGTGCGCCCGCGCG
>NZ_LZJW01000095.1 GCF_001667885.1 Mycobacterium scrofulaceum | reverse complement strand
CGCCACCAGCTGGGCCACCCGCGGGCCCAGGCCGTAGATCGGGTCTTTCAGCATGAACCGGTCCTCGGGGTGGATGAAGGTCGGGCAGCCATAGGTGTCGGACACCTTCTGCGCGGACCACATGTGGTCGATGTGTCCGTGGGTCAGCAGCACGGCGGCCGGGGTCAGCCGGTTCTCGTCGAGGATGCGCCGCAGCGGGCCCATCACCCGTTGCCCCGGATCCACGATGACGGCGTCCGTTCCCGGGCGCTCAGCCAGCACGTAGCAGTTGCACTGCAACATGCCGGCGGGAAATCCGGTGATCAACACGGTTCCCAGTTTCCCACGGGCCCCACTTGACACCGGTCGCGGCGCCCACATTAGCCTGAGCTGGCCACTGACGCCTTTTGCGGGCCCCGACCTACCAACCATGGAGGCATACGGCCGTGCCGACCAACGAACAGCGACGTGCCAACGCCAAGCGCAAGCTCGAACGGCAGCTCGAGCGGCGCGCGAAGCAAGCCAAGATGCGCCGAATCGTGGTGATCGCCGCCGGATCGCTCGTAGCCGTCGCCGTGGTCGTCGCGGTGGTGCTCGCCGTGATCAACACCAAGCACGAGCACAAGAACAACAGCGCCGCGAGCTCCACCTCGTCCGCCCCCAGCAGCTCACCGGAGACCACCACGCCGGCCGGGCCGACGCCGCCCGTTCCGCCGTTGCCGGCGTTCAAGCCGTCGGCGGACCTCGGCGCCAACTGCCAGTACCCGGCGTCGCCGGAACCGGCCGCCAAGCAGGTCAAGCCGCCCCGCACCGGCAAGGTGCCGACCGACCCGGCCCAGGTGAGCGCCAGCATGGTGACCAATCAGGGCCGCATCGGACTGATGCTCGCCAACAATGAATCCCCTTGCACGGTAAACAGTTTCGCGAGCCTGATCGGTCAAAAGTACTTCGACAACACCAAGTGCCACCGGCTGACCACGTCGGCGGACCTGGGCGTCCTGCAATGTGGTGACCCCAAGGGCGACGGCACGGGCGGTCCGGGCTACCAGTTCGCCAACGAGTACCCGACCGACCAATACCCGCCGAACGACCCGAAGGCCCAGCAACCCGTCCTCTACCCGCGAGGCACCCTGGCGATGGCCAACGCGGGCCCCGGCACCAACGGCAGCCAATTTTTCATGGTGTACAAGGATTCCCAGCTGCCGCCGCAGTACACCGTGTTCGGCACCATCCAGCCCGACGGGCTGGCCACGCTGGACAAGATCGCCAAAGCCGGTGTGGCGGGCGGCGGCGAGGACGGTCCCCCGGCCTCCGAGGTCACCATCACGTCGCTGTTGCTGGACTAAAGCCAAGCAGCGCAACGTCGCCGCCGATTGGTGAGATCGCGCGACCCGCGGGCGGTCCACCGCCTAAGGTCGTTGCGTGGGGTCAGAATCTTTCGGGCATTACCAGTTGCTGGACGTTCTGGGGCGCGGCGGCATGGGCGAGGTGTACCGCGCCTACGACGCCGCCACCGACCGGGTCGTCGCCCTCAAGGTGCTGCCGCCGAACATGGCGGAGGATCAGGAGTTTCAGCAACGCTTCCGCCGGGAGGCGCGCATCGCGGCGAGCCTGAACGACCCGCATGTGGTGCCCATCCACAGTTACGGGGAGATCGACGGCCGGCTCTATGTCGACATGCGGCTGATCGAAGGCCGCGACCTGTTGCAGTACATCGCCGAGAACGGTGGGCGCCTGTCCGCCGAGCGCGCGGTCGCCGTGATCGAACAGGTTGCCGCGGCGCTCGACAGCGCCCACCACGCGGGGCTGGTCCATCGCGACATCAAGCCGAAGAACATCTTGGTCACCAACGCGCGGGACTTCGTGTATCTGATCGACTTCGGCATCGCCCGCACGTTGGCGGACACGTCGCTCACGCAGACCGGTCACACGATGGGCACCGTCGCCTATATGGCGCCCGAGCGGTTCAGGGGCTCAACGGATCACCGCGCCGACGTGTATTCGTTGGCCTGCGTGCTGCACGAGTGCCTGACCGGCAAGCGTCCCTATGTCGGCGAAAGCCTCGAGGAACAACTCAACGCGCATCTCAACACGCCGCCGCCGCGACCGTCGGCAACCGTGGCCGGCGTATCCCCGGCCCTCGACGCGGTGGTCGCCCGCGGGATGGCCAAAGACGTCGAACAGCGCTATCAGTCGGCAATCGAGCTCGCCGAGGCCGCCAGGGCGGCGTTGGCCGCCCCGGCCGGGACCGCGGCATGGAATCCCCCAGCGGCGCCGGCCACGCCGCCGCCTCCTTCCGCCGGGCCGCCCACCCAGGACTTCCCCCCGACCGGCCCCAGCCCGGAGCCGCAGCCGTCCTACCGCGCCCCGACGCACTCCCGGCGTCTGCTTTTCGGCATCGTCGGCGCATCCACGCTGGCGCTGGCCGCGGTGGTGGCGCTGGTCATCGCGCTGGTGACCCAGAACGATGGTTCCGCCAACGGCGCGGCCTCCACCAGCGCGTCGCGCGCCCGGGTGCCCAACCGGCAGGGTGCGACCTCAGGACCGACCGGGCAGGCTATGGCGACCGTGCCCCCGCTGCCGGCGTTCGCGCCGCCGGCCGATCTGGGTGCCAACTGCCAGTACCCCAGCGCGCCGGACACCGTCGTCAAGCCCGTCAGCCCGCCCCCGTCCGGCAGGGTCTCCACCGAACCCGCGGAAATCCCGGCCACCATCTCCACCAACTTCGGTGACATCGGCATCCAGCTCGCCAACTCTGAATCCCCTTGCACGGTCAACAGTTTCGTCAGCCTGGCCAAGCAGCAATTCTTCGACAACACCCAGTGCGCCCGGCTGATCAACTCCACCGACGGCGGGTCGCTGCTGTGCGGCGGTCCCGAGGCCGACGGCTCGGGTGGCCCGGGCTACCAATTCGCCGATGAGTATCCGACCGATCAATATCCGGCCGGGGACCCCGGGCTCAGGGCGACCGTGCTCTATCCGCGCGGCACCGTGATCATGGCCGTCGACGGGCCGAACACCAACGGCAGCCAGTTCTCCTTCGTTTTCCGGGACTCCGAATTGCAGCCGACGAGCACCGTGCTCGGCACCATCAGCCAGGCGGGCCTGGCGGTCCTGGACAAGATCGCCGAGGCCGGCATCGCCGGCAACCGGCAGAGCGGCGCCCCCACCAACCCGGTCACCATCAACTCGGTGCGGATCGGCTAGATCGCGCCACACCGGGTACCCGACCTGCGATCCCAAGCAGGAGGGCGTTATGGCAACCAACAGCGCGGTGGAGATCCGTTTCGGGGCACCGGAGAACGTGCTTGAAGTCCAAGTGGGGACCGTCGAGGTGGACGTACCGCGATCCGTGGGCTATTTCGGCGGGTTGGTCGCCGCCACCGCGCTGGGCCTGATCGAACCGCCGCTGGCGATGTTCATCGCGGCGGTACCGCTGTTCAAGGTGCTGACCAACAGCGCGCTGCCACCCGTGGTGCGCATCGTGGGCGAGGTGCTGGAGGGGGCGGCCAAGCCGGTGGGCAGCGACGCCGAGGGCGTGATCGTGCTGGAGGACCAGCACGCGTCCGACACCAAGGTCGTCCGCCTGCCGGCGCCGAACAAGCGGGCGAGCAGGGCTCGTTAGGCCGCGGACGTCACGCGGTAGACGTCGAAGACGCCTTCGACGTTGCGCACCACGTTGAGCAGGTGGCCGAGGTGTTTAGGGTCGCCCATCTCGAAGGTGAACCGGCTGATCGCCACACGGTCGCCGGAGGTGGTGACCGACGCCGACAGGATGTTGACCTTCTCGTCGGCCAGCACCCGCGTGACGTCGGAAAGCAACCGGTGCCGGTCGAGCGCCTCGACCTGGATGGCGACCAGGAACACCGACGACGGCGACGGCGCCCAATGCACCTCGATGATCCGCTCGGACTGCTGTTGCAGCGATGCCGCATTGGTGCAGTCGGTGCGGTGCACGCTCACTCCCCCGCCGCGTGTGACGAAGCCCATGATCTGGTCGCCGGGCACCGGCGTGCAGCACTTGGCCAGCTTGGACAGCACCCCGGGCGCCCCCGGCACCGAGACGCCGACGTCGTCGCTGCTGCGCGGCCGGCGCAGCATGGTCGTCGGCGTGGAGCGCTCTGCCAGATCCTCTTCGGCCTGGTCGATCCCGCCGAGTTCGGCGAGCAGCCGCTGCACCACGTGGCGGGCCGACACGTGGCCTTCGCCGATCGCGGTGTAGAGCGCGGACACGTCGGTGTAGTGCAATTCGCGGGCCACCGCCGCCATGGATTCGCCATTGACCAAGCGCTGCAAGGGAAGTCCGCCTCGACGCACCTCGCGCGCCATCGCCTCCTTGCCGGCTTCCAGCGCCTCCTCGCGGCGCTCCTTGGCGAACCACTGCCGGATCTTCGCCTTGGCGCGCGGCGACACCACGAACTGCTGCCAGTCGCGCGACGGCCCGGCGTTGGGCGCCTTCGACGTGAAAACCTCGACGACTTCGCCGTTTTCCAGCTTGCGTTCCAGTGCCACCAGCCGGCCGTTGACCCGGGCGCCGATGCAGCGGTGGCCGACCTCGGTGTGCACGGCGTAGGCGAAGTCAACCGGCGTCGACCCGTTGGGCAGTGTGATCACATCGCCCTTGGGCGTGAACACGAAGATCTCCTGCACCGCAAGGTCGTAGCGCAACGATTCGAGGAACTCGCCGGGGTCGGCGGCCTCCCGCTGCCAGTCGAGCAGTTGACGCATCCAGGCCATGTCGTCGATCTCGGCGGCGGCGTGTGGATGCGGAACGCCGTTGCGGCCCTTGGCTTCCTTGTAGCGCCAGTGCGCGGCGATACCGTATTCGGCGGTGCGGTGCATGTCGCGGGTGCGGATTTGCACCTCCAGCGGCTTGCCCTCGGGGCCGACGACGGTGGTGTGCAGCGACTGGTAGACGCCGTATCTCGGCTGGGCGATGTAGTCCTTGAACCGCCCCGCCATCGGCTGCCACAGCGAATGCACCACGCCCACAGCGGCATAGCAGTCCCGAATCTCGTCGCACAGGATCCGGATGCCGACCAGGTCGTGGATGTCGTCGAAGTCGCGGCCCTTGACGATCATCTTCTGATAGATCGACCAGTAGTGCTTGGGCCGGCCCTCCACCGTCGCCTTGATCTTCGACGCGCCCAGGGTGTTGGTGATCTCGGCGCGGACCTTCGCCAGGTAGGTGTCGCGCGACGGCGCGCGGCCGGCGACCAGCCGGACGATCTCGTCGTACTTCTTCGGGTGCAGGATCGCGAACGACAGGTCTTCCAACTCCCACTTGACGCTCGCCATACCCAGCCGGTGAGCAAGCGGCGCAATGACTTCCAGCGTCTCGCGGGCCTTGCGCGCCTGCTTCTCCGGCGGCAGGAACCGCATGGTGCGCATGTTGTGCAGCCGGTCGGCGACCTTGATCACCAGCACCCGGGGGTCGCGGGCCATCGCAGTGATCATCTTGCGGATGGTCTCGCCCTCGGCGGCGCTGCCCAGCACCACCCGATCCAGCTTGGTCACGCCGTCGACGAGGTGCGCCACCTCGTCGCCGAACTCCTCGGACATCTGCTCGAGCGTGTAGCCGGTGTCCTCGATGGTGTCGTGCAGCAGGGCGGCCACCAAAGTCGTGGTGTCCATGCCCAATTCGGCGAGGATGTTCGCGACCGCCAACGGGTGGGTGATGTACGGGTCGCCGGAATGGCGCAACTGCGTGGCGTGCCGCTGGTCGGCGACCTCGAAGGCGCGCTGCAGCAGCGAGAGGTTCGCCTTCGGGTAGATCTCGCGGTGCACCGCCACCAGCGGTTCCAGCACCGGGTTGAGCGCGGTGCGCTGGGAGGTCATCCGGCGGGCCAGCCTGGCCCGAACCCGGCGCGACGCGCTGCTGGAGGTCTTCAGCGTCTCGGTCGGCTGCTCCGGCTGCTCCGGCGGCTCGACGGCCTGGGCCGTGACCGGCTCCCCGACCAGCAGGGACTCCGCGACGTCAGTGGGCGCGTCAAGCGCCTGCGCCGCGCTGTTGTCGTCCGCCACGTTGTCACCTCCGACCTCGAGGATATCGCGCGGTTGGCCGGCTAGACCTGACTCAGGCTGTGCACGGGCAGGTCGGCGACCGCCCGACGGCCGCCGAGCGCCGTCAATTCGAGGACCACCGCGGCCGCGATCACCGTGGCGCCGGTGCGCTCCAGCAGCCGGGCCGCCGCGGCCAGGGTGCCCCCGGTGGCCAGCACGTCGTCGATGATCACCACCTGACGACCCCGTAAGTCGATGCCGTCGGCGGGGATCTCCAGCGTGGCGCTGCCGTACTCCAGGTCGTAATGCTCGGCGTGCACCGGCGGCGGCAGCTTTCCACCTTTGCGGATGGCCAGCACGCCCGTGCGCAGCCGGTCGGCGACGGCCGCCGCGGCCAGGAACCCGCGGGAGTCGATCCCGGCTACCAGGTCGGCGCCGGATGCGATCTCGGCCAGCGCGTCGGTGACCGCCGTCAGGCCGTGCGGGTCGGCGAACAACGGGGTCAGGTCCTTGAACTGGACCCCTGGCTTGGGGAAGTCCGAGACCTCGCGCAGCAGCGAGGCGATGACGTTCGCCACCGATGAGGTTCCGCCGACGCTCGTCACTGCACCAGCGCCCATCGGTCCATGTTCCAGCCCGCACCCCAGCGGGTCGGGTTCTTGCTCACCGCGTACATCTTCTTCGACATCAGCAGCGTGCGTTGCTGCCGGTAAAGCGGCAACGTGGGCATGTCGCCCCACAGTACCGGCGCCGCCTCACCCAGCAGCCGGACGCGTTCGGCGGGGTCGGCCGACACCGCCAGCGCGCCGATGGCGCTGTCGATCTGCGGGTTGGAGTAACCCGACAGGTTGTTGCCGTTACCGCTGTGCAGGTCGTAGGCGTCCATCGCCGAGGAGCCAGTCGACCCGCTGCCGGTGGCGCCACCGGTGCTGGCCAGCAGCACGTCGATCTTCCCCTCTTTGAGGGCCTGCGGCCCGGACGTGTCCAGGGCGACGTTGACGACACTGATACCGGCCGTGGCGCACGATTTGGTGATCACTCCGACGTTGACCGCGAGCCGCGCGTTGGGCCCGGCGTAGCCGATCCGCACCGTCGTCGGCACACCGCCGAGCGCGGCTCGGGCCCCGGCGGGATCCGCCTTGGCGAATTGGGCGGCCTCCGCGGCGCCGTCGCCGGCGGTGACGGGGTCGTCGGCGGCGGGGTTCAGGCGCGAATTGGCGATCGGCACCCCGGCGTCGCGGGCGAGGCTGTCGCGGGGCGTGCACAGCGCGAGCGCGCGCCGGGCCTTGGGCTGCGAGAGCGGCCCCTGCGGGGCGAAGATCAACTGCTCGATGCCGGCCGACGGTGAATCGGCGCGGACGTAGTTGTCCGGGGTCGTCAGCGTTCCCGACGAGCCCGCCGCCACGTCGACCACGTCGACGCTGCGGTTGTTCACCCGGTCCTGGATGTCGGGGCCCTGCGGCCACACGGTGATGCGCTTGGTGATGGCCTTGGGACCCCACCACCGGTCGTTGGCGACGAGCACCACCGCCCCGCCGTCCAGTACGCGTTCGATCTTGTACGGCCCCGCCGACGGGAAGTTCTTCAGGTCCAGGCCGGGCTTGAGGTCCCAGATCGTGTTCCACAACTTGGCGATCTGCTGCACCAGCTGGGTGTTGTTGCTCAGCAGGGCCGCGGTCACGTCGATGTGCAGCTGGTCGGCGATGACGTGCGACGGCATCAGCGTGGTGGCGGTGAACAGCTGGTTGTAGTCGACGACGCCGCGGTCCGGGATGAACGACACCCGGGCCTTCTTCTGCCCGGGCAGGCACTCGACGTTGGCGATGTCGAGGTATCCGGCCTGGGTGGCGGCGTCGAAGTCGGGGTACCGGCCGGACTGCGCCGCCCAGGCCAGCACCAGGTCGTCGCAGGTGACCGGTTTGCCGTCGGAGTACACGGCGTTGTCGGCGATCTGGTAGTCGAGCACCAGCGGCGAACCGCCGACCACCGACACGGTGCCGAAGTCACGGTCGGCGACGGTCTGGCCATCCGGACCGTGATAGCTGAAACCGGCGAGCGTGCGGGCGAAGGCCTGCGCCCCGGCCGATGCCGCGCCGACGACGGTGTTGGTGTTGTAGGTGACCAGCCGCCCGTCGACCACGTAGTCGATCTGGGAGGCGGCGCTGCCCGAGCAGGCGGTCAGCGTGACGGCCGCGACGAGCATTGCAGCCAGACCGATAGCGCCCCAAACGAGGCGATACCTGACGGCCATGGCGACTACCGCCGGCCGGCGTTTCGCTTGCCGCTCGGACGCCTGGTCCCGGTCGGGCGGGCCGGGCGCGCACCCGGCGCCGGCTTGTTCGGTGCGGGCTTGTCGGACGCGGTGGACGCCGTGGTCGCCGGCGACGCCGAGGCGTCCTCGGCGGCCGTCGTCTCGTCGGCGGCCGTCGTCTCCTCGGCCGGTTCGGCGCCGCCCTTGCGGCGTCGTGTGACGCGGCGGGTGTGCGTGCGCACCAGCTCCGTGCGCTCGCGCAGCGTGACCAGCAGCGGGGTGGCGAAGAAGATCGACGAGTAGGTGCCGACGATGATGCCGACCAGCTGGACCAGCGCCAGGTCCTTGAGCGTCCCGACGCCCAGCAGCCACACCGCCACCACCATCAGCGCCAGCACCGGCAGCACGCCGATCAGGCTGGTGTTGATCGAGCGCATGAACGTCTGGTTGATCGCCAGGTTGGCCTGCTCGGCGAACGTGCGGCGGGTGGTGTGCTGGAAGCCGTGGGTGTTCTCCTCGACCTTGTCGAACACGATCACGGTGTCGTAGAGGGAAAAACCGAGGATCGTCAGCAGGCCGATGACGGTGGCCGGGGTGACTTCGAAACCGACCAGCGAGTACACCCCCGCGGTGACGGTCAGGTCGAAGACCATCGTCGTCAGCGCGGAGATGGCCATGTACCGCTCGTACCGCACCGTGATGTAGAGGCTGACCAATGCCAGGAACACCACCAGCGCGATCAGCGCCTTATTGGTGATCTGGTCGCCCCAGGTCTCGGATACCGCCGCGTCGCTGATCGCCTGCTTGCTGGGCTTACCGTCGGCGCCCTTCGGCTGGAAGGCATCGAACAGGGCGTTGCGCAGCTTGGCCGTCTGGTCGTTGGTCAACGTTTCGGAGCGGATCTGCACGGTCGCGGAGCCGCCGTTGCCGACGATCACCACCGACTCCGGATCCCGGCCGATGGTTTTCCGGAAGACGTCGGCCACCTGCGAGGTCTGGACCGTGCCCCGGGGCATCGACACCGTGGTGCCGCCCTTGAAATCGATGCCGAAGGTGAAGCCCCGCAACAGGATCGACAGTATCGCCACCGCGACGATCGCCCCGCTGATCCCGTACCAGAGACGGCGGCGGCCGATCACCTCGAACGCACCGGTACCGGTGTAAAGCCGCGAGATGAAGCCGTGCCGCTGTTCGCCGGCCCCACCGTCGGTCAATTGCGCGACGTCGCCGGAGCCCTCGGTGATTTCGGTCGCGTCCTTGGATGCCTTGGAGGCACTCATGGGCTATCCCCGTCCCGTCTTCACTTGCGACGAAGCCCGGCGTTCGCGGGCCACCTGCTGAACGGCTCCCAGGCCGTTGTATGCCGGTTTGGCCAACGTCGGCGACTTGGACGCCAGGTAGATCATCGGCCAGGTCACCAGGAACACCACCACGACGTCGAGGATCGTCGTGAGCCCCAACGTGAACGCGAATCCCCGCACCTGACCGATCGCCAGGGCGTACAGCACCGCGGCGGCCAGGAACGTGACGGCGTTGCCCGACACGATCGTCTTGCGGGCCCGCACCCAGCCTCGCGGCACCGCCGACCGGAACGAACGGCCCTCGCGGATCTCGTCCTTGATGCGTTCGAAGAACACCACGAACGAGTCCGCCGTGGTGCCGATGCCGATGATCAGACCCGCGATGCCGGCGAGATCCAAGGTGTAGTTGATCTGACGGCCCAGGATCACCAGGATCGCGAAAACCATTGCGCCGGAAGCGATCAACGACAGGGCCGTCAGCAGACCCAACACCCGGTAATACAGCAGCGAATACAGCAGCACCAGGACCAGCCCGATGGCGCCCGCGATCAGCCCCGCCCGCAATGAGGTCAATCCCAGTGTCGCCGAGACGGTTTGGGCCTCCGACGCTTCGAAGGACAGCGGCAGCGAGCCGTACTTGAGGACGTTGGCCAACTGCTTGGCGGTCGCGGCGGTGAACGGCGGGTCGCCGCCGGTGATCTGCGTCCGGCCGCCGGGGATGGCTTCCTGGATCATCGGTGCGCTGACGACCTGGGAATCCAGCGTGAACGCGGTCTGCGTGCCGATGTGGGCGGCGGTGAAGTCCGCCCAGATGTTGGCGGCGGCCGGCTTGAATTGCACGTCGACCACGTAACCGATGCCGCGCTGGTTCATCCCGGAGGTGGCGTCCTGGATCTGGTCGCCGCTGATGATCGACGGCGCCAGCAGGTAGGCGACCTTGTGGTCGGTCGAACAGGTCACCAGGGGCAGATTCGGGTCGTCGTTACCGGCGAGGATGTCCTCTTTGTCGCAGCGGGTCGCCTGGAATTGCAGCGCCAGGAACTGGACGCCCTGGCGGGTGCTCTGCCGCCACTTCTTCTCATCGGCGATGCGGTCGGCCAGCTCCTTGCGCGGGTCCGGGGGCGCCGGCTGCTCGGCCGGCGGCACGTCGGCCGGTGGCGCGTTGCCCGCGGGCGCCGGTGCCGGCGCGTTGCCCGCGGGGGCCGGTGGC
>NZ_LZJW01000094.1 GCF_001667885.1 Mycobacterium scrofulaceum | reverse complement strand
TCGAGCTGCAGGCATCCAAATCGGTGGTTTCCTACAGCTCCCTAAGGCCAAGCTACGCGGTGCCGGCGGCATTGCGCTGATCCTCGACGGCGCCCGCATCATCGCCGGCGTGCTCGCCAACGGCTGCGAAGCCGATGGTGAAGTCCGTGTCCCGCAAGTGCGCGTCGATGGGCAGGTCGAGCTCGTCGAGGCCAAGCTGCGCAATGGCAACGGCAACGCGCTGATCCTCCACGGCGCTGAGATCGCCGGTGCCGTGCTCGCCAACCGCTGCGAAGTCGACGGCGCACTCTGGGGGCCACATGCCCACATTGGTGGGCAAGTCGAGCTCGTCGAGGCCAAGCTGCGCAATGGCAACGGCAACGCGCTGATCCTCGACAGCGCTGAGATCAAGCGTTCCCTAATCGCCAGCTGCTTCGAAGTCGACGGCGTAATCTGGGCGCCGCGCGCCCACATTGGTGGAGTCCTTGACCTCCGCGAGGCCAAGCTGCGCAATGCCGCCGGCACCGCGTAGCTTGGCCTTAGGGAGCTGTAGGAAACCACCGATTTGGATGCCTGCAGCTCGAACTGTGCCGTCGACTTCGCAGCCGTTAGCGAACACCTCGCCGGTGATCTGGGCGCGGTCCATCAACACCGCATTGCCATCGGCATTGCGCAACTTTGCGTCAATGAGTATGAGCTGCCCACCGATCTGGGCTTGCCACGCGCTCACTGCGCCGTTGGCTTCGCAGTCGTTGGCGATCACGTCGCCGGTGATCTGAGCGTCATCGAGGCTCAGCGCCTCGCCGTCGGCATTGCGCAGCTTGGCCTCGCCGAGGTCTACACCCCCCTCAATACGGACTCCAGGAGCGCTCACCCCGCCGTCGGCTTCGATGCCCTTAGCTAAAACATCACCATTAATGTGAGCGCCGTTGAGAGTCACTTGTTGGGCATGACTGCCCTCCAGACTGAGTTCCTTCAGTTGGGACCCGCTGAGGTCGATAGGTGCATCTAATACGCAATCAACGAGGTGCAGCGGGTAAGGGAATACAAGATGTGCGAGTTCTAGCTTTTCGCAGACGCGGGCACCCGAAATACGCAGTCCTCGTGGATCTACGGTCAAATCGCTAGAGGTGAGGACGCGACGTAGCGCAGCGGCAGGGACGCAACGATCAGAGCCCGAACTCTGCGCGTCGGCAGGGTCGACCGACCCCGAACTAGCCAACTCCAAAAGCTCACCGTCTCGAGCCGCCTGAGTCAAGCGGTCGATCCACTGTTGTAAATCCGCGGCGGTCTCAGACTCTATTGACGTCATAGCGGAAATAGTCCCGTAGGCCAGCCAGCGGTGTCTTGCAAATCAACTTCGCACATCGATCTCGGTGAAGTGCTAACTCCCAGCGCGGAGATCTATTCTCCGCGCATGCGCGACATTGCGACCATCGACTCCGAGCTCCGATTGGTGGCACTGCGCCATGCGGCTCGGGAGCGGGGCGGGCCGCTGCCCGGCGATAGAGGTGGCGGATGCGCCGCTCGATGAACGCCGCGAGCTGCGCGAGCTGGCTTGATGCTGGTTCATCAATGAGGGTCGAGCGCACCGCGGTAAGGCTAGCGCCGACGCTCCGGTTGGGGCTAGCGGCGGGAGTAGCGCGGCTGCTGCGTTGATTAGGCCCGCTATGCCGTGGTCATAAGTAGCCTTTTGGGTTGTGGAGGTCGTGGTATTTCTCTTCGTCGTCCTGTTGGTCCTTGGTGGTGTTGTGACATGGGGCGTGTCGTCAGCGCAACGCCAAGCGGAGGCGGCCGCGGCGGAGCGGCAGCGCCAGTGGGCGGAGCAGCAGCGTCAGTGGGCGGCAGCCGACGCGGAGCGACAGCGTCAGTGGGCGGCTGCAGAAGCAAAGCGGCAACGCCAGGCTGCGGCTGCGCGCCGTGCATGGCAGCTCTCGAGATGGCCGGAAGGCACCACCCTCGATAGCCACATCGCAGGCATTGAGGGGATCGTTCCGCAGGTGGCCGCGCAGAACGAAAACATCGAATCGCAAGTCCAGCGCCTCAACAACCTGCTTCACCACGGACTACGACATCCGCAAGGTAAACCAACGGCTCCGTATCTCGCGGGCGACCCGAAAGGCATCACCGAATACATCGAATCAACGCTGCCGGCAACGGAAGTCCGGACCGACAGCCCAAAAGCGAGAGTCGCCTACTCACCGCAATCGCGCCAATTGGTAGTCGAGTACGAACTACCGACGGTTGACATCGTCCCAAAGGTAAAGTCATACCGATACGTGAAGAGCCAGGACAAGGTGGTCGAAACTGCGCGGCCAGCCGCGCAAGTGAAAGGGCTATATGCCAGCGCAATCGCGCAGCTCACGCTTCTGTGCCTGGCGCACATCTTCCGAGTCGACACAAAGCAACACATCGACGTCGTGGTCTTCAACGGCATCGTCGACACCATAGACCCGCGCACCGGAAAGCCAATCCGGCCATGCCTAATGACTGTCCGGACAACCCGGGACACCTTCACCGAGATTAACCTGGCACAGGTTGAGCCCGCGGCCTGCCTCAAGTACCTGAACGCCGGAATCTCAAGGAGCCCAACAGAGTTGACACCGGTACGCCCAGTGCTGGAGTTCTCAATGGTGGACCCGCGGTTCATCGCCGAAACCGATACCCTCGGCGAGTTGGATGATCGTCCGAACCTCATGGAACTCACACCGCAACAGTTCGAATCGCTCATCCAGAACCTTTTCGACAAGATTGGCCTGGACACCAGGCAGACAAGAGCGTCTAGGGACGGCGGTGTCGACTGCGTCGCCTACAACACCGATCCCATCTTGGGCGGCAAAGTCGTAATCCAAGCAAAACGCTACAAGCACACCGTCGGCGTGTCGGCCGTCCGCGACCTGTACGGCACACTCCAGAATGAGGGCGCTTCGAAGGGCATACTGGTAACGACAAGCCAGTACGGCAAAGCATCCTATGACTTCGCCGAAGGCAAACCGATCGAGTTGTTCGACGGCACAAACCTCTTGTACCTCCTCGCGACCCATGCGGGCGTCAAAGCTCGGATCGAGCCGCCAGACGACTGGCAAGATCCGGTACCTGACTGGGGCGAGGGCGACAAAGACTTGGTGTTGCAGGCAGAACCGGCGGCGGTGCAGCTCGACGAAGCAGGCACGGACGCCGTCGCAGAGGCGGAAGCCCGCGCCAGAGATGCTCGCGCACGGGCAGACAAGCTGCGCCGCCAAATCGGTGAGCTGTAAGGCCCCAGACCGGGTGGCCACCACACGGCGAAAAAAATTGCAGGCCGTCGGCACCGTAGGTGGTGCAGACATACCAAGAATCGACACCTGTGCGTCACGAGGATGTCATAACCGTTCGGCAAAGTCTTTCCGCCTAGCGAAAGCGTGTCCTCGCCTTGGCCTGGAGTCGCCATCACGCACGCTGAAACGATCGCCGCGGATAAACCGGACTCAGATAGTGCGTTTCAGCCCGACGTGGGCGGCGTGGTACCCGAGCCGGCTGTAGAACGCCCGAGCCCTTTCGCGGGCCTCGTCCGTGGTCACCTGCGCGAGCCGCGCCCCGTGCGCTCGGCCGTAGTTGTGTGCCCACTCGACCAGTGCGGTACCGAGACCCTGTGCGCGTTCGGCTTTGGCGACCCGTAATCCCTCGATCTGCAGCCGGGTGGCGCCGCCGCGGGAAAGGCCGGGAATGATCGTCAATTGCACAGTCGCGACGACCTTGTCGGAACCGTTCAGGACGACTCCGAGATAGTTGGATCGGTTGCGAACGACGATGTCGTAGGCCGCCTCATAGCGTTCGAGTTCGGCGGCTTCGCGATCCTGACCGAATTCGTCGTCAGAGAGCAGCTGAGCGATCACCCCCACGTGTTCGCGCGTCGCGCGCTGCACACGATATGTGCGGCCCGCCACCCGCAGCAGTCCTCGAACCGAGGACTGCGCCAGTGCCTGTAGGCGCGCCACCAACAGGTCCAGCCACGCCCCCACATTGGTTCGTGCCTCCGCGGTATCCGGATAGCGGCATCGCAGATGCAGCCCGGACTCGTCCTGGATGAACCAGAGCATGACGCCGTCGGTGTCGACGCTCGCGCTCACATACTGGGCGTCGAGTCCGACCGAGTCGATGCGCACCGGCAGCCTGCTTTGGTCCAGCCAGGAAATCGCGAACATGCCGGGTGCGATGGGCATTCCACCCCACGGAGCCAGAACGTCGGCCAGTGGCCAGGAACCAAGCTGCACGGCTTCTTTGACGGCGGCGGCCGCCGCGTGCGGCTCGGCAATCGCCGACTCCAGAACCGAATTGGTGATGAACCAGCCCACCGAGTCGTGCCATTTGTCTTCAAATCGGCTGTGCACCGGGAAGACCGCGCGCAGCGGCGCCCCGGCCAACTCGCGGGTAACCCCTGTCATGGCGACCACAGCAAGTGCCAGCGTCGAGACACCGTCTTCGCGTGCCTGCGCCGCGAACGCGGCGCCGTCATCGACATCGAACACGTCGCGCACTTCGACGCGTTCCGGATGCGGCCCGGACTCACCCAACGGCAGCGGGAACCGGGGCATCACCCCACCGCTGTCGCTGATGATTTGTGCCCATCGCGCGCGCACGCTTTCCGGTGCCGCAGGACGATCCAGCAGAGCCTGCGTGTGCACGACAAACGCCGGCGGCGGCTGCAGCGACGACGTGCGTCCGATCCGCGCGTCGGCGAGCATCGACAACAGGTCCCGGGCAATCACCAGCATCGACCACATGTCCACGTGGGCGTGGTCGGCCGCGATCACCACCGTCGATCCGGCGGCAGTCTCCAGCACACACAATCGATGTGAGGGCCGCTCATAGGGCGAGCACGTCGCGTTGAGAACTACTCGCAGTGCGTCATTGACCGCCTGGCCCGGACTGATCTCATGCTCTACCCACTTGCCCGGGTGAATATCGATCTCATTCAGCTGCGGATCGCCGTCCGCCCCGGGTGTGAATGCCGTTCGCAGGGTGCCATGGCGGGCGATCACACCCAGCCACGCATCGGCCAACGATTCGCGGCTGACCCCCGCCGGCAACCGAATGGACAAAGCCATCCAGGAGCCCGGTCGTTCGCCCGCGCCAACGTGTATGCGCTGGTCGAAAGACACCGGGAGCTGCCGGCCGAGGCCAGACACCGACACGTCGTAGCCCCAGAGTCGTCCAAAGGGTAGCCGCAGGTGCGCCACGTTCGTCAGCCGCATGGCGGTACCCTAACGCCCCGGTTAGCCTGAATGCTCGGTCTGCGCGGTCGGCTCGGGGCGAGCCGTCCGGTCGTGAGAAGAGTTGCGTGATGTCCACTTTCGTGGTTCCTGGAGCGGAGCTTGCGGTTGAACTGAGCGACGAAGGTGGTCATCCGGTAGTTCAACTGCACGGACTCACCTCCAGCCGCGCGCGTGACCGGGTGCTCAATCTCGACCTTGGCAGGGGGCTCAGCGGGACCCGATTGCTGCGATATGACGCACGCGGCCATGGGAAGTCGACTGGGCGCAAGGTCCCGGAGGATTACCGTTGGGAAAGCCTTGCCGAGGATCTTCTGCAGCTGCTCGACAAATGGTTTCCCGGCGAACGGGTGCACGGAGTCGGCCCTTCCATGGGTACCGGCACGCTGCTGCACGCGGCGGCCCGCGAGCCGGACCGCTTCGCCGGCCTCACGCTGATGGTGCCGGCCACCGCGTGGGAAACCCGGCCCGCGCAGGCGGCGATCTACCGGGCCGCGGCCGAACTCATCGAAAACGAGGGAGTCGGGGCATTCATCGCGTCGGCCCGTGGGGCGACTCCGCCGCCAGCCACGGTCGGCGCGCCCGAAACAGTTCCCGATGTGGCCGACGCGCTGCTGCCGTCATTGTTTCGAGGCGCGGCTCTCAGCGACCTGCCCGCTCGCGAAGTGGTCGCACGAATCGATGCGCCGACGACGATTCTGGCCTGGGTCGGCGACCCCGCGCATCCGATGTCGACAGCGGAATCGCTTGCCGCCCTGATGCCGCGGTCGACGCTCACCGTGGCGCACACCCCGGCCGATGTCGAGACCTGGCCCCAGATCCTGAGCCAAGACGTCGCCCGCAGAGGCTGACTTGTGCGCGGACGCTCGGCCTTACGATCGTCGGCCCGGGCGGGTTAGATCGTCTGCATGGGCGAACGTGTGACGTTCCAAGGATCCACGGGCGCGACTCTTGCAGGCGTCATCGAGATGCCGGACGGAGCGGTGCGCGGCTGGGGTGTGTTCGCGCACGGCTTCACGCTCGGTAAGGACTCGCCCGCCGCGGCCAGGATCTGCAAGCAACTGGCCACCGACGGCATCGGCATGCTGCGCTTCGACGCGCTGGGTCTCGGCGGGTCCGAGGGCGACTGGGGCGACGGGTCCTTCACCGTCAAGGTCCACGACATCGCCAGGGCGTGCGAATTCATGACAAGCCGCGAAACCCCGGCCGAGATCCTGATCGGGCACTCGTGGGGCGGCGCGGCGGTGCTGGCCGCGGCCCGGCAGTCGCCGGGAGTGCGCGCCGTGGTGACGGTCGCCGCACCGGTCGACCCGAGCCACGTCGAAAAGCATTACGACGCAGTGGTCGACCGCTGCCTGACCGAGGGCAGCGCCGAATGGATGGTCGGCGGGCGCACGCTGACGCTCAAGCGGGCTTTCGTCGAGGATGTGCGTCGGGCCCAACTGCGCGACAAGATCAAGGGTTTGCGCCTGCCACTGCTGATCCTGCACTCCCCCACCGACAACACGGTCGGCATCGAGAACGCTAGCGAGATCTTCCGGTTGGCCCGGCACCCGCGCAGCTTCGTCTCGCTCGAGGGCTCCGATCACTTTCTCACCGCGCGCGGCCAGGCCCGCCGGGCGGGACGCATCATCGGCGCCTGGGCCGACGCGTACTTGGGCGACGGAGATTAGCCCCGAATCGCCTGCGGGGCACTAAATTCGGCTTCAGTTCCTCGGCAAGACGAACGCTTCGATGTGACGTTTACCGGCCCGCACCTCGTACTTGCGCCAGCCGGGATACAGCTCGAGGCCCTTGGCCCAGATCTCGTCGCGCTCGCCTGGCGTGGCGAGCCGCGCCGTCGTATGCCAGGTGTCCCGGCCGATGGTCACCGTCGCTTCGGGGTGGGCCTTGAGGTTGTAATACCAGGCGGGGTGTCTGGCACCGCCGAAATTGGATGCGATGAGGGCCAGGCCATCCGGATGCGGGATCCCATAGACCGCGACGGTGCGGGGCTCACCGGATTTGGCGCCGGTGGTGGTGAGCATGACCACGGGGATGCCGGTCGCGACGCCCGCGAAGCTGCTCCTGCCGCCCGTGACCCTGGTGATGAACCGGTCCAGATGATGCGCCGTGGGGCGCAGCATCGCCACGCCGACCCTGGTGGAGGCGAAGCGGCGCATCACCCGGTGGAAGGCGTTGGCATCGGCGAAGGTCTGGCCGGTCATGGAGTCATTGTGACTCCACGGAGCATGGCGTGGGGTCGATTCACCCGAGCCGAAAAACCCGTTGAAAACGCCTCACGCACGTCGCGGACGACATTAAGCTGCTGGTCGTGGGCGTGAATGTGTTAGCCAACGGTCGGAGTCGTTGGCTGGCCATCGTGGCCTCGCTCGTCCTGTCCGCCGGCATGGTGTACGCGCAGGGGGCGAAGCCGCGATGCTGCGCGCCGGCTCCGCCGGCGGCGCCACCCACCAGCGCGGCCGAGAGCGCGGCCGCCACCGGCGCCGCCGCGCCGGTCAACGCCCCGCACACCGCCACTCCCGCGGAAGTGGAGATGCTGACCGCCAACGCGCCGCCCGCCGCCGGCCAGCAATTCCAGGTCGCGCTGCCCCACGGCGTCGGGTCCGAGGACAGACTGCAGGTCAAGACGATCTGGGCGGAACGCGCCATCAGCGTGCTGTTTCCGCAGATCACCACCATCGGCGGATACCGGGAGGACGCTTTGCCGTGGCATCCCAACGGGCTGGCGATCGACGTGATGATCCCCAACCACGCCAGTCCCGAGGGCATCGAGCTGGGCAACCAGATCGCCGGCTACGCCCTGGCGAACGCCAAGCGCTGGGGAATCAACCACGTGATCTGGCGGCAGAAGATCTACCCGGGCGTGGGCGCAGGCAGCTGGACCGCCGACCTCGGTTCGGAGACCCTCAACCACTACGACCACGTTCACATCGCCACCAACGGTGGCGGCTACCCGACCGGGCACGAGGTCTACTACATCGCCTCAATGACGCCCGCGCCGCCGCAGTGATCCTGGGCGACAACGAGTTTCATGCGGAGCCGGCGGCAAACGCCGCGACGGGCATTTCGACGCTTCCGCCGCACGGGCCGCCGTTGATGTCGGTATGCCAGGTGCCGCGCAACGATCCGTCCGGCTGCGGCGTGTAGAACGCCCACGACCGGGCGGGCGCCCACACCTTGGGGACACCGTCACCCATGTAGCAATCCCACTGGAAGTCGAAGTGCTCGACCCATCGAGCGCCGTCCCAGGTGTAGTGCGAGGGCTGGGGCAGCGTCGGGTTCTTGGGAGCGGGGCCGTTGGTGGCGGTCGCCACGCACTTGCCCGACGAGCAGGCGGTGACGAAGACGTAGTCCGCGCTGAATGTCGGTTCGGACTGCGCGGCGGCCGCGCTCGTCCCCGACTTGTGGACGGCGTAGCGGACCAGCGAATACTTCCCATTCCACGAGGGCGTCGCGGCGTGGGCGGGGATTGCGGGCAACGCCTGGACCGCCACCGCGACGGCCGCCAGCGTCGCAGCGCCGCGAAACCGCCATCCGGGTGACATCGGAGTCCATGGTGCGGGCTCGGTGACGTTCCCGGCGATAGCCCACCAAGAATTCGTTGAGAACCCGTTAAGCCCCCGTGCTGATTCTGTGATCAACGCACCCAGCGTCCACGAGAAACCAGATCAGCACTAGGAGATCCCGATGTTCACTCGCCGTTTCACCGCCTCCGTCGTCGGCACCGCCGCCCTGGGCCTGGCCGCGCTGGGCCTCGCCGGCACCGCCGGCGCGAGCTCGGTCGACGACGCGTTCCTCGCCCAGCTGGCGGCCGATGGCATCACCCCGCCGAGCACCTCGGTCGCGGTCAAGGACGCACACGCCGTCTGCAACGCGCTCGACCAGGGCCACTCGAGCAAGGAGGTCATCAACGCGGTGGCCCAGGCGACCGGCCTGAGCGCCAAGGGCTCCAAGACGTTCGCCGTCGACGCCGCTTCGGCCTACTGCCCGCAGTACGTCACCTCGGCCTGACGCCTGACACCACGATGCGGGGACCCGGCGGGTCCCCGCATCGTTCATGGTTGCCGCAGCAGAAACAGGCCGTAGGCGGCGATGGACTGCGCGTCGGCGATCACCCCGGATCGGATCATCTGCTCGACGTCCTCGCGGTCGAACCACGCGCTGCGCAGGTCCTGTTCCTCGTGCTCGAGATCCGGTTCCCCCTCGTCGATCCCGGTGGCCAGGAACACCCATCCGCGCTGACTGGTCATGCCCGGAGCGACATCGAGCCTGCCCAGCACCTCGAACGACGTCGCGCTCAGGCCCGTCTCCTCGCGCAGCTCACGCTCGGCCAACTCGGCCGGCTCCGTGATCGCCAAGCCAGGGGCGGTGCCCTGCGGGAACTCCCACCGCCGCTCCCCCAGCGGGTACCGGAACTGCTCGACGAGCCGGAAGCGGTGCCCGTCGAACGGCATCACCAGCGCATAGTCGGGTTTGTCCACCACGCCGTAGATGCCGGGGCTGCCGTCCGGGCGGCGGATGTCGTCTTCGCGGAGCACCATCCACTGGCTCCGATAGATCTCGCGGGACGCGACGCATTCGATGAAAGGCACCGACCCAGTATCACTGCGACGCCGTGAAGCGGTCGTACGTGCGGCGCAGGGCACCGCGGTCGACGGAGTGCAGCACTCGGGTCAGGGCGTCGAACACGTCGACGTAGCCGACGGTCGGATCGGCCGCCTCACCGCGGGTGTATTGCCACGGTAAGGACCGTCCGCGGCGCAGCACTTCCCCGAGATACCACACGGCGCCATCGACGAACGGCGCATTCCGCTCCTCGTCGAAGAGCTGCTCGGGGGTCGAGCCCTTCTGGACGACGAGCTCTTCCAACGCGTCAAGAGACTCCGGGGAGAAGTCCCACACGGCGTCGCCGCCGTAATGGTTCGCCCACACCGGAAATTGGGCGCCGCGCTCGGCGAGCCAGCACCGAAGGTATTCCTCGTCTGAAAACCGCTGCGTGGCTTGGTGTTTGGCGCGCAGACGGCGCTTGGTGGCCTCTTCGACCCGGTCACGGGTCTCGGCCACCCACCGGTATTCCTCAACACGGTCGCGCCACTTGGCCAGCTCCTCACGGGCGGCGACGGTGATGGGATTGTCGTCGCCGAAGACGCGCGCTTCATCGTCGACCAGGGCTTGCCAGGTGGCGACCTTGTCCTGACAGTCGTCCGGTTCGGGCTCCCACAAGGCGATCGTGTGCCGGGCGATCAGCGTGTGGCGGTGGTCATCACCCAGCTTTTCGCGCATCACCTCTACCAGCGACTCGAGCTCGGCCACCGCGCCGGGGCCGTCGACCGATTCGCCGTGCCACTGCGCCAGAGCCACGCGCATGCCCAGGGTGTCCTCGTGGTGGTCGCCGAGCACCCGACGGCGGGCCGCGAGGACCTGCTCGCCCTCCGCGATCGCGCCCGCGTAGTCCCCGAGCTCCTTGCGCTTCTGCGCCACCCGGTCCCTGGACGTCAGCGCGGTCGGGTGCTCAGGCCCGAGCACCCGTTCTTCGTCGGCCAGCAGCTGCGTCCACTCGGCCAACGCGGCCCGGGTTTCGTGCTGCGGGCGGTCCGCGAACATGTGGCGCGCGGTCAACGTGGTGATGTGCTCGCCGCCGAGCTGCTCCACCAGTTCGGGTACCAGCTGCTCGAGGGCGGCATAGGCGCCGGCCTGGTCGCCCATCTGGAGCTGCAGGTGCACCAACGCGAGCTTCATGTCCAAGACGTTGGGGTGACGCTCCCCCAATACCGGCCGGCAGACGGCGACCAGCTCGTTCATCAGCGGCAACGCCCCGGCGAAATCGGCCGCGGCGATGCGCTCGGAGATGAGCCGGGTCAAGGCGGCGAGCGGCCCGGGCAGTTCCGGCGGCGTCATACCGCTATCGAATCCCTCGCACGGCCCCGTGGCAATTCACCCCGCCGACGGCGCGTCCGGTGTCGCGCTGGCATGAAACGGCACGGTGGCCGATAGTCATAGAAACGAACGCCAACGTCACAGAGGTGGGGGTATGCCGTACGCCCGGAAGGGTACGTAACCATGCGCGGCCACATCATCGTCAGCGGTGACGACGCGCTGGCGACCACGATCGTCGAGGAGCTCAACAACGCCGGCGTGCACATCGTCAAGCTCAGAACCGCCGGCGAACTCGACCACGCGGAGGTCGCCCGCGCCCGCGCGGTGATCTGCGTCGGGGACGACGACGCGACGAACCTCGAAATCGCGCTGCTAGCAAGGAAAATTAATCCGCGGGTGCGCGTGGTGGCACGGCTGGGCAATGACGTCTTGCGGACGGCGATGGCCGCCGACAAACGCCCCGGGGCGATCCTGGACGTCGCCGACCTGGCGGCGCCCTCGGTCGTCGAGGCCTGCCTGGCACACACCGTGCACCCGTTCGAGGCGGCGGGCATCGAGTTCGTCGTCTCCGGCGCGGAGGCACCGTACAGCGCGACGCTGCGCGAGATCTACGGCGATCTGGCACCCGTGGCGGTGATCCACGGCGAGGACTGCGCCACCCCTGGCGAGGTGGTGTCCTGCCCGGGCCGTGATCTGGCGGTGCACGCCGGCGACTGGACCGCGATGATCGGCACCGCGGACGAGCTGGCCGCCCGCGGCATCAGGGTCCCGCGGCCGACCGTCACGCGCTACCGCCTGCCCCGGCTACGGCGGACGCTCGACAGCGTCCGCGCCCTGCGTGACGACGTCAACCCGATGTTCGGGCGGGCCTTGATGGCCGCGGCTTGCCTGCTGCTCGGATCGACCGTGGTGCTGCGCTTCTGCTACCAGCCCAACCCGAAGATGACGTGGCTCGACGCGCTGTATTTCAGCACCGAGACGATCGCCACGGTGGGATACGGCGACTTCAGCTTCCTCCAGCAGCCCACTTGGCTGCGGCTCTACAGCATCATGCTGATGTTCGCGGGCGTGACAACCACGGCGCTTCTGGTCGCTTTCATCGCCGACCTGCTGATATCGCGACGATTCGCCCACTCCGTCGGACGCCGCCGGGCCCGCCACCTGCGTAACCACGTGATCGTCGTCGGGCTCGGCTCGTTCGGCAGCCGAGTGGTGGCCGACCTGAGGTCGGCCGGATACGACGTCGCCGTGATCGAGCGCGACGAGAACAACCGCTTCCTGTCGACGGCCGCCGACCTCGACGTGCCGGTGATCTTCGGCGACGCCACCCTGCGTCAGACGCTGGAGGCCGCCCGCGTCGAGCACGCCCGCGCGGTGGCGGTGCTGACGCAGGACGACATGGTGAACATCGAGACCGGGATCGTGCTGCGCGAGATGCTGGGGCCGCGGGTGATGCCCGACGTCGTGCGACCCGACGTGCCGCTGGTGTTGCGCGTCTACGACCGCAAGCTGGGGGCCGCGGTGGCGCAGCGGTTCGGATTTGAGAACGTCCGGTCGACCGTCGAACTCGCCGCGCCGTGGTTCATCGGCGCCGCGATGGGCCTGCAGGTGCTGGGCACGTTCTCGGTCGGGCAGCGCTCCTTCATGGTCGGCGGCATGCATGTGGCGCCCGGCAGCGAGCTCGACGGGCTGAAGATGTTCGAACTGTCCACCCAGACCCGCGTCATCGCGATCACCCGGCAGGATGCGCCCGTCGAGCTGCATCCGCGACGGGACGCCTGGCTCCGCGGCGGTGACACCGTCTACCTCGTGGGCCCCTACCGCGAGTTGATGGCCACGCTGCGCAAGGGACAGCCTCCGCAACAGCCGGCCGCCGGGGAGGAACGCGCGTCGGCCTGACCGCTACAGCCGGCCGGCCACGTCCGCGGCGCGACGCAGTTGGTCGATGTCGGAGCTCGTCGGGATGAGCTGCACATCGTCGGTGCCGATCGCCTCGAATTTGCGCAGCACGTCCAGCAGCTCTTCCTCGGTGCCGGCCCAGCCGGTCGTCGGCGCCATGGCGTCGACGTATTCCGGCGGTATCCAGTTCATGTACCGCCGCAGATGACGATGCACCTGAGCCCGCGACTCTTCGGGCGACCCGAACGCGAACCAGAACGACGTCACCAGGTGCGGTTTGCCTTTGCCCGCCTGCGCCCACGCGTCGCGGGCGACGTCGAACAACTCGTTCTGCTTGGCGACGTCGAGATCCAGCGTGGTGCCCGCCAGCCCGGCGGCCCAGGAGGCGGCGCTGCGGATGGTCTTCGGGCCGATGCTGCCCACGAACAACGGTGGACCGCCGGGCTGCACCGGAGCGGGCCCGACCGGCAGGACCGACTCGGTGAGCTTCTCGCCGGCCCACACCCGCTTCATGACGGCCACGCGTTCGGCCATGTCGCGCATGGTCTGGGTCGCCGGGTCGGCGCCGACGGCGTGGTAGTCCTCGTGCCGCCCGCCCACGCCGATGCCCACGCTCAGCCGGCCGCCGCAGAGCATGTCCCCGGTGGCGAGCGCCTTGGCGAGCATGACCGGGTCGTGCAGCTGCGGCACGATCACCGTCGTCAGCAGACGCACCCGGCGGGTCCAGGCGGCCAGCGCGCCCAACAGGGTGAGGTTGTCCGGGTTCTCGAATGCGATGCGCTCGCCCCAACACAGCGACGAGAACGGGCCGTCGTCGATCGCGCGTGCCCAGTCCTCCAAGATTTCCGCGGTCAAGTCCGGCTCCATCACCGGCAGCGTCATCGCAATTCGCACGCGGCGATTCTGGCATGACCGTCAACATCCGGTGGCGCAAGTGGCAGCATGGAGCAGATGGGTTTCACCAGCAGTTCCATCGCGCACGTTCGCCTCACCGTCACCGAGATTGAGCGATCCCGGCAGTTCTACGAGAGCGTGTTCGGTTGGCCGGTCCTGCTGGAGGTGCCCGACAACGCCGACGAAGCGACCCGCAAGCAGCTGAGCTTTCTGTTCGGTGGCGTCATCTACGACCTCGGCGGCACGCTGCTCGGGCTGCGGCCCGTCGCGACCGACCGCTTCCACGAGGATCGCGCCGGGCTCGACCACATCGCGTTCCGGGTCGCCAGCAAGGACGAATTAGACTCCGCGGCAGCGCATCTCGATGAACTGAACATCGCGCACGAGCCGGTGAAAGACATCGGCCCGTCTTACATCCTGCAATTCCGCGATCCCGACAACATCGCCCTCGAGCTCACGGCGCCCAAATAGGAGAAGTCCATGGCCATCAGTTTCAACCACACCATCGTGGCGTCCCGCGACAAACACGAGTCCGCTGAGTTCCTCACCGAGCTGTTCGGCCTGCCCAGCCCAAAACCGTTCGGCCACTTCATGGTTGTCCAACTCGAGCACGGCGTCAGCCTGGACTATGCGGACGCTCCCGAGGGCGCCGAGATCCCGCGGCAGCATTACGCGTTCCTGGTGTCCGAAGAGGAGTTCGACGCCATCTACGCCAAGATCTCCTCACGCGGCATGCAGCACTGGGCGGACCCGGGGGCCAACCGGCCGGGCGAGATCAACCACAACGACGGCGGCCGCGGGGTGTACTTCCTGGACCCGTCGGGCCATGCCATGGAGATCCTGACCCGCCCCTACGGGTCGGGGGGCCAGCGCTAGCGCCTATTCGCCCGCGCGGGGCGTGCCGTGCCGCACGCTTTCCTGCGTCCGATAGTCGTCGGCGAACTGCGCGACGTGCTTCGGCAGCGCGTTCGCGGCGACGTCGGCCAGCGTCGTCTCCTCCAGCACCGAGCGCATGCTTGCACGCAGCGCCCGCCACACGTCAGTGAGCGCCGCGGTGGGCCCCGAGTACGGTAAGTCCCCCAGACCGATGTCGCGCACGCTCGCCAGCGGCCCGTCGATGCAGCGCAGCACGTCGGCGATGCTGATCTCGTTGCCGGGCCGGGCCAGTTCGTAGCCGCCTTCGCGGCCCCGATGGCTTCTGACCAGGCGGTCGGTGCGCAGATTGGTCAGGATGTCGACGAGGAACTGCGGCGGGATGCCCTGCGCCTGGGCCAAGTCGTCGGTCTTCACCAACGTCCCGTCGGGGACCGTGGCGAGCTGGACCATGGCCCGCACCGCGTACTCCGCCTTAGCCGACATGCGCACTCTGAGGATTGTGCCACCCGCCGGCGGCAATCAGTCGCAGCCGGGCGGCGTCGCGCCGGACAGCCGAAACCGAGCGGCGCGCTAGGCGCGCGATTCGAGCAGGTTGACGATGCTTTGCGCCTGCTCCTCGACGCTGAGCTCCGGGGTCAGCCGCAGGTCGGGATTCGACGGCGGTTGATACGGGCTGTCGATGCCGGTGAAGTGTGCGATCTCGCCGGCGCGGGCCTTGGCGTAGAGCCCCTTGGGATCACGCTGCTCGCATTCCTCGATCGGGGTGTCGCAGAACACCTCGACGAAGTCGAACCCCGCCGCGGCGTGCACATTACGAGCCATCTCGCGTTGCTCGGTCAGGGGGCTGATCACCGGCACCAGCACGACGTTGCCGCAGTCGGCGAGCAGCGCCGCCACATGCGCCAGCCGCCGCAGGTTCTCGGCGCGGTCGGCCATGCTGAATCCCAAGTCGGCGTTCAAACCGTGCCGCAGGTTGTCACCGTCGAGAACGTAAGCGGGCACACCCTTTTCGAGGAGCTTCTGCTCGACGAGCATGGCCACCGAGGACTTGCCGGAGCCGGAGAGGCCGGTGAACCACACCGTCTTGCCCCGCGGCCGGGCTTCGGCCACGGCCGACGACTTGTGCCGCACGGTGTTCGGGCTTGCCGTCTGTGCCGAGACGTCCCGCAGCACCATCCCGGCCGCCACGGTGCCGTTGGTGTGCGGGTCGATGAGGATGAACGATCCGGTGCTGGCGTTGCGGGTGTACTCGTCGAGTAGCAGCGGCACCTGCGTGCGCAATGAGATGCGGCCAAGTTCGTTGAGCTGCAACGCCGTTGCGGCCTTGTCGCGATGCAGCGTGTTCACGTCAAGCCGGTAATCCAGCCCTGTCACTCTCGCCCGGGTGGTGCGGGTGGTGTGTTTGATGACGTAGTCCCGGCCGGGTTCGAGCGTCGCGTCGTCGGCCATCCAGCACACGGTCGCGTCGAATTCCTGGGCCACCCGGGGATGGTTGTTGGTGCGGGCGATGAGATCACCGCGCGAGATGTCGATCTCGTCGGCCAGGCTGATGGAAACCGCCATTGGCGGAAATGCTTCTTCCACTGGACCATTCGGCCCATCGATGGCGGTGATCCGGGTGGTCTTGCCGATCGGCAGGACGACGACTTCGTCACCCGGGCGCATGACCCCGCTGGCCACGGTGCCCGCATAACTGCGGTGGTCCTGGTGCTCGCGGGTGTGCGGCCGGATGACGTACTGGACGGGGAATCGCACGTCGACCAGGTTGCGGTCGCCGGCGATGTAGACCTCCTCCAGGTGCGACAGCAGCGCCGGGCCCTCGTACCAGGGCGTCTGGTCCGACTTGGTCACCACGTTGTCGCCGTGCAGCGCGGACATCGGGATGGTGGCGACGTCGTGCACATCAAGGCGCGCGGCGAACGCGTGGAATTCGTCGCGGATGGCCTCGAATTTCTCTTTGTCCCAGCCGATCAGGTCCATCTTGTTGACGGCCAGAACGATGTGCTGGATGCCCAGCAGCGAGGCCAGGAAGGCGTGCCGGCGGGACTGTTCCAGCAGCCCGTGCCGGGCGTCGACGAGGACGATCACCAGCTGGGCGGTCGACGCACCGGTCACCATGTTGCGGGTGTACTGGATGTGGCCCGGAGTGTCGGCGATGATGAATTTCCGCTTGGGCGTGGCGAAATAGCGGTAGGCGACGTCGATGGTGATGCCCTGCTCGCGTTCGGCGCGCAATCCGTCGGTCACCAGCGCCAGGTCGGTGTAGTCGTGGCCGCGCTCCTTGGACGTCTGCTCCACCGCCGCCCATTGGTCCTCCATGACGGCCTTGGAGTCGTACAGCAGGCGGCCGATCAGCGTGGACTTGCCGTCGTCGACGGAACCCGCGGTGGCGAGGCGAAGCAGCGTGGTGGGTGTGGCCATCAGAAGTACCCCTGCCGTTTGCGGTCTTCCATCCCGGCCTCCGAGATCCGGTCGTCGGCCCGGGTCGCGCCCCGTTCGGTGAGGCGGGACACCGCGGTCTCCGCGATGACCTCACCCACCGTCGCGGCCTCCGACTCGACGCATCCCGTGCAGGTCACGTCGCCGACCGTGCGGAAACGCACCGTCGCTTCGAACACCGGCTCGTCGTCGCGTGGCTGCATGTGCCGGTCGACCGCCAACAGCATGCCGTCGCGGCGAAACACCTTGCGCCGGTGGGCGTAATAGATCGAGGGCAGCGCGATGTTCTCCGCGCCGATGTAGGACCAGATGTCGAACTCGGTCCAGTTGGACAACGGGAAGGCCCGGATGTGCTCGCCCTTGTGGTGCCGGCCGTTGTACAGGTTCCACAGCTCGGGGCGCTGCGCCTTCGGGTCCCACTGGCCGAACTCGTCCCGGAAGCTGAACACCCGCTCCTTGGCGCGCGCCTTCTCCTCGTCGCGACGGGCGCCGCCGAACGCCGCGTCGAACTTGTTCTCCCGGATGGCGCGCAGCAGCGTCACGGTCTGGATCGAGTTGCGTCCCTGCTTCGGCTCGACGACGCGGCCGGCGTCGATGTCCTCCTGGACCGACGCGATCACCAGGCGCACCCCGTGCTCCGCGACCAGCTCGTCGCGCGTCGCGATCACCTCGTCGAAGTTGTGCCCGGTGTCGACGTGCATGACCGGGAACGGCAACCGGCCGGGGCGGAACGCCCGCAGCGCCAGGTGCAGCATGACGATGGAGTCCTTACCGCCGGAGAACAACAGCACCGGCCGCTCGAACTCGGCGGCCACCTCCCGGATGATGTGGATCGCTTCGGCCTCGAGCGAGCGCAGATGGCTCAACTCGTACTGGCCGGCGGCGGGGGCCGCCTTCAGATCGCTGGTCATGGCTTCCCTTGGTCAATAAACCTGGTAGAGTCGGTCAAGTTTGGCAGATTTGCCATCCATAGCATCAGTTCGGGGCGGCGGTTGTCAAGTGCGCGCCGTTCGTGGCGCGCACGACGTCCACCCGACGGATCGGGCCAAGACGGGCGGCGACCCTTTTCCGGCGGGCGCCCGGTGCGACAGCATGGACGGATGTCCTCTGACCCTGCACCGGCCGATCCTCCGCCGAGCGGCCGCGACGTCATCGCCCGATTCCTTCCCCAATCACCGTTCGTCGCCAAGCTGGGCATCGTCGCCGACCGGCTCGACGAGCACGAGGTGCGCCTGCGGCTGCCCTGGAATCCCGCCAACGTGACGATCGGCGACATGGTCCACGGGGGCGCCATCGCCACCCTCGCCGACGTCACCGTGATGGCGGCGGCATGGTGCGGCGCGCAGGCACCCCCCGAGTTGCGGGGCGTGACCGTCTCGATGGCGTTGGACTTCATGGCGCCGGCCCGGGCCACCGACGTGATCGGCGTGGGCCGGGTGTTGCGGCGTGGCCGCTCGCTGGTCAACTGCGAGGCCGAGATCGTCGACGCCCAGGGCACGCTGGTGGCGAAGGCCCTCGCCACCTACAAGGTCGGCTGAGCGCTAGGCCTTGATTTCCTGAAGCTTCCCCGTGGCGACGTCGAAGACGAATCCGCGCGCGGACTCGTGCTTGGTCACGAACGGGCTGTTCTCGATGCGGCGCAACGACTGCCGGACGTCCTCGGCGACGTCGGGAAAGGCTTCGGCCGCCCACGCCGGCTTGACGCCGGTCTCCTCTTGAATGGCGCGCTTGAAGTCATCGTCGGTGAACGTGAGCATCCCGCAGTCGGTGTGGTGGATCAGGATGATCTCCCGCGTGCCCAGCAACCGCTGACTGATGGCCAGCGAGCGGATGACATCGTCGGTGACCACTCCGCCGGCGTTGCGGATAACGTGCGCCTCGCCCTCGTTGAGACCCAGGGCGCGGTAGACGTCGAGGCGGGCGTCCATGCAGGCGACGACCGCGACGTGTTTGGCGGGCGGCATCGGCAGCGGGCCCTGAAATGTGCTGGCATACTGCGCGTTGTTGGCCAGGTAATCCTCGGTCACCGTCACGTCAGCCTCCTCGGGAGTGTCGCAGCACCGCGGTGGATGTTAACAACGGGCCACCGAATATTGACGCATGAAAATCAGCCGGATCACAAGGATCCGGTCGACGCACCGGGCCGGTACCGGCCGGGCTCGTTAACCTGTCCCAATGCGAGACGGGCGGTGTGATCGGGGATGATTCGTTTCTTGGCGCGCCGGTTGCTCAACTACGTCGTGCTGCTTGCCCTGGCCTCGTTCCTGACGTTCTGCCTGACGTCGGTGGCCTTCAGGCCGTTGGACAGCCTGTTGCAGCGCAGCCCGCGCCCACCGCAGTCCGTCATCGACGCCAAGGCCCGCTCGCTCAACCTGGACAAGCCGATACCAATCCGCTACGCGCAGTGGGCCTCGCACGCCGTGCGCGGCGACTTCGGCAAGACCATCACCGGCCAGCCCGTCGGCGCCACCCTCTGGCGCCGGGTCGGTGTGACCCTGCGGCTCCTGGTTGTCGGTTCGCTGGCGGGCACCGTCCTGGGCATCGCGGCCGGGGCCTGGGGGGCGATTCGCCAGTACCGACTCAGTGATCGCCTCGTCACCATGGTGGCGTTGCTGGTGCTCAGCACGCCGACGTTCGTCATCGCGAATCTGTTGATCCTCGCCGCCCTGCGGGTGAACTGGGCGCTGGGTGTGCACCTATTCGACTACACGGGGGAAACGTCGCCCGGCGTGACCGGCGGCGCCTGGCACCAGCTGGTGGACCGGCTGCGGCATCTGGTCCTGCCCACGCTCACGCTGACGTTGGCCGCCGCCGCCGGGTACAGCCGATATCAGCGCAACGCGATGCTCGACGTGCTGGGCCAGGATTTCATTCGCACCGCGCGGGCCAAAGGGCTCACCCGCCGGCGGGCGCTGGTCAAGCACGGGCTGCGCACGGCGCTCATCCCGCTGGCCACCCTGTTCGCCTATGGGGTCGCCGGGCTGGTCACCGGCGCGGTGTTCGTGGAGAAGATCTTCGGCTGGCACGGCATGGGTGAATGGCTGGTGCAGGGCATCGCGACGCAGGACACCTACATCATCGCCGCGATCACGTTGTTCTCCGGAACGGTGGTGCTGCTGGCGGGTCTGCTCTCGGATGTGTTCTACGCCGCCCTCGATCCGCGGGTGCGGGTGTCATGACATCCGAGGCCAAAGTCGATGCTGCTCAAGGAATTCCGACGCCGAAGGCGGAGTTCACCTCGCGCCGCACACTGGTGCTGCGCAGGTTCGTGCGCAACCGGTTGGCGGTCGCGTCGCTGACGCTGCTGGTGCTGCTGTTCGTCGGTTGCTACGCGCTGCCCTCGGCGCTGCCGTACTCCTACGACGACCTCGACTTCGACGCGCTGTTGCAACCGCCGAACACCCGGCATTGGCTCGGCACCAACGCGCTCGGGCAGGACTTGTTGGCGCAGATCCTGCGGGGCATGCAGAAGTCGATGCTGATCGGTGTCTGCGTGGCCGTGATCTCCACCGGCATCGCCGCCACGGTCGGATCGATCGCCGGCTACTTCGGTGGCTGGCGGGACCGGGCGCTGATGTGGTTGGTCGACCTGCTGCTGGTGGTGCCCAGCTTCATCCTGATCGCCATCGTCACACCGCGGACCAAGAGTTCGGCCAACATCCTGATGCTGGTGCTGCTGCTCGCCGGATTCGGCTGGATGATCAGCTCTCGCATGGTGCGCGGCATGACCATGAGCCTGCGCGAACGCGAATTCATCAGGGCCGCACGGTACATGGGCGTGTCCAGCCGCCGGATCATCCTGCGCCACGTGGTGCCCAACGTGGCTTCGATTCTGATCATCGACGCCGCCCTCAACGTCGCCTCGGCCATCTTGGCCGAGACCGGGCTCAGCTTCCTCGGCTTCGGCATCCAGCCGCCGGACGTCTCGCTGGGCACGTTGATCGCCAACGGCACCCAGTCCGCGACGACCTTCCCGTGGGTGTTCCTGTTTCCCGCGGGTGTGCTGGTGTTGATCCTGGTGTGCGCCAACGTGACCGGGGACGGCCTGCGCGACGCGCTCGACCCCGGCAGCGGCATGTTGCGGGGTGGTGCCCCGTGAGCGCCCTGCTGGAGGTCACCGACCTGGCCGTCAGCTTCCCGACGGACGGCCAGCCGGTGACCGCGGTGCGCGGCATCAGCTACAGCGTCGCCCCCGGCGAAGTCGTGGCCATGGTCGGCGAATCCGGCTCGGGCAAATCGGTTTCGGCGCTGGCGGCGGTGGGCCTGCTGCCCGAGTATGCGCGGGTGCGCGGCTCGGTGCGCCTGCACGGCACCGAGCTGCTCGGCCTCGGCGACGACGCGATGTCCCGCTTCCGCGGCAAGACCGTCGGCATGGTGTTCCAGGACCCGATGTCGGCGCTGACACCCGTCTACACCGTCGGGGACCAGATCGCCGAGGCGATCGAAATCCACCAGCCGAACGTGGGTAAGAACGCCGCCCGGCGGCGCGCGGTGGAACTGCTCGAGCTGGTCGGTATCGCGCAACCGGAGCGGCGGGCCCGCGCGTTTCCCCATGAGCTGTCCGGTGGTGAGCGCCAGCGGGTGGTCATCGCGATCGCGATCGCCAACGACCCGGACCTGTTGATCTGCGACGAGCCCACCACCGCGCTGGACGTCACCGTCCAGGCACAGATCCTCGAGGTGCTCAAGACCGCGCGCGACATCACCGGCGCCGGGGTGCTGATCATCACCCACGACCTCGGCGTCGTCGCCGAATTCGCCGACCGGGCGCTGGTGATGTATGCCGGCCGGGTCGTCGAATCCGCCGGCGTGCACGATCTCTACCGCGATCGCCAGATGCCTTACACCGTAGGGCTGTTGGGGTCCGTGCCGCGGCTCGACGCGGTGCAGGGCACCCGGTTGGTGCCCATCCCCGGCGCGCCGCCGTCGTTGATTGGGCTGGAGCCGGGGTGCCCGTTCGCGCCGCGCTGCCCCCTCGTCATCGACGCATGCCGCGCGGCCGAACCGGAGTTACTGCCGGTCGGGGTGGATCACCGGGCCGCCTGCATCCGCACCGACCAGGTCAACGGACGCACCGCCGCCGAGATCTACGGTGTCAACACCTCCGCACGCGGGGAACTGTCCGGTGACTCGGGGGTCGTCGTCCGGGTGCGCGACCTGGTCAAGACGTTCCAGCTGACGAAGGGCGTGGTGTTGCGCCGCACCGTCGGTGAGGTCCGCGCGGTCGACGGCGTCAGCTTCGAGCTGCGGCAGGGCCGCACCCTGGGCATCGTCGGCGAGTCCGGTTCGGGAAAGTCGACCACCCTGCACGAGATCTTGGAACTCGTTGCGCCGCAATCCGGCTCCATCGAGGTCCTCGGCGCCGACGTCGCAACCCTGAGCGCGTCGCACCGGCGGTCGTTACGCCGCGACATCCAGGTGGTATTCCAAGACCCGGTGGCCTCACTGGATCCACGGCTGCCCGTGTTCGAACTCCTCGCCGAACCGTTGTCGGCCAACGGATTCGGTAAGGACGAGACCAACGCGCGCGTCGCCGAGCTGCTCGACATCGTTGGATTGCGCCGAGCCGACGCCGCCCGGTACCCCGCCGAGTTCTCGGGAGGGCAGAAGCAGCGCATCGGCATCGCGCGGGCGCTGGCACTGCAACCGAAGATCCTGGCGCTCGACGAGCCGGTCTCCGCCCTTGACGTCTCCATCCAGGCCGGCATCATCAACCTGCTGCTCGACCTTCAAGAGCGGTTCGGCCTGTCGTATCTCTTCGTCTCCCATGATCTTTCGGTGGTCAAACACCTCGCGCACCAGGTGGTGGTCATGCATGCCGGCAAGATCGTCGAGCAGGGCGACAGCCGACAGGTGTTCGGCGACCCCCAGCACGAGTACACCCGGCGACTGCTGGGCGCCGTGCCCCAACCGAATCCGGGCAAACGTGTCTAGGCGGGTGACTGCGGCGCTCGTCGCGGTGGCGCTTGCCGTCTCGGGATGCTCGCCGGCCATCAACTTGGCGCCGCAGACCGGTCAGAGCGCCCAGATCGGGACCACCAGCGATATCAACCCGCAGGACCCGGCCACGCTGCAAGACGGGGGCAGCCTGCGGCTCGCGCTCAGCGACTTCCCGCCCAACTTCAATGTCCTGCACATCGACGGCAACTCCGCCGAAGTGGCCGCGATGATGAAGGCCACCCTGCCGCGGGCGTTCATCCTCGGCGCCGACGGATCGACCACGGTCGACACCGATTACTTCACCAGCGTCGAACTCACCGGCACCGCACCGCAGGTGGTGACCTACACCATCAACCCGCGGGCCGTGTGGTCCGACGGCACACCGATCACCTGGGAGGACATCGCCAGCCAGATCCACGCGTTGAGCGGCTCCGACAAGACGTTCGAGATCGCCGGCCCCAGCGGCGCCGACCGCGTCGCTTCGGTCACCCGGGGCGTCGACGACCGGCAGGCCGTCGTCACCTTCGCCAAGCCGTACGCGGAGTGGCGCGGCATGTTCGCCGGTAACGGCATGTTGTTCCCCAAGAGCATGACGGCCACGCCGGAGGCGTTCAACAAGGCCCAACTTACCGCGCCCGGCCCGTCGGCCGGCCCCTTCATCGTCACGTCGCTGGACCGCACGACGCAGCGGATCGTGCTGTCCCGCAACCCGAAATGGTGGGGCGCCCGCCCGCGCCTGGACAACATCACCTACCTGGTGCTCGACGATGCCGCGAGGCTGCCCGCGCTGCAGAACAACACGATCGACGCGTCCGGCGTCGGCACCGTCGACCAGCTGACCATCGCGCAGCGCACGAAGGGTATCTCGATCCGGCGCGCCCCCGCCCCCGCCTGGTCCCACTTCACCTTCAACGGCGCCCCCGGATCGATCCTGTCCGACAAGGCGCTGCGCCTCGCGGTGTCCAAGGGCATCGACCGGCGCACCATCGCCAAGGTCGTCCAATACGGCCTCACCAGCGATCCGGTGGCGTTGGGTAACCACATCTATGTCGCGGGGCAAAAGGGTTACGAGGACAACAGCGCGGTCGTCCCTTACGACCCGGACGCCGCCAGGCGGGAGCTCGACGCCCTGGGATGGAAGCTCAACGGCCAGTTCCGCGAAAAGAACGGCCGCCAGCTGGTCATCCGCGATCTGTTCTACGACGCCCAGGGCAGCCGGCAGTTCGCTCAGATCGCGCAGCACAGTCTGGCGCAGATCGGCGTCAAGCTCGACCTGGTGGCCCGCTCGGGCAGCGGGTTCTTCACCAACTACATCAACGTCGGGGATTTCGACATCGCCCAATTCGGTTGGCTCGGAGACGCGTTCCCGCTTTCGGCACTCACTCAGATCTACCTGTCGACCGGCGAGAGCAACTTCGGCAAGATCGGCAGCCCGCAGATCGACGAGGCGATCGAGCGGACCCTCGAGGAGCTCGACCCCGGCAAGGCGCGGGCCTTGGCCAACGACCTCGACAAGCTCATCTGGGCCGAGGGGTTCAGCCTCCCGCTGACGCAATCCCCCGGTGACGTCGCCGTGCGCAGCACACTGGCCAATTTCGGCGCCGCGGGACTCGGCGACTTGCGCTACACCGCCATTGGATTCATGCGCGGCTGACCCGGCGGCGCAGCCGCGCCGGGATCGGCAGGGCGCCCTCCAAGGTCGCGGCCACCCCGATCATCTTCCACAGCAGGCGCAGCTCGGGCCGCGCCGGAAGGGCATCGAGCGCAGGCGCTTTCGCGGCGAGCCCGTCGATTTCGCCCCGGCACACCGCTCGGGCGATGGCGATCGCGGCGGGCTCGCGGAAGTCGAGCGCGCTGTGCGCCATGGTAGGCAGTTTCAAGAGCACCACGTTGGGCAGCAGCGCGGCCACACGGTCGGCGACCGCCGGCGGGGTGATGAGGTCGCGGCCGCCGGAAACCACCACGGTAGGCCAGCCGAAATGCGGCATCTCGGCCACCAGGTCGTAGGGTTCGTCCTCGAAAGTGGCTGTCTCCGTGCGTGCTTCGCGTTCCGCCACGGCGGGGTCGAGCGGCAGCCCGTCGGGTTCGGCGGCGTAGTTCAGTTCGCGGAACGCGATGCGGCTGACCAGGTCTTCCTCGTAGCGATACGGCAGGTTGCTCAGGGTGGCGAACCGGGACAACGCCCACCACAACAGCTTTCGACCGTCCAGCAGCAGGTCGAGTTGCCGCTCGAGGAGCTCGGCGCCGCCGTAGCCGTAAATCGTCGCGACCACCTGGGTGGCCGCCGCGGTCATCACCCCCGCGTCGACGAGTTTGCGCATTTTGGGCGCCAGCGCGGCCGTTTCAGGGCTGTCGCCCCTGAGCAGCAGCCTGCGGATCGCGCGGCGCACGATCACGATGTCGTGCCGGGACAGCAGCGGCGAATCGAGGATCATGGCCCGCACGCGGCCCGGATGGCGCACACCGAACCCGGAGGCGATGTAGGTGCCGTACGACGCACCGTAGATGACGGCGGTGTCGACGTGGGCGTCGTCGAGCACGGCGGCGATATCGTCGACGACCTGGTTCACCGTGATCGCCTCGGGAGGCAGGTCCGCGCCGGAGTCGTCGTGCCGCGACATGCCAACCCCGCGGTGTTCGATCATGATGACGTCAAGGCCGGCCGCGGCCGCGCGCCGCCGCAGCCCCTTGTACATCTGCACCGACGCGACCCCGGGTCCTCCCGGGATGATGACCAGCGGATGTGCCGATTTCCGCCCGGCGCGCACGTAGTAAAGGTCGAACTCCTCGCTGCTGTCCGGCGAGATCGGGCGGCGCACGGGCCGCACACCGGGCAACGCCGCGAGCTTCTCCTGCACCCGGCGCCGTTTCGCGTTCATCGTCATCGGTGTCGGCCCGCCATGACACCATTCTGCCGGGCCTGCCGACGGGCATCGCGTCTGGCGTGGTCGACGCGGCCCAGCGCGGGTGCTAGGCGCTCAGATCGATGCGGTGAGCGCCCTTGACGCCGTCGTAGCGGTCGGGACTGCAGGTGAGCACGATGACCTGGCCGTGCGTGCCCACCGTGTCGAAGACCTCCCCCATCTTCGCCAGCCGGTCGGGGTCGGTGAACCCCAGCGCGTCGTCGACGACCACCGGAACGGCGTCCTGCTTGGCGACGAGGGCGGCGCCGGCCAATCGCGCCAGGATGCCGAGTTGCTCCTTGGCCCCACCCGACAGGGAGTCGTAGGGCACCGTGACGCCATTGAGCGTGCGGCTGCGAATGCAGAGGTCGCTGTCGATCTCGACCTCGAACGTGGGACCGAACACCGGGCGGCCCAGCCGTTGCAGTTCCGCGCGGTAGGGCTCGACGTACCGCTGCCGGGTGGTGTCGCGGTGACGCGTCATGACCGAGCGCAGCAGCCGCGCCGCCCTCGCCCGGCCGCCGACGCGGATGTGCTCGCTGGCGGCGTGTTCGCGTTCGGTTTCCGCGGCGTCGAGCTTGCCCTGCCGGCCCTCGCCGCCCATCACCGAGAGTTCGATGGTGATCTCGCGCAACGCGCGAGCGGCCTCTTCGTAGCGCTCGCGCAGCTCTTCGGTTTCGGTGATGGCGGCGCGCAATTCGGCATTCACCGCGTCCGGCCGTGCCGCCGCGAGCGCCTCCGCGAGCTCGGTGTGCCGACGTTCGGCGGCCGAAGCGGCCTGCACCGCCGTGTCCGCGGCCGACGCGAGTTCGTCGTCGCCGGCCGAGGCCCGCTCCTGGGCCAGCCGGTCGGTGGCCGCGTCGAGCTCACCTCGTTGGTTTTTCAGCTCGTTTTCGAGAACCGTTGCGCGGGTGACCAGCTCGGTCAGCCGGGTGGTAACGGCGGTGGCGTCCCCGCGGCGGTCGTCGCATGCGGCCATCGCGGCCCGGCTAGCCGTCTCCAGCGCATCGAGCTCGGCGCGGGCGGCGCCGATGTCTGTCGCCGGGGTGTCCGCCTCGACGGGTTGCGTGGCGCGTAGCTGCGCGAGTCGCGCACGCAACTCGCCGATCTCTTCGTCACCGCACAGGCCGGCCAACGTGGCGCTCAGTTGATCGCGGCTGCCCTGGAGTTCGCGGCGACGCTGATCGGCAATCCGGGCCGCCGCCAGGTCTTCGGCCCGCGCCTCGGCCAACGCTGCGGCCAATTCTTCCTGCGCCGCGGCGTGTTTCGCTTGGACATCGAGGGTGGTTGCGCCGGGAGTGATCCGCGCGGTCAGGACGCCGGGGACCTGGACGGCGGTGGGCCCGGTCGCCGTGATGGACCAGGTTTGCCCCTCGGACAACGCGATCAGTTCGCCACCGATGGACAGTTCGATGTCCGCGGCCGCGGTCAACTCGACCGCCGCGGACGCCGACGTCAACTGGTCGCCGATGCGGTCGACCGCGGCCGCGGCCGTCTCGATGCGGCGCAGCTGCTGCTCGGTGATCGTGATCTTTCCGAGTTCGGCGCACACACCGTCGCGGTCGCGTTGGATGGCCTCGATCTTGGTCAGTCGGGCGCTCAGCCGGTCGGCCTCCTCGCGGTCGGCGAGCAGAGCGACTGTGCGGCGGGCGGATTCGGCGCGGCGATGCAGATCCGCGACGGCATCGGCGGCCTGCTGAGCGGCGACGTCGGCGGCCTCGGCCTCGACCCGCGTCACCGCGCACGCGTCGGCGGCTTCTTTTGCTTGCGCCTCAGCGGCTACGACAGCCGCTGTGCGGGTTTCGATTTCGGCGAGCAGCTGCAGCCGTGAGTTGCGAGCCGTGGTCGCGGCGGCGCTGGTCGCCGCCGCGGCGGTGGCGATCAGCTCGGCCTCCCGCGCCTGGCCCGTCAATTCGGCGACCTTTTCCGCGGCCTCCTGCGCGGCGGTGAGCCGGGGGCGCGCCGCGATGCGCTGCTGGGACAAGTCGGCCACCTGCTGCGTCAGGGCGGCGTGTCGCCCAACCCGCTCGTCGACCTCGGCGACCGCAGCCGCGCACTCCGCGACCGCGGCTTCGGCGTCGGCCAGGCGGGTAATCGCGGCGGCCCACTCCCCGGTGGGGCGACCCGTCGGAGTGAAGTAGCGGCCGTATTCGGCGTCGATGCGTTCGATCAGCAGCGGCTCGGTGCCGGACAGCGCCGCGGCATCCCCGGCCGCCACGTCGAGCGCGCGCGACAGGGCGTCGCAACCGGACAGGTCGACCGCTGCGGTCGACGCGGACTGCAACACCCGCTGGGCGTGCCACAGATCGCTGTCCACCGTCTCGGCCAGCATCGCGCGGACCCGCTCGTGGGCCTCGTCACCGGTGAGCTGCTCGCGGTGCGGCGACTGGATGGTGAGCTCGGTTTCGCACTTCTTGTGAAAGCGCTTGCGATAGGTGAAACGGTAAGGCCCACAGCTCAATTCGGCGCTCACCTCGGAGCCGACGTCGCTGTGCGTGGGCTTGACCTGCTTGACTTCCTTCTTCGTCGAGCGGTCCCTGGACTCCAGCAGCAAGTCCAAGGCCTCGATCATCGACGACTTGCCGATCTCGTTGGCGCCACACACCACGACGACGCCGTGGTCGGGAAACTCGATCTCCCGATGGGTGATGCCGCGGTAATTCGTCAGGGTCAGGCGGTGCAACTTCATGCGGCGCCCCGGTCGGTGAGGCGCAGCAACAGCGCCAGCGCCCCCTGTGCGTCGACAGCGGTCTCGGAGTCTCCCTCGCGCGCGGTTGCCACCAGCTCGTCAACCGCCGCGGCGGCGAATCCCCCGATACCCAGGTCACTGAATTCGCCGTCGGCCGGAATGACCGCGAGGTCGGTGTGGCTGTCCCATGTACGCAGGTGGGCGAATAGCCGGGCGTACCGGTCCAGGCAGGCGTCCAGCGCCGCACGGTCGGTGACCGTCAGGGACCCGGTGAGTGCCAAGCGCACCACGGTGCGGTCCTTTTCGGTCATCAGGTCCAGGTTCAGGTCGAGGTCGGCGATGTCGCGTCGACTGTCGACCTGGTGGTGCATGGTGACGAAGCGCCACCGGCCGACGTGCCGTGATTCCACCGAGGCGGTGCGGTGTGGGTCGTTTTCGTCGATCTCCACGATGAGGACGTGACCGGGGTCGGATTCCACGTCGTCGAAGTTGGTGACTTCCGGCGATCCGGAGTACCAGATCCGGCCGCTGTCACCGACATTCGTGCGTGAGTGCTTATCTCCCAGCGCGACATAGTGCACCGTGCCGGTCGCCAGCGCGTGCTCCACGGCGGCCAGCCGGATCAGCGAGGGCTTGTCCCGGTCCGGGTCCAGGACGTCGACCCCGCCGTGCGCGACGAGGATCCGGGTGACCGGCTGGGGCGTGAGGCCATCGAGAACGTCGGCGACCAGGTCGGTGGTCGGCGCCTTGGATCGCCAAGGCGCGGCGACGATTTCCAACCCGGGCCGTACCTGATGGACTCCGGCCCGGTCGAGCACCACCACGTTGTCGGGACGTTCGGCGGTGAACAGGGCGCTGGAGTACACCGAGGACGCGTCGAGCGGGTCGTGGTTGCCCGGCAGGAGGTAGACCGGAATCCCGATGGCGCGCATGGCTTCCAACGACTGCCCGACGACCTGCGGGGGAAGCTGATTGTGCTCGAAGACGTCGCCGGACACCACGATGAATTCCGCGCCCACCTCCGCCGCCAGCACGCCCAACCCCGCCACCGCGTCACGCCGGGCGGCCGAGTACCGCGGCTGGGCGTCACCGGCGAGGAAGTGCCGGGTCATGCCGAGCTGCCAGTCGGCGGTGTGCAGGAATCGCATGGCGGCGGCTCCCTTTCGGACTGCGTGATTACCAGGGCATCGCGAGCTTAGATCCGCGGACCGACAAGACGCGGGACCTCGCCCGGCAGGTCTCCGAGCGGCTATTTTCGGCTTTTTGGCGGCGCCCCTGCGAGCGCCGAGAACGCGGGCCGAATCTTTTTTCGCGCCAATTTTTTGAGTGTGCATCTGTGGCGGTTTTGGGGGCCGTTTTTGTCGGTGGGGGTGGCTAGTTTGGCGGTATGAGTCCACATGGTCATCCCGACGCCGAGGCGGTGTTCGATGACTTGGATTGCGTGTTGGCCCGCGCCCGCGCGTTGCCGGTGGAGGCGATGACGGTGCAGCAGCAGCTGGCGATGTTGGAGCGCTGCGAGCAGGTGCGCCGCCAGTTGCCGGCGCTGGAGCATCCGCTGATCAACAACCTGGCCCATCAAGCCACCCCCGAAGAGCTCGGTGGCACGCTGGCGCATGCGGTCGCCGAGGCGACATTGATCAGCCGCGCCGAGGCGTCACACCGGGTCAAGGAGGCGGTGGATCTGGGCCCGCGGCGCGGGTTGACCGGGGAACCGCTCGAGCCGATGCTGCCGGCCACCGCGGCCGCCCAGCGAGAGGGAAAGCTCGGTGCCGGGCAGGTGGCGGTGATCCGGAAGTTCTTCCACCGGCTACCCGGCTGGGTCGATGCGGTGACCCGCGCCGCCGTCGAGGCTGACCTGGCCGCCCACGGAACGCACTACCGGCCCGAACAATTGGCCGCACTGGCCGACCACGTGGCGGACTGCCTGAACCCCGACGGCAGCTACACCGACGCCGAGCGCGCGCGGCGCCGTGGCCTGACCCTGGGCCGCCAGGGCCCCGACGGCATGTCCGAGCTGCGCGGCCTGCTGACCCCCGAGGCCCGCGCCACCCTCGAGGCGGTGCTGGCCAAACTCGCCGCCCCGGGCATGTGCAACCCGGCCGACGACACCCCCTG
>NZ_LZJW01000093.1 GCF_001667885.1 Mycobacterium scrofulaceum | reverse complement strand
GGTTCGACCCATCGGCCGGAGGCCAGGGCGCCTACGACACCCCGCTGGGCATCACCAACCCGCCCATCGACGAGCTGCTGGACCGCGTGTCGAGCAAGTACGCCCTGGTGATCTACGCCGCCAAGCGGGCCCGTCAGATCAACGACTACTACAACCAGCTCGGCGAGGGCATCCTCGAATACGTTGGGCCGCTGGTCGAGCCGGGGCTTCAGGAGAAGCCGCTGTCGATCGCGCTGCGCGAGATCCACGCCGACCTGCTCGAGCACACCGAGGGCGAGTAACAGGGCGGGGCCGGTCGCTGTGGACCGCAAACGGATTGTCGTCGGCGTCTCCGGTGGCATCGCCGCCTACAAGGCGTGCACGGTCGTTCGTCAGCTCTCCGAGGCCGGCCATCTGGTCCGCGTCATCCCCACCGAATCCGCGCTGCGGTTCGTCGGGGCCGCCACGTTCGAGGCGCTCTCCGGCCAGCCGGTGCACACCGGCATCTTCGAGAACGTCCCGGAAGTGCCGCACGTCCAGATCGGCCAGCAGGCCGACCTGGTGTTGGTGGCGCCGGCCACCGCTGACCTGCTCGCCCGCGCGGTGCACGGCCGCGCCGATGACCTGCTGACCGCCACCCTGCTCACCGCCCGGTGCCCGGTGCTGTTCGCGCCTGCCATGCACACCGAGATGTGGTTGCACCCGGCCACCGTCGACAACGTGGCCACCCTGCGCCGTCGCGGCGCGGTGGTGCTGGAACCGGCGTCCGGGCGGCTCACCGGCGCCGACAGCGGCTCCGGCCGGCTGCCCGAGGCCGAGGAGATCACCACGCTGGCCCAGCTGCTGCTGGAACGCCACGACGCGCTCCCGTACGACCTCGCCGGCTGCAAGCTGCTGGTCACCGCCGGCGGCACCCGCGAACCGATCGACCCCGTGCGTTTCATCGGCAATCGCAGCTCCGGCAAGCAGGGCTACGCGGTGGCCCGCGTCGCCGCCCAGCGCGGCGCCGAGGTCACGCTGATCGCCGGGCACACCGCGGGGCTGATCGACCCGGCCGGCGTCGAGGTGGTCCACGTCAGCTCGGCCGAGCAACTCGGCGACGCGGTGGCCAAGCACGCGCCCGCGGCCGACGTGCTGGTGATGGCGGCGGCCGTCGCCGACTTCCGGCCCGCACAGGTTTCCGCCGCCAAGATCAAAAAGAGCTCGGACGATCAGGAACGCCCACCGACGATCGAGCTGGTCCGCAACGACGACGTGCTCGCGGGCGCGGTGCGGGCGCGCGCCAGCGGCGAGCTGCCCAACCTGCGGGCCATCGTGGGGTTCGCCGCCGAAACGGGCGATGCCAACGGCGATGTGCTGTTTCACGCCCGCGCCAAGCTGCGCCGCAAGGGCTGCGACCTGTTGGTGGTCAACGCGGTCGGCGACGGCAGGGCGTTCGAGGTGGACAGCAACGACGGCTGGCTGCTGGCCTCCGACGGCACCGAGTCGGCGCTGCAACACGGCTCCAAGACGCTGATGGCCAGTCGTATCGTGGATGCGATCGCCACGTTCCTGCACGGCGGCGGGTAATACGGTTCGGTTTGCTGTGGCGTGGGGCCAGGCGCCAGCCGGCCCGATGCCGGCCGATATGATTCGGTTAACTAACTATTCGGAAGGATTCGATTGTGAGCGAAAAGGGTCGCCTGTTTACCAGTGAGTCGGTGACTGAGGGACATCCCGACAAGATCTGTGACGCGATCAGCGACTCGGTTCTCGACGCCTTGCTGGCGCAGGACCCCCGCTCACGTGTCGCGGTCGAGACGCTGGTCACCACCGGTCAGGTGCATGTCGTCGGCGAGGTGACGACGACCGCGAAGGAAGCGTTCGCCGACATCACCAACACGGTCCGCGCCCGCATCCTCGACATCGGCTACGACTCGTCGGACAAGGGCTTCGACGGGGCGTCGTGCGGGGTGAACATCGGCATCGGCGCCCAGTCACCCGACATCGCCCAGGGCGTCGACACCGCCCACGAGGCGCGCGTCGAGGGCGCCGCGGACCCGCTGGACTCCCAGGGCGCCGGCGACCAGGGCCTGATGTTCGGCTACGCGATCGCCGACACCCCCGAGCTCATGCCGCTCCCCATCGCGCTGGCCCACCGGCTGTCGCGGAAGCTGACCGAGGTGCGCAAGAACGGCACGCTGGGATACCTGCGCCCGGACGGCAAGACCCAGGTCACCATCGCCTACGAGGACGACGTCCCGGTCCGGCTGGACACCGTGGTGATCTCCACCCAGCACGCGGCCGACATCGACCTGGAAAACACGCTCGATCCCGACCTGCGCGAGCACGTGATCAAGGCCGTACTGGCCGAGCTGGCGCACGACACCCTCGACTCGTCGGGGACGCGGGTGCTGATCAACCCGACCGGCAAGTTCGTCGTCGGTGGCCCGATGGGCGACGCGGGGCTGACCGGCCGAAAGATCATCGTCGACACCTACGGCGGCTGGGCCCGCCACGGCGGCGGCGCCTTCTCCGGCAAGGACCCGTCGAAGGTGGACCGCTCGGCGGCGTACGCGATGCGCTGGGTGGCCAAGAACATCGTCGCCGCCGGGCTGGCCGAGCGGGTCGAGGTGCAGGTGGCCTACGCCATCGGGAAAGCCGCCCCGGTCGGGTTGTTCATCGAGACCTTCGGCACCGCGACGGTCGACCCGGTCAAGATCGAGAAGATCGTGCCCGAGGTGTTCGACCTGCGGCCCGGCGCAATCGTGCGCGACCTGGACCTGCTGCGCCCGATCTACGCGCAGACCGCCGCGTACGGGCACTTCGGCCGCACCGACGTCGACCTGCCCTGGGAGCGGCTCGACAAGGTCGACGAGCTCAAGCGCGCGATCTAGGCACCGGGTGGTCGGCGTCCAACGCCGGCAACCCGTCGATGCTGCGCCGGTTGCGCCCGACGAGACGAACGTAGGCCTCGTCGGGCGCCTTGCTGTGGTAGTCGTCGAGCACCCGGCGTTCGTCGACGAGCTCGTAGTACGGCACCGCGAACCCGCAGGCGTCCGCGATCCGCTCCAGGTCGACGACGACGACGGCGCGCACGCCCGCGTGCGGACTCCCGAAACGGCCCACGAGGTCGCCGAACTCGGCGTCGTCGGGGCGGACCACCCGGCCCCGGCCGAACAGGCGCAGGATGCGCGAGTTGCGGGTGAACGAGCAGAACATGATGGTGATCCGGCCGTTGTCCCGCAAATGGGCAATGGTTTCCACGCCGCTGCCGAACAGGTCCAGGTAGGCGACGGTGTGGTCGTCGATCACCGCGAAGGTGTCTCGATAACCCTTGGGGGAGAGGTTGATTCGGCCGCCCTCGGACGGCGCGGTGGCGACGAAGAACATGGCCTGGTCGTTGATGAACTCGGTGAGCGACTCGTCGAGACGCGGAAACTCCTTGGCCACGCGTGCAGCCTAGCGCCGGGCTGTGACAACCAGCACCGGGTTTTTCGGTGCGGCCCGGTAAGCGGACCTACCCGGTGAATCGGTAGTCGTCGAGGTCGAAGCGCCGGCTGCGCCAGTAGGCCTCCACCGTGGTGGTGGGGCGCAACGGCACGTCGCCGTTCTTGTCGAAGTAGTAGCTGTTGGCCAGCCGGCAGCTGTCCTGCCAGAAGATCTGCCGGTGCCGTCGCCGCAGCATCTCGGCGAAGTACCGGTCGTTGGCCTCCTCGGTGACCTCCACGCGAGTCGCGCCGTCGCGCCGCGCCCGTTTCAGGCACCGCACGATGTGGTGGGTCTGCGTCTCGATCAGCGCGAAATACGACGAGCCCACGTAGCCGTACGGGCCGAAAACCGTGAACAGGTTGGGGAAGTCGGGCACGCTGACACCCTCGTAGGCCTGCAGCCGGTGTTCGTCCCAGAACCGGCTCAGGGACTTGCCGCCGCTGCCGGTGACCGCGAACGTCGGGACGTCGTCGGGATCCATCACCTTGAAGCCGGTGGCCAGGATCAGCACGTCGATCTCGTGGGCTTCGCCGTCGGTGGTGGCCACCGCCGTGGGCGTGATCTTGTCGATCGGCTCGGTGACCAGCCGCACGTTGTCCCGGTTGAACGTGCCCAGGTACTCGTTGTGGAAGCCGGGCCGCTTGCAGCCGACGGCGTAGCGGGGGGTGAGCTGGTCGCGCACCGTCGGGTCGTGCACCTGCTTGCGGAGGTAGGCCAGCCCCGCCGACTCCATCCTCTTGGCCAGCGGCACCACCGTGAAGTAGTGCGCGGAGATCGGGAAGGTGACCTCGACGAAGGCCTGGCTGAGCAGCCGCTGCACGATCTTGCCGCCGGGCACCCGCATCGCCCAGCGGGCCGGCGCCGGCAACGCGACGTCCAGCTTGGGGAAGCACCAGATCGGCGTGCGCTGAAAGACGGTGAGCTGCTTGACGATCGGTGCGATTTCGGGAATGACTTGCACCGCCGAGGCGCCGGTGCCGATGATCGCGACGCGCTTGCCGCTCAGGTCCTGGTCGTGATCCCAGCGCGCGGTGTGCATGGTGACGCCGTCGAAGCTGTCGACGCCGTCGATGTCGGGCAGGTTGGGGACGGTCAGGACGCCGCAGGCACTGATCAGGAAGCGGGCGGTGACCGTGCCCCCCGGGTCGGTCTGCACCCGCCACAGCGACCGTTCGTCGTCGAACTCGGCGGATTGCACCTTGGTGTTCAACCGGATTCGCGACCGGATGCCGTATTTGTCGACGCAGTGTTCGGCGTAGGCCTTGAGTTCGCGGCCGCGCGCGTAGGTGCGCGACCAGTCCGGGCTCTGCTCGAAGGAGAACTGGTAGGAAAACGACGGGATGTCCACGGCGATACCGGGATAGGTGTTCCAATGCCACGTCCCGCCGACCCCGTCGCCCGCTTCGATGACGAGGTAGTCGGACAGCCCGGCGTCGTCGAGCTTGATGGCGGCGCCGATCCCGGAGAAGCCGGCGCCGACGATCAACGTGTGGTAGTCGGGAGTGCTGCTCATCGTGACCGCCTAGGGGTGTAGCGCCTTTTTCAGCGCGGCCAGCCCGCGGTCGGTGGCAGCGGAGGCCGCGGGGATCACCAGCGCGAAGCTGGCGTAGCCGTGCACCAGGTTGGGCTCGTTGCTCAGTTCCGCGGGCACGCCGGCGGCGTCCAGCAGCTCGGCGTAGCGGGCCCCGTCGTCGCGCAGCGGATCGTGTTCGGCGGTCGCGATGTACGCGGGCGGCAGCCCGGACAGGTCCGTCGCGTTCGCCGGCGCCAGGGTGGTGGGCAGCGCGGTCGGGTCGCTGATGTCGATGTCGGGCAGATACCAGGACAGGAAGGCGTCGATCACGTCGCGGTCGAGGATCGGCGCGTTGGCGTTCTCCGTGTAGGACGGCAGCGACAGGTCGGCGGTGACGACCGGATACCACAGCAGCTGGAAGCTCAACTCCGGGCCGTCGTTCGCGCTGGCCAGGTGCGCCATCACGGCGGCCAGGTTGCCGCCGGCCGAGTCGCCCGCGACGGCGATCCGGCCCGGGTCGCCGCCCAGCTCGGCGGCGTTCTCGGCGACCCACTGCAACGCCGCCCACGAGTCGTGCACGCCGGCCGGGAACGGGTGTTCGGGGGCGAGCCGGTAGTCGACGGACACCACGATGGCCTCGGCGCCGACGGCGTGCGCGCGGGCGAGGGGATCGTGGGTGTCGAGGTCGCCGAGGCAGAACCCGCCGCCGTGATAGAAGACGACGACGGGCAGCGGCTCCTCCGGTTCCAGGGGCGGCCAGTAGATGCGCACCCCGACATCGGTGATGTCGCCGTGTCCGATCGTGCGGTCCTCGATGCGCAGCTCGGGCAGCATTTCGTCCGGCACCTTGAGCATCCGTAGCCGCGAGCGCGCGGTCGCTACGCCGTCGGCTGCGGTGAAGGTCATCGGAAAGGCGTCGAGCAACGCCTTGAACGCCGGGTCGATCCCCGGTCGGGCGAAGGTGGGCTCCGTCATGGATTCACCGTACGCTCCGGCGTCACCGGCGTAGCCCCGTTCGCAGGGCCGTCAGCCCGCGTTCCATCGCGGCGGTGGCCGCGGGTACCACGCCGCCGTAGCCGAGGTAGCCGTGCACCAGCGTCTCGGCGTTGTGCACCTCGACGGTCACGCCGGCGGCCGCCAACCGTTCGCCGTACCGGATGCCGTCGTCGCGCAGCGGGTCGTAACCCGCGACGGCGATGTAGGCGGCCGGCAGGTTGGACACGTCGCGGGCCCGCCCGGGCGCCATGCCCGGCGGCGGGTCGGACAGGTCGACTTCGCCCGCGTACCAACGTGAGAACTCGGCGACGGCCTTGACGTCGAGGATCGGCGCGCCCGCGTTTTCGGTGAAGGACGGCAGGGAGGCGTCCCACATCGTCGACGGGTACCACAACAGCTGGAACGCGAGGGCCGGTGCGCCGTGGTCGCGCGCCCGATGCGCCATCACCGCGCTGATCGTGCCGCCGGCCGAGTCCCCGGCCACGCCCATCCGGTTCGGGTCACCGCCCAGCTCGGCGGCGTGCTCGGCGGCCCAAAGCGTTGCGGCCCAAGCGTCTTCGATGGCGGCGGGATAGGGGTGCTCCGGCGCCAACCGGTAGTCGACGGAGACCACGATCGCGTCGGCGCCGACCGCGTGCTGGCGGGCCGTTCCGTCGTAACTGTCGAGGTCGCCGACCACGAAGCCGCCGCCGTGAAAGTACAGCACGACGGGCGGCGCAGCGCTCTCGGATTCGATTGGTGGCCAATAGATTCGAAGGCCGATCGACCCTTCGGGACCGGGGATGTCGCGGTCCTCGACGCGCAACTCGGGATGCAGGGCCCGGCGGGGCAGGTCGCGGAACCGCTGCCGCGCGGCGTCGACGCCGTCCTCGGTGGATAGCCGGAAGGGAACCGCATCCAGTACCTTCTGCAGGATGGGGTCGATAGCGGGCTTTTCGTCGGCTGTGTTGTCCAAGCTGGGCATGGACGTACCGTACGCACCTCGGCTGATGTTCGGCGGCTGGGTGCTGGCCGGCTGGGCGGCCCTCGGCTACGGCGTGTACCTGACGGTGCTGGCGTTGGGTTCGGAGCCCGGGGCCGAGCTGACCGGGCACTGGGTGCTGCAGCCGCTGTTCAAGGCGTCGATGGCGTTGTTGCTGACGGTCGCCGCGGCGGGCCACGCCGTCGTCCGCGAGCGGCGGTGGCTGATGCCGGCGCTGCTGCTGTCGGCCATCGGTGACTGGGCGCTGGCGATCCCGTGGTGGACCCAGTCGTTTGTCGTGGGCCTGGGCGCATTCCTGTTGGCGCACTTGTGTTTTCTGGGTGCGCTGCTGCCCCTCGCGGCTCGGCGCCCGTCGCGGTGGCGCATCGCCGCCGTGGTCGCCATGTGCCTGGCCACCGTCGCGCTGCTGGCCTGGTTCTGGCCACACCTGGGCAAGCTGACGCTCCCGGTGACGGCCTACATCCTGGTGCTGACCGCGATGGTGTGCGCCGCCCTGGTGGCCAAGCTGCCGACGATCTGGACGGCGGTGGGGGCGGTGTGTTTCGCGGCGTCCGACTCGCTGATCGCGATCGCCCGCTTCATCCTCGGCAACGAGGCGCTGGCGGTGCCGATCTGGTGGTCCTACGCCGCGGCGCTGATCCTGATGACGGCCGGGTTCTTCTTCGGTCGTGAAACACCGGCCGCCGCCGAGACCCCGGCCGAAAGCTGAGCCGGACGGTAGGGGAGTGAGCACCAGCCGGGCCATGAGAGCGCGTTGAACGGCACCGCGCGCACACCGGTTCAGGTCGAGCCCATCGCCCGGGTGCTGCCGATGCTTTCGGTGCCGCACCTGGATCGCGAGTTCGATTACCTGGTGTCGGCCGAGCAGTCCGACGACGCCCAGCCGGGGGTGCGGGTGCGGGTGCGGTTTCACGGTCGGCTGGTCGACGCGTTCGTGCTGGAGCGCCGCAACGACACCGACCATCACGGCAAGCTCGGCTATCTGGACCGTGTCGTGTCGGCCGAACCGGTGCTGACCCCGGAGATCTGCCGGCTGGTCGACGCGGTCGCGGCGCGCTACGCCGGGACCCGGCCGGACGTGCTGCGGCTGGCGGTCCCGGCCCGGCACGCCCGCGTGGAGCGCGAACCCGCCGCGGCGGTCCGGCTGCCGCTGCCCGCGCCGGTCGACCCGTCGGCGTGGGCGGTCTACGGGCGGGGCGCCCAGTTCCTGGACGCTCTGGCCGAGTCCCGGGCCGCGCGGGCCGTGTGGCAGGCGCTGCCCGGGGAGTCGTGGGCGGACCGCCTCGCCGAGGCCGCCGCGCAGACAATCCGCGCCGGACGGTCGGTGCTGGCGATCGTGCCCGACCAGCGCGACCTGGACTCGCTGTTGCGGGCCGCGACCGCCCGGATCGACGAGAGCGGCGTGGCGGCGCTGTCGGCCGGCCTGGGGCCGGCCGCCCGCTACCGGCGGTGGCTCGCGGCGCTGCGCGGTCAGGCCAGGCTGGTGATCGGCACTCGCAGTGCGGCTTTCGCGCCACTGAGCGACCTGGGCCTGGTCATGGTGTGGGCCGACGCGGACGACAGCCTGGCCGAGCCGCGGGCGCCGTACCCGCACGCCCGCGAGGTGGCGATGCTGCGCGCCCACCAGGCCCGGTGCGCGGCGATGATCGGGGGCTACGCGCGCACCGCCGAAGCGCAGGCGCTGGTGCGCAGCGGGTGGGCGCACGACATCGTCGCGGCCCGGGCGGTGGTGCGCGCCCGCACGCCGCGAGTGGTCGCCCTCGACGACACGGGTTACGCCGACGAACGCGACCCCGCCGCGCGGACCGCGCGCATCCCGTCGATCGCGCTGCGCGCCGCCCGATCGTCGCTGCAGGCCGGGGCGCCGGTGCTGGTGCAGGTGCCGCGGCGCGGATACGTGCCGTCCCTGGCCTGCGCGCGCTGCCGCACCATCGCCCGGTGCCGGCACTGCACGGGACCCCTGTCCCTGCAGGAGGGCGGCCCGGCGCTGCTCTGCCGGTGGTGCGGGCGGACCGAGCCGACGCGGCGCTGCGCGCGCTGCGGGTCGGACGCGGTGCGCGCCGTGGTCGTCGGGGCCCGCCGCACCGCCGAGGAGCTCGGCCGCGCATTCCCCGGCACGGCGGTGGTGACCTCGTCGGGCGAGGGCGTCGTGCCGGAGGTGGCCGCGGCCCCGGCGTTGGTGGTGGCGACCCCGGGGGCGGAGCCCGCCGCGGCGGGCGGTTACGGAGCGGCCCTGCTACTGGATACCTGGGCGCTGCTGGGCCGGCAGGACCTGCGCGCCGCGGAGGACGCGCTGTGGCGCTGGATGAGCGCGGCGGCGCTCGTTCGCGCCCGCGGCGACGGCGGGGTGGTGCTGGCGGTGGCCGAATCGTCAATTCCCACAGTGCAATCGCTGATCCGCTGGGACCCGGTGGGTCACGCCGAGGCCGATCTGGCGGCCCGGGCGGAGGTGGGCCTGCCGCCGAGCGTGCACATGGCGGCCTTGGACGGCGCCGCCGAGGCGGTGACGGCGCTGCTCGATGAGGCCGGGTTGCCGGAGGGCGCCGAGGTGCTGGGTCCGGTCGATTTGCCGGCGGGCGTGCGCCGCCCGGCGGGGACCCCCGCCGGTGTGCCGGTGACCAGGATGCTGGTGCGCGCCCGCCGGGAGCAGGGGCTCGCGCTGGCCGCGGCGCTGCGCCGCGGCGTGAGCGTGCTGTCGGCCCGCCAGGACCACGAGCCGGTCCGGGTGCAGATCGACCCGTTGCACATCGGATGACCTCGCCAAATCCTGCCCGGGGCGATAGTATGCGTCGGAAATAATGCCTGACTACGACATTGGAAGGTTGTTACACTTCCTGGTCTTCAGCCCCCACCAGGCCGGAGACGATCCCGGAGAAGGGGCGAGATGGCAGCGGAGAACGTGACCACCGCGGACGATTCGCTGGACGTAATCACCGACGCTTTGCTGACGGCTTCCCGCTTGCTGGTCGCCATTTCGGCGCGGTCGATCGGGCAGGTGGACGAGACCATCACGATTCCGCAGTTCCGGACGCTGGTGATCCTGTCCAACCGTGGCCCGGTGAACCTCGCCACCCTGGCCGGCCTGCTCGGGGTGCAACCGTCGGCCACCGGGCGGATGGTCGACCGGCTGGTCGCGGCCGGGCTGATCGACCGCCTCCCGCACCCGACGTCCCGGCGCGAGCTGCTGGCCGCGCTGACGAAGCGGGGCCGGGAGGTCGTGCGTCAGGTCACCGCCTACCGGCGCGCCGAGATCGCGGCGATCGTGGAGAAGATGCCGCCGGCGGAGCGCCACGGGCTGGTGCGGGCCCTGACCGCGTTCACCGCCGCCGGCGGCGAGCCGGACGTGCACCTGGACGCCGAGATCGATCTCTAGCTACCGCTTCTCGGCCGTGACCAGCAGGTACTCCCACTGCATGCTGCCGTGGTCGAGGTAGTGCTGCGCGAGCTCGACGAGCTGGGCGTCCAGCTCGGCGGCCAGCACGCGGTTGTGGCCGATGTTCGTGTAGGCCTCGATCGTCGGGCCGTAGTGGTTCTTGAAGTAGGCGTGTACCGCCTCGGCGGTGTCGAATCGGTCCACCCGGAGCAGTCCGCGCACCGCCGTCACCCGGCCGACGCGGTCACCCAGCAAGCCGGTGACGTAGCCCTCGCGCCCCCACAGCGCGGCGGGCGGTACGGCCTGCGACAAGCTGGGCCGGTAGGGCCGGATGGTGGCGAGCATCCGGCCGAAGAATCCCTCGGGCGTCCAGCTGATCACGCCGATCGTCCCGCCCGGACGGCAGACCCGGACCAGTTCGTCGGCGGCCCGCTGCTGGTCGGGGGCGAACTGCACGCCGATCGCGGACACCACGACGTCGAACTCGCCGTCGCCGAAGGGCAGCGCGTGCGCGTTGGCCTCCCGGTAGTCGAGCGTCAGGCCCTGCGCCGCGGCGCGGGCCCGCGACCGTTGCAGCAGCTGGGGGGTGAGGTCGCTGGACACCACGGTGGCGCCCGTGGCGGCGGCCGGCAACGAGATGTTTCCGGAGCCGGCGGCGACGTCGAGCACGCGGACGCCCGGGCCGATTCCGGTGGCCCTGACCAGGACCGGGCCCAGCGGGGCCATTACTTCCTCGGCCATCAGGGCATAGTCGCCCAGGGCCCAGACCGTGCGATGCGTGGCGGCGTCGCTGATGGTGGCGTCGAGGGTCATCAGACCTCCTTCAAGGTAAGGAAAGGGCTGCCCACTCGACCTCGTTGTCACGAGCACGGCAGTGCGGTCACCACGACAGACGGTGACCACTAGAAATAGTATGCATGAGAAATAATAGACTGGCGCAAGTTTTTGGTGGGCGGCGCCGGTTGCTTTCTAGACTGTGCCGGTGCGTCTCGTCTTCGCCGGCACCCCCGAACCCGCGCTGCCCGCGCTGCGCCGCCTCATCGACTCGCCGCGGCACGAGGTGATCGCCGTGCTCACCCGGCCCGACGCGGCTACCGGGCGACACGGCCGGCCGCAGCCGTCGCCGGTGGCCCGTGAAGCGCTCGAGCGGGGCATTCCGTTGCTACGGCCGGCCCGACCGAACGCCGACGAGTTCGTCGCCGAACTGGCGGAGCTCGCGCCCGACTGCTGCGCCGTCGTGGCCTACGGCGCGTTGCTGCGCGAGGGCCTGCTCGGGGTGCCCCCGCACGGATGGATCAACCTGCACTTCTCGTTGCTGCCCGCCTGGCGCGGGGCGGCACCGGTGCAGGCGGCGATCGCGGCCGGGGACAGCGTGACCGGGGCGACGACCTTCCAGATCGAGCCCAGCCTGGACTCCGGACCCATCTACGGCGTCGTCACCGAGACGATCCGGCCGACCGACACGGCCGGGGAACTGCTTGAGCGACTGGCAGTTTCAGGCGCGGCGTTGCTGTCGACGACGCTGGACGGTATCGAAGATCGAACGTTAACGCCGCGACCGCAACCCGCCGATGGGGTCAGCATCGCCCCGAAGATCACCGTCGAGCAGGCCCGGGTGCGTTGGGACCTGCCGGCGCTGGTCGTGGAGCGCCGGATCCGCTCGGTCACGCCCAACCCGGGCGCCTGGACGATGATCGGCGACCTGCGGATCAAGCTCGGCCCCGTGCGGATCGACGGGGGCGCCCCAGAAGCGTTGGCGCCCGGCGCTATTCGCGTCGACCGCAAGAACGTGTGGATCGGCACGGCCTCGCAGGCCGTGCGGCTCGGCGAAATTCAACCGCCCGGCAAGAAACTCATGAATGCGGTCGACTGGGCCCGGGGCGCGCGACTCGACTCAACGGCGCGGGCCACGTGAGCCCGCCGCGGCCCAGCGACCGCGGGCGCGGCAAGCGGCGGCGGCCGCTGGACCCGGCGCGCGCCGCGGCATTCGACGTGCTGCGGGCGGTCAGCGAGCGCGACGCCTACGCGAACCTGGCCCTGCCCGCGCTGCTGCGCGAGCGCGGGATCGGCGGCCGCGACGCCGCGTTCGCCACCGAGTTGACCTACGGCACCTGCCGCACCCGCGGCCTGCTCGACGCCGTCATCGGCGCCGCCGCCAACCGCTCGCCGGACACCATCGACCCGGTGCTGCTCGATCTGCTGCGGCTGGGCACCTACCAGTTGCTGCGCACCCGGGTCGACACCTATGCCGCGGTCTCGACGACGGTGGAACAGGCTGGGATCGAATTCGATTCGGCGCGAGCCGGTTTCGTCAACGGCGTGTTGCGCGCCATCGCCGCCCGCGACGAGAAGTCCTGGGTCGCGGAGCTGGCGCCCGACCCGGCGCGGGATCCGGTCGGTCATGCGGCCTTCGTGCACGCGCACCCTCGCTGGATCGCGCAGGCGTTCGCCGACGCGCTGGGGGCGGCCGCGGCCGAACTCGACGCGGTGCTGACCAGTGACGACGAACGCCCGCAGGTGCACCTGGCGGCCCGTCCCGGTGTGCTCACCGCCGCCGAGCTGGCCGACGCCGTCGGTGGCACGGTCGGCCGGTATTCGCCGTACGCGGTGTACCTGCCGGGCGGCGACCCGGGGCGGCTGGCCCCGGTGCGGGACGGCGCCGCGCTGGTCCAGGACGAGGGCAGCCAGCTGGTGGCGCGGGCCCTGACGCTGGCGCCGGTCGAGGACGACACCGGGCGGTGGCTGGATCTGTGCGCCGGACCGGGCGGCAAGACCGCGCTGCTGGCCGCGTTGGGGGTCGGGTCCGGGGCGCGCGTGACGGCGGTGGAGTCGGCCCCGCGCCGCGCCGACCTGGTGGTCGAGAACACCCGCGGCCTGCCGGTCGACGTGCTGCGGGTCGACGGCCGGCAAAGCGGGCTCGAGCCGGTCTTCGACCGCGTGCTGGTCGACGCGCCATGCACCGGGCTGGGCGCGCTGCGGCGCCGACCCGAGGCGCGGTGGCGGCGCCAGCCGGCGGACGTGCCCGCGCTCACCAAGTTGCAACGCGAGCTGCTGGGCGCCGCGATCGCGCTGACCCGGCCGGGCGGCGTGGTGCTCTATGCGACCTGCTCGCCCCACCTCGCCGAGACCGTCGGCGTGGTCGCCGACGCGCTGCGCCGGCATCCGGTGTCCGCGTTGGACACCCGCCCGCTGTTCGAGCCCGTCACCGGGCTGGGGGACGGGCCGCACGTCCAGCTCTGGCCGCATCGGCACGGCACCGATGCCATGTTCGCCGCCGCGCTGCGCCGCGAAGCGGAGTAGCGCGCCGGCGACTCGACGAACCCGGCCGCCGCCGCGCTGCGCCGCGAGGCGGAGTAGCGCGCCGGCGACTCGACGAACCCCGCCGCCGCCGCGCTGCGCCGCTTGCCGGCGTGAAGCCGCCGGCGACGCTCAGTAGTCTGGCGCACATGTCTGGCAACACCGGTAGGCCGCTGATCGCGCCGTCCATCCTGTCCGCCGATTTCGCGCGGCTAGCCGACGAGGCGGCCGCGGTCGTGGGCGCCGACTGGCTGCACGTCGACGTGATGGACAACCACTTCGTGCCGAACCTGACGATCGGCCTGCCGGTGGTCGAAAGCCTGCTGGCCACCACGGACATCCCGATGGACTGCCATCTGATGATCGAGGACCCGGACCGATGGGCGCCCGGCTACGCCGAGGCCGGCGCCTACAACGTGACCTTCCACGCCGAAGCCACCGACAACCCGGTCGGCGTGGCGCGCGACATCCGCGCTGCGGGGGCCAAGGCGGGCATCAGCGTCAAGCCGGGAACCCCGCTGGAGCCGTACCTGGAGATCCTGCCGCAGTTCGACACGCTGCTCATCATGTCGGTCGAGCCCGGCTTCGGCGGCCAAAGCTTCATCCCCGACGTGCTGAGCAAGGTGCGCACCGCGCGCAAGCTCATCGACGCCGGGGAGCTGACCATCCTGGTCGAGATCGACGGCGGCATCAACGACGACACCATCGAGCAGGCCGCCGAGGCCGGCGTCGACTGCTTCGTCGCCGGGTCGGCCGTGTACGGCGCACAGGACCCGAAGGCCGCGATCGAAGCGCTGCGGGGGCAGGCCGCCGCCGCGTCACCGCACCTGCGCCGATGAACCAGCCGATGGACGGACTCGACGCGGCGATGCGCCTGGCGATCGAGCAGTCCCTCCACGTCAAAGGCGCCACCTATCCGAACCCGCCGGTCGGGGCGGTCATCCTGGACGCCGACGGCACGGTCGTCGGCGTCGGTGGCACCGAACCCGCCGGGGGCGACCACGCCGAGGTGTTGGCGCTGCGGCGGGCCGGCGACCTTGCGGCCGGCGGGACGGCGGTGGTCACCCTCGAGCCGTGCAACCACTACGGGAAGACGCCGCCGTGCGTGAACGCCCTTCTCGAGGCCGGCATCGCGGCCGTCGTCTACGCCGTCACCGACCCGAACCCGGCCGCGGCCGGTGGCGCGGCCCGCCTGACGGAGGCCGGCGTACAGGTGCGGGCGGGCGTGCTGGCCGACGAGGTGGCCGGCGGGCCGCTGCGGGAGTGGCTGCACAAGCAGCGGACCGGGCTGCCGCACGTCACCTGGAAGTACGCCAGCAGCGTCGACGGTCGCAGCGCGGCCGCCGACGGCACCAGCCAGTGGATTTCCAGCGAGGCCTCACGACTGGACCTGCACCGCCGCCGCGCGGCCGCCGACGCGATCGTGGTCGGCACTGGCACCGTGCTGGCCGACGATCCGGCGCTGACGGCCCGGTTGCCCGACGGCTCGCTGGCCGACCGGCAACCGCTGCGCGTAGTGGTGGGCATGCGCGAGATACCTGCGGAGGCAAAGGTTCTCAACGACGACTCGCGGACGATGGTGATTCGCACGCACGATCCCTCAGAGGTGATCAAGGCGCTGTCGGATCGCACCGACGTCCTGCTCGAGGGCGGTCCGACCCTCGCCGGCGCCTTCCTGCGGGCCGGGGCGATCAACCGCATCCTGGCGTATGTCGCGCCGACCCTGTTGGGCGGCCCGATCTCCGTCGTCGACGACGTCGGGGTGCCCACCATCGCGCGGGCGTTGCGCTGGCATTTCGACGGGGTCGACCGCGTCGGGCCGGACCTGCTGCTCAGCCTGGTGCCGCGCGGCGACTAGGGGACTGCGGTCGAATCGCCGTGCGACGGGTCGAGGCCGGCCAGGCCGCGCGCACGCTTGTCGGCGTACATGTCCTGGTCCGCCAGGCGCATGACGTCGTGCTCGCCGGCGGCGATGCCGGCGCTGAAGTCGACCGGCGCGCCGACCTCGGCCCAGTGGCGGCGGAGCCGATCCAGGATCCGGCCGGCCTCGGGAGGGTCGGCACCTACCAGCAGGAGCAGGAACTCGTCGCCGCCGATGCGGAAAATGATGTCGTCCTTGCGGGCCGATCGGCGCAGTGCGTCGGCGAAGGCGACGAGAACTTCGTCGCCGGCATCGTGGCCGTGACGATCGTTGTAGCGCTTGAAGTTGTCCAGGTCGGCAAGCACCACCGTGCACCGGCCGGCGTGTTGTGACAGCCGGTGCGCCAAGGTGCTCCGGTTCAGCAGTTGGGTCAACGCGTCGGTCTGCGCGATGTCGCGAAGCAACAGACTCTGCTGGACGAGCCGGGCGATGAGCCAGGCCGGAACCTCGGCGACGAGGACCCACATGGTCGCGGCCAGCACCACGGTGAGCGTCGAGGCGGGCAGCGGTTTCGCGCAGGCCACGACGAACGCCGCCGCCCCGAGCGGGAGCAGGGCCAGTGAGCGCCACCGCCGGCCGGTCAGTCCGAGGTAGGCGAAGGTGATCGTGATCGTGCCGGGAAAATCACGCGTGGCGGCCGGTTCGACGGCCCCGGCGAGGAGAGTGAGGGCAAGCGACGCCACCGGCCATCCGACCAGCAAACCCCGGCGCCCCTGCCAGCCGCGGAGCCGGCCTATGAGTGCGACCACCGCCGCCAGCACCGCGGCCGCGCCGAGCACCCAGTTCAGCGTCGTGTCGCGGCCGGTGGTTCCAGCGTGCAGTCCGGCCGCGGCGTACAGCGCGAGCATCGCAAGGAACGCGGTGAAGCCGATCGCGTGCAACCGTTCGGCCGACGGTTGAGGATCGATGCGCCACGGCACGCCGTCAGAATATGAGACCCGAGGCGGCAGTGCAGAGCCCGAGCGGACCGAGTCGACCGCGCCGTCGAGTGTGTTACCGGTTCACCGGTGACACACGGCAGCGCCTAGTGCTGGTGCTCCCCGAGTGAAATCGTTTGCGGCTCAGGAATTTCCGGTTCCTCGGCGTGGTCCTTGCGGCCGCCGATCAACAGGCCGAGCAGCGCTCCCACGATGCAGATGACCACGGTGGCGCTGAAGATGTCGCCGTACATCATGGCGAACGCCTTGAGGTACATCGTCCCCTGCGCGGCGATCCGCTCCAACAGCGAGGCGTTGGGCGGTATCGCGGCGGTCAGCCCCGCCACGATTTGGTTGAACCGGTAGAGGCCCCACGCGCTGAGCGCGGCAACGCCGATCAGCATGCCCGTCATCCGGGCCACCACCACGGCCGCCGAGGCGATGCCGTGCTGCGCCGACGGAACGACCCGCAACGCCGCGGAGGTCAGGGGCCCGATCACCAGGCCCAGCCCCACACCGGCGACCAGCAGGTCGGCGTGCAACACGGGAACGCTGAACACCCCGAAGATGTCGTGCTTCTGGCTCAACACGTCCTGGCGCCAGTAGTGGATCAGCCAGTAACCGTAGGCGGCGATCAGCAGCCCGATGAACGTCATCACCCGGTCGCCCACGCGGGTGGCGATCCAGCCGCCCAGCACGGCCCCGATCGGCAGCGCGATCAAGAACCACAGCAGCAACCCGGCGGCCTGCGTCTGGTCCATCTGCAGCACGCCCTGACCGAACAACTCCACGTCGACCAGGGTCACCATCAGCGCCGCGCCCGCGGCCAGCGACGCGCCCAGCGCGGCCAGGAAGGGGCGGAAGTGCACTCCCGCGGGCTCGATCAGCCGGGTGCGCGAGAACCGTTCCCAGAGCAGGAACAGCGCCGCGACCACGACGGCCCCGATGACCAGCGGCAGCCCATAGCTCGGCAGGATCTGCTTGCCGTCGGGTTGCGGGTTGTACAGCCCGATGACCGCCAGGCCCAGGGCGACGGCGAGCAGCACGCCGCCGACCAGGTCGACCCTCTCGGGCTCCTCCACGCGTTCGTGCGACGGGAGGCTGAACTGGATCATCGCCATCGCGATCAGGGTCAGCGGGACGTTGATCCAGAACACGTAGCGCCAGTCGTGGAACAGGTACACGATGAAGATCCCGTACAGCGGGCCCAGCACGCTGCCGAGCTCCTGCGCGGCGCCGATGCCGCCCAGCACGCCGGCGCGGTTGCGCTGAGCCCACAGGTCGGCGCCCAGGGCCAGGGTGACCGGCAGCAGCGCACCACTGGCCACACCCTGGATGGTGCGGCCGGCGATCAGCAGGTGGAAGTCGCCCCAGTGCCCGGCGAGCGCGGTCACCACCGAGCCCACCATGAACAGCGCCAGGCTGACCTGCAACACCAGCTTGCGGCCGAACCGGTCCGATGCCCGGCCCAGCAACGGCATGGCGGCGATGTAGCCGAGCAGGTACATCGTGATGATCCACGTGATGCGCTGCAGCTGGTTGATGGGGATGTGAACGTCGCTCATGATGTCGCGCATGATCGTCACGACGACATAGGCGTCCAGCGCCCCCAGCAGGACCGCCAGGCTGCCGGCGCTGATCGCGACGCGGCGTCCGGCCTGCGAACTCATGAACTCACCGGGGGCTTGGTGACCTCAACCTGCTCGCCCCAGTTGGACAAGGTGACCTGCACGGAATTGCCCGAGCTCTTCTGCAGGTTGGCCTGCACCAGCTGGTGGTCACCCGTCTCTTGCACCCACACGGTGCTCGGCACCGGCTGGGTGGCGTTGAACTGCGGCATGATCTTGTTGACCGCGTCCGCGGACACGTTCCCGCTGATGCGAATGGTGTTCTGCCCGTTGATGGTTTCGCGGCCCTCGGCCTTGGCGTTGCTGAAGTTGGCCAGCGCGTTGCCCAGCCCGGTGTCCGGGTTCAGCAGCACGGACACGTCGTAGATGTCGGACGCCTTGCCGAAGTCGCTCCACTTGTTCGGCGTCAGCGTCGCGTACAGGGTGCCGTCGACGACCACGAAGTTCGCGTCGATGTCGGATCCGCCGAGCGTGATCGTGGCGTTGCCCTTGGCGGCGGTGGCCGGCGCCGTGGTCAGGTCACCGGTGAGCGTCTTGATGGGCAGCCCCTGAATCTTGCCTTGGATCGACAACACCAGGTGCACGCTCTTGACGGCCTTGGTGGCATCGGCCGACTGCTTGACCAAAGTCGTGGCGTCGGGCAGCGGGCCGCCGCTCTGCTTTGAACCCGACGAGCAGCCGGCGATCAAGGCGGTGGCGAGGGTCAGGGATGCGATGACGGCCGATATACGGCGGCGGGTCTGCATACCTTGCATCGTAGAGGGTGCCGGTGACCGGCTTTTCAGACGCGGGGGGCCGGTGTCCGCCGCGCGGCGCCGGTTTGGCCTGCTTACCAGCGGGGCCGTTGCGTTCGGGCGGCCGATTAACCTGATGGCATGTTCACCGGAATTGTCGAGGAACTCGGAGAGGTGACGGGCCGCGACATGCTGGCCGACGCCGCGCGGCTGACCATCCGCGGACCGGTCGTGACCTCGGACGCCGGGCACGGCGATTCGATTGCCGTCAACGGCGTCTGCCTGACCGTCGCGGAGCTGCTGCCCGACGGCCAGTTCACCGCCGACGTGATGGCCGAGACCCTCAACCGGTCCAATCTGGGCGCCTTGCAGGTGGGCAGCCCGGTCAATCTGGAGCGCGCCGCGGCGGTCAACAGCCGGCTCGGCGGGCACATCGTGCAGGGGCATGTGGACGGAACCGGCCAGGTGGTCAGCCGGGAGCCGTCCGAGCACTGGGAAGTGGTGCGGATCGAGATCCCCGCGGCGGTGGCGCGCTACGTCGTCGAGAAGGGATCGATCACGGTCGACGGCATCTCGCTGACGGTCTCGGGGCTCGGCAGCGGGCCGGGGGACTGGTTCGAGGTTTCGCTGATCCCCACCACCCGCGAGCTGACCACGTTGGGTCGCGCCCCGGTCGGGACGCAGGTCAACCTCGAAGTCGACGTCATCGCGAAATATGTAGAGCGGTTGCTCGCCGCACGCTGACCGCTTGCGGGGAGGGCGCCCACGGCCGGCTCGGTCAGCAGGGCTCGCCCGGCGGCGTCCAATACGGCTCGCCGGACGGGGTGTAGCACGGCGGTGGCGCGTCGGGCGGCGGGACCGTCATCGCACCGGCCGGCAGGACCCAGTTACCCCAGCGCCCCGGATCGGTGCACCCGCCGACACTCACATGCCGACCGCCGACGTCCGCGCACGCGTCGGCCGCGGCCCGTTGCGGGCAGGCGACACCCGCTGCAAGTCCGGCCGCGAATATCGAGGTCACGACCGGTACCGCCAGTCTCACTGCGATTCTCATGCCGCTCAGCGTAGATTGCTGGAGCCGGATCGGGAGCCGTTTCGCTGCAGGTGGCCTATTGCTGCGGCACTTCGGGAGCGGGGGCGCGGGCGACGTCGGTCACTCGCCCACGCCGGGGCAATAACGCGGCCCGCGCGGTGGTTCATACTGAATGCAACACGTGGGCTTTTTCCTGCGAACCCTGAGACAGCAAGGTAGCGACGATGACGAGGTTGGATTCCGTCGAGAGGGCGGTTGCCGACATTGCGGCCGGTAAGGCTGTGGTCGTCATCGACGACGAGGACCGCGAGAACGAAGGCGACCTGATCTTCGCCGCCGAGAAGGCGACACCCGAGCTGGTGGCGTTCATGGTCCGCTACACCTCGGGCTACCTGTGCGTGCCGCTGGACGGCGCAATCTGCGACCGGCTGGGCCTGCTGCCGATGTACGCGGTGAACCAGGACAAGCACGGGACCGCCTACACCGTCACCGTCGACGCCAGAAATGGTGTGGGGACCGGGATCTCGGCCTCCGATCGGGCCACCACCATGCGCCTGCTGGCCGATCCCGCCAGCGTCGCCAACGATTTCACCCGCCCGGGGCACGTGGTTCCGTTGCGCGCCAAGGACGGCGGCGTGCTGCGCCGGCCCGGCCACACCGAGGCCGCCGTCGACCTGGCCCGGATGGCCGGGTTGCAGCCGGCGGGCGCGATCTGTGAGATCGTCAGCCAAAAGGACGAAGGCTCGATGGCGCAAACCGATGAGCTGCGCGTCTTCGCCGACGAGCACGACCTCGCACTCATCACCATCGCCGACCTCATCGAGTGGCGACGCAAGCACGAGAAGCACATCGAGCGGATCGCCGAGGCCCGCATACCGACCCGGCACGGCGAGTTCCGTGCCATCGGCTACGCCAGCATCTACGAGGACGTCGAACACGTCGCGCTGGTTCGCGGTGAGATCGCCGGGCCGAACGCCGACGGCGACGACGTGTTGGTGCGTGTGCACTCCGAGTGCCTGACCGGTGACGTGTTCGGTTCCCGGCGCTGCGACTGCGGGCCGCAACTGGACGCCGCGATGGCGATGGTCGCCCGGGAGGGACGGGGCATCGTGCTGTACATGCGCGGCCACGAGGGCCGCGGCATCGGGTTGATGCACAAGCTGCAGGCCTACCAGTTGCAGGACGCGGGGGAGGACACCGTCGACGCCAACCTCAAACTCGGATTGCCCGCCGACGCAAGGGATTACGGAATCGGGGCGCAGATCCTGGTCGACCTCGGGGTGCGCTCGATGCGGCTGCTGACCAACAACCCGGCCAAGCGGGTGGGGCTGGACGGTTACGGCCTGCACATCATCGAGCGGGTGCCGCTGCCCGTGCGCGCCAACGCCGAGAACATCCGCTACCTGATGACGAAGCGCGACAAGATGGGCCACGACCTCGCCGGTCTCGACGACTTTCACGAATCGGTTCATCTGCCGGGCGAATTCGGCGGCGCTCTGTGAGCGGTAGCGGGGAGCCGGATATCCCGGCACTCGACGCGTCCGGCCTGCGGGTCGGCATTGTGGCCAGCACGTGGCACAGCAAGATCTGCGAAGCGTTGCTGGACGGCGCACGTCGGGTGGCCGCCGAGTCGGGCATCGACAACCCGACGGTGGTCCGCGTGCTGGGCGCCATCGAGCTCCCGGTGGTGGCGCAGGAGCTCGCTCGCAATCATGACGCGGTCATCGCCCTCGGCGTGGTGATCCGCGGGGGAACACCGCACTTCGAGTATGTCTGCGACGCGGTGACCCAGGGCTTGACCCGGGTGGCGCTGGACGCGTCGACGCCGGTCGCCAACGGAGTGCTGACCACCAACACCGAGCAGCAGGCGCTTGATCGGGCCGGGCTGCCGGAATCGGTCGAAGACAAGGGCGCTCAGGCGGCCGGGGCGGCACTGACCGCGGCGCTGACGCTGCGCGAGCTGCGCGCTCGGTCGTGACCACGAGCGAGGACTGGGACGTCGAGTTGCGTCCGCACCGCACACCGATTTTCGTCTACGTCGCGGCGTTCACCATCGCCGCGGTGCACATCGCGATCGGCTTCCTGCTCAAGGTCGGATCCACCGGGGTGGTTTTCCAGACCACCGATCAGGTGGCGATGGCATTGCTCGGCCTGGTGCTCGCCGGGCTGGTGCTGCTGTTCGCCCGGCCGCGGTTGCGAATCGGGGCGGCGGGAATCTCGGTGCGTAACCTGTTGGGCGACAAACTGATCGAGTGGCCGGACGTCGCCGGCGTCTCGTTCCCGGTGGGCAATCGCTGGGCGCGCGTCGATCTACCCGACGACGAATACATTCCTGTGATGGCCATCCAGGCCGTCGACAAGGAGCGTGCGGTCAACGCCATGGACACCGTGCGGTCGCTGCTGGCGCAATACCGGCCGGACCTTCGTACCCGCTGAAGGGAGCCACCCGTGCTGGCACGGGCAGCTCCCTTCAGGTGAACGGGTCAGAAGTTCTTACAGTCGGTCATCATCTGCTGGAAGATCGGCAAAGCCTGCTGCGCGCCCTGGTTGTGCTCAATGGCGTGCAGCAGATTCACGCGCTGATCCGGCGACGACGCCAGGTACTGCTGCAGGAACTGCTGGTTCGGCGGCGACTGGTCGAGGTACTGAGCGGCCATCGGGTTTTCCGCGTGCACCGCCCGCATCGCCTGGTCGTAGCTGCAGGTCGTGTTGATCATCGGTCCGTAGTCGGGGGCTGCGGATGCGACCCCGGCCGCGGCGGTCGACGCCAATGCCAGGCCGCCAACCCCCATCGCGATCCTGGTCAACGAGCGCTTGAACATCTGTGGACTCCCTCCATCGATTGCCACCCACTGTAACGTCCAGCTACCCCCTTGGTAACCAGAACAAACCGTCCACACCGTCGATCGGTCGTCATAACCCGAGCTCATCGGGCCTTTTCCCGGAAATGGCGGATCTATCGGTGGGCTATTTGTCTATCGAACAAGCGCTCGAATGCGTTACAGGGAGCGTGGGCGGGTCCCTCCAACCCGGGACGCCGTTTTCGGCGGGCCGAGCCGTGATCCCGAGGGCCCGCCACGTCCTCGACGGCTACTAGCCTGGATGGGTGCCAGATCCCGCCACGTACCGTCCCCCGCCCGGGTCCATCCCGGTCGAACCGGGCGTCTATCGATTCCGGGACGTGCACGGGCGAGTCATCTACGTCGGGAAGGCCAAGAGCCTGCGCAGCAGGCTGACGTCGTACTTCCAGGACGTCTCCGCCCTGCACCCGCGCACCCGGCAGATGGTGACCACCGCGGCCAAGGTCGAGTGGACGGTGGTCAACACCGAAGTCGAGGCGTTGCAGCTCGAATACAACTGGATCAAGGAGTTCGATCCGCGCTTCAACGTCCGTTACCGCGACGACAAGTCGTACCCGGTGCTGGCCGTCACGCTCAACGAGGAATTTCCGCGGCTGATGGTCTATCGCGGTCCGCGCCGCAAGGGTGTTCGGTATTTCGGGCCCTACTCGCACGCGTGGGCGATCCGGGAAACGCTGGACCTGCTCACCCGCGTCTTTCCGGCCCGCACGTGTTCGGCCGGTGTGTTCAAGCGGCACAAGCAGATCGACCGCCCATGCCTGCTCGGCTACATCGACAAGTGTTCGGCGCCCTGCATCGGGCGGGTCAGCGCCGAGCAGCACCGCCAGATCGTCGACGACTTCTGCGACTTCCTGTCCGGCAAGACCGACCGCTTCGCCCGCGAGCTGGAACAGCGGATGCACGCCGCCTCCGACGAACTCGACTTCGAGCGGGCCGCGCGCCTTCGGGACGACCTGGGTGCGCTCAAGCGCGCGATGGAGAAGCAGGCCGTGGTGCTCGGCGACGGCACCGACGCCGACGTGGTGGCCTTCGCCGACGACGAGCTGGAGGCTGCGGTCCAGGTGTTCCACGTCCGCGGCGGCCGGGTACGCGGCCAGCGCGGCTGGATCGTCGAAAAGTCCGCGGAGGCCGGTGATTCCGGCGAGGAGCAGTTGGTGGAGCAGTTCCTGACCCAGTTCTACGGCGAGCAGGCCGAACTGGGTGGGGCCGCCGACGAAGCCGCCAACCCGGTGCCGCGCGAGGTGTTGGTGCCCTGCCTGCCGTCCAACTCCGACGAACTGGCCAGCTGGCTGTCCGGCCTGCGCGGCTCCCGCGTCGCGCTGCGGGTGCCGCGCCGCGGCGACAAACGGGCGCTGGCCGAAACGGTGCAACGCAACGCCAAAGAGGCTCTGCAGCAACACAAGTTGAGGCGGGCCGGCGACTTCAACGCCAGATCTGCTGCGCTGCAGAACATTCAGGAGGCGCTCGGGCTGGCCGATGCGCCGCTGCGCATCGAATGCGTCGACATCAGCCATGTGCAGGGCACCGACGTGGTGGGCTCCCTGGTGGTGTTCGAGGACGGCCTGCCGCGCAAGTCGGACTACCGCCACTTCGGGATCCGCGAGGCGGCCGGAGAGGGGCGCTCCGACGATGTCGCCTCGATCGCCGAGGTGACCCGGCGCCGGTTCGCCCGGCACCTCAGTGAACAGAACGACCCGAATATGCTGTCCGCCGAAGGGAAGTCGCGCCGGTTTGCCTATCCGCCCAACCTCTACGTCGTCGACGGCGGTGCGCCGCAGGTCAACGCGGCGAGCGCCGTGCTCGAAGAACTCGGCATCACCGACGTCGCGGTGATCGGCCTGGCCAAGCGGCTGGAGGAAATCTGGGTGCCGTCCGAGCCGGACCCCGTCATCATGCCGCGCAACAGCGAGGGGCTGTATCTGCTGCAACGGATTCGCGACGAGGCGCATCGGTTCGCCATCACCTACCATCGCAGCAAGCGATCTAAGCGAATGACCGCCTCAGCGCTGGATTCGGTGCCAGGATTGGGGGAGCATCGCCGCAAGGCGCTGGTGACCCATTTCGGATCCATAGCCCGCCTCAAGGAGGCCACCGTCGACCAGATCACGGCCGTTCCCGGTATCGGTGTGGCCACCGCCACCGCCGTTCTGGAGGCGCTGCGACCGGAGCAGCCCGGAGAAGCCGGATGACGGGTGAAGTGGCGGAGGGCCGCCCGGCGCAGGCCCGCCCGGAAGGCGGGGCCGGTATCGACGTCGTCCTGGTGAGCGGATTATCGGGCGCCGGGCGGGGTACTGCCGCCAAGGTGCTCGAGGACCTGGGCTGGTACGTGGCCGACAACCTGCCGCCCCAGCTGATCACGCGCATGGTCGATTTCGGCATGGACGCGGGGTCTCGAATCACCCGGCTGGCGGTGGTGATGGATGTGCGGTCGCGCGGCTTCACCGGCGACCTCGACGAGGTGCGCAACGAGCTGGCCACCCGCAACATCACCCCGCGCGTGGTGTTCATGGAGGCCTCCGACGACATGCTGGTGCGCCGCTACGAACAGAACCGCCGCAGCCACCCGCTGCAGGGCGACCAGACGCTGGCCGAAGGCATCGCCGCGGAGCGCCGGATGCTCGCGCAGGTGCGCGCCACGGCCGACCTCATCATCGACACGTCGACCCTGTCCGTGCGCGGGTTGCGGGAGAGCATCGAGCGCGCGTTCGGCGGCGACGCCAGCACGTCGATCAGCGTCACCGTCGAATCGTTCGGCTTCAAATACGGCCTGCCGATGGACGCCGACATGGTGATGGACGTCCGGTTCCTGCCCAACCCGCACTGGGTCGACGAGCTGCGCCCGCTCACCGGGCAGGACCCCGCGGTCAGTGAATACGTGCTGAATCAGCCCGGCGCCGCGGACTTCCTCGACGCCTACCACCGGTTGCTGTCCCTGGTCGTCGACGGCTACCGCCGCGAGGGCAAGCGCTACATGACGGTGGCGATCGGCTGCACCGGCGGCAAGCATCGCAGCGTCGCGATCGCCGAGGCGCTGATGGGGCTGCTGAAGGCCAATCCTCAACTGTCGGTGCGGGTGCTGCACCGGGATCTGGGCCGCGAATGAGCGGGCCGACGAATCACGGCATCGTCGCCATGGGTGGCGGACACGGCCTGTACGCGACGCTGTCCGCAGCCCGCCGGCTCACCCCACACGTGACCGCGGTGGTGACCGTCGCGGACGACGGCGGTTCGTCGGGGCGCCTGCGTAGCGAATTGGATGTGGTGCCGCCGGGCGATCTGCGAATGGCCTTGGCGGCCTTGGCGTCCGACAGCCCCCACGGACGGCTGTGGGCGACCATCCTGCAGCACCGGTTCGGCGGCAACGGAGCGTTGGCCGGGCACCCCATCGGCAACCTGATGCTCGCCGGGCTGTCCGAGGTGCTGGCCGATCCGGTGGCCGCCCTCGATGAGCTGGGCCGCATCCTGGGCGTCAAGGGCCGGGTGCTGCCGATGTGCCCGATCGCGCTGCAGATCGAGGCCGACGTGTCCGGCCTGGAGACCGACCCGCGGATATTCCGGCTCATTCGCGGCCAGGTGGCGATCGCCAGCACACCGGGCAAGGTCCGGCGCGTGCGGCTGTTGCCGTCCGACCCGCCGGCAACCCGGCAGGCCGTCGACGCCATCATGGCCGCCGACCTGGTGGTGCTGGGCCCGGGCTCGTGGTTCACCAGCGTGATCCCGCATGTCCTGGTGCCGGGGCTGGCGGCCGCGCTGCGGGCCACCACCGCCCGTCGGGCGCTGGTGCTAAATCTGGTAGCCGAGCCGGGGGAGACGGCGGGCTTCTCCGTCGAGCGTCATCTGCACGTGTTGGCCCAGCACGCACCGGGATTCACCGTGCACGACATCATCATCGACGCCGAACGGGTGCCCGGCGAGCGGGAGCGGGAGCACCTGCGCCGCACCGCGACGCTGTTCCAAGCCGAGGTCCACTTCGCCGACGTGGCCCGACCTGGTACACCTTTACATGATCCGGGCAAACTCGCGGCGGCCCTGGACGGGGTCCGGGCGGCCCACAAGGCTCCAGGAGCGGCCCCGGTCACGGCCACCGCGGACATTCGGGTCGACGGTGCAAGTCCACAGACCGGTGGGAGTGGACCGGCTGGCAGCGGACCAAGGGGTGACGACGCGTGGCGATGACGACCGAAGTCAAGGACGAGCTGAGCCGCCTGGTCGTGAAGTCGGTCAGCGCCCGCCGCGCGGAGGTCACGTCGCTGCTCAGGTTCGCGGGCGGGTTGCACATCGTCGGCGGCCGGGTGGTGGTGGAGGCCGAGGTGGACCTGGGCAACGTCGCGCGGCGGCTGCGCAAGGACATCTTCGAGCTCTACGGCTATAACGCCGTCGTGCATGTGTTGTCGGCCAGCGGAATTCGCAAGACCACGCGTTACGTGCTGCGGGTGGCCAACGACGGTGAGGCGCTGGCCCGCCAGACCGGCCTGCTGGACAACCGAGGCCGGCCGGTTCGCGGTCTGCCCGCCCAGGTGGTGGGCGGCAGCGTCGCCGACGCCGAAGCCGCCTGGCGCGGAGCCTTCCTGGCGCACGGGTCGCTGACCGAGCCGGGACGGTCGTCTGCTTTGGAGGTCAGCTGCCCCGGCCCGGAGGCCGCGCTGGCGTTGGTGGGCGCGGCGCGCCGCCTCGGGGTCAGCGCGAAGGCCCGCGAGGTGCGCGGCGCCGACCGCGTGGTGGTGCGTGACGGCGAGGCGATCGGCGCGTTGCTGACCCGGATGGGCGCCCAGGACACCCGGCTCATCTGGGAGGAGCGCCGGATGCGCCGCGAGGTGCGGGCGACGGCCAACCGCCTCGCCAACTTCGACGACGCCAACCTGCGCCGCTCGGCGCGGGCGGGCGTCGCGGCGGCCGCCCGGGTGGAACGCGCGCTGGAGATCCTCGGTGACACGGTTCCCGACCATCTGGCCTCGGCCGGCAAGTTGCGGGTCGAGCACCGGCAGGCTTCGCTGGAGGAGCTCGGCCGGCTCGCCGATCCGCCGATGACGAAAGACGCTGTGGCGGGCCGTATTCGGCGGCTGCTGTCGATGGCCGACCGTAAGGCGAAGATCGAGGGCATCCCGGACACCGAGTCGGCGGTCACGCCGGATCTGCTGGAAGACGCCTAGGCGCGCGACGATGCGCGCCGTCGTCCCCGAGTTCCCGGGGGAGCGTTTGCATGGTCGCCGTGCGATAACCGCCGCCGCGGCAAACGGCGCTGAGGCGCCGGGTGGACCCACCAGCAAAGCGCGCGTCGATTGATTCTGCCGGACGATCCGCGGCTGCGACATCACTCGTCCGCATTTCATACGCAATTCAAATAGGTCACGTAATTCATAGAATTAACGACTGCCGCGAATGCATAGCGAAATTCGGGTACCACGCTGCGATTCTCCGTCGTCGACTCCGCCGAAATCGCGTGTTCTTGACTTGCGAATTCATAAAACCCTCATATCTTCTTTGAAGATCATATGAGTTTGTGACGTGCCGACCGCCCGGTAACCCGTGCGAGCGCTTTGTAACCCCGGCCATCGGGAATCCGTTGCGGCCCGGCGCAAGTAACGCGCAGTTCAGCCGGTGGAGCCCAGTCCGTGAAGGCGTCCGGATCACAGTCTCAATCGGCGCGATGACATTTATGATCGCGAGATTTTTAATCAGTGGATAGCCGTTCTCCGGCGTCCTTCGCGTTATTTCACCAACTATTCATCGCGCCGTCTTGTCGGATTCGCCCGAGGTAGAGCGGTTTATCGCCGTCTTGTCCGCCCAGCCGCCGGTAAGTGGCCCGCGGCTCCGAGCGCGGCACCGAGACAGAACCGGCCGAGTTGGCCGGAACGCATTGTGGTCGCGGCTGGCTAGTGTCCTGTCTGCGAGGAGATGTGCCGCCGCCAGCAAACTCATTGCATCGTGGCGGCGCATGAAGAGCTCGATGTTGTTGGCGTTCGGCTTGCCGGCCGGCGCAAGCACAGGGCTGGCGGTGGTGACACGGCCGGAGGCGGAGGATGGCATGGATTTCGGGGCGTTACCGCCGGAGGTCAACTCCGGCAGGATCTATTCCGGTCCGGGACCGGCGCCGTTGCTGGCAGCTGCGGCTTCCTGGGACGGTGTGGCAGCCGAGTTACGTTCGGCGGCGGAGAATTACGGTTCCACGATCTCGGAGCTGAGGACCCTCTGGCGGGGACCCGCGTCGACGGCGATGGCGACCGCGGCGGCGACCTACATCGCTTGGCTTGACGGCACCGCCGCGCAGGCCGAGCAGACCGCCGTACAAGCCAAGGCGGCGGCCGCCGCCTATGAAGCCGTCTTCGCGGCCACCGTCCCGCCCCCGGTGATCGCCGCCAACCGGGCCCTGCTGGCCTCGCTGATCGCGACGAACATCCTGGGTCAGAACACCCCGGCGATCGCTGCCACCGAGGCGCAGTACGCCGAGATGTGGGCCCAGGACGCGGGCGCCATGTACGCCTATGCCGCGTCGTCGGCGGCGGCGACCCGGCTCACCCCGTTCACTGCGCCGTCGGCGACCACCGACGGCAGCGGGGAGGCCGACCAGTCGGCCGCGGTGGCCGCGGCGGCCGGGTCGTCCACCACCTCTCGCGTGGAATCTGCGCTCTCCGAAGCTGTTTCGCAGGCCCCGGCCGGGGTGCAAGGCCTCGCGGTGAGCGCGAACGCGGTGACCACACCGGCGGCCGGTCTGCCGCTGGGCCTGGCGGACATCACCGGAATCCTGAAGACCTTCAACAGCGTCATGGGCACGATATCCGGGCCCTACACCCCGCTCGGGGTGGCCAACCTGGCGAAGAACTGGTACCAGATCGCCCTCAGCATCCCGAGCGTGGGGACGGGCATCCAAGGCATCGGGCCCCTATTGCACCCCAAAGCGCTCACCGGAGTCCTGGCGCCGCTGCTGCGCAGCGACTTGTTGACCGGCGCGACCGCGCTGTCGAGTGCGAGTTCGGTGTCGGCGGCGACGGGCCAAGCCGGGCTGGTCGGGTCGTTATCGGTGCCCGCGAATTGGGCTGCCGCGGTTCCCGCGATCCGAACGGTGGCCGCCGAGCTGCCGGAGACCATGGTGGAAGCCGCGCCCGCGATGGCCGTGAACGGTCAACAAGGCATGTTCGGTCCCACGGCCCTGTCAAGCCTGGCCGGACGCGCCGTCGGCGCCGGCGCGACTCGTGCGGTGGCCGGTTCGACCGTTCGGGTGCCCGGTGCCGTGGCCGTCGACGACATCGCGACCACATCAACCGTCATCGTGATCCCGCCGAACGCCAAATAAGAAAGGTGCGGCAATGGTTTTCAGCGATTTCGCAACGCTGCCACCGGAGGTGATCTCCACTCAGGTCTACGCGGGCCCCGGCGCCGGGCCGCTGCTCGCCAGCGCCGCGGCCTGGGACACGCTGGCGGCCGAGTTGCACTCCACCGCCGCCTCTTACGGCGCGGTGATCTCGGACCTGGTCGGCGAGTCGTGGCAGGGCCCGTCGTCGGAGTCGATGGCCGCGGCGGCAGCGCCGTACCTGGCGTGGCTGTCGACGACCGCGGGTCAGGCCGAGCAGACCGCCACCCAGGCCCGGCAAGCGGCCGCCGCGTACGAGGCCGCCCTCGCGGCTACCGTGCCGCCGCAGCTCGTCGCTGCGAACCGCATTGAGTTGGCCGAACTGTTGCAGACGAACCTCCTGGGGCAGAACGACGCGGCGATCGCGGCGACCGAGGACGAATACGCCCAGATGTGGGCCCAAGACGTCGCCGCCATGTTCAGTTACGCCAGCGCGTCGGAGTCGGCCGGCGACCTGACCCCCTTCGAGGAGGCGCCGGCCACGACCAACGACACCGGACCGGCGGCCCAGGCGGCCGCCACCGCCGCGGCGCAGCCGACCTCTCTGTCATCTTGGCTGAAACAGATCGAGGACTACCTCACCTCGCTCACCGGCCAGTACACCAAGTTTTGGCAGGAGCTGATCGGGGGAGTTACGGGGAGCCCGGACGTGGCGCCCCTGTGGGAAACGTTGTATTCCAGCATTTCCCAAATCGGCACGCAGGCGACGTGGACCAACGTCACCAATGCCAGCATCAGCCTTGGCGTCTCCCAGTGGAAGAACTTCTTCGTCTACGCGCCGTGGAGCGCCGCGATGTCGAAAACCGCGCTGGGCGCCGGTCTGGCATCGCCGGGCCACGTTGCGGCCGGGGTCGCGGCCAAGCCGGTGTCGGCGGTGCTGGGTGGCGCGCCGACGGTGGGGAAGCTTTCGGTGCCGCCCGGCTGGGCGGCCGCGGCCCCGGCGATCCGGCTGGCCTCCCTGCCCGGCACCAGCGCGGCCGCGGCCGCGGCGATGGATTTCTCCGGCCTGGTCAACGAGGCGACGTTGGGCAGCCTGGCGGGCGGTGCGCTGGGCGGCCCGGCGGCGCGCGTGGTCAGTTCGACGGGCATCCAGCAGACCCGTGTCGGCACCGGTGAGCGGCGCACGGCGCAGGTCAAGCTCGACCGCATCATCGCGCAACTGCAGGAGATGCCCGACCAAGTTCAGCACTGGAACGTCGACGAGGTCGGCCTCGATGATTTGGTCGCCAAACTCAGGACGACACCGGGCGTGCACGCCGTGCACGTGACGGACGGCGCGGAATCGAAGTCGGGGTAAACGCCACATGCGCAACCGTTTTCGTGACGAGATCGCGAACCCGGCCAAGCGATCGCGAGAAACCACTGCGACGATTCGCGTCGAAGGAGAGGACTGATGAAGCTGCTGTTAGCGCTTATCGGTGTGTCACTGGGCATCGTTGCCGCGGCGCCCGCGCACGCCGTCCCCGGGGAGGACGAGGCGGCGACCGATGAAAACAACGAGGTCTTCATCGCCGACCTGCACAGAGTGGGAATCAGTTTCGCGGACCCGGATCAAGCCGTCGCCGCCGGAAAGGCGGTGTGCGGCCTGATCTCTCGGGGCGTGTCCGGTCTTCAGCTCCTCAACGACCTGCGGGACAATAATCCCGCGCTGACGACCAACGGTGCCGCCCAGTTCGCGACGATATCGGCCAAGTCGTATTGCCCACGGCAACTCGACGCCTCTGCCGGAGCCGGCAAAGGCGGTTGAATCCCAATACGCGGCTCCTAAGCACCCGGGCCCGATCCCTTCACTCCGCAGAGAAAACATCGATGGCGCAACATACTTCACCTAGCACTGGGCTGGAGCCGGTGATGGATTTCGGTGCCCTGCCACCGGAAACCAACTCCGGCCGAATGCATTCGGGACCCGGCGCCGAATCGATGATGGAAGCCGCCCGGGCCTGGAGGGCGCTAGCCGGCAACCTCGGTGACATGGCGCTGAACTACCGGGCGGTGTTGGCCGAGCTGGACTCGACGAAACAGATCGCTTCGGCACGGGCGCTGAACCACGCCGTCGCGGTCCATTCAGCGTGGCTCGAGGCCGCCGCTGCGCAGGCCCGGCAGACGGCCACCCAGGCCGAGGCGGCCGCCAGCGCCTACGGTTTGACACTCGCGGCGGTGGTGGCGCCTCATGTGATCGGTGCCAACCGGCGACGGCGGGTCGGGCTGGCCGCGACGAACTGGCTGGGCCAGCTGAGTCCGGCGATCGCCGACGCCGATGCTGGCTACGATCGGATGTGGGCTCAGGACGCCGCCGCCATGTATGCCTACGCCCGTGCCGCGGCGGGCATCTGGAAGCTGAGACCGTTCAGTTCGCCCCCGGCCCTTCCTCGTCTCCGCGAGGGGGCGCGACAGGGCGCCGCGGCCACCAAACCGTCCCGCAAGTGGCGTCTGCAGGTGGCGCCGGAAGTCATAACGGCTGGCGCTCAAGTGATCTCGGCGATTTCCGAAGCGCTCGACGCGCTCGCCTCCTCGCCTCTAACCTCCTTCGACGTGTCCCTGCTGCCTGTAGCGGCGCCACTGTCCAGGTTGAGTTCGCTGTCGGCGCCGCGTGACCTCGCGCTCAACCGCCTGAACGCCCTCAACAAGTCTGCCGCCCTGGCTAGGGCCACGGCCGCGCACTCGCGGCTGGTGACCGGAGCCGGCGCGGATGACTCGGTGCCCCGTGTGAGCGTCGGCCGCCGCGCAGCGGTTGGGGTCTTGTCGGTTCCCTCGGCGTGGATCCGGTCGATGCCGGGCCCGGCGTGGCCGAGTCCGCAAGCGAGCACCGTCTGATCGAAGCCCGTGAGCTGGCCGCGTGGACCGTCGGCGATTTGCGCCGCAAGGGTTCGGATTCGCAGCGGGTGTCCGGGTGACGGTATGCGATCGTCGACTCAACTGAGCCGGTGGGGGAGTTTGTTTGCTTTTGCTGGTCCCGGCGGGGGTCGGCGGGCTACGGTCGGGGGATGAAACGGCTCTCGAGTGTTGATGCGGCGTTTTGGTCGGCCGAGACGGCTGGCTGGCACATGCATGTGGGCGCGCTCGCGATTTGCGACCCGAAGGACGCACCGGATTACAGCTTCCAGCGGCTGCGGGAACTGATCATCGAACGGCTGCCGGAATTGCCGCAGCTGCGATGGCGGGTCACCGGGGCGCCGCTCGGGCTGGACCGGCCGTGGTTCGTCGAGGACGAGGACCTGGACCCCGATTTCCACATCCGGCACATCGCCGTGCCGGCGCCCGGTGGCCGGCGCGAGCTCGAGGAGCTGGTGGGCCGGTTGATGTCCTACAAGCTGGACCGCGCCCGGCCCCTGTGGGAGATGTGGGTGATCGAGGGTGTCGAGGGCGGCCGGATCGCGTCGCTGACCAAGATGCACCACGCCATCGTCGACGGCGTCTCGGGCGCGGGCCTGGGTGAAATCCTCTTGGACGTCACGCCGGAACCGCGGCCGCCGCAACAGGAAACGGTGGGATCGCTGGTGGGCAACCGGATTCCGGGCATCGAGCGGCGGGCGGTGGGCGCGCTGATCAACGTCGGTGTCAAGACGCCCTTCCGCATCGCCCGGCTGGTGGAGCAGACGGTGCGCCAGCAGATCGCCGCGCTCGGTGTGAGCGGCCGGCCCCCACGCTATTTCGAAGCGCCCAAGACCCGGTTCAACGCGCCCGTGTCGCCGCACCGGCGGATCACCGGCTGCCGGGTGGAGCTGGCCCGGGCCAAGGCCGTCAAGGATGCCTACGGCGTCAAGCTCAACGACGTCGTGCTGGCGCTGGTGGCCGGCGCGGCCCGCGAGTATCTGCAGAAGCGGGGCGAGCTGCCCGGCAAACCGCTGATCGCCCAGATCCCCGTCTCCACCCGCACCGACGAGAACAAGGACGACGTCGGCAACCAGGTGAGCTCGATGACCGTCTCGCTGGCCACCGACGTCGAGGATCCGGCCGAGCGGCTGCGGGCCATCCACGAGAGCACCCAGAACGCCAAGCTGATGGCCAAGGCGTTGTCGGCGCACCAGATCATGGGGCTGACCGAGACCACGCCGCCCGGCCTGTTGCAGCTGGCCGCCCGGGCCTACACGGCCAGTGGCCTGTCGCGAAACCTGGCCCCCATCAACCTCGTTGTGTCCAACGTGCCGGGTCCACCGTTCCCGCTGTACATGGCCGGCGCCAAACTTGATTCGCTGGTGCCGCTCGGGCCGCCCGTGATGGACGTCGCCCTGAACATCACCTGCTTCTCCTATACGGACTACCTCGACTTCGGGTTCGTGACCACGCCCGAGGTGGCCAACGACATCGACGACATGGCCGACCGCATCGAGCCGGCGCTCACCGAACTGGAAAAGGCCGCCGCGCGCGAGTGAGCCGGAAACCACCGAATCGCCGAGGCGTTCGATGATAGCCGTTACGCGAGTCGCGAGACCCGAAGGGGCCGAGGGCAGCGAACACATTCGCAGATCTCGTTGGCGCGCTTGAGTTCTCGATTCCCATCCCAGGTCCGCGGCGCTGCCGATCGAATCCGCGACGACGTCCCCCCGCCCGCCGCACTCGGGCGAGCACAGTTAGGGACTTTTTGCCCTAGCGTCGGCGCCGCGCGGGACGAAAACTAGAACAAGTTACAGTTCGGGTTTTTATTGCGATAAGCAGCGACAACAACAAAATACTGACCAAAATTGCAACGCTCTCTAGTCTGTGGCTAGGTGCGTGATGTGGAGGAAAGCAGTGACGCCCATCCTTGATACCCAGTCCGTCCTGGCCGCCATCGACGATCTGTTGCCCAAGCTGCGGCAGCGGGCACCGGAAACGGAGGAGCTGCGGCGGCTGCCGGACGCCACCGTCAGCGAGCTCCGGGAAATCGGCTTCTTCCGGCTGTTGCAGCCCGCGCAGTGGGGCGGGATGCAGTGCGATCCGACAATCTTTTTCGAGGCCGTCCGGCGCTTGGCCAGTGCGTGCGGGTCTACGGGTTGGGTGGCGTCGATCCTCGGCGTGCACAACTGGCATGCGGCGCAGTTCGACCAGCAAGCCCAACAGGATTTATGGGGCGAGGACCCGAGCGTGCGGATCTCTTCGTCGTACGCCCCGATGGGCGCCGGTCAGGTCGTCGACGGCGGCTATCTGGTCAACGGTTCGTGGAACTGGTCGTCGGGTTGCGACCACGCCACGTGGACGTTCGTCGGCGGCCCGGTGATCAAGGACGGCCAGCCGGTCGACTTCGGCAGCTTCTTGATCCCGATCAGCGATTACCGCATCGACGACGTCTGGCATGTCGTCGGACTGAAGGGCACCGGCAGCAACACGCTGCACATCAATAATGTGTTCGTACCCCGGCACCGGTTCCTGTCCTACAGGTCGATGAACGACCACACCGCCGGCGGGTTGCTGGTCAACACCGATCCCGTCTACAAAATGCCCTGGGGCACTATGCATCCCACCACGATCACCGCCCCTATCGTCGGGATGGCCTACGGCGCCTACGAATCGCACGTCGAGCATCAAGGCCAGCGGGTGCGCGCGGCGTTCGCGGGCGAGAAGTCCAAAGACGACCCCTTCGCCAAGGTGCGCATCGCCGAGGCGGCCAGCGATATCGACGCCGCGTGGCGACAGCTGATCGGCAATGTCGCCGACGAGTACTCGTGCCTGGTGGCGGGCCGGGAGGTCCCGTTCGAGCTGCGGACCCGGGCCCGTCGCGACCAGGTGCGTGCCACGGCGCGCGCCATCGCCTCGATAGACCGCTTGTTCGACGCGTCCGGTGCGACCGCCTTGGCCAATAGCGCACCGCTGCAACGGTTCTGGCGCGACGCACACGCCGGCCGCGTGCACGCCGCCAACGATCCGGAGCGGGCCTACATGATCTTCGGCAACCACGAATTCGGGCTGCCGCCCGGCGACACGATGGTCTGACCCGAGAGGAGCCACCGATGACCTGCCCGCATCTTCCCCCCGGGTTCGATCCGACCGACCCGGACATCTACGCCGAGCGCCTCCCCGTCGAGGAGCTCGCCGAGTTGCGCCACCACGCGCCCATTTGGTGGTGTGACCAGCCGATCGGCAAGGGCGGCTTCAACGACGGCGGCTTCTGGGTGGTGACCAAGCACAAGGACGTCAAGGAGGTGTCGCTGCGCAACGACGTCTTCTCCAGCTGGCTCAACGGCGCCATCCCGCGCTTCGCCGACGACATGAGTCGCGAAGACATCGACCTGCAGCGGTTCGTCTTGCTCAACATGGACCCGCCGCACCACACCCGGCTGCGCAGGATCATCTCGCGCGGGTTCACGCCGCGCGCGATCGGCCGGCTGCGCGACGAGCTCAATGAGCGGGCACAGGCGATCGCCAAGGCGGCCACCGCCGAGACCTCCGGCGACTTCGTCGAGCAGGTCGCGTGCGAACTGCCGCTGCAGGCCATCGCCGGGCTGCTCGGCGTGCCGCAGGAGGACCGCGGCAAGTTGTTCCGCTGGTCCAACGAGATGACCGGCGCCGAGGATCCCGAGTATGCGCATGTCGATCCCAAGGTGTCCTCGGCGGAGGTGCTGGCCTACGCGATGAAAATGGCCGAGGCCAAGGCCGAAAATCCCGGCGACGACATCGTTTCCACGCTGCTTCAGGCGGATATCGACGGCGAGAAACTCTCCGACGACGAGTTCGGGTTTTTCGTGATGATGCTCGCGGTCGCCGGCAACGAGACCACCCGCAATTCGATCACGCAAGGCATGATGGCGTTCGCCGACTTCCCCGACCAGTGGGAGCTGTACAAGAAGGAGCGCCCGGAGACCGCGGCGGACGAGATCGTCCGATGGGCCACCCCCGTGACGGCATTCCAGCGCACCGCCAAGCAGGACACGAGACTTTCGGGGGCGACGATCAAGAAGGGTCAGCGGGTCTTGATGTTCTACCGTTCGGCCAACTTCGACGAGGACGTCTTCACCGATCCGTTCGAGTTCGACATCTTACGAAACCCGAACCCGCACGTCGGATTCGGTGGAACCGGCGAGCACTACTGCATCGGCGCCAACCTGGCCAAGTTGACGATCAACCTGATGTTCAACGCCATCGCCGACCACATGCCCGACCTCACTCCCATCTCGAAGCCGGAGCGGATCCGGTCGGGCTGGCTCAACGGCATCAAGCACTGGCAGGTCGACTACACCGGTGGGTGCCCGGTCGCGCACTGAAGCCTATTGCGGCTGACCGACCTTCGGCCGCAGGTTCTCTTCCACCTCGGTGTGCCAGTGCTTGTTCGCGGCGGTAGTGTCCACCTCGTACTCGAAGCGGTCGGTCATCTGCGGGCTGACGTCGGCGGCATCCACGTAGAACTGTTGATACCAGCGGCGGAGCTGATAGACCGGGCCGTCCTCTTCGACCAGCAACGGGTTTTCGATTCGCGTCTTGTGCTTCCAGATTTCGACGTCCTGCAGGAAGCCCATGCTGACGCCCTCGGTGAACGCCTTGGACAGTTTCTCGGTGGCGGCCTCGTCCATGCCCTCGGGCTTTCGCACGATGATGCCCCACTGCAGCATGAAGGAGTTCTGCGTCACGGGGTAATGGCAGTTGACGAGGATCGAATCGACTTTGTAGCCGCCGTAATTGTTGTGCAGCCAGTTGATCATGAACGACGGGCCGAAGTAGGACGCCTCGGAGTCGAGCGTCTGCTCGCCGGTGTAGTGGGAACCGCCGAGCAGCACATCGGGTCGCCCGACGGTGCGCAGGTATTGCGAAGCGATGTGGCCCTCGAAGACGTTCTTGAAGTACGTCGGGAAGCCATAGTGGATGTAGAAGAAATGCGCCATGTCAACGATGTTGTCGACGATTTCGCGGCAGTTGGAACCCTCGATGAGCTCGCTGCGCCACCGCCAGTCCGTCCACTCGGCGCTAGCGGCCTCGGGGATGTCGGGGATCTGTACTTCCGGGGACGGCAAGTTGCCCTCGTGGTCGTGCCAGACGAACAACAGACCGTTGTGCACCTCGGTGGGCCAGGTGCGTGTGCGTGCCGTTCGCGGTGTGCGCTTGGCGTAGGGCACGTCCTTGCACCTGCCGTCGCCGCCCCACCGCCAGTCGTGAAACGGGCAGGCGACCGTATCGCCCTTGACCATCCCCTGCGACAAGTCCCCGCCCATGTGCCGGCAGTACGCGTCCAGGACCCGCAGATTGTGCTCGGTGTCGGCGAAGACGACGAGCTTGGTGCCGAAGATGTTGACCGGGTGCGGCCGCCCGTCGAGGAAGTCTTTGGCCAACCCCAGGCAGTGCCAGCCGCGAGCAAACCGGGTCGGCAACGTCCCGACGTCGATTTCTCGGACGCCGACCCCAGCGGTATCGATACTCACTTCGTGCCTCCGCTCGCTCCGGGCAGGACTAGAACACGTTATAGTTTCTTCCCGCCGGCTCGAGAAGGATGCAGGCTAAAGCCACTAAGTTTGTGACTTATGACCCTAGTGATGAGCCTTGACGTCAAGCGGGTTCGTCGTCGTCGGTGTGGTGGAGGAATCGTTCGGGGTGGTGGTAGGTGTTGGTGCGGGGCTGGCCGCGGTCGCGCTCAGCAGCGGCGCCAACGGCTCGCCGCTTAACGCCCGCCGTTCACCGAGCTCGGCGGCCTCGGCGATGCGCCGGCCGGCCTCGGCCTTGGTGATCCGCAACCGCTCGGCCAGCCCCACCCGCAGCGAGCCACCCACGTCCTCAGGGCTGGCCTGCGCGTCGAGCTGATTGATCAACGCGTGCTGCGGGGTGCACAGCCGCCGGGCCACGCGCTCTAGGCGCTCCAGGGCCCGCAGCCGCTCCGGGTTGGTCAACACGTCAAAAGACAAGCCGCACAGGCGCTCAGCATGATCGTCGAGCGCGTCGAAACCTCGACGATCTCCTCGCGACTACTGACACCCATGCCTCGAACCCTAGGAACACCCACCGACAAATAAGCCCGCATTGTGACCACAGAAACCAAAATCACACAAGGGATTTGAGCCCCGGCGAACGGCCCGCTAGTCGCGCTCGGGCGGCTTCGTCGCGTACACCCAGGACAGGAACCGGGCGACGGCCTCCGCGGACCGATGCGCCCGCGGGGAGCTGAAGATATCGAAAGCGTGTTGCGCGTTGGGTAATTCGGCGTAGGCAACAGGGGACTTCGACACCGCCCGCAGCTCCTCGATGAACTCCTGGGCCTCGCCGACGGGGATCAGCGAATCGTCGCAGCCGTGCAGGACGAAGAACGGCGGCGCGTCGGCCCGCAGCCGCCGGATCGGCGAGGCGTCGACATAGACGTCGCGGTGCGCGTCGTAATCCCGCTTGACCACGAACTTTTCGAGCAGGGAGACGAATTCGGGCCGGCCCTCGCCCTCGGTGGAGAACCAGTCGTAGCGGCCGTAGATCGGGACGGCGGCCACCACCGACGTGTCGGCGTCCTCGAAGCCCGGCTGGAATTGCGGGTCGTTGGGGGTCAGCGCCGCGAGCGCGCACAGGTGCCCGCCCGCGGAACCGCCGGTGACCGCGACGAACTCGGGGTCACCCCCGTAGTCGGCGATGTTCTCCTTGACCCACGCCAGCGCCCGTTTGACGTCGACAATGTGGTCGGGCCAGGTGTGGCGAGGGGAGACCCGGTAACCGATGGACACGCACACCCAGCCGCGGGCGGCCAGGTGGCTCATCAGCGGGTAGGCCTGCGGCCGGCGCATCCCGATCATCCAGGCGCCGCCCGGAACCTGCAGCAGCACCGGCGCCTTGGCGTCGCGCGGCAGGTCGCGGCGGCGCCAGATGTCGGCGAGGTTGGCGCGGCCGTTCGGGCCGTAGGACACCACGTTCGTCTTCTCGACGTACCGTCGGCGCGCCACGGTGTTGCCCAGCGGCAGGCTGCGCCGCCCACTGCGCGTGGGCTTGGCGTGTGGCAGCTTGCCCAGTGCCTCTTCGTAGTCGTGGCCGAGCTGCTCGCGCAGTCCCGCCTCGAGCACCGGGCCCGGGGTGGTGATGGCGCGGTAGCGGATCACCCCCAGGATGGCCCACGAGGCGGCCGTCATGGCCAGCGCCGCCTTGCCGCGCCGTCCCGCGAAATGGCCGCGCCGCGCGCGCCGCAGCGCGTCCACCAGGGAGGCGGTGAAGTAGACGCCAGGCACCTCCGACGTCGGCCAACCGAACCAGAAGACCAGCACGGTGGTGTAACCCTTGCGGGCCAGGGGCCGTAATCCGTTGGCCGCGTTGGCCAATTCCAGCGCGGCGCGCGCCAACGGCCGGGGGCGTACCAGTCGGCGCATCAGCCGTTGACCCGGGACTGCAGTTCGTTGCGCAAGATCTTGCCGGTGCTGCCGCGGGGGAGTTCGTCGAGGACGGTGATGTCGCGGGGCACCTTGTAGTTGGCCAGGTTCTCCCGGACGTGTTGTTTGAGGGTCTCGGGCGTGGCCTGCGCTCCGGCGCTCAGTACGACGAACGCCGCCAGGCGCTGCCCGTACTGTTCGTCGTCGACGCCGATCACCGCCGCCTCGGCCACGTCGTCGTGGGCCGCCAGGATCTTCTCCACCTCGATCGGGTATACGTTCTCGCCACCGGACACGATCATCTCGTCGTCGCGGCCGACCACGAACAGGCGCCCGGCCTCGTCCAGGTAGCCGACGTCGCCCGATGACATGAATCCGGCGTGGAAGTCCTTCGTGCTGCCGGACGTGTAGCCCTCGAACTGGGTGTCGTTGCGGACGTAGATGGTGCCGACCTCGCCGGTGGGCAGTTCGTTGAATTCGCTGTCCAGGATGCGGATTTCGGTCCCGCCCGCGGGGCGGCCCGCGGTGTCGGGCGCCGCGCGCAGGTCCGCCGGGGCGGCGGTGGCGATCATGCCGGCCTCGGTGGCGTTGTAGTTGTTGTAGATCACGTCGCCGAACTCGTCCATGAAAGCGGTGACCACGTCGGGACGCATCCGCGAGCCGGACGCCGCGGCGAAGCGCAATGACTTGCAGCTGTACCGCTTTCGCACCTCGGGCGGCAGCTCCATGATGCGGTCGAACATCACCGGAACCACCGCCAGGCCGGTCGCCTGATGCCGGTCGATCAGGTCCAGCGTCGCCTCCGGGTCGAACTTGCGCCGGGTCACCACCGTGCACGCCATCGAGGCCGCGAAGATCAGCTGCGAAAAGCCCCAGGCGTGAAACATCGGCGCCACGACCACGATCGTCTCCTCGGCCCGCCACGGCGTGCGGTCCAGGATGGCCTTGAGCGTGCCGATGCCGGCGTTGCCGCCGGTTTGGTTGGCGCCCTTCGGGGTTCCGGTGGTACCGGAGGTGAGCAGGATCATCCTGCCCTTGCGGCCGGAGCGTTCGGGCTGTCGGCCGGCGTGGCCGGTGATGAGCTTCTCGACGGTCAGGTCGTGGTCGCCGTCGGTCCACGCCACGATGCGGGTGGCGTCCGGGTTGTCGGCCAGCGCCCGGTCAACCGTCTCGGTGAACTCCTCGTCGTAGATGACGGCGTCGACGCCTTCGCGGTTGACCACCTCGGCGAGCGCGGGGCCGGCGAACGACGTGTTCAGCAGCACGACGTCGGAGCCGAGCCGGTTGACGGCCACCACGGCTTCGACGAAGCCGCGGTGGTTGCGGCACATGATCCCAACGACCTTGGGTTGGCCGGCGGGCAAGTCCTGCAGCGCCGCGGCGAGGGCGTTGATGCGCTCGTCGAGCTGGCGCCAGGTCAGCGTGCCGAGTTCGTCGATCAGGCCCGGCCGGTCCGGGCAGCGTTGCGCCGCGCTGGCGAAGCCCACGGTCATCCCCAGGCCCTCGCGGCGCATGGCCGAGGCGATCTTCAGGTAGCGGTCGGGTCGCATCGGCGCGATCATGCCGGCGCGCCTCAGGGTGGTGATGACGCCGATGGCTTGCGTGAAAGGAGAGGCCACGGGTCAGCCCAGGATCGGGAAACGTCGCTTGGCGGCCAGGTCCTTGAGGGCCTCCTGCATGACCGACCGCACGTGCTCGTCGACCTCGTCGACATCCGGGTCGTCACCGAACTGCGCGGCGATGTCGATCGGCTCGAGCACCTGCGTGACGATCTTGGTGGGCAGCGGCAGGTTGGGCGGGATCACCGCACTGAAGCCGAACGGGAAGCCGAACGACAGCGGCAGGATGGCGCTGCGCAGCAGGCGCTTGATGCCGAGCCGCTCGGCCAGCCAGGTGCCGCGCGACAGGTAGAGCTGGGTCTCCTGTCCGCCGATGGACACCGCGGGCACGATGGGGACGCCGGCCTCGATCGCCGTCCTGACGTACCCCTTGCGGCCGTTGAAGTCGATGACGTTCTCCGCGAGCGTGGGCCGGTACGCGTCGTAGTCCCCGCCCGGAAAAACGATCACCACCCCGCCGGACCGCAGGGCTTGGGCCGCGTTCTCCCGGTTGGCCCGGATGTATCCGGTGCGCCGGAAGAACTCGCCGGTGGGGCCGGTCATCAGGATGTCGTGGCTCAGCGTGTAGACCGGCCGGTCGTAGCCGAACTTCTCGTAGAAGTGGACGGTGAAGATCGGGACGTCCATGGGGAACATGCCGCCGGAATGGTTGCCGACGACCAGCGCACCACCCGGCGGGAAGGAACCCAGGCCGTGCACCTCCGACCGGAAGTAGGTCCTCATGACCGGGCGCATCACGCCCATCAGGCGCTGGGTCAAGACGGGGTCGAATTTGCCGATGTCGCCGACATCGGTGTGATCGTCGTCGGTCACGTTCCTCCCTTGACGCTCCCGCGAGGCTGCCTCAGGTCTGAAAGAGCCGCGTCGAATTCCTCGATGGTAGCGACCGGGCGCGCCGGGGTGTCATGGTGTTTAGCTCTTTACCCCTTCTGTGGATATGGTGCCGGCGGCATGCGGGCGCTATTGTTACGACGCCTTCAGTGGAATTTCGAGAAACGGAACCCGATGGACGTTGCCGGTTTGTCGCCAGAGCGCAGCGCCCGCTCGGGTGGCGCACGCAGGATCAGCTCCCGTGACCATCGGGTCCGCGGCCCCCACGCCGGCGTCGCCCGACCCGAATCGAAGGGATCCGTGCCGTCGGCGCGGGGCACCGAACGGCCGGCCGGAGACGCCGGTCCGGCCGCGCCCGACGCGGCCGACCAACGCCAGGCCGACTACTTCGTGCGGGTGCTCTCCCAGAACCGCAGGCTCATCGAGCAGCGGCTCGACGACTATCAGAAGGCGATCGTCACCGCGCAGGCCGGCGGCGACGTGGATGCCGTCTGCAACCTCCGGCGCATGGCCCGAATCGAGGAACAGGATCGCGACGATCTCGACGGCATGCTCCAGCGGTTGCGCAGCCGATTCCCCCGCCGAGCACCGGCCCAGCCGCCCGCCCTTTCCCCGCGGCCCCGCTCGGCGGTCCGGTAGCAATCCGCTTACCGCGCAGCGGTTTACGCCGCCCCAGCGACGTCGACGGGCTGGGGCCGGCCGAATCGGCCACACCCGCACCGCGGTGCCGATACATTTGACGGGCCAGCTGATTTGTTCCGACCCTGAACGAGGCCGCCCATGGGATTCATGACCCCGGAGCTTCCCGACGTCGATCGCAAGGCCTGGCCCACTCTGCCCCGCGCCACCCGGCTGCAGATCGTGACGCGGCACTGGGCGGAACACGGCTTCGGGACACCGTATGCCGTGTATCTGCTGTACCTGATCAAGATCGCCCTGTACATCGCCGTCGCCGCCGCGATCATCTCGCTGACGCCGGGCCTCGGCGGCCTCGGCCGCATCGCCGCCTGGTGGACGCAGCCGATCGTCTACCAGAAGGTCATTGTCTTCACGCTGCTGTTCGAGGTGCTGGGCCTGGGTTGTGGGTCCGGCCCGCTGACCGGACGGTTCATGCCGCCCATCGGCGGAATCTTGTACTGGTTGCGGCCCAACACGATTCGGCTGCCGGCGTGGCCCGGGAAGGTGCCGTTCACCGCCGGTGACAGCCGCACGGTCGTCGACGTTGCGCTCTACGCAATCGTTTTGGCCGGTGGGGTGTGGGCGCTGCTGTCGCCCGGCCACGGCGGGCCGGTCACCGCGGCCGGCGACGTCGGCCTGATCGACCCCGTCCGCGTCATCCCGACGATCGTCGCGCTGGCGCTACTGGGCCTGCGCGACAAGACCATTTTCCTGGCCGCGCGTGGCGAGCACTACTGGCTCAAGCTGTTCGTGTTCTTCTTCCCGTTCACCGACCAGATCGCGGCGTACAAGCTCATCATGCTGCTGTTGTGGTGGGGCGCCGCAACATCCAAGCTCAACCACCACTTCCCGTATGTGGTGTCGGTGATGACGAGCAATAACGCGCTGCTGCGGCCCAAACTGTTCAACCCGCTCAAGCACATGCTGTACCGCGACCACATCAACGATCTGCGTCCCACCTGGTTGCCCAAGATCATGGCCCACGTCGGCGGCACCACAGCCGAATTCGTGGTTCCGACGGTGCTGGTCTTCTTCGCCGGCGATCACCCGTGGCGGTGGTTCCTGATCGGATTCATGGTGATCTTCCACCTCAACATCATTTCCAACCTCCCGATGGGAGTTCCGTTGGAGTGGAACGTCTTCTTCATCTTCTCGCTTTTCTATCTGTTCGGGCACTACGCCTCGATCCGGGCTACCGACCTGCATTCGCCGCTGCTGTGGGCCCTCATCATCGCCGCGGCGGGATTCGTGATCGCGGGAAACATGTTCCCCAAGAAGATTTCGTTCCTCCCCGCGATGAGGTACTACGCCGGCAACTGGGCGTCCAGCGTGTGGTGCTTCCGCGCCGGCGCGGAGGAAAAGATCGACGCCGAGATCGTCAAGAGCTCCGCCCTCGTCGTCAACCAGCTGGCCCGGCTTTACGACCCCGAGACCGCGGAGATCATGGCCGACAAGACCGCCGCCTTCCGGGCCATGCATGTGCACGGCCGCGCGCTCAACGCCCTGCTGCCTCGCGCCCTGGGGGGAGAGGCCGACGAAGCCAATTACAAGATCCGCGAAGGCGAAATCGTCGCCGGGCCGCTCGTCGGCTGGAACTTCGGCGAGGGCCATCTGCACAACGAGCAGCTGCTCGAAGCCGTGCAGCGCCGTTGCCACTTCTCCGACGGCGATGTGCGGGTGATCGTCCTCGAGGGACAGCCCATCCACATCCAGAAGCAGTGGTACCGCATCTTCGACGCCAAGGCGGGCCTGATCGAGGAAGGCTATGTCAACGTCGAGGACATGCTCGCCCGCCAGCCGTGGCCGGAGCCGGGTGACGAGTTGCCCGTGCACGTGATCGATCGCGGCGACCGCGCGGCTTCGCCGGGCCTCGATGGCGGCGACCCGCCCCGCACCGCCCGATGACCAGGGCGGTGGTGGTCGGGGCCGGCCCCAACGGCCTGGCCGCGGCGATCCACCTCGCCCGGCACGGCGTCGAAGTCCAGGTGCTCGAGGCGCGCGACACCGTGGGCGGGGGAGCCCGTTCGGGTGAACTCACGATGCCCGGCGTCATCCACGACCACTGCTCGGCGTTTCACCCGCTGGGCGTCGGGTCGCCGCTGTGGAAGGAGATCGACCTGCAGCGCTACGGGCTGCGGTGGAAGTGGCCGGAGATCGACTGCGCCCACCCGCTCGACGACGGCGGCGCCGGCGTGCTCTACCACTCGATCGACGAAACGGTGGCCCGCATGGGGCTCGACGGCTCCCGCTGGAGGCGTGCGGTCGGCGACTTGGCGGCCGGGTTCGACGAGCTGGCCGAGGATCTGCTCGGCCCGGTGCTCGGCATCCCGCGCCACCCGCTTCGGCTGGCCGCCTTCGGGCCGCGCGCGCTGCTGCCGGCCACCACCATGGCGCGCTGGTTTCGCACCGAGCAGGCGCGCGCTCTGTTCGGCGGCGCGGCAGCCCACGTCTACACCCGGCTGGACCGCCCGCTGACCGCGTCGCTCGGGCTGATGATCCTGGCGAGCGGGCACCGCTACGGCTGGCCCGTCGCCGAAGGGGGGTCGGGCTCGATCAGCCGGGCGCTTGCCGCCGCGCTGGCCGAGCACGGCGGCGCGGTGGCCACCGGGGTGACCGTCGCGAGCCGCAAAGACATCCCGGACGCCGACATCGTGATGCTCGACCTCAGCCCGGCGGCCGCCCTCGCCATCTACGGCGACGCCATGCCGGGCCGGATCCGGCGGTCGTACCGGCGCTACCGGGAGGGCTCGTCGGCGTTCAAGGTCGACTTCGCCATCGAGGGCGACATCCCGTGGACGAACCCGGACTGCGCCCGCGCCGGCACCGTGCACCTCGGCGGCACGTTCGCCGAGACGGCGGACACCGAACGCCAACGCGCCCAGGGCAAGATGGTCGACCGCCCGTTCGTGCTGCTCGGGCAGCAATACCGGGCCGACCCGTCCCGCTCGGCGGGCACCGTCAACCCGGTCTGGGCGTACGCGCACGTGCCGTTCGGTTACGACGGCGACGCCACCGCCGCCGTGGTCGCCCAGATCGAGCGGTTCGCCCCCGGCTTTCGCGACCGCGTCCTGGCCACGGTCAGCAAGGGGACCGCCGAACTGCAGGCCTACAACGCCAACTTCATCGGCGGCGACATCATCGGCGGCGCCAACGACGGGTTGCAGGTCATCTTCCGCCCGCGCATCGCGGTCGACCCCTACGCGATCGGGGTGCCGGGCGTCTACCTCTGTTCGCAGTCCACCCCACCGGGCGCCGGCGTCCATGGCCTGTGCGGCTATCACGCCGCGGAGTCGGCCCTGAGACGGCTGCGGAAGACGCGCCGCGACTGACGTCACACGGTCCGCGGGAACCGGGGCAGCAACCGCGCGTGTTGCTCATCTAGGCTGACCACGAGCGCGTATTCAGCGGACGGACATCAGAAGACAGGGAGAGATCAGTGACGGTCCGAGTAGGTATCAACGGCTTCGGTCGAATCGGACGCAACTTCTATCGGGCCCTGCTGGCCCAGCAGGAGCAGGGCGGCGCCGACATCGAGGTGGTGGCGGTCAACGACCTCACCGACAACGCCAGTCTGGCGCATCTGCTGAAGTTTGACTCCATCCTGGGCCGGCTGCCCTACGACGTCAGCCTCGAGGGGGAGGACACCATCGTCGTCGGCAGCGCCAAGATCAAGGCGCTGGAGGTGAAGGAAGGCCCGGCCGCGTTGCCCTGGGGCGACCTGGGCGTCGACGTGGTGGTGGAGTCCACCGGCATCTTCACCAACGCGGCTAAGGCCAAGGGCCACCTGGACGCCGGTGCCAAGAAGGTGATCATCTCGGCGCCCGCCACCGACGAGGACATCACCATCGTCCTGGGCGTCAACGACGACAAGTACGACGGCAGCCAGAACATCATCTCCAACGCCTCGTGCACCACGAACTGTCTGGCTCCGGTCACCAAGGTGCTGCAGGACGAGTTCGGCATCGTCAAGGGCCTGATGACCACCGTCCACGCTTACACCCAGGACCAGAACCTTCAGGACGGGCCGCACAAGGACCTGCGCCGGGCGCGCGCCGCCGCGCTGAACATCGTGCCGACGTCGACCGGCGCGGCCAAGGCCATCGGCCTGGTGATGCCCGAGCTGAAGGGCAAGTTGGACGGTTACGCGCTGCGGGTGCCGATTCCCACCGGCTCGGTGACCGACCTGACCGTCGAGCTGGCCAAGCCGGCCGGCGCCGACGAGATCAACGCGGTGTTCAAGGCGGCAGCCGAGGGCAAGCTGAAGGGCATCCTGAAGTACTACGACGCCCCGATCGTCTCGAGCGACATCGTCACCGATCCGCACAGCTCGATCTTCGACTCGGGCCTGACCAAGGTGATCGACAACCAGGCCAAGGTGGTGTCCTGGTACGACAACGAGTGGGGCTACTCCAACCGGCTCGTTGACCTCGTCGCGCTGGTCGGCAAGTCGCTGTAGTCGTGGCCGTTCCGAACCTCTCAGACCTCCTGGCCGAAGGGGTTTCGGGTCGAGGCGTGCTGGTGCGCTCCGACCTGAACGTCCCGCTCGACGACGAGGGCGCGATCACCGACCCCGGCCGGATCACCGCGTCGGTGCCGACGTTGCAGGCGCTGGTGGACGCCGGGGCCAAGGTGGTGGTCGCCGCGCACCTCGGTCGGCCGAAGAACGGGCCGGACCCGAAGCTGTCGCTGGCACCGGTCGCCGCGGCGCTCGGTGAGCAACTCGGCCGGCACGTACAGCTCGCCGGCGACGTCGTCGGCGGCGACGCGCTGGCCCGGGCAGAGGGGCTCACGGACGGCGACGTCCTGCTGCTGGAGAACATCCGCTTCGATCCGCGCGAGACCAGCAAGGACGACGGGGAGCGACTCGCGCTGGCCCGCGAACTCGCCGAATTGGTCTCGCCCGGTGGCGCTTTCGTCTCCGACGGGTTCGGCGTGGTGCACCGCAAGCAGGCCTCGGTGTACGACGTGGCAAGGCTGCTGCCGCACTACGCGGGCACGTTGGTGGCCGAGGAGATCGCGGTCTTAGAGCAGCTGACCAGCTCCACCGAGCGGCCCTACGCCGTCGTGCTCGGCGGGTCGAAGGTGTCCGACAAGCTCGGTGTCATCGAATCGTTGGCGACCAAGGCCGACAGCATCGTGATCGGCGGCGGAATGTGCTTCACCTTCCTTGCCGCACAAGGATATTCGGTGGGGAAGTCACTGCTCGAAGAAGAGATGGTGGACACCTGCCGGAACCTGCTGGACACCTACGCCGACGTGTTGCGGCTGCCCGGCGACATCGTGGTGACCGAGAAATTCGCCGCCGACTCCCCGCCACAGTTCGTGGCCGCCAACGCGATTCCCGACGAGCTGATCGGCTTGGACATCGGCCCGGGTTCGGTGAAACGGTTCGCCGCGTTGCTGTCGAACGCCAGGACCGTTTTCTGGAACGGCCCGATGGGCGTGTTCGAGTTCCCGGCGTACGCCGCCGGCACCCGGGGTATCGCCGAGGCGATCGTCGCGGCGACCGGGAAAGGGGCGTTCAGCGTGGTCGGCGGAGGTGACTCCGCCGCCGCGGTCCGCGCGCTGAAGATCCCCGAGGACGCCTTCTCGCACATCTCCACCGGAGGGGGCGCATCGCTGGAATACCTTGAGGGCAAAGCGCTGCCGGGCATCGAGGTGCTCGGGGAGCCGCAACCAAGTGGAGGAGACGCGTGAGCCGCAAGCCGCTGATCGCCGGCAACTGGAAGATGAATCTCAATCACTTCGAGGCGATCGCGCTGGTGCAGAAGATCGCGTTCGCGCTGCCCGACAAGTACTACGACAAGGTGGACGTCACCGTCTTGCCGCCCTTCACCGACCTGCGCAGCGTGCAGACCCTGGTCGACGGCGACAAGCTGCGGCTGACCTACGGCGGCCAGGACCTGTCCGAGCACGACTCGGGCGCCTACACCGGTGACATCAGCGGGGCGTTCCTGGCGAAGCTCGGCTGCAGCTTCGTCGTGGTCGGCCACTCCGAGCGGCGCACCTACCACCACGAGGACGACGCGCTGGTGGCCGCCAAGGCCGCCGCCGCGCTCAGGCATGAGCTGACCCCGATCGTGTGCATCGGCGAGCACCTGGACGTCCGCGAGGCCGGGAACCATGTCGGTCACTGCGAGGAGCAGCTGCGCGGTTCGCTGGCCGGGCTGTCCGCCGAGCAGATCGGCAAGGTCGTCGTCGCCTACGAGCCGGTGTGGGCCATCGGCACCGGACGGGTGGCCAGCGCCGCCGACGCCCAGGAGGTGTGCGCCGCGATCCGCACGGGGCTGGCGTCGCTGGCGTCGCCGCAGGTCGCCGACACCGTGCGGGTGCTCTACGGCGGCTCGGTGAACGCCAAGAACATCGGCGAGCTCATCGCCCGCGACGACATCGACGGGGCGCTGGTCGGCGGGGCCTCGCTGGACGGTGAGCAGTTCGCGACCTTGGCGGCGATCGCCGCCGGCGGGCCCCTGCCGTAGCGCGACGGCGCGAACCGGTAGGCTTTTGCGTCATGGAGTTGGCCCTGCAGATCACCCTGGTGGTCACCAGCGTGCTGGTGGTGTTGCTGGTGCTGCTGCACCGCGCCAAGGGTGGCGGCCTGTCGACGCTGTTCGGCGGCGGTGTGCAGTCCAGTCTTTCGGGCTCGACCGTGGTGGAGAAGAACCTGGACCGGTTGACGCTGTTCATCACCGGCATCTGGCTGGTTTCTATCATCGGGGTCGCCCTGCTGATCAAGTACCGGTGACCCGTCGGCGGGCGGACCACGTGATCCGCACCGATACTGGGACACATGGTTGACGTTTCCGACATCGCGCTCGAACCGATCGGCGCCGTGCAAAGGACGCTGGTCGGTCGCGAGGCCACCGAACCGATGCGCGCCGACATCAGGCTGCTGGGCGCCATCCTCGGCGACACCGTGCGCGAGCAGAACGGGGACGAGGTTTTCGACCTCGTCGAACGCGCCCGGGTCGAATCGTTCCGGGTGCGCCGCTCCGAGATCGACCGGGCCGAGCTGGCCCGGATGTTCGACGGCATCGACATTCACCGAGCGATCCCGGTCATCCGCGCCTTCAGCCACTTCGCGCTGCTGGCCAACGTGGCCGAGGACATCCACCGCGAGCGCCGCCGCGCGATCCACGTCTCCGCCGGCGAGCCGCCGCAGGACAGCAGCCTCGCCGCGACGTACGCCAAACTCGATGGCGCCGAACTCGATTCGGCCACGGTAGCCGATGCGCTGCGCGGTGCCCTGATATCCCCGGTGATCACCGCCCACCCCACCGAAACCCGGCGGCGCACCGTCTTCGTCACCCAGCACCGCATCACCCAGCTGATGCGGTTGCACGCGGAGGGGCACACCGAAACCGACGACGGCCGCAACATCGAGCGGGAGTTGCGCCGCCAGGTCCTCACCCTGTGGCAGACCGCACTGATCCGGTTGTCCCGGCTGCAGATCACCGACGAGATCGAGGTCGGGTTGCGCTACTACGCCGCCGCGTTCTTCCAGGTGATCCCGCAGGTCAACGCCGAGGTCCGGGACGCCCTGCGTAAGCGCTGGCCCGACACCGACCTGCTCGCCGCGCCGATCCTGCGGCCCGGATCCTGGATCGGCGGCGACCGCGACGGCAACCCGAACGTGACGGGCGACGTGGTCCGGCAGGCCACCGGCAGCGCCGCGTTCACCGCGCTGTCGCATTACCTGGAGGAACTCACCGCCCTCGAGCAGGACCTGTCGATGTCGGCGCGACTCGTCGCCGTCACCCCCAGGCTGGCCGAACTGGCCGAGGGCTGCGGGGAGCAGGCGCGCGCCGACGAGCCCTACCGGCGGGCGGTGCGGGTCATCCGGGCCCGGCTCACCGCGACGGGCGCCGAGATCCTGGACCGCCAACCCCAGCACGAACTGGACCTGGGCCTGGCGCCGTACTCCACGCCGGCCGAACTCCAGGCGGACCTCGACACTATCGACGAGTCGCTGCGCGCCCACGGCAGCGCGCTGCTGGCGGATGACCGCCTGGCCCTGCTGCGAGAAGGCGTGAGCGTCTTCGGGTTTCACCTGAGCGGTCTGGACCTGCGGCAGAACTCCGACGTCCACGAAGAGGTGGTGGGGGAGCTGCTGGCATGGGCCGGGGTGCATCCCGACTACGGTTCGCTGCCCGAGGATGAGCGGGTCGCGCTGCTGGCTGACGAACTGGGCACCCGCCGCCCTCTGGTCGGTGACCGCGCGCAACTGTCCGATCTGGCCCGCAAGGAACTCGAGGTCATCGCCGCCGCGACGCACGCCGTCGGGCGCTACGGCCCGGCCGCCGTCCCGCACTACGTCATCTCGATGTGCCGCTCGGTGTCCGACGTCCTGGAGGTGGCGATCCTGCTGAAAGAGGCTGGGCTGCTGGACGCTTCCGGGCCGGAACCGTACTGCCCGGTGGCGATCTCGCCGCTCTTCGAGACGATCGACGACCTGCACAACGGCGCGGACATCCTGAACGCGATGCTCGAGCTTCCGCTGTACCGCGCGGTGGTCGACGCCCAGGGCGGATGCCAAGAGGTGATGCTCGGCTATTCCGACTCGAACAAGGACGGCGGATACCTGGCCTCCAGCTGGGCGGTCTACCGCGCCGAGCTGGCCCTGGTCGAGGTGGCCCGCAAAGCGGGAATAAGATTGCGGCTCTTCCACGGTCGCGGCGGTACCGTCGGCCGCGGGGGCGGCCCGAGCTATCAGGCCATCCTGGCGCAGCCCCCCGGCGCGGTGAACGGCTCGCTGCGGCTCACCGAGCAGGGCGAGGTGATCGCCGCCAAGTACGCCGAACCGCAGGCGGCGCGCCGCAACCTGGAAAGCTTGGTCGCCGCCACGCTGGAGTCCACGCTGCTCGACGTCGAAGGTCTCGGTGACGCCGCGGAGCCGGCCTACGCGGTGCTCGACGAAGTGGCCACCCTGGCGCAACGCGCGTATGCCGAATTAGTGCATGACACACCGGGTTTCGTCGAGTACTTCATGGCCTCCACCCCGGTCAGCGAGATCGGCTCGCTGAACATCGGCAGCCGGCCGACATCACGCAAACCCACCTCGTCGATCTCGGATCTGCGCGCCATTCCCTGGGTGCTGGCCTGGAGCCAGTCGCGGGTCATGCTCCCCGGGTGGTACGGCACCGGCTCGGCGTTCGAGCAGTGGATCGCGGCGGGCCCGGAAAGCGAAGACGAACGGGTGGCGATCCTGCACGAGCTCTACGAGCGGTGGCCGTTCTTCCGCAGCGTGCTGTCCAACATGGCACAGGTGCTGGCCAAGAGCGACCTCGGCCTGGCGGCCCGGTACGCGGAGCTGGTCGATGACGAGGAACTGCGACACCGGGTGTTCGACAAGATCGTGGACGAGCACCGGCGAACCATCGCGATGCACAAGCTCATCACGGGCCAGGACGATCTGCTCGCCGACAACCCCGCGCTGGCGCGGTCGGTGTTCAACCGCTTCCCCTACCTGGAGCCGCTGAACCACCTCCAGGTGGAATTGCTGCGCCGCTACCGTTCCGGCGACGACGACGAACTGGTGCAGCGCGGCATCCTGCTGACGATGAACGGATTGGCCAGCGCGTTACGGAACAGTGGGTGACGGGCATTCGTAGGCCATGTCGGACATCGCTTCGCCCGTCAGCGCGGCTCAAGTGGCCCAGAACGGGGTCTTCGAACGACTCGCCCGTGTCGGGTTCGTCGTCAACGGGATACTGCACCTGATCGTCGGCTACCTCGCGATCCGGGTCGCGTGCGGAGACGGCGGCACCGCCGACCAAACCGGCGCCCTCGCGACGCTGGCAGGCAAGCCCGGCGGCCCGCTCGCGCTCTGGATCGCTACCGGCGCCCTGTTGGCGATGGGCCTGTGGCGGCTCGTCGAATCCGTCCTCGGCCGGTCATGCGACCGTGACGCGGACGGTTCGTCGTCGGACGCGTCGTCGCGGCTCAAGGCGTTGGGTCTGGCGGCGGTCTACCTGGCTTTCGCCTATTCCGCGTTCGGGTTCGCGCGCGGCGCGGGCAGGCAGGCGGATCAACAGAATTCGGGCATCAGCGCCCGCCTGATGGAAACGACCGGCGGCACCATCGCGCTGGTCGCGTGCGGCGCGATCATCGTCGCGGTCGGGTGTTACCACATCTATAAGGGCGCGAGCCGCAATTTCGTCGACGACCTCCGGGGTAGGTCGGGCGATTTGGTACGCCGGCTCGGCGTGGCCGGGTATATCGGCAAGGGGATCGTGATCACGCTGACGGGCGCGCTGGTGATCGTCGCGGCGTGCCGCTCGGAGCCCAAGAAAGCCACCGGCCTCGACGGGGCGCTGAAGACTCTCGGGGCGCAGCACTTCGGGGCGGCGCTGCTGATCGCCGCCGGGGTGGGGATCATCACCTATGGGCTGTACAGCTTCGTGATGGCCCGGTCGACCAAGATGTAGCGGTTGCCGCTATTCCACCGCGCGGTTGCGTAACCGGTCCACCACGCCGCGCACCGCGTGCTCGGTCATGGAGAGCGGCGTCATCATCACCTCGCCTACCTTGACCATGTCGTCGATGCGTCCGACGATCGCCTCGACGGGCTCGACCAGGACGATCAGGCGCCGCGCCAGGTCGTCCAGCCGCGACAGCGTGCCGTCCAGGTGGTCCAGGCCGCTCTCCATGCGCTCCACCGTGGCATTCAGGGCGGACAGGGACGTGTTCAGCTCCTTCATGGTGGTGCTCAGGCCGTCGAGGACGTCTTCGACCTGCTCCACCGTCTTGTCGGCATTCAACGCAGCCTGCGTGAGGGTTTTGATCCGGCTTCGCTCTTGCCCACCGCGCACGGTTCTGTCTGCCATGCCCGTCATTATTACCCGGATCACACCGGGCGAGGGACTAGCTTGGTTGATCCGAGGGGAGTTTGGCGGCGGCCTCCTCGTCGAGCAGCCACAGGGTGGTTTCCTGGCCGACCGCGCCGGCGGCCGGCACCGAGACCGGCGGCGCGCCGCCGATGGCCGCCGCCACGGCATCGGCCTTCGAACCCCCCGACACCATCAGCCAGACCTCACGCGAACGCTGAACCGCGGGCAGCGTCAAGGTGATTCGCTGGGGAGGCGGCTTGGGGGAGTCCTCGACTCCGACCACCATGCGGCTGGTTTCCAGCACGGCCGGGGTGTCGGGGAACAGGGAGTTGATGTGACCTTCGGGCCCCATGCCCAGCAGGTGCACGTCGAAGTTCGGCGCCGGTTGGCCGGGTTCGGCGTTGGCCGCCAGCAGCTGTTCGTAGGCCAGCGCCGCGGCGCCGAGATCCGTGCCGAATTCGCCGTCGCTGGCCGGCATCGCGTGCACGTGGCTGGACGGGATGTCGATATGGTCCAGCAACGCCGCCCGTGCCTGCTTGTCGTTGCGCTCGTCGTCGTCCTCGGGGACGTACCGTTCGTCACCCCAGAACAGGTGCACTTTGTGCCAAGGGATCTCGTGCCCGGCCAGGGACTTGAGCAGCCCGATGCCGTTGCCGCCGCCGGTCAGCACGACGAGTGCGCGGTCCCGGGCCGCCACGGCGTTGCGGATAGTATCGGCCAGTCGGGCGGCGGCGGCCTCGACCAGCGCCGTGCTGTCCGGGAAAACTTCGATGATGGTGCTCACACGTACTGCACTTTCTCGATGCCCTCTAATGCTGTCTGGTAAATCTCGTCGGGATCAAGCCGTCGCAGGTCCTCGGCGAGGCATTCGCCGGTTTCCCTGCGCGCCAAGGGAAGCAGGGCATCCGGCTTGGCGGTGCGGCTCAGGGTTGCCGTCCTGCCCTCCTGGGGACGGCTCAAGACGATGGTTTCGCTCCTACGTGTGAGTTCCACCTTGAGCTCGCCGACCGCCCGGCGCACCGGGCCGTCGATGCGGCTGGCCAGCCAGCCGGCGAGGATGTCGAGCGCGGGTTCGGTTTTCAATCCGGACACCAGTGCCGACTCGATCGGTTCGTGGGGCGGCAGGTCGACCGCGGAGGCGAGCAGCGCGCGCCAGTATGTGATGCGGGCCCAGGCCAGGTCGGTGTCGCCGGCGGTGTAGCCGGGCCGCCGGCCCTTGATCGCCGCCAGCGGGTCGGTTCCGTTAGTGGCGTCGGTGATGCGGCGAATCGCCAACTTGCCCAAGGGGTCCTGGGCGGGCACCGCCGGGGCGATGTCGGGCCACCACGCCACCACCGGGATGTCGGGGAGCAAGAACGGGGTCACGACACTGGCGGCGTGCCCGGCCAGCGCCCCGGACAGATTGAGGATCACCACCTCGGTGGCGCCGGTGTCACCGCCCGCTCGCAACTGCGCGTCCAGGCGCGGCTCGTCGGCGTAAGGGTCGCCCCGCATCGTCACGATGACCCGGCTGGGATGCTCGTGGCTGGCGTTGTTGGCCGCCTCGATCGACTCTTCGAGGACGGCGTCGCTGTCCGGCGCGATGATCAGCGTGAGCACCCGGCCCATCGTCACGGCACCGACCTTCTCCCGCAGTTCCTCGAGCTTCTTGTTGATTGCCGTGGTGGTGGTGTCAGGCATGTCGATGATCATGCGCCCCAGTCCTTCTCATCAAGCCGTTCTGCATTGTCGCCGGCGGGGGTCATCGGCGCCGCTCTCCCCCGCAAGCGGGCGGTACCCCCACAGCATCACTGCGTTCTGCATCGTCACCGACGCGGATCATCAGGGCCGCCGCCATTCGCGCCCGGTCCGTCGCAGCATTTCGAACGCGGACTCCGGGCCCCAGGTCCCCGCCTCATACGGCTCGGGCTTGCCGGCACTCGCCCAGTAATCCAGCACGGGATCCAATATCTGCCAAGCCAATTCGACCTCTTTGCTGACCGGGAACAGCGACGGCTCGCCCAGCAGCACGTCGAGGATCAGCTGCTCGTAGGCCTCCGGTGACTCCTCGGCGAACGCCGAGCCGTAGGAGAAGTCCATGTTGACGTCGCGGACCTCCATCGCGGTCCCCGGCACCTTGGAACCGAACCGCAGCGTGATGCCCTCGTCGGGCTGCACCCGGATCACCATCGCGTTGGCGCCCAGCTCGTCGGTCATGGTGGCATCGAACGGCAAGTGCGGGGCGCGTTTGAAGACGAGGGCGATCTCGGTGACCCTGCGGCCCAAGCGTTTTCCGGTCCGCAGATAGAACGGCACGCCGGCCCAGCGTCGGGTATCCACCTCCAAGGTGATGGCGGCGAACGTCTCGGTGGTGGAGTCCTTGGCGAAGCCCTCCTCGTCGAGCAGCCCGACAACCTTCTCGCCGCCCTGCCAGCCGGCGGTGTACTGGCCGCGACTGGTGGTCTCGTCCAGCGGCTGGGCAGGTTGGGTCGCCGAGAGGACCTTGATCTTTTCGGTCTGCAGCGCCGACGGGTTGAAGCTCACCGGCTCTTCCATCGCGGTGAGCGCCAGCAGCTGCATCAGGTGGTTCTGGATGACGTCGCGGGCGGCCCCGATGCCGTCGTAATAGCCGGCGCGCCCGCCCAATCCGATGTCCTCGGCCATCGTGATCTGCACGTGGTCGACATAGTGCGCGTTCCAGATCGGGTCGAACAACTGGTTGGCGAACCGCAGCGCCAGGATGTTGCGAACGGTCTCCTTGCCCAGGTAGTGGTCGATGCGGAACACCGCCTCCTCGGGGAAGACGGCATTGACCGCGCGGTTGAGGGCTCGCGCGCTCTCCAGGTCGTGCCCGAAGGGTTTCTCGATGACCACCCGGCTCCAGCGGTCGCCCTGCGGGCGCGCCAGCCCGGACTTGTGCAGCTGATCGCACACCACCGGGAAGGACTTCGGCGGGATCGCCAGGTAGAACGCGTGGTTGCCGCCGGTGCCCCGCTCGGCGTCCAGCTTGTCCAGGGTTTCGGCCAGCCGGCTGAACGACTCGTCATCGTCGAATGACCCTGGTACGAACCGGAATCCCTCGGCCAGCCGCTCCCAGTTCTCCTCCCGGAACGGTGTGCGACAGTGGTCCTTGACGGCCTGGTAGACCACCTTGCGGAAGTCCTGGGTTTCCCAGTCCCGCCGCGCGAACCCCACCAGCGAGAAGCTCGGCGGCAGCAGCCCGCGGTTAGCCAGGTCGTAGATGGCCGGCATCACCTTCTTGCGGGCGAGGTCACCGGTGACGCCGAAGATCACCATGCCGCACGGGCCGGCGATCCTCGGCAGCCGCTTGTCGCGCTTGTCCCGTAACGGGTTATGCCATTGTTCAGCGGTGCGAGCCGGACTCATTTCGAGGCGGAATCCAGCTGCTTCTGTGTCTCCTCCAGCAGCTCGGTCCACGACTCCACGAACTTCTCCACGCCCTCGTTCTCCAGCACGACGAACACGTCGGTCAGATCGATTCCGACGCCGGCCAGCTTGTCGAACACTTCCTGGGCGGCCGACGCGGTACCGGTGACGGTGTCACCCTTGATCTCGCCGTGGTCGGCTACTGCGTCAATTGTCTTCTCCGGCATGGTGTTCACCGTGTTCGGTGCGACCAGCTCGGTGACGTAGAGGGTGTCGGAGTAGTCGGGGTTCTTCACCCCTGTCGACGCCCACAGCGGACGCTGCACGCGGGCCCCGCTGCCCTTGAGTGCCTCGTAGCGATCGCCCCCCTCGAACACCTCCTGGTAGGCGGCATAGGCCAGCCGTGCATTGGCGACCGCGGCCTGGCCGCGCAGCGCCAGCGCCTCCTCGGAGCCGATCTTCTCCAGCCGCTTGTCCACCTCGGTGTCTACCCGGGACACGAAGAACGAGGCCACGGAATGAATCTTCGAAATGTCGTGTCCCGCCTCGCGGGCCTTCTCCAGGCCGGCCAGGTAGGCGTCCATCACCTGGCGGTGCCGCTCGACGCTGAAAATCAGCGTGACGTTGACCGAAATCCCTTCCGCCAGAACGGCCGTGATGGCCGGAATTCCTGCCTTGGTGGCCGGGATCTTGATGAGCAGGTTTGGCCGGTCGACGATCTTCCATAGCTCGACGGCTTGCGCGGTGGTTTTGTCGGTCTCGGCGGCCAGGCGGGGGTCCACCTCGATGGAGACCCGGCCGTCGACGCCGTCGGAGGCTTCCCACTGCGGCCGCAGCACATCGCATGCGTTGCGGACATCGTCGGTGGTCACCGTGCGGATAGTGGCGTCCACGTCGGCGCCGCGCGCGGCCAATTCGGAGATCTGGTCGTTGTAGGTGTCGCTATCGGCCAGCGCCTTTTGGAAGATCGACGGGTTGGTCGTCACTCCCACAACGCTTTTGGTGTCGATCAGCTCCTGCAGGTTGCCCGACTGCAACCGCTGGCGCGACAAGTCGTCCAGCCACACGGATACGCCCGCGGCGGACAGCGCCGCGAGGTTAGGGTTCTGAGTCATGTGAATCACCCTTTCTCAGTTATCCACTACCTGTTCCGCGGCGGCCGCGACGGCTTCTGCGGTGAAACCGAATTCACGGAACAAAGTCTTGTAATCGGCGGATTCGCCATAGTGCTCGATCGACACGATCTTGCCGGTGTCGCCGACGAGCTTGTGCCAGGACTGCGCAATGCCCGCCTCGACGGCCACCCGGGCGGACACGGAGGGGGGCAGCACGCTGTCGCGGTAGTCCTCCGGCTGCGACTCGAACCATTCGACGCACGGCATCGACACCACCCGCGCGACGATGTCCTTGTCGGCCAACAGCTTCTGGGCCTCGACCGCGAGCTGAACCTCGGAGCCCGTGGCTATCAACACCACGTCGGGCTCGTCGACCCCTCCGTCACCCAGGATGTAGCCACCCTTGGTCACGCCCTCGTAGTTGGTGCCATCCAGTATCGGAACGCCCTGGCGGGTGAGAATCAGGCCGACCGGGCCGCTGCCGTTGCCGCGGGCCAGGATCGTGCGCCAGGCATACGCGGTCTCGTTGGCGTCGGCCGGTCGCACCACCGACAGGTTGGGGATGGCGCGCAGCGCCGCCAGGTGCTCGATGGGCTGGTGCGTCGGGCCATCCTCGCCCAGACCGATCGAGTCGTGGGTCCACACGTAGATGGTGTCGATGTCCATCAGTGACGCCAAACGCACGGCCGGGCGCATGTAGTCGGAGAACTGCAGGAACGTTCCGCCGTAGGCGCGGGTCGGGCCGTGCAGCACGATGCCCGACAGGATCGAGCCCATCGCGTGCTCGCGGACGCCGAAGTGCAGGGTGCGACCGTACCAGTCGGCGGTGTAGTCCTTCGTCGAAATAGACGGGGGCCCAAACGATTTGACGTTGTCCATGGTGGTGTTGTTGCTGCCGGCCAGGTCGGCCGAGCCGCCCCACAACTCCGGCAGTTTCGGCCCCACCGCGTTCAGCACCTTGCCCGACGCCGCGCGGGTTGCCAACGGCTTGTCTTCCGTTGTCCAGGTGGGGACGTCGGCGTCCCAGCCGTCGGGCAGCTCCTCGGCGGTCAACCGGTCCAGCAGCGCCTTGCGTTCGGGTTCGCGTTGCGCCCACGCGTCGAACTCCGCCTGCCACTTCTCGTGCGCTTCCTTGCCGCGGTCCACCAGCTTGCGCGTGTGGGCGATGACCTCGTCGCGCACCTCGAAGTTCTTGCCCGGGTCGAAGCCAAGGATCTCCTTGACGGCCGCGACTTCCTCGTCACCCAGCGCCGCGCCGTGCGCCTTCCCGGTGTTCATCAGCTTGGGCGCCGGGTAGCCGATGATGGTGCGCAGCTCGATGAACGACGGCCGGTCGGTGACGGCCTTCGCGTTGGCGATGGCCTCCTCGATGCCCACCACGTTCTCGCCACCTTCGACCCTTTGCACGTGCCAGCCGTAGGCCTCGTAGCGCGCGGCGGTGTCCTCGCACAGCGCGATGTTGGTGTCGTCCTCGATCGAGATCTGGTTGTGGTCGTAGAAGACGATCAGGTTGCCCAGCTGCTGGACCGCGGCCAACGACGATGCTTCGGAGGTGACGCCCTCCTCGATGTCGCCATCGGAGGCGATCACGTAGATGAAGTGGTCGAACGGGCTGGTTCCCGGCTCGGCGTCCGGGTCGAACAGGCCCCGCTCGTACCGCGACGCCATCGCCATCCCGACCGAGGATGCCAAGCCCTGGCCGAGCGGACCGGTGGTGATCTCAACGCCCTTGGTGTGCCGGAACTCCGGGTGCCCGGGCGTCTTGGACCCCCAGGTGCGCAACGACTCGATGTCGGAGAGCTCAAGGCCGAACCCGCCGAGATACAGCTGGATGTACAGCGTCAGGCTGCTGTGCCCGGCCGACAGGACGAATCGGTCGCGACCCAGCCAGTGGGTGTCGCTGGGATCATGTCGCATCGTTCGCTGGAAGAGCGTGTACGCCAGGGGAGCCAGGCTCATCGCGGTGCCGGGATGTCCGTTGCCCACTTTTTGCACCGCGTCGGCGGCCAGCACCCGAACCGTGTCGACCGCGGCCGAGTCGATCTCGGACCAATCGTCAGGAAGGTGTGGTTGGGTCAGCGTAGAGATCTCTTCGAGTGTGGTCACAGACTCAGTCCTTGGGGTCATCGAGCTGATCAATTCCACCCTAGTGCGGGAGGGCCGGCTCTTGCAGTGCTGGATTTCGGGTACCCGCCGCCGGCTGATGTGAAAATTACGCGGTGGCCGTCGACCCGTAACATTCAGTTCGGAAATCTGGGAGAAGTCTGGGTGAATGGACCCTGCGGGCAGGCAGCCACCGGTCCGCGGTCTACCATCGTGCGTAGTAGATGCTGCGCGCTGCTGCGACCCCAAGGAGTTATTGCGTGAGCGTTCGCGGGCGCGTCGCCCCGAGCCAAGTACCGAGCCGAGTACAAAGCACGGTGCTGGCGTATTTGGCGCTGACCAAGCCGCGGGTCATCGAGCTGTTGCTGGTGACCGCGATCCCCGCGATGCTGCTCGCTCACCGCGGCGCCGTGAACCCGCTGCTGATCCTCAACACGTTGATCGGTGGGATGTTGGCCGCCGGGGGCGCCAACACGCTCAACTGCGTGGCCGACGCGGACATCGACAAGGTGATGAAGCGCACGGCGCGCCGGCCGCTGGCCCGCGCCGCGGTGCCGACGCGCAACGCGTTGGTGCTGGGACTGGTGCTCAGCGTCGGCTCGTTCTTTTGGTTGTGGTGGACGACGAACCTGCTGTCGGGTCTGCTCGCCGTCGCCACCATCGCGTTCTACGTCTTCGTCTACACGCTGCTGCTCAAGCGCCGCACCTCGCAGAACGTCGTGTGGGGCGGGGCGGCCGGCTGCATGCCGGTGATGATCGGGTGGTCGGCCGTCACCGGCACGATCGGCTGGCCGGCGCTGGTGATGTTCGCGATCATCTTCTTCTGGACGCCGCCGCACACCTGGGCGCTGGCCATGCGCTACAAGGACGACTACAAGGCGGCCGGCGTGCCGATGCTGCCCGCCGTCGCGACCGAGCGTCAGGTCACCAAGCAGATCCTGATCTACACCTGGCTGACGGTGGCCGCGACGCTGGCGCTGGCGCTGGCCACCGGCTGGCTCTACGCGGCGGTCGCCGTGGTGGCCGGGGTGTGGTTCCTGGCGATGGCCCACCACCTCTACTCCGGGGTGCGCGCCGGCGAGCCGGTCAAGCCGCTGCGGTTGTTCCTGCAGTCGAACAACTATCTGGCGGTGGTGTTCTGCGCGTTGGCGGTCGACTCGGTGATCGCCCTGCCGCACCTGTTCTGACGCCAACCGTTCACATCGGCCCCACCCGTCGCTGTGCGGAGAGGGGCCTTCGCGTGCCCGCCTCGCAGCGACAACGGGCGCGCCGGTGCGCGTTGTCGCTCGGAGGCGGGCACATCGTCGCATGCCTCCGACTGCGGCCGACGACGCTCAGGGCAGCAGCACGATCGAGCCGGCCGTTTTGCGGCCCTGCAGATCCTGGTGGGCGCGCGCCGCTTCGGCCAGCGGATACCGGCCGCCGACTTCGATGGTGATCGCCCCGCCGGCGATCGCGTCGAACAATTCCTCTGCCCGCCAGCTGAATTCCTGGCCGGTGCGGATGAAGTGGGCCAGCGACGGGCGGGTGAGGAACACCGAACCGGCGGCGTTGAGGCGCTGCGGATCGAACGGCGGAACGGGTCCGCTGGCCGCGCCGAACAGCGCCAGCGTGCCCCGCACCGCCAGGCTGGCCAGGCTGGCGTCGAAGGTGGTGGCACCGACTCCGTCGTACACGGCCTCGACACCGGCGCCGTTGGTGAGCCCACGAATCTGCCGGCCGAACTCTTCCGCGTCGTCGGGGTAGGACAGCACCTCGTCGGCGCCGGCCTGCCGGGACAGCCGGGCCTTCCCCGGCGTCGAGACCGTGGTGATCACCCGCGCGCCGAGCAGATGCGCCCACTGCGTCAGGATCAGCCCGACCCCGCCCGCTCCGGCGTGCACCAGCACGGTATCGCCCGCCTGGACCGGATACACCGACTTCAACAGGTAGTGCGCGGTCAGGCCCTTCAACAGCACCGACGCGGCCACGTCGGAACTCACGCCGTCCGGCACGTGTGCCGTCAAAAACGCTGGGGCCGTGGCGTACTCGGCGTACGCGCCGGACGCCGACGCGCTGACCACGCGGTCGCCGACGCGGAAGCCGTCGACACCGTCACCGGTCGCCTCGACGGTGCCGCACAGTTCGGAGCCGAGGATGAACGGCAGCTCGCGCGGATACTGCCCGGAGCGAAAGTAGGTGTCGATGTAGTTGACGCCGATTGCCTCGGCCTTGATCAGCACCTCGCCCGCCCCTGGCGTGGGCTGGGGCGCGTCGACGTAGCGCAGCACCTCGGGGCCGCCGGTTTCGCTGACTTCGATTGCGTGCATGTGCTTATCATGCCCGGGCATGAAACTCGCCCGTCCGGACATCTTCCATCCCCGCATCGTGCTGGCGGGGCACGAAGACGATGCGGGCCATCGCCCGCGGAACCCGGACGACGCCGGGTTGGTTCCCGCGCTGCGGGCGCGGGGGCTGCACGCGCGCTGGCTGTCCTGGGACGATCCGCAGACCCTCGACGCCGACCTGGTGATTCTGCGCGCCACCGCGGACCGCGGCGACGAGTTGCTCGGCTGGGCGCGGCGGGTGCGCCACCTGCTCAACCCGCCCGACGCGATCGCTTGGAACCTCGGTGAGCGATATCTGCGGGATCTGGAGGACGCCGGGGTGCCGACCCTCGCGGGCGGGACGATGGAGGCGGCGCTGATCTTCCTCGGTGGTGAGCGATCACACGCCTGGCCGATCGAGCCGGAGTTCGAGGCGTGGGACCTCGGGTACGCCGCGCTGGCGGCCGCCGCCGACCGGGCCGGAATCGCCGCACGCGACCTGCTGTACGCGCGCGCCGACGTGGCGGGGGGTCGGCTGGTGCGGCTCGACCTCGTCGCGCCGTCGCTGGGGTGGCGGCACCTCGCCGCCGGCGACCGCGAGCGCGGCCAGCGCGACTTCGCGTTGGCCGTGGAGTCAGCCTGCGAGCGGTTCGGGCTCGGCCCGTTCTCGCATCGACGCCCATAGCGCGGCGGTGGCGGCGGTGCACGCCGCGGCGCCGGCCACGTGCAGGGCGACCAGCGCGGCGGGCACCCCGGTGAAGTACTGGGCGGTGCCGACCGCGGCCTGCGCGCAGACCAGCGCGAGCAGCACGATCAGCCGTCGCAGGATGGGCTGGGCGGCGCGCACCGCCAGCAGCCCGAATCCCAGCCCGACCAGCAGGGCGAGGTAGGCGACCAGCAGCGAGGAGTGCGCGTGGACCAGGGTGTCGACCGCGACCTTGAGCCGGGGCACGGTCCGGGTGGGGCTGCGGTCGCCGGCGTGCGGGCCGGCGGCCGTCACCAGCGTGCCGGTGACCAGCACCACGGACAGGTCCAGCCCGATCAGCGCCGTCAGGGCCCGCAGCGGCCGGGGGACGCTCCGGCGCGCCGCGCCGTCGTCGGGCTCACCGATCTTGACGTAGAGCAGCACCGACAGCCACACCATCGTCATCGAGGTGAGCAGGTGGATGGCGACCGTCCACCACAGCAGTCCGGTGCGCACGGTGATGCCGCCGATGACCGCCTGCACCACCGTCGAGACCGGCATCAGCCACGCATAGACCAGCACCTCGGTGCGTCGCCGGGCCCGGATCACGGCCAGCACGGCCAGTGCCGCCGTCACGACTACGGCAAACGTGATCATGCGGTTGCCGAATTCGACCGCCTGGTGGATGCGCGGCACTTCGGCGTGGGCGACGGGGGTGAAGCTGCCCGGGAAGCACTGCGGCCAGGTGGGGCAGCCCAGGCCCGACGCGGTGACGCGGACGATCGCGCCCGTGACGGCGATTCCGCCCTGGGTGAGGATGACGGCCGCGGCGATGAGGCGCTGGACGCGCACGCTGGGGTTGGGGAGCAGGTCCACCATCCGCCTCAACGTTCGTCCCACGGGCATGGCCCGATGGTAGGCCAACGAAAACTACACCCTGTAGTAAGCCCTGGCGTTCGCGAGACTTAAACCACGCACATCCGCATCGGCGTGTCGTGTGCGTGGTTTAAGTGTCGCGGTCCCGAACCCGAGCCCGTCCGCCCGCGTCAGGTGAAACGGAACCAGCGCCGCGCGGCCAGCGCCGCCAGCGTCCCCCACACCGCCAACACGGCGATGCCGAACCAGTCCACCGACAGCACCATCGCCCGCGACAGGGCCTCGGTGAGCGCGCCCGACGGGGTGAGCCGGGCCGCCCACTTGACCCCCGACGGGATCATGTCGCTCTCCACGGTCAGCGCGCCCAGCCCGGCGAAGACGAACCACAACAGGTTGGCCACCGCCAGCACGATCTCGGCCCGCAACGTCCCGCCGAGCAACAGCCCGAGCGCGGCGAAGCCCGCGGTACCCAGCGCGATGACCGCCGCGCCCAACAGCAAAGACAAGGGAGCGGGCCGCCAGCCCAGCGCAAACCCGATGGCGCCCAACAGGATTGCCTGCAGGAACACCACGGTGACCACGGCCAGTGACTTGCCGGCGATGATGCCCCAGACCGGCAGCGGGGTCGCGCCCAATCGCTTGAGCGCGCCGTAGCGGCGGTCGAAGGCGACCGCGATGGCCTGTCCGGTGAACGCGGTCGAAATCACCGCGAGGGCCATGATGGCGGGCACGAACGTGGCGGCGCGGTTGTGGCCGAAGGAACCAAACGGCAACAGCGTCAACCCCACCAGCAGCGTGATCGGGATGAACATGGTCAGCAGCAGCTGCTCGCCGTTGCGCAGCAGCAACTTGAGCTCGAGGCCGAACTGTGCGGCCAGCATCCGCGGCACGGCGTTGGGCCTGGGGTCGGGGGTGAAGGTTCCCGCGGGGAAGACGTTCGATCGGGTCACTGCCGCAACTTCCTGCCGGTCAGGTCGAGGAACACGTCCTCGAGGCTGCGCTGCTCGACGCGCATGTCGGTGGCCAGCACGTCGATCCGCGCGCACCACGCGGTGACGGTGGCCAGCACCTGCGGGTCGACGGGGCCCTCGACCAGGTACTCGCCCGGCGTCACCTCGCTGGCCCGGTAATCCTCGGGCAGCGCGGCGGTCAGCAGCGTCAGGTCGAGGCGCGGCGGCGCGGTGAAGCGCAGCTCGTCCTTGGCGCCGGCTCGCATCAGCTCGGTCGGCGTGCCGGCGGCGACGGTCACGCCGTGGTCGATGATGACCAGCCGATCGGCCAGCTCCTCGGCCTCCTTGAGCTGGTGTGTCGTCAGCAGCACCGTCACGCCGTCGCGGCGCAGCGCGTCGATCAGCTCCCACACCAGCAGCCGGGCGTGGGCGTCCATGCCCGCCGTCGGCTCGTCGAGAAAGACCAGCTCGGGCCGGCCGACCAGCGCGCAGGCCAGCGCGAGCCGCTGCTGCTGCCCGCCGGACAGCCGCCGATAGGTGGTGCGGGTGGCGTCGGTGAGGCCAAGGGTGTCCAGCAACCACGCCGGATCCAGCGGGTCCGCGGCGTACGAGGCGACCAGGTTCAGCATTTCGCCCGCCCGCGCGGACGGGTAGCCGCCCCCGCCCTGCAGCATCACCCCGATGCGGGTGCGCAGGCGGGCGTTGTCGGCGATCGGGTCAAGCCCGAGCACCTCGATGGTGCCGGCGTCCGGGCGCACGAAGCCCTCGCACATTTCGACCGTCGTGGTCTTGCCGGCACCGTTGGGTCCCAGCAGGGCCAGCACTTCGGCGGCGTGCACCTCGAGGTCGAGATCGGCGACGGCCGTGGTGGATCCGTAGCGCTTGCTCACCCCGCGCAGCCGCACGACCGTTTCAGGAACGTCCGAGCTCACGAGCGCCGCTCCTCCTCATCGCTGCGCTCTGCATCGTCGTCAGCGCGGCTCACGTGGAATCAGCGTAGGCGTCAGGCACCGCCGCCGGGCGAGGGGTCTGAGCGGTCGGGGGCGCCGGCGCCGGTTCCGGCGTCTCCGCGCTGTCGTCCGGGAGTCGCCGCCACGGCAGGCGGGTGTAGGTCACCGCGATGAGCACCGCGACGATCACGGTGCTGGCCAGGGTCGCATCGACTATCTGGAACAGCGCGAAGCGGTCGCCGTTGGCCGTCGGGCCGAAGATGCCGACGACCAGGGTGATGACGATGACCGCGACCCGGAAGCCGGTGCGGGTGGCCCAGGCGGCCAGCGGGATGATCGCCCAGAGCAGGTACCAGGGCTGCACGACGGGGAACAGCAGCACCGTGACGCCCAGCGCCACACCCAGGCCGCCGATCGGATGCAACCGGCCACGGAAGACCGCTACCAGCAGCCAGCCCACCATCACCGTGATGATCAGCACACCGATGGCGCGGGTGAGCCCCAGCACCGCGGTGGTGTGATCGCCCAGCCCCAACAGGATTCCCACCTGTCCGGTGCCCAGGGCGAGCAGCGTCGGCGGCGACATCCAGCTGCGCACGACGTTCGCGGTGCCCAGCGTGTAGATCCAGCCGAATCCCAGCCCGCTGGCCCAGCCGACGACCGCCATCACCGCCAGCGACAGCGCGCTCATCGCGCCGCCCGCGAGCAGCAGCGCACGTAGGTTGCCCCCGCAGCGGTACGCCAGCGCCATCGTGACGAACCCGAGCGCCAGCAGCGACGGCAGTTTCACCTGCGACGACAGCACGATCAGGACCGCGCCGGCCAGCAGCATGCCCAGCGGTTCCCAGTCCGGACCCGGCCGCCAGGAGGCCGGGAACAGCCGCGGCGAGTCGAGGCCCCGCAGCGCGAATTCGGCGCCGGCCAGCATCAGCCCGAGCATCAGCGCCTCATTGTGGACGCCGGCGACCAAATGCATGATCAGCAGCGGGTTGGCCGCGCCCAGCCACAGCGCGCTGACCTCCGCGACGCCGCAGCGCCGGGCCAGCCGCGGGGTCGCCCACACGATCAGGCCCACGCCGATCAGCTCGACCAGCCGGTGGCACAGCACGGCGGCGACGATGTTTTCCCCGGTGATGGCCGAGATGCCGCGCCCGATCCACAGAAACAGCGGGCCGTAGGGCGCCGGGGTCTCCCGCCACAGCGTGGGTACCGAGAGCGTGAAGACGTGGGACAGCCCGAGCCCGGACGCGGGCCCCACCCGGTAGGGGTCGAGCCCCTCCAGGGAGATCTGGCTCTGCGCCAGGTAGGAGTAGACGTCCTTGCTGTACATCGGCGGGGCGATCAGCAGCGGCAGCGTCCACAGCAGCAGGGTGCGGTCCAGGTCACCGCGCGACATCCGCCTGCGGCCCAGCGCGAACCGGCCGAGCATCAGCCAGGCCAACGCCATCATGACCGCGCCCGTGGTCGTCATCGTCAGGGACACGGTCTGGATCCGCGACGGCAGATTCAGCAACCGCACCCCGAAGGTGGGGTCCTGGACCACGGGTCGGGCCCCGGCGCCCAGCGCGCCGATGGCCATCAGGACGGTGCCGGTCGCGCCGAAGAGGCGGGTGCGCTGCAGCGCGGTGAGCTCGGTATCGTTCAGCGGCGTGCCCACCGTCTGCTCGTCGCCATGCAGGCTGGCGATCGACGAGCTCAGCACGTGGTGGCGGGCTGCCATCAGAGCAGCGTAACCGCCGGGGTCGCGGCAAGTTGTGCCCGGCGGGGATCGCAAGCGCGGCGTAGCCGGGCGCAGTGGGTCGCCGCCAGTGGTGCCCGGCGGGGATCGCAAGCGCGGCGTAGCCGGGCGCAGTGGGTCGCCGCCCGTGGGGCCGAGTGTGACCAGTGCAACGCCCGCCCAGGGCACCCTTGGTAGACCGATCCCCGGAATTGCGTCACACTGGTGTTGTGAAAATCCGAACCGGCCTCGACGACGCTGCCGTGGGCGCGGCAGTGCCGGATGGCCACACCCGCCGCGCCATCGTGCGGCTGCTGGTGGAGTCCGGATCGATCACCGCCGGCGAGATCGGTGACCGGCTCGGGCTGGCGGCCGCCGGCGTGCGACGCCACCTCGACGCCCTGATCGAGGCGGGCGACGCCGAGTCGGTGCCCGCCGCATCGTGGCAGCAGGTGGGTCGCGGCCGTCCCGCCAAGCGGTTCCGGCTCACCGCTGGGGGCCGCGCCAAGCTCGAGCACGCCTACGACGACCTGGCGGCGGCGGCCATGCGGCAGCTGCGGGAGATCGGCGGCGAGGACGCCGTCCGCACGTTCGCCCGGCAACGGATCGACTCGATCCTGGCCGGCGTGCCGTCGGCCGAGGGTGACGACGACGCCGCAGTCGAGGCGGCCGCCGAGCGGGTGGCCGGCGCGCTGACCAAGGCGGGTTACGTCGCCACCACGACGCGGGTCGGCGGCCCGATCCACGGCGTGCAGATCTGCCAGCACCACTGCCCGGTGTCGCACGTCGCCGAGGAATTCCCGGAGCTGTGTGAAGCCGAGCAGCAGGCGATGGCCGAGGTGCTCGGGACCCACGTGCAGCGGTTGGCGACCATCGTCAACGGGAACTGCGCCTGCACCACCCACGTACCGCTTACCGTCCCCAATTCGAAGGCGCCCAGCCCGCGTCGCGACACCACGAGCATCGAAGGAGCGTCGTTATGACCCTCACGCCAGAGGCCGAGAAGGCCTTCAAAGCGGGAGAAGCAGAGCCGCTGACCCAGGAGCAGGCGATCGCGTCGCTGGGCCGCTACGGCTATGGCTGGGCGGACTCCGACGTCGCCGGAGCGAGCGCCCAGCGCGGGCTGTCCGAGGCGGTGGTCCGCGACATCTCGGCGAAGAAGAACGAGCCCGAATGGATGCTGCAGACCCGGCTGAAGGCGCTGCGCATCTTCGACCGCAAGCCGATGCCCAACTGGGGCTCGGACCTGAGCGGCATCGACTTCGACAACATCAAGTACTTCGTGCGGTCGACCGAGAAGCAGGCGGCTTCATGGGATGACCTGCCCGAGGACATCCGGAATACGTACGACCGCTTGGGAATTCCCGAGGCCGAGAAGCAGCGGCTGGTCGCCGGTGTGGCCGCTCAGTATGAGTCCGAGGTGGTGTATCACCAGATCCGCGAGGACCTGGAGTCCCAGGGCGTCATCTTCCTCGACACCGACACCGGCCTGCGGGAACACCCCGAACTCTTCCAGCAGTACTTCGGCACCGTGATCCCGGCCGGGGACAACAAATTCTCCGCGTTGAACACCGCGGTGTGGAGCGGCGGATCCTTCATCTACGTTCCGCCGGGCGTGCACGTCGACATCCCGCTGCAGGCCTACTTCCGGATCAACACCGAGAACATGGGCCAGTTCGAGCGGACCCTGATCATCGTCGACGAAAACGCCTACGTGCATTACGTCGAGGGCTGCACCGCGCCCATCTACACGTCGGACTCGCTGCACTCGGCGGTGGTGGAGATCATCGTAAAGCCCGGTGGCCGTTGCCGTTACACCACGATTCAGAACTGGTCGAACAACGTCTACAACCTGGTCACCAAGCGGGCGCGCGCCGAGGCCGGCGCCACGATGGAGTGGGTCGACGGCAACATCGGGTCCAAGGTGACCATGAAGTACCCGGCCGTCTGGATGACCGGTGAGCACGCCAAGGGTGAGGTCCTGTCGGTCGCCTTCGCCGGGGAGGGCCAGCACCAGGACGCCGGCGCCAAGATGCTGCACCTGGCGCCCAACACGTCGAGCAACATCGTCTCGAAGTCCGTGGCCCGCGGCGGCGGCCGCACCTCCTACCGGGGCCTGGTGCAGGTGAACAAGGGCGCGCACGGCTCGCGTTCCAGCGTGAAAT
>NZ_LZJW01000092.1 GCF_001667885.1 Mycobacterium scrofulaceum | reverse complement strand
TCACCAACGATGCGTTCACCATCGCCGGCAGCGCCTACGGCATCAACAGCAGCAACCCCAACAAGGTCATCACGACCGAGTTCAAGATCATCGCCGAGTGCTGACCCGACCGGGGATTGCGGCCTAGTCTCGAAAGACATCGATCAATGGAGGGGCCGGGTGAGGGAACGACTGCACTGGTTGGCAATGCACGGATTCATCCGGGGCGTGGCGACGCTCGGGGTCCGGCGGGGAGACCTGCACGCCAGGCTGATCGCCGATCCGGACGTGGCCGCCAACCCGGTGGCCTATTACGACGAACTGCGGGCCGCGGGACCGCTGGTCAAGGGCCGCGTCAGCTACCTGACGGCCGACCATGCGCTCGCCCATGAGCTGCTGCGCTCCGACGATTTCCGCGTGGTGATGTTCGGCGCGAACCTGCCGGGGCCGTTGCGATGGCTCGAGGGCCGCACCCGCGACGACCTGTTGCATCCGCTTCGTGCGCCGTCGTTGCTCGCCGTCGAGCCGCCGGACCACACCCGGTACCGCAAGACGGTGTCGGCGGTGTTCACCCCCCGTGCGGTCGCCGCGTTGCGAGACCGCGTGGAGCAGACGGCCACCGAACTGTTGGACCGGCTGGCCGCCGAGTCCGGCGCCTCCCCGGTCGTCGACATCGTGGGACGGTACTGCTCGCAGCTTCCCGTCGCGATCATCAGCGACAT
>NZ_LZJW01000091.1 GCF_001667885.1 Mycobacterium scrofulaceum | reverse complement strand
GCCCAGCGCGGGGTCGCCCCCCCCCCCCCCACCCGTGGGCAAGGACTACGTCGAGGGCATGGTCCAGTCGGTGGCCGGCGACAAGATTCAGCTCCGAACGCGCAGCGGCTCGGCGACGGTCGACTTCGCCCCGGCGACTCCCGTCTTCCAGGTTGCCCCGGCCAAGCTGGGAGATGCCACCCCGGGCAGCTGTGTCAACGTGCGAGCGACGCCGCAAAGTTCAACCGCCGGCGTCACGGCGCAGACCATCATGATCACCGCGCCCGTCGACGGTAAGTGCCCGCCGCCCGCTGGCTTCTACGGCACGGTCGCATCGGTATCGGGGAACGCGATCGCGGTCAATGGGATTGGCCCCGGCGGCCCCACCACGGTGACCGTCAACGACGCGACGTCCTACAAGAAGCAGACGATCAGCAACACCCAGGCGATCACCAACGGCACATGCATGGGAGCTCAGGGCACGAACGACGGAGGCGCGCTCCAGGCGACGACCATCAGCCTGGAACAATGCCCACCGATGGGGCGCCCGCACCACCACCTTCACCTGCCGCATTTGCCCTTCCACCTTTAGCGGCGGATTGCCGCCATTGGCTAGCGGAAGGGCAGGTGGCTTCAGACGGTGAAGCCCAGGGCGCGCAGTTGTTCGCGGCCGTCCTCGGTGATCTTGTCCGGACCCCACGGCGGGTTCCACACCCAGTTGATCCGCAGGTCGTCGACCAGCCCGCTGCTGACCAGCGCGCTGCGCGACTGGTCCTCGATGACGTCGGTCAGCGGGCAGGCCGCCGAGGTCAGCGTCATATCGAGCAGGGCGACGGTCCCGTCGTCGCCCTCTTCCACGTTGAGGCCGTAGACCAGCCCGAGGTCGACGACGTTGATGCCCAACTCGGGGTCGACGACGTCGCGCATCGCCTCCTCGAGGTCGGCAAGAAATTCGTCACCCGGTGCGGCGGTCTCGCTCATCCTGTTCCTCCTCGAAGTCCGCGCCCCTGCCTGAACAAGCTTGGGCCAACGCGTCTTTGAAGGCCATCCAGCCCAGCAGTGCGCATTTCACCCGGGCCGGGTATTTGGCCACTCCGGCGAACGCGATGCCGTCGCCCAGGACGTCCTCATCGCCTTCGACGGTGCCGCGCGAGGACACCATTTCGGTGAACGCGGCGATGGTGTCCAGCGCCTCGGGCACCGTCTGACCGATCACCTGCTGGGTGAGCACCGAGGTCGCCGCCTGGCTGATCGAGCAGCCCTGCCCGTCATAGGAGACGTCGGCCACGCGCCGGCCGTCGTCCGACAGCGCGACCCGCAGCGTCACCTCGTCCCCGCACACCGGGTTGACGTGATACACCTGCGCGCCGAACGGCTCGCGCAGCCCGCGGTGCTGCGGATGCTTGTAGTGATCGAGGATCACGTCCTGATACATCTGCTCCAGGCGCACCGTCAGTCACTCCTAAAGAATTCCAGCGCGCGGCGCACGCCGGCCACCAGGCGTTCGACCTCGTCGGTGGTGTTGTACACGGCGAACGACGCCCGGGCGGTGGCCGCCACGCCGAACCGGCGGTGCAGCGGCATCGCGCAGTGATGCCCCACCCGGACCGCGACGCCCTCGTCGTCGAGCACCTGCCCGACGTCGTGGGCGTGCACCCCGTCAACGACGAACGACACCGGTGAGGCACGGTGTTCCATCGTGGTCGGCCCGATGATCCGCACGCCGTCGATGCCCGACAGGCCCTCCAGGGTCGCGGCGACCAGCTCGCGCTCGTGCGCCTCGACCGCGCCCATGCCGACGGCACCCAGATAGCGTGCGGCCGCGCCCAACCCGACGACCTGGGAGGTCATCGGCGTGCCGGCCTCGAACCGTTGCGGAGCCGGGGCGTAGGTCGACGCCTCCATGGTCACGGTCTCGATCATCGACCCACCGGTGAGGAACGGCGGCAGCTCCGAGAGGACCGCCCGGCGGCCGTAGAGGGCGCCGACCCCGTTGGGGGCCAACATCTTATGGCCGGAGAACGCGGCGAAGTCGACGTCGAGCGCATGCAAGTCGACCGGCTCGTGCGGCACCGACTGGCAGGCGTCCAGCACCGTCAATGCGCCCACCGCCTTGGCGCGGCGGACCAGCTCGGCCACCGGTGCCACCGCGCCGGTCACGTTCGAATGATGGCTGAACGCAACGACCTTCACGCGCTCGTCCAGCTCGAGCGAGTCCAGGTCGATGCGGCCGTCGTCGGTCACGCCGTACCAGCGCAGGGTGGCGCCGCTGCGGCGGGCCAGCTCCTGCCACGGGACGATGTTGGCGTGGTGCTCGAGCTCGGTGGTGACGACGACGTCGCCCTTGCCGACTGCGCGGTCAAACCTCTTATCGCCCAGCACATACGAGGCCAGGTTCAGCGCCTCCGTGGCGTTTCGCGTAAAGACCAGCTCGTCGGCGTCGGCGCCGACGAACGCCGCGACATCGGCGCGGCCCTGCTCGTAGGCGTCGGTCGCCTCCTCCATCAGCTGGTGCGCGCCGCGATGGACCGCGCCGTTGGAGGTGACCAGGAACTCGCGTTCGGCGTCGAGCACCTGCAGCGGGCGCTGTGACGTCGCGCCGGAATCCAGGTACGCCAACTGCTTTCCGCCGCGCATCACGCGCTTGAGGATCGGAAAGTCAGCGCGGATGGCGTCGACGTCCAATGCGGCCATGCTCACGCTCCCGCGGCGGCCGCTTCGGTGAAGCGCACGTAGCCGTTCTCCTCGAGCTCGTCGGCCAGCTCCGGGCCGCCCGACTCCACGATCCGGCCCCCGACGAACACATGCACGAACTGCGGGTGGATGTAACGCAGGATCCGGGTGTAGTGGGTGATCAACAGGATGCCGCCGTGCTCGGCCTCGGCGTAGCGGTTCACGCCCTCGCTGACCACCCGCAGCGCGTCCACGTCCAGGCCGGAGTCGGTCTCGTCGAGGATGGCGATCTTGGGCTTGAGCAACCCGAGCTGCAGGATTTCGTGGCGCTTCTTCTCCCCCCCGGAAAACCCTTCGTTGACACTGCGTTCCGCGAACGCGGGGTCGATGTCGAGGTCGGCCATGGCCGACTTGACCTCCTTGACCCAGTGCCGCAGTTTCGGCGGCTCGCCGCGCACGGCGGTGGCGGCGCTGCGCAGGAAGTTCGACATCGACACGCCCGGCACCTCGACGGGGTACTGCATGGCCAAAAACAGCCCGGCGCGGGCGCGTTCGTCGACGCTCATGTCCAGCACGTCCTGGCCGTCCAGGGTGATCGACCCGGAGGTGACCCGGTACTTCGGGTGCCCTGCGATGGCGTAGGACAGCGTGGACTTGCCGGATCCGTTGGGACCCATCACCGCATGCGTCTCACCGGAATTGACGGTCAGGTTGACGCCGTTGAGGATGGGAATCTCGCGGTTTCCCTCGGCGGCGTTGGGGTCCTCGACGCTGACGTGCAGGTCTTTAATTTCCAAAGTCGTCATTACGCTGTTGTCTTCTCCGTGATTTCCAGTTCGTGTTCGATGGCGGCAGTGAGGCGTTCCCGGATCTCCGGCACGGCGATCTTCGAGATGATCTCGCCGAAGAATCCACGCACCACCAGCCGGCGCGCCTGGTCTTCGGGAATGCCGCGGGCGCGCAGGTAAAACAGTTGCTCGTCGTCGAAACGCCCGGTGGCACTGGCGTGCCCGGCGCCGACGATCTCGCCGGTCTCGATCTCCAGGTTCGGCACCGAGTCGGCGCGCGCGCCGTCGGTGAGCACCAGGTTGCGGTTCACCTCGAAGGTGTCCGTGTCGGTGGCCTCGGCGCGGATCAGCACGTCGCCCACCCACACGGTGTGCGCGTCGGGCCGCTGCGACGCCGGATCCCCTTGCAGCGCACCCTTGTAGAGCACGTTGGACTTGCAGTTCGGCTGCGCGTGGTCGACCAGCAGCCGCGATTCCAGGTGCTGCCCGTCGTCGGCGAAGTACAACCCGAGCAACTCGGCATCCCCGCCCGGGGCGGCATAGCGCACGTTGGCCGACATCCGCACCACCTCGCCGCCCAGCGTGACGGCCACGTGCCGCAGCACGGCGTCCTTGCCCAGCTTGGCGTGGTGCGCGGACAGGTGAACCATGTCGTCGGCCCAGTCCGCGATCCACACCACGGTGAGCCGGGCGGCGTCGTCGACGATGAATTCCACGTTGTCGGCGTAGGTTCCGCTGCCCCGCAGGTCGATCACCACGACCGCCTCGCCCAGCTCGGCGACGTTGATCTGCAGGTGCCCGTAGGCCACCGCGCCCGCGCCGGGACCCGTCACGGTGATGTTGACCGGCTCGGCGATCTGCGTGTCCCGCCCGACGCTCACCACCGTCGCGGAGTTGAACGACGAAAACGCTTGCGCCGCAACGCGGTCGGTGGGCACACCGCCGCGTCCGAGCCGCTCGTCACCGCGGCGGACGGTCTCGACCCGCACGCCCGGCCGCTCGGCCACGTCGATCTGCGCCTTGCCGGTGGCCTGCGCCGACCCGTCGTGCAGGCCGCGCAGCCGCCGCAGCGGCGTGAAGCGCCAGATTTCGTCGCGGCCGCTGGGCACCTCGAACGCGTCCACGTCAAACGAGGCGAACAGCTCACCCTTGTTGGCCGCGGCGAGGGCCGAACCCTCAACCGCTTCAGTCACGTTCGTCACTAGCCGACCGAGCCTTCCATCTGCAACTCGATGAGCCGGTTGAGCTCCAGGGCGTACTCCATGGGCAGCTCCTTGGCGATCGGCTCGACGAAGCCGCGCACCACCATCGCCATGGCCTCATCCTCGGTCAGCCCGCGGCTCATCAGGTAGAACAGCTGGTTGTCGCTGACCTTGGACACGGTGGCCTCATGGCCCATCGTGACGTCGTCCTCGCGGATGTCGACATACGGGTAGGTGTCGCTGCGGCTGATCGTATCGACCAGCAGCGCATCGCATTTCACGCTGGAACGCGAGCCGTGCGCGCCCTTGTTCACCTGCACCAGGCCCCGGTAGGAGGTGCGGCCGCCGCCGGCACCGTCGGCTTGGCGGCATTGCCGGTGTCGGTGTCGCTCGAATGACACATGGCGACGAACCCGAGGATCACCGCGGCCACGGCGACCAGCGCGAGCCTGGCCGTACGGGGTTTGACCGTGGTAGCCATCGGCGCGCTCCGATCGTGATAGCGATGGGTTCGGCCAGGCATACCCGTTCGAAGCGAGATATCACCGGACCGTAACCGAGATCACTAAGGTCGCGAGCCCGCGAATTGGTGTCTTCCCGGGACCGCACGCCGGTTACTCCATAACGTTGGCCCACCCAATGTGCGCTTGTGTCACTCACCCGGGTGAATGATCGGTCGGGGTGATGACTATTCACCCCGACGCGCGTCAAGCTCACTGATGAGCGGACCGCCTAACGGGGTCTCGACGCAGAATCACAGGAGTGCCACGACGTGCCCATCGACTTTGACGCTCAGAGGGTAACGCCGATGCCCAACGGCTACGGCGGATGTCCGCCGACGTCACTCCACTGCGTCCGCGCGGCGAGGTTCGACCGCCAACCGATTGATGCCGCGAACACGAGTTCGCCGGTTCAGATTGGACGGAATGAGTGTCCGCGCGGCGCGGTCGATGGTGCACTTGCCAGCCCAATCGGCACCCCGCTGGTGGGTAACCCGGCAGTGGCTCCCCGTGGCATCGAACATCTTGATTTCGGCCCTCAATGTCAGATCGCATTCTTGGACAACGGATTTCGATGCAAACAACCGGCGGAGGCCTATATCGAATTCCACATGGTCGGTCACTGCAAGCGCTTTGACTGTGACGAGGCCGGCAATGCGTGCGGCTTCGTGTGCGCCGGCCATCTCGACGCGTTGGAATACACGGCCGAGTGCACGGTGCGCGAGTTACGGCCGGCGACGCCGGTGCGGTGGCTTTCCCGCCGCATCGCTCGATGCCCGACCTGCGACCGGTCGATCGTGTTCGTCTCCGACATTCTGCAGGTTGTGGTGATGCTCTAGAAACCCCGACACTGGAGCTGAACCCGAAAAGCTAAGTGCTGTCAGCACTATTCGTTGTGTAATCACAAATCATACGAAGGAGAATTTCATGAGGGCGATACGTCTGTACGCGGACGGACTACGACTAGAAGAGATTGCCCAACCCGAGCCCGGGCCGGACGAGGCGCTTGTGCGGGTCCATGCCGCGGCGATCACACGGGGTGAGTTGGCCTGGCCGACCGATCGGTTGCCGGCGATCCCCTCATATGAGCTGTGCGGTGTCGTCGAATCGACCGGCGAGGAGGTCATCGCGCTGACACCGTTCGACCACGACGGCGTCGCCGCCGAGTGGGCCGCGGTACCGAAATCCCTGCTCGCTCCGAAGCCATCCGCACTGAGCCGCGAGCAAGCCGCGGCGCTTCCGATGACTGGACTGACCGCGTTTCAGGCGCTGGTCGTCCACGGCAAGGTCACGGCCGGGCAGCGCGTGCTCATCACGGGCGTGCATGGCGGCGTCGGGCACATCGCCGCTCAACTCGCACGGCACCTCGGGGCGGTTCTGGTCGGCGAAGGAGAGGACTGCGACCTCCTGTTCGACACCACCGGCGGTGAGGCGCTTGCTCGTAGCGCAGAGCGCGCCGGGCGCATCGTGACGATCGCGGCCGAGACGCCGGGCGCGCAGTACTTCGTTGTGGAACCGAACGGAGCGCAGCTCGCGGCGCTTCCGGAGCTGCATCCGCAGATCGACACGGTCTTTGCGCTGAACCAATTCGAAGAGGCTTTTGCGCGCACCGAGCAGCGCGGGAAGAAGGGGAAGGTTGTGCTTCGCGTCGCCGAGGCATAGGCCAACCGCTCAACTCGGCGACCACTCAATGTCGGTACCACGCCGACCGCGATCGTCACCTTCTTTACCGGCGTTGCTTTCCTAGTGGGTCACATTTTCCGGTATGAGTTTTCACGATCTGAAGGAGGCGACATTGGATGATCACCGTCACGTCGAATGGGACCCCCACACCCGACGCATCCTGACGGCCCGTCTCCAGTTGCGCCCATGGCAATTCGAAGACGACCGTGCCGCTTACGGGATATACGGAGCGCCGGAGGTTTCGCGTTGGCTGTGTCCGGCGCTGCCGTTGATCGCCGACCGCGCCCACATGCGGCATCTCTTGGGCGAATGGATCCGGCAGAGCGACGGATCCGGCCTGCCCGTGGGACGGTGGGCGATCACCGATAGGTACTCCGGCGACTTAGTCGGGGGAGTGGCACTGCTTCCTCTACCACCCGGCTGCACCGATCTCGAGATCGGCTGGCAAGTTGCGCCGGCTCTATGGGGGCACGGTTTCGGTGCGGAGGCCGGTCATGCGGTGGCGCATCAAGCATTCACAAATATCGGTGTCAGCGAGGTTTTCGCAGTCGTGCGGCCAGGCAATGATCGCGGAGTGGCTACGGCTCGACGAGTGGGCATGGAATGGGTCGGTGAAACCGACAAGTACTACAACCTGACCCTTGAGGTCTATCGACTAAACAAAGCGGACCTTGACCTGCCAGAGCCGGCGTGTGCACAGGCTCCGTAAGCGGCCTAGCCTGGATGTAACCTAAGCAGGAAGTTGGCCAAGCTTTTGTCGCGCCATCTGGAGGCTCACCCACTCACCACCCGGTAGAAGGTGGTCTGGGCCTCGCCGTCCTGAGCAAACTGTGACAACGCTTCCACGCTGAGCGCGAAATGATCGGTTTGAACGTGGAGGTCGACCCCGTGCTGGTTGCGGAACCGCTGATAAAGCGTGAAATGCCCGGGCCGATCGCGATCTTCGTGCAGCCTAAAGGTGCTAACGGCTCCTTCGGCCAGCGACGGAGGAATTAACCCAACGAACGCGCGTCGCAGGTCGTCTCCCTTGCCCGGCAAAGCCACGGCCTCGGTGATCAGCACTACTTCTTCATCTGGCCCGTACATGTTTGACGCTCCTTCACTGTCTTCTCAAGGGATTCGACATCACGGGATCAAGTAACTACCTCGCCGGCGCCATCATTCTTGTACCGCCACGGCGCAATTGATGGTGCGTCACCCGCAATCGAATTGACTGCCGGGGATATGGCGGCCTACTTGGTGAACGACATTCGCCATCGCTTTGCTCCGCATCTTGTCGTGAGCATCGCCAAGACTCTAGGCAAGCCTACCCCCTCGGTGATTGCGGCTGCGCTGAATTACCCACTGCGCGTTCATAACTCAGCAGCCTCGGCCGGCCTCTGAGCGTCCCCGCGGAGTCGATGTTGGCCTCGGGGATGCACAACTCACCCGGGTGAATCGACGCCGGGGTGATGACGGCTCACCCCGCGACGCAGCAGACTCGACGGCAGTTCGACTTTGACATCGGGGCGCCGGACGTCGACGCCAAGGCTACAAATCGCGTTGCCGGGCAAAGGCGATGGCCCAGCGGCGAGCCGTCGAGAACGATTAGCAGAAGGGTCTCACCATGCACTTCGATTCCAAGAAGGTCGTCGTCGTCGGGGGCAGCGCCGGTATGGGCCGGCAGGTCGCCGTTGACGTCATGCGCCACGGCGGTAGCGCGGTGATCATCGGACGGTCGAAAGACCGTGTGGATGACACGGTGACCGAACTGACGGGCGAAGGCGGCCAGGCGTGGGGGATCACCTCGGAGCTGACCGATCGCACCGCGGTCGCCGATGTTCAGCGCGCACTTTCCGAGAACCACAGCGATGCGACGCTGCTCGTCAACGCGGCCGGATTCTTCGTCCCCAAGCCGTTTCTCGAATATGACGCGCCGACCTATGACTCGTACATGGAGCTCAACTATGCCCTGTTCTTCCTGACGCAGACCGTTGTCGCGGGCATGATCGCCAAGGGGGAGGGCGGGTCCATCGTCAACATCGGCAGCATGTGGGCACACCAGGCGATCGGCCTGACTCCTTCGTCGGTTTACTCGATGCAAAAGGCCGGCCTGCATGCGCTCACCCACAACCTGGCCATCGAGCTCGCCGGCCACAACATTCGCGTCAACGCGGTGGCGCCAGCTGTGGTCAAGACCCCGCTCTACGAGGGCTTCATCCCGAAGGACGAGATCGACGCCACGCTTGCCACTTTCGCGCCGCTTCATCCGCTGGGACGAGTCGGGAACCCGGCCGACGTGGCCAACGCAGTGACGTATCTGCTGTCTGATGCGGCCAGCTGGGTCACCGGTGCGATTCTCAACGTCGACGGCGGCATCATGGCCGGGCGCAACTAAACAAGCCTGCCCGAACGAAGGAGACCAGATGTCACACCAATACCGCAAGAATCCTGCCGCGGTCGACGCGCTCAGCCCCCAGCAATACCACGTCACCCAGGAGAGCGGCACGGAGCCTCCGTTCACAGGCGAATACTGCGACAACCATGAACCAGGCATCTACGTCGACATTGTTTCTGGCGAACCGCTTTTCGCCTCGGTGGACAAATTCGACAGCGGAAGTGGCTGGCCCAGCTTCACCCGGCCGATCGACTCGGACAGCCTGGTTGAGAGGCGCGACCTTAGCCACTTCATGCAAAGGGTCGAGGTGCGCTCCGCCCATGCCGACAGTCATCTGGGGCACGTATTCACGGACGGCCCCCGAGAAGCGGGCGGCCTGCGCTACTGCATCAACTCGGCATCGCTGCGATTCATCCACCGCGATGACCTGGAAGCCCAGGGTTATGGACGATATCTGCGATTGTTCGCGAACGACGTATCGGAACAGGCCCAAAGCGTCGGCGAGCGACAATCATGACCGGGCACGACAAGATCGCTATTCTCGCGGGCGGGTGCTTTTGGGGCATGGAGGACCTCTTCCGCGCGCAGCCCGGCGTGGTGACCACCCGTGTCGGCTACACCGGTGGCAGCAACACACACCCCACCTACCGCAATCACCCCGGGCACGCCGAGGCAGTCGAAATCACCTACGACCCAGACCAGACCGATTATCGGGCGCTGTTGGAATTCTTTTTCCAGATCCACGACCCGACCACCAAGAACCGTCAGGGCAATGATGTCGGAACCAGTTACCGGTCGGCAATTTTCTATCTGGACGACGAGCAAAAGCGAATCGCAACGCGAACCATCGCCGACATCGAGGATTCCGGGAGGTGGCCCGGCAGAGTCGTCACCGAGGTGAACCCGGCCGGTGAGTTTTGGGAAGCCGAACCCGAACACCAGAACTACCTGCAGCGCTACCCATCGGGCTACACCTGCCACTACGTCCGCCCCGATTGGACGGTACCCAACCGCGGTGACGGGGCAAAGGCCGCGGCGGCTGGACGCGACAAGCCGGCTTAGCAACGACATGGGCTCGGTAACACAAGACAGGGCGACAGCCCCGCCGCATTGGCAGGTGCTGTTGAGCGCGTACGCGCCGCTGGTGCTTTCTGGCACAGCATGCGCCGTGGGGTGGGTTCTACCGCGGCCCAGCGATGGGCGAGCGGCGGCGACGGGATGACTCAGAACCCGAACCTGGCCGCGTTGTCGGCGGCGGGAGTGTCGGTTTGGCTGGACGACTTGTCCCGCGGTCTGCTGCAATCCGGCAAGCTGCAACAGCTTATCGACACGAGAAGCGTTGTCGGCGTGACCACTAACCCGTCCACCTTTGAGCATGCACTTGCAAACGGCCGCGCCTACGATGGCCAGATCGCCGAGCTGACGGCCCGCGGCACGGACATCGACACCGCGGTCCGCACGGCGATCACCGACGACGTCCGGGCGGCCTGCGATGTCCTGCGTCCACAATGGGAAGGTTCCGGCGGCGTCGACGGAAGAGTGTCCATCGAAGTCGACCCGTCGCTCGCGCACGACACCGATGCGACAGTCACGCAGGCGGTCGAGCTGGCCAAGATTGTCGACCGGCCCAACGTGCTAATCAAAATACCGGCCACCCCCGCCGGTCTGCCCGCAATCACCGCGGCGTTGGCCAAGGGTGTTTGTGTCAACGTGACGCTGATCTTTTCCGTCCAACGCTACCGGGCGGTCATGAACGCTTATCTGGCCGGCATCGAAACCGCCCGGCACGCGGGCACTGACCTATCCCAAATCCATTCGGTAGCATCATTATTCGTATCCCGGGTGGACACCGAAGTCGACAAGCGACTCGAGGCAATCGGGACCGATGAGGCGCTCGCGCTGCGGGGAGAGGCGGGCATCGCCAACGCCCGATTGGCCTACGCCGCCTATCAGCAGGTCTTCGAAGCCGAGCCGCGCTACGCGGCGTTGCGCGCCGCGGGTGCTCGCCTGCAACGACCACTGTGGGCCTCCACCGGAGTGAAAAACCCCGCCTACCCCGACACGATGTACGTCACCGGACTGGTGGCGCCCAACACCGTCAGCACGATTCCAGAGCCCACGCTGGAGGCGGTCGCCGATCACGGCGTCGTCGTCGGTGACATCGTGACCGGCAAGGCGGCGCAGGCCCAGGAGGTGTTCGACCGGCTGACCGCCCTCGGCATCGACCTGCACGATGTGTTCGCTCTCCTGGAACACGACGGGGTGTCCAAGTTCGCTGCGTCCTGGTCGCGGTCGGTTCAACGCTAACCACGCTTGCCGTGTGCTGAGCGCTTGTTGTGGTCATCGGGCCAGCTGATCTACCGGTCGAGCAGCATCAACTCGCTACCCGCGCCTCGTGATTAGTTGGCGAGCTGGATAGCAAATCGCGCAACTGTTTTCGGCCGCGATTGAGCCTGGAACTTACGGTTCCTGGTCCGGTGTCCGTCAGGACGGCGATCTCTTTATACGTGTATCCCGCAATGTCGGCGAAATACACCGCGATGCGAAACTGCTCAGGCAAGAGCATCATTGCAGCCTTGAGGTAGGGGTCTGGCAGCATCTCGAGCGCCTGGTCCTCGGCCGACCGTAGGAACCGATGGGTGCAGGGGGCATTGACCACGAGCTGTTGATCGGTGATCTCACCAGCCGGATGCTGGGCGGGACGGCGCTTTTGCCGCCGATAACTGCTGATATGAGTGTTGGTCATGATCTGCCGCAGCCATGCCTTGAGGTTCGTCCCGGGCTCGAATGACCCGAGACCGGCATACGCGTTGAGCAGCGTTTCTTGCACCAGATCCTCCGCATCCACTCGATTGGAGGTCATTCGAAGAGCGCGCCGATACAGCGGCTCAAGGAGCGGGGTGATGGCGCTTTCAAAGTGAGCGTTCAGCGCGCCGGCTGGCGCCTTCGTCGATTCAGCTCGTACGTAACCCACGTTATTCTCCCGCTACCGCGAAAAGTAGTGGCGTGCAGCGTGGCTCGCCCTCGCGAGCACCAGCCAAGCAGGCCGCGGGCGCGAGGCAAGGCCTGTCCTGCTCGACGGGCCGGCGTCTCACGGACTGCGCCAACCAAGTGCGTGAGCCGCTAGCTGCACGTGCGCCTGTCATCGCATCTAACCTCCACAGCACCTGCGCTTGCCAACTGGTGCCAGCATCGATCACCGCGGGGTGAGCAGTCATCACCCACCGGGACATTTCATCCGGATGAGCGCCCGCGCCGCTGCCAGGTCAAGTTGGCCGCCAGATCACCCGGGTGATCGACCGAGGTGGACGACGACAGCTCACCCTTCTGCGCGCCATGATCACGACGTCGATGGCTGCGCAGCTGTGTGTTGTTGTCGAAACCTTTGCAGTTACGGAACGGAGACGGTGCCGGGTGGGGATTTCTGAATTCGATGATGTGCAGGCCCATCTGCTCGAGCCAGAAGAAAGCTTGGACTCAGAACAGACGGGCATCGACCTCGACGAAGGTTACTCGCCTCCGGAACGCCCCCGCGAACTGCGAGCGTGGGGACTGACCGCGAGGGAAGCGCGCACCCATGAAAGTCTTGCGCGCCGACTGGCCCGTGAGGTGCCCGACGTGACCGACCAGTGGGATGGCGACGGGATTGGTGATAGCGCCGACAGCGACGGTGAGCCCATCGACGATCAGGTCGGCGATGTGCGTGCAGGCCGGCTTGTCGCCTTCGACGTCGATCCAGCTGATCCGGGTGCGGATTACCTTGCCCACGACGTCGGCATCGACGGCGGCGCCGCCTCGGCGGAGGAAGCCGCCATGCATATCGTCGTCGACGAGGAGCGCGGGTGAGGTATGGCGTCTCCGATGACCTACCGTGCGGCCAGTGGGTGAAATCTGAGCCGTGGTAACCCGCATTGTGATCCTTGGCGGTGGCCCGGCCGGTTATGAGGCAGCGCTAGTAGCGGCGGCACGAGGTCCTGCCGTAACGCGCGTCACCGTTGTCGATTCCGACGGGGTCGGCGGTGCCGCGGTGTTGTGTGACTGCGTGCCGTCGAAGACCTTTATCACCTCGACGGGGCTGCGCACCGAACTGCGGCGGGCGACCAGGCTGGGTTTTGACGCCCACGTCGACGACGCCAAGATTTGTTTGGCAGAAGTCCACCAGCGGATCAAGGCGCTCGCCGCTGAGCAATCGGTGGATATCACGGCCCAGCTGCTGGCTGTGGACGTTGAGTTGATCGCCGGCCGCGGCGAATTGGTGGATGCGGCTCCCGGTCTGGCGCGCCACCGCGTCAAAGTCACCGCGCGTGACGGCAGTACGACGGTGCGCGATGCCGATGTCGTGTTGATCGCCACCGGCGCCAGCCCCCGGATCCTGCCGTCGGCACACCCCGACGGCGAGCGGATCTTGACCTGGCGCCAGCTTTATGACCTGGACTCGCTGCCCGACCACCTTATCGTGGTGGGTTGCGGGGTGACTGGTATCGAATTCGCCAATGCCTACACCGAGTTGGGTGTGGCGGTAACGCTGGTAGCGAGCCGCGACCGGGTTTTGCCGCACGAGGACGCCGACGCCGCACAGGTGCTCGAGGAATCTTTCGCCCAACGTGGCGTCGAAGTAATCAAGGGCGCCCGGGCAAAATCCGTGAGGCGCACCGACGGCGGGGTGCTCGTGACAATGGCCGACGGGCGAATGGTCGAAGGCACCCACGCGTTGATGACACTCGGGTCGGTACCCAACACCGGCCGGCTAGGCCTACAGCGTGTGGGCATCGGATCAGGGCCCGGCGACTACATTGCAGTCGATCGCGTATCGCGCACATCGGTCGCGGGCATCTACGCGGCGGGGGACTGCACCGGTCTTTTGCCGTTGGCCTCCGTTGCAGCCATGCAGGGCCGCATCGCGATGTATCACGCGCTCGGTGAGGCCGTAAATCCGCTGCGATTGCGTACCGTTGCGGCGACGGTGTTCACCCACCCGGAGGTCGCGGCGGTCGGTGTCTCGCAGGCCGCGATCGACCAGGGGTCCATTCAGGCCCGCATCATTATGCTGCCGTTGAAAACCAATGCGCGGGCGAAAATGTCGGAGCTGCATCAGGGATTCGTCAAGCTATTTTGCCGACAGGACAGCGGCGTGATAATCGGCGGCGTGGTGGTCGCGCCGATCGCTTCCGAGTTGATACTACCGATCGCGATCGCTGTTCAAAACCGCATAACCGTCGATGATTTGGCGCAGACGCTTGCGGTATATCCGTCGCTGTCCGGTTCGATCACCGAGGTGGCCCGCCGGCTCGTAGCCCGCTCCGAGCTCGACTGATGCACGAATTCACCAGGTCGACGAGGTGCGCCGCTCGCACTCCCTCGAAGCACGCGTCACTCAGCCCCCACGAGCAGTCGATTCGGTGTAGCCGGATTGCGGATTGAGCATTATCACCCGGGTGAATCGGCCTGAGGAGTGATGACAGATCGTCGGCGTCGGGCGATGCTCGTGCTGGATATCTCCACAGCTGTCTACCGCGCCGCAGTCGCGTGGTCACCGAGGAGCACGACAACGTCGTGCGATCGATCGTCAACACCACGTCGCCACCCAGATGCCAAACAGGAGAAGAGATATGAAGCCGGTCTCGGCCCGCCGTCAACCGCAGAAGGCGCCACCGACCACCTCGGTTGTGATCGTCGGCAGCGGCTTCGCCGGTTTCGAGTGCGCGCGGCGACTGGCCCGACGGCTTGATAAGGCGCGCGCCTCGGATGTGAGGGTGACCATCGTTTCGGCGGTCGATTATCTGCAGTACACGCCGTTGCTGGCGGATGTGGCCGGTGGGCTGGTGGACCCCCGGTTTGTCTGTGTCCCGCTGGCCGGAACGCTGACGGGCGTGCGGGCGGTGCGTGGATTGGTCGATAGCGTTGACTTCGATCGGCGTCTACTGTCGTTCACCGATCCGGAGGGTCGGCGAGGGACGCTGTCGTGGGATCGGCTGGTCTTAACACCGGGCTCGGTGACCCGGCTTTTGGATACGCCGGGTTTGGCCAAATACGCGCACGGTCTGAAGTCGACGGCCGAGGCGCTGTATCTTCGTGATCGTGTGATCGAGCAGTTGGAACTGGCTCAGGTCGACGAAAACGAGGCACGCGCCGCAGCGCGCCGCGCGATTGTCGTTGTCGGTGCGTCGTATTCCGGTTCCGAATTGACGGCGCAGCTGCGCGCGCTCGCCGACGCAGCGGCGAAGCAAATGGGTTTCGATCGGGCCTCTGTGCGGTTTGTGCTGCTCGACTTGGCGGACCGAGTCATGCCCGAGCTGGGGCAGAAGCTCGGCGACGCGGCGATGCGTGTGCTGCGCTCTCGCGGGGTCGACGTGCGGCTGGGGACGACCATCAAGGAGGTCCACGCCGATCATGTTGTGCTCAGCGATGATTCACGCATCGACACTTACACCGTGGCGTGGGTGGCCGGCGTGACCCCGTCACCGCTGATCGCCACACTGGGCTTGGAGACGGAACGGGGCCGGCTGAAAGTGCAGGCCGACTTGCAGGTACCAGGTCATCCCGAGGTCTTTGCCGCGGGCGACGCCGCCGCGGTCCCGGACCTTACCCAGCCGGGCAAGATCGCCCCGCCCACCGCCCAGCATGCGAGTCGGCAAGGTAAGACGTTGGCCCGCAACGTCGCCGCCAGCCTCGGCTACGGTGTGCGGAAGGATTACCGCCACAGCGATCAGGGCATGGTGGTCGACTTGGGTCCACGCTACGCCGTCGCCAACCCACTGGGCATCCACCTATCGGGCTATGCCGCGAAGTTTGTCGCCCGCGCCTACCACCTTTATGCGCTTCCCCGGCTCGTCAACCGCTGGGCAGTCGCGCTGGCGTACCTCACCGATGTCTTCTTCCCCCGCACCGTGTTGTCGATGGGATTCGATCCGGGCACTGACGCCGAATACACGGCCGGCGCAGTCGTCCAGCTACCGAAGGCGGCCGGCGCGGAATGACATTCAGCAAGCAGCGTGGTGAACACCAATGACCATCGTCAACAAGGGCTTTCGCGGACGACGCGGCGAGTCGGTGCGTGAGCTCCCGCCCGGGCAGCATTTGACCGTGGACTTCCCCGTCCTGCAAGCAGGACCCACTCCGCGGATCGATCTTGATGACTGGCGATTCACCATTCGCGACGAGCGCGGCGCTGAACACTCGTGGACCTGGGCCCAGCTCAAACTCCTGCCCAGTGAGCGGCTCACCGTGGACATTCACTGCGTTACCACCTGGTCCAAGCTGGATACCGAGTGGGAAGGCGTCTCCCTGGACACGCTCTTCGAATCTATCGACACCACCGCCAGATTCGCACTGGTCGGTTCCTACGGCGGATACACCACCAATCTTCCGTTGGGCGACCTTCTCGGTGGAAAGGCTTGGATCGTCTATGTCTACCAGGGCGCACCGCTTAGCGCGGTGCACGGCGGGCCGGCACGACTGTTGGTGCCGCACCTGTACTTCTGGAAGTCCGCGAAGTGGGTGAGATCCATCGAGCTGCGCGACCGCGACATACCGGGATTCTGGGAGGGGTTGGGCTACCACAACTACGGCGACCCGTGGCAAGAACAACGCTACGCCGGGGATTGACGACGGTTGTGGATGGTCACCTGAGACCGAAGTTACGGTGGCGAGTCGCGCGTGTGGTGGACTCTGAGCCCGAGACGGAGTCTGCGCACACGATAGAGCTGACCGTGCCGGGCTGGGGCGGCCACTTGGCGGGGCAGCACATTGATCTCAAGCTGACCGCCGCAGACGGGTACACCGCGCAACGCAGCTATTCGCTGAGCAAACCACCCGACGGTGAGCGCATCGAGCTCACCGTGCAGCAGATTCCCGATGGGGAAGTCTCACCCTACCTCGTCGGGCTTGTCGCCGGAGACGAGGTCGAACTCCGAGGACCCATCGGCGGCTGGTTCGTCTGGCAGCCTGACGACGACGCCGCTCGGGTTCTGCTCATCGGCGGCGGATCGGGAATCGTGCCGTTGATGGCTATGCTTCGACAGCGGGTAGTGGCGGGCAGCGCCGACTTTCGGCTGGTCTATTCGGTGCGCAGTCCCGGCGACGTGTACTACGCCCAAGAGCTGAGCCGGCTCGAGCGCGAATGCGGCTGGCTGCAGGTTGGGCTGGTCTACACCCGCGTGGCCCCAGCGGAGGCGACTCGGCCGCCGGGGCGGGTCCGTATCGTCGACATGGCATCCGAGTGGGCGTCAATCGTCGGCACACGCGTATACGTCTGCGGTCCAACGGGATTCGTAGAATCGGTCACCGCGATGCTGATCGAGCAGGGGCATCAACCGTCAGCGATCCGGACCGAGCGGTTCGGGCCGAGCAGCCAATCCGGAAGCGAGAAGTGGTGACCGAACCAACGCACGTCGACGGTAACGCGGCCGCGGGCGTCTTCGCAGAAGTACTGGGATTCGACGTCACCACCGCGACGTTGACTTGTGGGAAATGCGGTTGCGCCAGGGCCTTCGCCGAATGTCACGTCTATCAACGCGGACCCGGCATCGTGGTGCGTTGTCCATGCTGCGGAGACGTCCTTGCCCGCCTGGTGCGAACGCCCACCGAAGTGTGGCTCGACTTCCGCGGTGCCCAGTCTTGGCGTATCCCGATCCCGGCCCCCTGATGGAGTCCCTCGACGCACTCGCCCGCCGCGTGGGTACCGCCGACATCGTGGATGCGATGGGGCGACTGCAGCGGCGTACACGCCATGCGCCGGTTTCCACCCGGGTGAATTACCCAGCCGGATGAGGACACCTCACCCCACGCCCACGGATAGTTGTCGTTGGATCCGGCTTGTGGGCCCCGGACCGACGGTCCTGTTCGGGCAAGCAGATCGGTCGCAACGACCTAGGCGGCAACAATCGACGAGGAGAAGAGGCCGAAGCATGGCTGAACTCGAGTTCTTCGACACCCCCGGGTACGGCGAGATAGCCCGCACTCGAAACCACTACCGCCAAGCTCTTCGCATCGGTGATCGCATTGAGATCTCCGGCCAAGGTGGCTGGGACGCGGACTTCGCCATGCCGGGCACACCCCTGGAGGAGGAGATAGTCCGGGCGTGCGACAACGTTGAAAAGACGCTCGCTGAGGCCGGCGCCACCTGGCGCGACGTCGTGAACGTCCACTCCTACCATGTCCCCACGACCCCTGATTCCATTGGGACTGAACATATGGCGGTGATGGTGGACCAGTTCCGCAAGCGATTCGGCGCGAGTATGCCGCTGTGGACCGCGCTAGGCGTTGAGGCGCTCGCATTGCCCGGCCAGCGTGTCGAGATCGAGGTCGTCGCGATCGTCGACTCGGGCAGGAAGTAGACGTCTGCACTCAGTCGCGAGGTCGGAGGCACGGGTGGACCGAATATTTCATTCCCTGATTGGTGACCCGCCCGGCGCGGTCGATGCGGCCGTCAAAGCCTCGGCGCTATTCCTCACCGCTGCAATCCTCTTTCGTTTCATGGAGCGCCGGACCCTCGCCGAATTCGCGCCATTCGACTGGATCGCTGCGGTGGCGGCCGGAGCCATCGTCGGTCGGGCTGCAACCGCCAGCGATAGCTCGTGGCTGACCGCAACCTCGGCGCTCATCAGTCTTCTCGTCGCCCACGCTGTACTAGCGAGATTGCGCTTCATTCCGGCGATTCGACGTGTCATCGATCCGCCTCTCAAAGTGCTGATCCGCAACGGACACGTCGACCGACGCAACCTTCGTCGATGCGGAATGACCACTGCCGATCTCGAGGCTGTGCTACGACAGCACGGACACGAGAGCTCCGATCGTATTCACCTGGCGATCTTCGAAGCCAAGGGCGCAATCTCGATTTTGTTGACGGATGTAAAGGGGAAACCGGCCGGATGAACCGGAGAGCTACGTCCGGCTTCATGAAGAGAGATCTATCGAAGCGCTTTTCACTACAGCGTATTTCGCTGGCGACGTCGCGGACGGACACAGTTCAGGACAGATGAAGAGGAGGGATTCGATGAGCACCGTGAGCAGCATGCTGGCGACCTATCCCGGGCCGCTTGGTGATATCGACAGCGCCAAACTGATCAGATGTATCGAAGTCTGCATAGAGTGCGCTCAAGCCTGCACGGCGTGCGCGGACTCCGACCTTAGCGAGGAGCGGCTCGCGCATCTCACGACATGCATTCGCACAAACCTTGACTGCGCCGACATCTGCGTGACTACGAGCCGCGTATTGTCTCGTTACACGGCATACGACGCAACCGTCACCCAAGCGGTGCTGGAGGCATGCGCGGTTACGTGTAAGGCCTGCGGCGACGAATGTGATCTGCACTCGGCGCATCATGAGCACTGCCGCATCTGCGCCGACGTGTGACCATGCCTGGTCGCGCATCGCAGCCACCAGCGCGCGTCTGCGCACGGACGGACCGATCCCGGGATAGTTCTCCACCAACCCGGCGGACATCAGCGCACCGCCGGGCGTTACGCCCTCCACGACGAGGGTGTCAAGCCCAGCGCGCGCGGCGTAAATCGCCGCGGTGTAGCCGGCGTGGCCTGACCCGACAACGATGACATCACGAAGCCGGTCCGCGGCCCGCATCAATCGGTGGTGCTCGATGGAGCGGACCGGCGTTCGTCGTCCGCGGGGCCGGCGCGGCGTGGGAGCGTCACTCGGTGTCGGCCTCATAGGTTGATGGCGTGTCCGGTGAGTGCATGGAAGCACTCCTGTAGTCCCTCACCCAGAGTGGGATGGGTGTGCACGTTGCGGGCCAGCTCGGTGGCGGTCAGGTCCCAGAGCTGGGCTGCGGTGAGCTCGGGCAGTAGCTCGCTGACTTCGGCACCGACGAGGTGGGCTCCGAGTAGCTCGCCGTGCGCGGCGTCGGCGATGAGTTTGATGAAGCCCGCCCGTTCGCCGAGGCCGTGCGCCTTTGCGCTGGCCTGCATGGGAAACGTGGCGACGCGAATATCGCGGCCGGTGGCGCGGGCCTGGTCTTCGGTGTAACCGAAGCTGGCAACTTGGGGTTGGCAGAACGTCACTCGTGGCATCATGCGGTAGTCCAAGGGCATGGTCGGCGCGCCGGCGATGGTCTCGGCGGCGACGATTCCCTGGGCCGAAGCGACATGGGCCAGTTGCACTTTGGCGGTGACGTCGCCGATCGCGAAGATGTGGGGAGCCGAGGTGCGCATGTAGTCGTCGATGTCGATTGCCCCGCTCGTCGTGAGGTGCACGCCGAGCCTGTCGAGGCCGAGGTTCTCGACGTTGGGGCAGAATCCGATGCAGATGAACGCGCGGGCGGCGTCGACTGAGGTGGTGTGGCCGCTGCCGTCGGTGTGGGTGACGGTGACGCGGTCGCCTTGGTCGATCACCGCGTCCACTCGGGTATTGGTGTGGATGGGGATGCCGCGGCGTCGGTACTGGCGGGTCAGTTCCTTGGAGACGTCGGTGTCTTCGTTGGGGAGTGCGCGGTCAGCGTACTCGAGAATTTGGACGTCGACGCCGTAGCTGTCGAGGATGTAGGCGAATTCCATGCCGATTCCGCCGGCGCCGATGATGATGATGGACTCGGGTGTCGTCGCATCGAGGATCTGCTGTTCGTAGGTCACGATGTTCTCGCTCAGGGTGGTCCCGGGCAGCGTCCGCACTCGTGAGCCAGTGGCGATGATGGCGTTGTCAAAGCGGAGGGTGCTGGTGCCGCCGTCACGCAGCTCGACGTCGAGTGTGTGGGCTCCGGTGAAGCGGCCCCGCCCGTCGATTTCGGTGATCTTGTTTTTGCGCATGAGGAAGTGCACGCCACGCACCCGGGCGTCGGCGACTTCGCGGCTGCGTGACACGGCACGGGCGTAGTCGAGGTGGATGTTGCCGCGGATGCCGAACTCGTCTGCCTGGTGCTTCAGGATGGAGGCGATCTCGGCGTTGCGCAGCAAGGCTTTTGACGGCACGCAGCCGGTGTTGAGGCAGACCCCGCCCCAGTGGCGTTCTTCGATGATGGCGACGGCCAAGCCGAGTTGGGCTGCGCGGATGCCAGCGACGTATCCGCCCGAGCCGGCGCCGACGACCACCAGGTCATATTCCGGGGGTACTGGTGCACTCATCGCGAGGTGCCTTCCTTGGGTGATAAGTAGATCGTCGGTCGCCGGCGCCGAAACCTTCGCAGGCACATCGGCATCCGACTCGGCTGTTCGTCCCACTCAATCGGCTGGGACCGCCACGAAATGTTCGATGGCGATGACATTGCGCGCGACCCGACTGGTGAGACGATGGCGCGGCAACGCTCTATCGCAAAGTCGCAGTGCCGTTCTGGGGTTCACCGGTTAGTGCCCCTTCTAGTTCGTCCGACTTGCTTGCGGTTTGGCCCGCGGTGTCAATGCGAACCATCGGTGAGACACGGCGGCTTGCCCGAGAGCCGCGACCTGCGTAGAAGCATCCGCAACTCTTTATCGACCAGAGTGTCGCCGAGGCGGGCGAGATGTCATCGCCCTCGTCACCGATTCACCCGGGTGAGGGTGACCGCCGGGCGCGGCCGTTCGGTCGTTCGCGCGTTGTTACTCCGCGGCGGCAACGCTTTCCAAGACCACCGCTACTCCCTGGCCCGAGCCAATGCAGACCCCAATCACCCCGTAACGGGCGCCTCTTTCAGCCAATTCGATCGCCAACGTCAGCAGATAGCGAGCTCCGGTAGCCCCGAAGGGGTGTCCGATCGCCACCGCGCCACCATTGGGTGTCAGCTTGTCATCGGGAACCACGAAACCGTCCAGCTGGTTTGGTAATTCCCGCAACACGCCGAGTGCCTGGGCGCTGAACGCCTCATGCACCTCCCACACGTCGATCTGCTCGGGGACAAGCCCGGCCCGGCGGATCGCGGCCGGAATCGCCCATGCGGGGGCCACCCCCATAATGAGGGGATCGATGCCATAGACCGCGCTCGATATCACTCGGGCTAACGGCTCGATGCCGAGTTCGCTGGCTCGCTCTCCGGAAGCGATGACGACGGCACTGGCGCCATCACTCAAAGGCGAGGAGTTGGCCGCGGTCATTTGAGTCGTTCCGGGCTGGGCCGGTAAAGCCGCCAGCACCTCAGCGGTGGTGTCATCGCGGATGAACTCGTCATGTTCTGCTAGGCGGGCGGGCGCCTTCTTTGTCGCTGGGATCGTCACGGTCATAATCTCTTTGGCCAGTCGACCTCGATCACGAGCGGCCTTGGCGCGTCGCTGGGATCGCAGCGCAAAGGCGTCGATCTCCTCGCGGTTCAGCGAGTAGCGGTCGGCGACATTTTGCGCGGTCTCGATCATGCTGATGTAAGCGTTGCGGGCCAGTAGTACCGCATTGGGCGGTCCTCCAGCACCGCTCCACATGGTGTCGAGCATGACAACCGGACCTCGGGGGCTGAACGCGGCTTCGCCCTTCATCAACGCCCACCCCGACCGCGACATCGACTCGACGCCACAGGCGATACCTAGCCCGAGGTCGCCGGCCTTGATCGCATGGCTGATCGTCACCGCCGCGCTGAGCGATGATCCGCAAAATCTGTTCACGGTGGCCCCGGCCGCGGTGTCAGGAAACCCCGCGGCCAACGCCGCCCAGCGGGCGATGTCGCCCATGCCCTCGTGAGCCGGGTTCACGCACCCCGCCACGATGTCCTCGACGGCATCGAGCGGCACACCCAGCCGGTCACACGCGCCCTTCATCGTCATGGCCAGCAGGTCGTCGGCCCGAATACCCGACAGCGTGCCGCCATAGCGGGTGAACGGGGTCCGTACACCCCCCAACACATAGGCCTCAGTCATCGTCGTACTTTTCGAATGCATCGGGTCCGCAAGGCCTCGTGTGGGTGAGGTGAGCCATCCCGCCGGCTCACCCGGCCACGCTTCCCGAGATTATTCGAGGCGATTCTGACGCACACCACCTAAACCGCCTTGAACTGCTGCAGTCGAATGACGTCAAGCATCATGCGCAGTTGTGATTCCTCTGGGTTGGCGGTGTAGCTATTCAGCCAGACCGCCAGCTTCGAGAATATCGATACCGGCAACGGGATCGGGTTTGACAAGAGCGTGGTGAGGATGCGCTTGATCGCGAGATAGCCTTCCCCGCATCCCAACTCGACGAAGACGAGCGTGCGTTCGTAGCCGGTCAGGCCCGACGTCACCGCATCGGCCAGTAGCCACGCCATGTCTTCATCGGAGATGGTCGGCCCGGAATTCGTGGGACGCGATTGCGCACGCGAAATGCAACTCGCCGGGTGAAGAGTCGTCGACGACGCCAATCGGGCCAGGGCACGTTTCATGTCAGAAACCACCTGGGTCGATAGTCTCTTTGGCCTCAAAACCTGTGCCCACGTGGTGGTTTCCTTCCCGGGCTCCGCCGGCGGCGGCTGGACGACTCGTTTTTGGCTATGCTTCCGGTCCAGTCGCCACCTACGTGGGCCTAGGCTGCGCCCCGCTGTGTGGCCATGAACCCGGCGACATCTGCTCTTCGATAAGCATGTCCGCACGCGGGGTGAATCGTCATCACCCAGCTATCTGCTCGCCCGGGTGATTCGTGCGATGCGTTCAGACGGAACGGAACCGGCGTAGCGGCATTCGTCTGGTGACCACTGGTGATTGTGCGGTGAGGCAGACCCCTCCGAAATCATGTTGAAATGTCAAGGTGCGCTGTGTGAATCGGTCTTCGGCCTCGAACCGCAGGGACACCGCGAGCTCAGTGCGTTCGGCGATACCGGTGTAGCGGATAACCACCGTCGGATCACCGCTGATCGTATCCAATCGGATCGGGGCCGTGACCATCTCATACCTGCGTTGAGCGAACCGGGAGCCGGAGGGGGTGGCCCCGATGATATCGACGCAACACTTGGCGATCAGAAGATCGATCTCGGCTAACACCTTCGCGGTGACCATGATCGACGCGCTGCCCGTCGGATGCGTCCCGCGCGCCGCGGCGCTCACTAGTGCGCACGCGCCCGTCAATACGACACCCTCACCCATCGTTAATCACGCCCTGGATTCGGCTTTTACCGGTACAGTCGCCAGCGGTAACACCGAGTGAGCGGCAACCTCATCCGCAGAATGTGTCAGTCCGTTTGACCGGCTCCGCCTGTCCGCGGGTGGCGTCGATCGAGTCCGCAAGCAGCCAGAGCGCCAAGCCGATGAGCGCAATGTCCTTCATCAAGAATTCCCCGTCGGCGGACAAAACGGGAAAACCGCCAGCAGACGCCTCGCCGACTCCGGGGGTGGTGATCATGAAACTCAGCGTGATCACGAAGAACAGTGAGGCGAATAGGCCGCCCGCCACGGACGCCTTCGGGAACCACGGCTTGACGGCAAGCAATGCTGCGGTGATCAATTCTATTGATCCGTTCAAGCGACCAAAGGCGTCGATCGACATGATTTCGTACACCCAACTCAGGAGCGGGCTATTGGCCACCCAATGTGAAATGCCGTGGGATTCATAGTAAGTGAACTTCATTGCGCCGAACCAGGCCAGGACTATCACCAGACCGTATCGTGCGGCCACGGGCGCCATGTGAATCGCTCGAAGCCTTGCCCGGCCGCCGGTCAACGTGGTGGTGGCCTCATTGTGTGACATGCGGTCTCCCGTCCTGACTGTGTCGTTTCACCGCATGGCCGGTGCCGAACTGACCGCCTTGGTTGGCGGCGCAGTTGGTCGAGACGTTGATCCAGGCGGTTATCAGTGACCACTATCTCTGCGCAGTGGGCGAGCTGTCTTCATCCGCGCGCACAATTCACCCGGGTGAGACGCCGACGAGGAAAGCTCCTGCGGCACGGATTCTCTTCGATCGCACGGGTGCATCATCCGTCGGCTCGCCGAGGTGATCACTGGAGGCGTTCTCGGATGAGATGATTCCCGGCCGGTGCGGTTTGGGGCGGGAAGGCGGATTACAGCAGGCCGAGTTCTCGCGCCCGGCCGACCGCCGTGCTGCGTTGCTCGACGCCGAGCTTGCGGTAGATGGCGCGCTGGTGGGTCTTCACGGTATTGAGCGAGACGTATAGCCGCTCGCCGATTTCACGTCGCGATAACCGGGTTGCGAGCAGGCGAAGAACCTCGAACTCTTTGGGGGTCAGCTCCTCAGTGACCGGGCACCGCTCATGGCGCGACGTCACCGCGACGCCCGCCCTCCGCTCTGCCGGAGCCAGCAGTGTCGAGGCGATGCCGGTGTCCGTGCAATCGCGCACCAGTGTGCCGACCTCCTCGAGGATTGCCCTGGTGGTCTCGCGGTCGCCGAGATGCTCGATGATCTCCGCTTTGACCGACAGCGCCTTGATCACCTCGGGGATTGCTCCTCCTTGGCGCGCGGACATGACGGCCATGTCGGCGGCGGCGAGTGCTGCAGCCGCGTCACCGCGCACCCGGAGGAGTTTGGCCGTGGCGAGAGACACCATCACGTCGACGAGGTGTTCCGGATCCGCCAGGTCCCGGGCGCTGCCAGAGGCCCGGCGGATCTGACGTTCGGCGTCCGCCAGCTGGCCATCTTCGGCTGAAATCAGTGCCAAATGGCCCAACGCGTATGTGCGGACGCGACGATCGCACACCTTCTCGGCCAGGTGTGCGGCCCGCCGGAAGGCGGCTTGCGCCTCACGGGTGCTGCCAGAGAAGTACAGCGCGGCTCCATATATGCAGTAGGCGCTGGATTGGCCCAGCGGTCCTTCGGCGAGATCGAGGGTGATAGCCCGCCGAGCGGTGTCCAGCGCCGCGCCGACGTCCGCCGTCTTCAGCGAGTGAATCGCGCGCAACACGACGACCTGAGCGCAGACAGCGCTGTCATCCGCGCCGTCGGCCGGCTGTCGGCCTTCAATGGTCCGGATCCACTGGGCCGCGCCGTCGAGTTCACCAACGCTGAGGGCGATCCACGCGCGGGCCACGCTCAGCCTCGGATCCTGTCGAACGGTTTCTTCGGGCAGCAGATCAAGCATGCCCGAGACGGTCGAGACGCCGCCCCCGTTGAATTCGTCGACCCAGTCCGCGGCGATCAGGTCTGCGCTTCGCGCGATATCACCGCCGGCGACCAGGTGGCGGACCGCCTCGTCGATGAGGCCCTCGCTCTCGAACCAGGTTGCGGCTCGTCGGTGCAGATCGGCGACGAGGTCGGGCTCGCTGCGACGCAGTTCGGTGCGCAGCAACTCTCCGAACAGCTGGTGGTAGCGATACCAGTGACGCGAGCTGTCCAGTGGCACCAGAAACAGGTTTTCACGTTCGATCTGCTCCAACACCAATGCTGAGCCAGACGTTTGCAGCAACGCATCGCACAGCGCAGCGCTGAGCCGTCCCAAGATCGACGTGCGTAACAGAAAGCTGCGCAGCTGGAGTGGCTGACCGTCGAGCACCTCGGCCATCAAGTAGTCGACGATATGGCGATTGTCGCCGGCGAACGTCCGGATGAACGCGGCGGCATCAGCGCGACCGGCAAGCGAGAGAGCGGCGAGGTAGAGGCCGGCAGCCCAACCCTCGGTGCGTTGGTGCAACAGTTGAATATCTGCGTGGTCTAAGTCCAGTCCGAGCACGTCATTCATCAGATGGGTCGCCTCGATAGCGCCGAACCGCAAATCGTCGGTGCGGATCTCAGCAAGCTCACCGCTCGCCCTGAGTCGAGCCAACGGCAACGCCGGATCCGATCGGGTGGCCAATACCAAGTGCAGATTCGCCGGCATCCGGCTGATAAAGAACGCAAGCTGTTCATGGACTGCTCGATTTGCCACCAAGTGGTAGTCATCGAGGATGAGCGCCGTCGGGCTTTCGATCGTGTCCAGATCATTCAGCAGCGTAGGCAGAACCACCTGCACTGGGTCGGCGCCCAACGCGAGGAGTTCGACCGCGCGAATCCCCACCCCGGGATTGGTCTTCTGCAGCGCGGCGACCACGTACATCCAAAACCATACTGGGTCGCTGTCAGCGGGATCGAGTGACAGCCAGCCAAATCGCCTGTCCTCACCCGCAGCCAGGGCCCACTGCGCCAGCAATGTCGTCTTGCCCCATCCCGCCGGCGCGCTCAGTAGGGTCAGCTTGCAGCGGCGCCCCGCCGACAGTGCGTCGAGCAAGGCGGTGCGGTGAACGAGCTTGGCCGCAATGGCCGGGACGTGCAGTTTGGTGCCGAGCAGAATCGTGCGGGCGGCGGCGGCTTCTCCGACCCCGTTGTCGCTGTCGTTAGCTGACCCAGTCATGTCCGAACTCCGCGAATGCGTTGAATCCACCAGCCCGGGTGGAAAACTCGGTGTTGATGCCTCCGGAGTGGGCGCTCGCGTCTCGGTATCCCAGTTTGTCCCGGCGGGGGCGGCCAGGCTCGTCGTGACGGGCAGTAGCCGTGAACCCGTTGAGTCAGATGCGTTCCCCGTGATGACCTCTGGCGTGCGTCGCCGGTGGCCGTTTGGGCCGGCGGGCCCTCGTCCCACCACCGGCTCAACGGTTTTCTCGCGAGCCACGCTAATGCTGTGTCCGCTCACCGCAATTTCCCTCTTCTCGCATCGATGCGATGACTCCGTGTCGCGACATGCGGTGACCGAGGTGTCAACATGAAACGCCGTGAGAGCGCCAGGGTGCTCATGGTCGTCGGGTAACCAACACGTATCCACCGACGCCGAATACGACTGGCAACATCATCAGCATCCCCAACACTGTGCTCATCATCGTTTTCTCGATTCCGCTGTGTCGTTTGCTCTCGGCGCCACTTCCTGGTTGAGCGGCCGCGGTCACGGCGTTCCAAGAGTCCACTGACTACGTTGGCAGCGGGGGAGCGCGGTCACCATCGCCCAGCGGGTGATGTTTAGAACCGGGTCGGTGTATACGTAGTGGCTTCGATATTTGACAGCCCTGTCAATCCGACCGCCGCATGAAGGTGAATCACGCCCGACCCCGTCGGCCTAAGTGTGCGTGCAGACGGACGAAGAACCCCATTCGAGACAGCGATGTTGGGACATCCGAGCAACTCTGTGAGACGAAGGCCTGACGCGATCAAAGTCATTGCTGGGAAATGGTTCTCGTTCTTCAGGGCGATCCGTGCGGCGAACAACTGCGGCGATGCGGTCGGCCGGCCGCGGCGGGTCGTGATGTTGGGTACTTTGCATGGTGGTCGGCGGGCTGAGACGCGCTTGCCGCAGCCCCAGCCCGCCGAACGGTCAGCATGAGGATCGCGTAATCCCCGGTGAATCGTGTGCGCAAAGGGGAACCGGACCAACCGGGTCACGACACTCGCTCCTCACCTGCCACGGGTGATGTATTACGCGCCGAAGTGGCATGGCTCATAGGAAAGTCATCGTCTGGCGGCGGGTCTGACGCCGCGCATGCGCCTGCTTCATCGGCCCTGGAATGGTGATAGTCGGCGGCGACGCTGGAGCTGATCGCTTCGGTGACCACCTGCGGGACTTCATGCAAGAGCGTGTGCCCGGCGGCGTGCCGGTGAATGAGAGTCGCCGCCGGGATACCGTCGGCCAACTTGCGGGCATGCCACATCGGCGTGAGCTTGTCCGCTCCTCCGCTGATGATGGTTGTCTTGGCCGTGATGGAGCTCAGGGTCTGAGAGCAGTCGTACTCCCTCAGACCGAGCAGGAAGCCGACTTTGGTCGCCGACGGGGTCGCGTTGACGGCGGCCGCGGACATAGCCACCAACGATTTCGGTGCGGATTCACCGTATCCGCCGTGCCTGGTCAGTGCCGCGCACACCGGACGGGCGAGCAATTGAACAACCTGATCGGTCCCCGCGCGCGGCATGCGGTGTACGAGGTTGTAGATCATGCTTGTCGCCGGGGTGTTCAGCAGCCGACCGAGGCCGTGTGAACCGAGGCTCCCCGCGGCGGTCGCGACGAGAACGAGGCTTTCCGGTTCAACGGGACGCGAGCTGGCTGGCCGGCGTAGATAGGCCAAGGCTGTCATGCCGCCCATCGAGTGTCCCGCCAGGGTGAGAGGGCCTGTAACGCGAAGCGCCACCAGCAGCTCGGCTAGGTCGTCAGCGAGTCGGTCGATCCGGTACGTGTGCATTGGCGCATCGCCGGAGTCGCCGTGGCCGCGATGATCGTAACTGATGATCCGGATGTTGTTGCCCCAGAGGCGAATTAGCTGCGTCATCTGGATATTCCAGGACTCTTTGTTCAGGCAAAAACCATGAAGGAGCACGACCGTATGGCCGGCGGCGTGAGATCCCCAGTCCCGAACGGACAGCGAGACGCCATCGCTCGTGGTAACCGTGCGGTTGCAGGCCAGTGATCGGCGTGTGCCCAGCGTTCGCCTCCGGCCGCGCCGCGTTGCCTGCGTGTGGGACCGTTGCTGCACTCCAAGCGTCGTGTTCAACATTGTCTCGGTCTTTCGCTTGTGTGCTCACCGGCACGGTGTCTGGCCTAGCTGGACCGCCGGGCCGGCGGAGTACGTGATCAGGGTCGACTACTACGGTCGTCGTGCGGCCAGCGCAAAACCATCGCCCGAAGGTTGATGTTTAGGCCCGGATGGATGCAGTACTAGGCGGTCCCGTATTTTGGCGCCGGTCAATCGGAGCCGCGCATCAGCTGCGCCAACTCGCCACGGGAGGCAATTCCCAATTTGGCAAACGCGTTGTGCACGTGTGTCTTCACCGTATGCGGGGAAAGATGCAGTTGCTGCGCGACGGAGCGGTTGGTCGCGCCCTGGGCGATGAGGTTGACTACCGTAAGCTCGGAGTCGGTGAGGCTGTCCCAGCCCCTTTTCGCCCGCGGCTGGGCGACGATGCGCCGTTCCACGCCTAATCGGCGCAACTCGCGGCCGACCCGACGGGCATCTGCAACCGCTTCGCATTGCACAAAGGTGTCGAACGCCTTGTTGAGGCCCTCGATCGCCTCCGCATCGCGTCCGGCGCGCACGAGTTCACCAGCGGCGTCTTCGAGGGCACCGGCGTGGAGAAGCGGACGCCGCGTACTAAGCGCGCCGGCAGCCTCCAAAAGCGCATCGGCGTCACGTTCCAGGATTCCGCGGGCCTGCTGGGCGACCGCCGCGAACAACGCCACACCGGGCCGCTCGCGTTCCAGCACCTCGATGCTCTGCAGCACTCGCGCGCGCAGCCCGGCGTCCCCGGCTGCCGAAGCCACCCGCGCTGTCAGCGTCAGCTGATCGAACACGTTGGGCCACAGCGGTGTGATGACACGCGCGTTCTTGCCCCCGAGCCAACGCGCCGCGTCGCCAACGTCGCCGCGGTCCCACGCGGCAAGGGCGACCACATAAGCCGCGCCGCCGGACAGCAAGGGCGAGGTGCTGGAATACAGGGCTGTCGACTCAGACACCAAGTCTTGCAATAACTTTCGGTCGCCTGTTCGCGTCGCTACCTCAGCCAGAACAAGAATGCGCTCAATGTTGACCTCGGTACCGTTGGCCCATTCACGCCGAGGCAGCGCCTCGATGGTGTCACGCGCCGCGGCCAAGCGACCCGCCGCCGCGTGAACCATCCCGCCGAGATGGGTCCAGCCGGGAAGCGCCATCGCGTTGCGTTCGCGACGGGCCTTCTCGGTGCCCTCGGCGACCTGCACGCTGGCCTCCTCCAAGCTGCCCACGCAAACAATCAGGCCTGCGCGCCGCTTGGCGGCATATATGCCGCCGAGGGTTGCCTTGCCCCCGCGCGTCAGTACATCGACCTCGTCCATGCGCCGAAGTGCGCGCACCGCATAACCGTCCTGGTAGTCGTTCAGGGCAAGCGCGGTAGCGCTGACGATCCGGGCTTCCACATCACCGGTCGCGGCGGCTTCGGCCGCGGCCGCTTCCGCGGCCGAAGCGTCCGCATGCAGGCCGTTGACCACCTCGAAGTAGGCCACCCATGCCTGATGGCGCGCCCTGATGATGTCGTTGATGCCGACCAACTGCAGCGCGCGACGTAGCTCGGCAATGCGTTGCGCCGGATCCTCGGTGCCCGCGGCGATGCCCAGCCGAATCTCGGCTTCGTCGTCTTGGGACAGCTGCGTGGCGAGCGCGCTGTCGGCAAGCGCCTGAGCCTCGTCATAACGGGTCGCTCGATTCAGTAACTCCACCGTTTCGGCGACCAGTGGGCCGCGCTCAGCGTCGTTGGCGGGCAGTAGCTCTAGTGCGCGCTTGCTCAAGTCCGCGGCCCCGCTGGCATCGCCGCGGCCGACCGATTGGGCGGCTAGGCGCAGGGCGTCGATCGCCTCGCGGTCTCCGGGTTCGGCGCTGCGTGCCAGCTGGGTGGCGACCTCGGCTGGGGCCGCGCCCATCCCGAGCATGACCGAGGCGGCTTGGCGCTCCATGGCCCGCCGCAGGGACTGCGGCAACGACTGGCGGGTGGCCTCGCGCAGCAAGTCGTGCCGAAACCTCAACCGCTCGCCGTCTTCGATGAAAAGATCCGCGCGCACCGCCTCCTCGAGCGCCGACAGCAACGAGGCGGGTGAGCGTTCCAGCATCGCGGCCAGCAAGCCAGCCGAGAACCGGTCGGGCAGCACCGCGGCCACCCGCACCACTTCCGAGGCGCCATTGGAGAGCAGGTCAAGTCGCTGCTGCATACCGGCGCCCAGCCGCCGCGGCAACCCCTGTCCGGTGACCATCGCGCGCCCGCCGGAGAGATTGAGCCTGCCCTCCTCGCCGAGCCCCCCGACAAGCTCGCTGACCAAAAACGGGTTCCCGTGCGCTTTGGCGGCCAGATTCAGCAGCGACGCATCCGCCCGCGCCCGCACCGCGTCTTGAACCATGTCGGCGACCGCATCCGGCGTCATGGCCCCTAATCGCAAGAATGTGGCATTCGCGCGTTGCAGCACCGACAACGTCTGCTGCACCGCCGGCCGACTGGCCCCGGTGCGGGCCGTCAATACCCACAACACAGCGACATCGGGCCGCATCGCGGCCAGCGACCGCAGCGCCAACAGAGTGGCGCTGTCGGCCCAGTGAATGTCCTCCAGGACGATGACCAGCGGCGTTTTCGCGGCCGCCGCATGAATGGCTTCGGCCAAATCGTGGACCACCCAGTAGCGGAGATCCGCCGAGGTGCCCAAGCGACGCAACGCCTCCGCATCACCGACCGGGGGCTCCGCGCGCAGGGTTGCCATGAACAGCGAGAAAAACGGCACCGTCTGCTGATATTCGAACGCCTCACCGAACAGTGCCCGAACACCGGCCTTCTCGGCAAGCAACAAGACCTCGGTGAGCAACCGGCTCTTGCCGATGCCCGGTGGGCCCTCGATGACGAGCACACCCCCGCGCCCCCGGGCCACCGCATTGACCCGCGCGCCAACCGTTTTCAGCTCGTCTGCCCGCCCTCGAATCGGCGAGGTGATCAAGCGTTGGCCGCCGACATCAAATAGGCCGGTTGAAGACCCCACGGGAATCCCTGTCTTCCATCTACCGGACTGCCACTGCAGTGCACACCATTCTAGGTGTGCACGTCACCCAGGGTCGCGCATGAGCCGCGCCAGTTGGGAACGGGAAGTGATGCCCAACTTGGCGAAAGCGTTGTGTACGTGGGTTTTCACGGTGTGGGGGGAGAGATGCAGCTGCGTGGCGACGTCGCGGTTGGTCGCGCCCTGTGCGATGAGGTTGATGATCTTGAGTTCGGAATCGGTGAGGCTGTCCCAGCCGGTTTTTGACCGCGGGTGAGCCACGATGCGCCGTTCCACGCCTAATCGGCGCAATGTGCGGCCGACCCGGCGGGCATCGGCAATCGCCTCACACTCGATGTAGGTGTCGAACGCCGCGTTCAGTTGGTCGATCGCCTCGGCGTCGCGCCGTGCGCGAGCCAGCTCGCCGCCGGCGTCCTCGGCAGCACTGGCGTACAGCAGCGGCCGCGGAAACCCGCGAAGCGACTCCGCAACGGCCACCAAGGTTTGGGCATCGTGTTCGAGGATGCCACGGGCATAGGCGGCCACCGCCGCGAACAGCGGCAGCGCGGGCCGTTCACGTTCCAGCACTTCGGTGGCCTGCAGAACCCGCGCGCGCAAGCCGGCGTCACCGGCGGCCGAGGCCACCTTCGCACCCAGGATCAACCGGACCAACGCATGGGGAAAAAACGGCGTCGCCAGCAGGATGACGTCGCCGAGCCAGCGCATTGCGTCATGAACATCGTCCCGCTGCCACGCCGCGCGCGCGAGCACATACGCCGACCCTCGACGTATGCCGGCGGAGCCCGTGGAGTGGGCGGCACGGGCGTCATTTACCATCTGCTGCAGCATGTTTCGGTCATCGGTGTGTGCCGCCACCTCGGCGAGGATCACCATGCGAAGTACGTCGTGCTCGGTTGCCCCCGTCGGCTGGGGCGGCGGAAGGCGCTCCGTCGCATCGCGAGCGGCTGACAGCCGGCCCGCGGCGAGGTGGACAAGCCCGCTAAAGACGGCCCACATGGCGAGAGCCATCGCATTGCCTTCCCGGCGGGCTTGCTCTGTTCCGTCGGCGATGCGGGCCGTCGCGTCGTCCAACCGGCCGACGACTGCCAGGAGGTTTGCGTTGTACATTCCGGCATACGCATGCGCCAACGCTGTTTCATTCGTGTAAGCAAGCGGGCGGAGCTCTTCGAAACGGCGTAGCGCGCGGGACGCGTACCCCTCACCAGCATCGAGCAAAGCGTGGGTGAGGCCGGCCATGATCGTGGCCTCGATATCACCGGTGACTTTCGCGGCTGCGGCCGCCTCGTCGGCGGCCGCGCGCCGTTGGCCGCCTTCGTCGAATATCAGGTTGTACGCCAGCCAGGCCAGATGCCGGACCCGGGTGACCTCGCTGATGCCGCTCAACTCAAGCGCCCGTCGATTCTCTTCCACCCGCCGCTGGTCGGTGTGCTTGGTGTGCACCGGGAGCCGCAGACGGATCTCGGCCTCTACTTCCGGCGATGCCGCCTCCGCGAGCGCCGAGTCGGCCAATTCTTCGGCCTCGCCGTAGCGGCTGGCCCGGTTGAGCCACCCCACCGTTTCCGCGACCAGCGATCCATATTCGGTGTCGCCGGCGGGCAGTAGTTGCAGTGCGCGCTTGCTCAAGTCCGCGGCCGCGCTGGCATCGCCGCGGCCAACCGCTTGCGCGGCCTGGCGCAGTGCGTCAATCGCCTCTCGATCTCCCGGCTCGGCGCTGCGCGCCAGCTGGGTAGCCACCTCGGCCGGGGCGGCCCCCAGGCCAAGCATGGCCGATGCCGACTGACGCTCCATCGCCCGCCGCAAGGACTGCGGCAACGACTGCCGGGTGGCCTCGCGCAGCAGGTCGTGCCGAAACCTGAGGCGCTCACCGTCTTCGACCAATAAATCCGAGCGCACCGCCTCCTCCAGCGCCGAGAGCAACGACGTCGGTGGCCGGTCTAGCATCGCTGCCAAGAGCTCGGCCGAGAACCGGTCCGGCAGGACCGCCGCCACCCGCACCACCTCCGACGCACTACCGGAGAGCAGATCCAGTCGCTGCTGCATGCCGACTCCCAGACGGCGAGGCAGCCCGTGTCCGGTGGCCACCGCTCGGCCGCCCCTGACGTTCAGTCGGTTCTCCTCATCCAGGCCGCCGACAAGCTCGCTGACCAAGAACGGGTTCCCATGCGCCTTGGCGGCCAGATTCAGCAGTGACACATCGGCTTCCGCACGCACTGCGTCTCGGACCATGTCGGCGACCGCATCAGGTGTCATGGCCCCCACTCGCAGAAATGTGGCATCCGCGCGTTGCAGCACCGACAACGTCTCTTGCACCGCAAAGCCGCCCGCCCCGGTGCGGGCAGTCAATACCCACAACACCGCCGCATCCGGCCGCGCGGTGGCGAGCGACCGGAGCGCCAACAGCGTCCCGTTGTCGGCCCAGTGGATGTCCTCCAACAGAATCGCCAGCGGGGTCCGAGCGGCCGCGGCATTAATCGCGTCGGCCAAATCGTGCACCACCCAATACCGCAGATCGGCCGAGCCACCTAGCTGGCGCAACGCCTCTGCGTCTCCGACCGGGGGATCGGCGTTGAGGGTGGCCATGAACAGCGAGAAAAACGGCACCGTCTGCTGGTATTCGAACGCCTCCCCGAACAGCGCGCGCACGCCCCACTTCTCGGCCAGCACTAACACCTCGGTCAGCAACCGACTCTTTCCGATGCCGGGTGGCCCTTCGATGACCAGCACGCCGCCGCGGCCCTGCGCCACCGCGGTAACCAGTGCGCCGATCTTTTTCAGCTCGTCCGCCCGTCCTCGAATCGGAGGTGTGACCAGGCGTTGGCCGCCGGTGTCGGATAGGCCGGCTGGAGGCCCCATCGGGTGTCCTGTCTAGCGTTTGATTACCGGACTGCCATTGCAGTGCACGTCATTGTAGGCCGTGCACGGCATCAACGAGATTTGCTGTCGATCAATCGGCGCTGCGCATGCGCTGGCTCAGTTGGGCTCGGGAAGTGATCCCGAGCTTGGCAAAGGCATTGTGCACGTGTGTCTTCACGGTGTGCGGGGAGAGATGCAATTGCTGCGCGACTGAGCGGTTGGTCGCGCCCTGTGCGATGAGGTTGATGACCCTGAGTTCGGAATCGGTGAGGCTGTCCCAGCCCGTTGCCGCCCTCGGGTGCGTGACGATGCGGCGCTCCACCCCTAGTCGGCGCAACATCCGGCCGACCCGGCGGGCATCGGCAACCGCTTCGCACGCGACGTAAGTGTCGAAAGCCGCGTTCAGGTGGTCGATGGCCTCAAGGTCGCGCTCTGCGCGACTCAGCTCGGCGCCGGCATCCTCGGCAGCGCCGGCGTAAAGAAGCGGCCGCGCCGACGAGTGAAGCAACTCCGCGGCAGCCACCAATGCTGTGGCGTCACGCCCTAGTATGCCGCGGGCATATCCGGCAACCCCTGAAAACAGCTGGACCGTGGGCTGCTCGCACTCCAGCACCTCGGTGGCCTGCAGGACCCGTGCGCGCAAGCCGGCGTCGCCGGCGGCCGAGGCCACCCGCGCACTCAAGATCAGCCGATCGAAGGCATAGACCTGTAGTGGTGTTCCGAGCAGGGCGATGTCGCCGCCGAGCCAGCGCACCGCTTCATGGACGTCGTCGCGCTGCCAGGCCGCCAGTGCGAGCACATACGCCGCTCCTCGACGGATCGCAGGTGAGCCGGTGAAGTAAGCTATTTGTGCGTCATTGGCCATCTGCTGCAACACGTTTCGGTCATCCGTGTGCACACCCACCGAGGCCATCACCACGATGCGGAGCAGGTCCGGCTCGCTCACGCCCGTCGGCTGTGGGGGCGGCAGGGACTCAGCCGCATCGCGTGCGGCCGACAGCCGGCCCGCAGCGAGGTGAACGATCGCACCAATGACAGTCCACATATTGAGGACCATCGCGTTGCCTTCTCGGCGGGCCTGCCCAATGCCGTCGGCAATCCGGCCCGCCGCGTCGTCCAACCGCCCGAACACTGCCAGCAGGATGGCGTAGTACATCGCCGCATAGTGATGCGCCAAGGCCGCATCATTCGTGTAGCCGAGAGAATGAAGCTGTTCGAGGCGGCCTAGAGCGCGGACCCTGTGCCCTTCGCCAATGTCGAGCAAAGCGAGGGTGACCTCGGCCATGATTGTGGCCTCGAGATCACCGGTGGCCGTCGCGGCGGCGGCAGCCTCGTCGGCTGCGGCGCGCTGTTGCCCTCTCTTGTCCTGCAGCACAAGGTTGTAGGCCAGCCACGCCAGATGCCGTGTACGGGTGAGCTCGCTGATGTCGCCCAACTCGAGCGCTCTGCGATTTTCCTCCGCCCGCCGTTGGGTGCTGTGTTTGGTGTGCGCCGGGAGCCGGAGGCGGATCTCGGCCTCAACTTCGGGCGAGACCGCCTCCGAGAGCGCCACGACGGCCATTTCTTCGGCCTCGCCATGGCGGCCGGCCCGGTTGAGCCACTCCACCGTTTCGGCGACCAGGGATCCACGCTCAGCATCTTCGGCCGGCAACAGCTCCAGCGCGCGCTTGGTCAAGTCCGCGGCCGCGCTCGCGTCGCTGCGGCCAACCGATTGCGCGGCTTGCCGTAATGCCTCGATCGCCTCTCGATCTCCGGGTTCGGCGCTGCGTGCCAGCTGGGTGGCCACCTCGATTGGGGCCGCGCCGATACTCAGCATGACCGACGCCGACTGGCGTTCCATCGCCCGCCGCAGCGATTGCGGCAATGACTGGCGAGTGGCCTCGCGCAACAAGTCGTGCCTAAACCTCAGCTGCTCACCGTCTTCGACGAATAGATCCGCGCGGACCGCCTCCTCCAGCGCCGAGAGCAATGAGACCGGCTGACGGTCCAGCATCGCGGCCAGCAGGCCTGCCGAAAAGCGGTCCGGCAGCACTCCGGCGACCCGCACCACCTCCGAAGCACTGTCGGAGAGCAGGTCGAGTCGCTGCTGCATACCCACGCCCAACCGTCGCGGCAGCTCATTTCCGGTGGCCATGACTCGCCCCCCGGTTGCGTCCAGTCGATCTTCCTCGGCCAGGCCATGCACAAGCTCGCTGACCAGGAACGGATTTCCGTGCGCCTTGGCAGCTAGATTCAATAAAGACTCATCCGCCGGCGCCCGTACCGCGTCGCAGACCATTTCGGCGACCGAGTCCGGCGTCATGGCCCCCAATCGCAAAAATGTGGCATTCGCGCGTTGCAGCACCGACAGCGTTTCTTGCACCGCCGGCCCGCCGGCGCCGGTCCGGGCGGTAAGCACCCACAGCACCGGGGCATCGGGCCGCGTAGCGGCCAGCGACCGCAACGCCAGCAAGGTCGCGTTATCGGCCCAGTGGACGTCCTCGAGAACTATCGCCAACGGTGTTCGGGACGCGGCGGCGTATATGGCGGCCTGCAGGTCGCGCACCACCCAGTAGCTGAGATCGGCCGACGTTCCCAGGCGGCGCAACGCCTCCGCATCACCGACAGGAGGATCCGCACGCAGGGTCGCCATGAACAGTGAGAAAAATGGCACCGCCTGCTGGTACTCGAAAGCCTCGCCGAACAGCGTCCGAACACCGGCCTTTTCGGCCAACGCCAAAACCTCGGTCAACAATCGGCTCTTCCCGATGCCAGGCGGCCCCTCGATCACTAGCACGCCGCCGCGCCCCTGAGTGACCGCGGCGATCAGCTCGGCGATCTCCTTCAGCTCGTCCGCCCGCCCCCGAATCGGCGGTATGCGGAGCTTCCCCGATGGCCTTGCGATGTTCACGCGAACCGGCGCCCCCCGACGTGCAGTAGGCGGGCTGTAGGCCTCTCAGTCGTGTCGTCCACAGATTCTCGCAACCGCTAGCGCTGGTAGTTAGTGTATGCGAGTAGCCGGGACACCGATCGGGCCGTACGTGCCCACCCTCGATGCTGTGCGCTCAGCGACGCCGACACCCACGCGAATCCGCACCGCGAATGGCGATTTGCCCAGCGTGCGCGTTCGGGGAGCCTAGTCATTTCCTCACCCGGGTGATTGACGCCGCGGGGTGAAGACAGCTCACCCGCAGGGCGCCCAAGCTTGACTCCGGCAGGACCTACGCCCCAATGGCCGGGCGAATGCCAGACACGCAGCACGCCCCAGCAGTAGGTGATTCGGGAAAGGACTAAGCGATGTGCGCTGAGTCAGCCGGCAACAACATCGGATTGGGCGGCGGACCCGGCTCGGCGACCTACACCTCGGCATGAGGCAAATCCTGCGGTTCGCCAGCGTGCTCCTGACATCGTGGGGGATCGGACTACTGGTTGCGGCGTGGATTGTTCCCGGAGTCGTGGTCTCGATACCGGGATATGTCGTCGGAGTGCTGGCGTTCACCATAATGCAAGCAAGCCTGTCCTTTTCGATCATGCAGATGTCACGCGAGTACGCGTCATTGCTGCTTGGAGGCGCGGGCTTGGCATTGACGATCGTCGCGTTGACCCTCGCTTCGCAATTGACGCACGGGCTCACCATCGATGGCGCGCCATCCTGGCTGGCGACGACGGCGGTGGTGTGGCTCGTGACCACCATTGGGGCGATTACGCTGCCCGAGCTGCGCAACCGGGCCGGGGCAGGCTCGACCTGAATCGCGCATCCAAGCGGTCGCACGCCCCGGTGGTCCGCATAGAGGTCGGGCATTTCGTGCGGGTCCGCCATGGATGGATTGTTGGTCACCGGCGAGACGACGAAGGGGAGTGCTAATGGGAGACACGCATGATGATCCGACGGATCACTGCCGCACCACGCAACCCCACGCGGGTATCGCCGTGAAGGACAACTTCTTCTGGCCGGGTTTGGTTCTGCTGGCCGTGGCCACGTGCGGGCTGATCAGCTCGGCAGCAGAAGCCGCCTATGGGCGCTACGAATGGCTCTGCACCTCGGTGCTCGTCGCCGTTCTCGCCACCGTCGCCGCGACGCTGTGGCTCACCATAGAGCTTCGTCGCGTCACGCGCATCGATGCGCGGTGGGACGCTGCGCACACAGGGAGTCGTAGACCTCCGCCCATACGCTGATCACCACTTGCGAGCATCCCGGCGACATTGACGGGCAGGGGCGTCCTATCCCGCCGTCATTGTGTCATGTTGCGCAACAACACAAATAGCTCGTCCCTGTCTTGGGTCAAGAAGTTCGCGTGCGCTCGTGACACGAGCAGCACTCATCAAATCGCCCGGGTGAATGAGCCGACCGGGTGATGACCACTCGTCCCGGGTCGATAAATGCTCGCATGACAGATCGCGAGCGGACGTACGTGGAATCGGCCAAATGCCGACCCCAAGGGCCGCATCAGCGAGCAGCGGGTCGCGATGACGGGACGCGCTGCTGCGTGATCGCGCGGAACTCCATAGCCACGAATTGGAGAAGACCAGATGAAGCGCCGCCCATCCCAACGATCACCTGCCGAATACGGCCCGGGTACCGGCCGGTCATCGCGGCTGCTGCAACGAATCTGGGACGCCGCCGCCCTTGCCCGACGGTGGGCGCACCGGAGCGGAGATGACGCGGTGGACGCCGCCCTCGGAATCGAGCAGCAGCTGAACACGTTGCGGCCCATTTGTACTGCCCAGGGGCTGTCGAGCGGCGAAACATGCGGCGCGCCCGCAGTAGCGGTCGCCGAGATACATGCTGTCGACGGATGTGACCAGGTGGGGCTAAACACGGACGGCGACCTCGTTGAGGTGCTGTGTGAGGTCTGCTTGGAGATGGTCCGATGGGCGATGGCGACCTACGTGGACGACAAACGAGAGATGGCTTCCCGACGAGGCGCCAGCCCGGTGTGTGCGACCTGCGGACGTCCCACTGGATACCTGCGCAGCATCCTCGCTGTGCGTCCGATCGGGGCGGAGTGGCTGGCGTTGTGAATCGCCTACGCAACGCTTTCCTGTTCGTTGCTGTGGTCTCCGGTGACTACGCCGTTCTCACGTTGATCGACGGTCAGCCAATCGATTTCGGTGTCACCGCCGCGGGCTGCGCGGGAGCCGTGGCCACGGCGAGGTTGATAGCCCTCGCCGACAGCCGGCGCCGCCGAGCGGTGGCGCGAGGACGCACGGCCGGCTGGCTGCACCGTGGCTAGCGGCTCAGGAGTGGCGCCGACAGGCATGGCCCGTCATGCCGGGGCACACACAACAACGTGCACGACCAGATTCGCTGAGTGCCGGGCGCGCCAGGAATCGGCTCCGGCCCGTGCTTCAGGTCCGGCCGTTGGCAGCCGTTCACAGACGCCGGCCATGGCGTCTCCGCGCTCACCCGGGTGAATCGGCCCGCCGGGTGATGACGACTCACCCCCCGTCAGTGAAGCCTTAGTCAGGAGCTGACGAGCGGAGGCTAAGTGCAGTCGACGATGTATCGAATCTGCATTCGAGGCCGCCTGACGGAGCGCCTCGGGTCCGCTTTAGAAGGGATGCGCCTCCAGTCCGGTGTGCACGAAAGCATGTTCACAGGTGAAATCCGCGACCAATCACAGCTTTACGGGCTTCTCGACCGGGTCCGTGATCTCGGCCTTGAGCTCGTCAGCGTACAGCCCGAGCCCGGGGCTTCCCCGACAACCAAACCCGTACCGGCAAGCGCGTCACTGGCAACACGATCTTGCGTGTAGCGAAAGACGAAAAAGGGAGGCAGCCAAGATGTTTCTGAAAGCAGCACTTGCCGCGCTGACAATCGCTATGACGCTCGCACCCGGGGCCCAGGCCGAGCCGGATCCGGAGAACTTGGATCAAAAACCGGTTGTCCGAACAGTTTTCAACCAACCTACCAATGTCCCGGGCAAATCACTGCAAGCAGTGACCGTCAGCTACCCGCCCGGAGCCAAAAGCGGAGCGCACCACCACGCGAAATCGGCGTTCATCATGGCCTACGTCATCTCCGGGGCGATCCGCAGCCAAGTCGAGGGCGAGCCTGCTCGCGTCTATCACGCCGGTGAGACGTGGCGTGAAGCTCCCGGCGCGCACCACACCATCAGTGAAAACGCCAGTGCCACCGAACCCGCCGAATTGCTAGCAGTTTTCCTGTTAGACACCGGAGACGGACCGCTCACGACCGACGACAACGCAGAATGAGCTTGCCGGGGCGAACCGCCATGAAACCGTTTGGAATGATCCGCTCTTGGCCAATCATGCCCATACATGATCCGATTCGCATTGTCCGAATCGCGCTACGCTTTTCGCTGGCAACGGCCTTCCTGTCGGCCGTAGCCGATCGATTCGGTTGGTGGAAGCCGTTCGGGCAGGGTAGCTGGGGGAGCATGGGCCCCTTCGCCGACTACACCCACCAACTTGTTCCGTTTGCTTCTGGTCGTTTACTGACCGTCATTGTGTGGGCTGCCACCGTAACCGAGGCGACGCTGGGACTCTTGCTCCTGACCGGGTGGCGACCGAAGCTTGTCGGTGCAGCGACTTCCCTGGTACTCACAATATTTGGCATCGCGATGGCTGCATCGCTCGGCGTGGAAGCGCCGCTTAGCTACAGTGTCTTCTCCGCGGCCAGCGCCGCAGCGGCTTACGCGGTCCTCGGCACGTTGAGCCGGTTTGGGAGTGCGTGCCCCGACGCGAGCCACCTCCGTCAGACGGGCGAATCAGCGAAACGCGACCGGACGTACCCATCTTCGGAAATGAGGCGAGATGAAGGCTAGTAAGCAATTTGACGTGATCGTCATAGGCGGCGGGGTGGGCGGTGTGGCCGCCGTGCGGAAGCTGGCTTCGGTTGGACTTTCGGTAGCCCTCGTCGAGGATCGCCTCGTCGGCGGCGAGTGTCATTACTGGGGCTGCAACCCGAGCAAAACCCTACTTCGCCCAATCGAGGTGTTCAACCTCGCGAAGTCGGTTCCTGGTGTGCGAGAAGCTTTCTCGGGAACGAAATTAGATCTTACGGCCGTCTTCGCGAAACGAGACGAACTCATCGAGCACCTCTCGGACCAAGAGCGGACGGCATCATTGCAGCAAGCTGGTGTAGCAGTGTTTCACGGGTTCGGCCGGTTGAGCGGCGAACGAACGGTGCGCGTGGCCTACGCCCTCGGAGATACCACCGAAGTCGTCTTGACTGCACGCCACGCGGTCGTGCTGGCCACTGGCACGCGTCCCTACGTGCCGGGGATACCTGGTCTGGCGCAAGTGCGTGCGTGGACCAATCGGGAGTTGACGACCATGACACGGGTGCCACCACGCGCTCTGGTGGTGGGTGGCGGCCCCGTCGCCGTCGAGTTCGCGACCATCCTGAGCGGGTTGGGGTCATCGGTAACGCTTGTGGTGCGCGAGGACACGCTGCTGTGCAACTGCGAACCCGAAGCTCGCGATCTGGTCGCGCAGTCACTGCGCAGCAGTGGCGTCAACATTCATTTGGAGACACAGTTGTCGGCGGTGGCCCGACCCGTGGCGGGCGGACCCGTCACCGCGACTTTCAACGGCCGCACCATCGAGATAGACGAGGTCGTCCTGGCCGCCGGACGACGCAACAACACCGACGGCATCGGACTGGAAACCATCGGCCTGACGGGCGGCGAAGGCGTTTGCGTCAACGACCATCTCCAGGCGGTCGGTGTCACGGGCGACTGGCTATACGCTCTCGGAGATACCACTGGGCGTGCGCGGTTGTCTCACATCTCCACCTACCACGGACGTCTCGTGGCCGAAATCATCGTCGCGCGGGCCGCGGGACGGGAGCTGGCCGACAACGAATTGGCCGCCCGTGATGCCGGCAGCCTGGCGCAGGTTATCCACACTGACCCTCAGGTCGCCTGGGTGGGCCGCACCGAAGGTCAAGCCCGGGCAGAAGGGTTCGCGGTACGGACGCGAACGGCCCGCTACCCCGGCGCCGTGTCATTCCTCGCCTTATACCGTGATGGCTTTCAAGGCTGGGCGAAACTGGTCATCAACGACGAGACCAACACACTGCTCGGAGCGACATTTGTCGGCCCACAATTCTCCGAACTGGTTCAAGCGGCCACGCTGGCCGTCGTCGCGAAAATCCCGGTCACTCTCCTGCGCCATGCGGTCGCGCCGCATCCGACGGTCAATCAGGTTTGGGATCCGCTACTCGCGGAAGAGTCGGAACTTTCGGCGTTGCTGAGCACCGCGGCGCAGAAAGCGCAGAAAACCGCTTAGGCGCATCAACCCGTCAATCTCGGTGTTCGAGAGGAACCACGATGACCTACAACTGGCCGGTCGTCTGACCGTGACCATGCTGGTAGCGGGGGTCCGCACCCCCGGCGGCAATGTGGAGACGTTCGAAGTGGCCGACCCGCGACCTTTGGCGTCCGACGAGGTTCTGATCGCAACCCGTGGCGCCGGGGTTGGGAACTGGGACAACATCGTTCGCTACGGCGGTTGGGACGTCGGCAGGCCTCCCCCGCTGGCGCTCGGCGTCGAGGCCGCCGGCGTCATCGAGGCCGTCGGTGACAATCGCCAGAACGGATTCAGCGTGGGCGATGCAGTGCTGTGTCACCCCGTGCCGCTGCGCGATCAAGGCACTTGGGCACCGCTTCTGATCGCGCCGGTGGGCTCGCTCGCCCGCAAACCGCGCGAGATTCCGTGGGGGACCGCAGCGATCTTTCCGGTGCCGGCGTTGACCGCTGACCAGGTGGTCGGCGAGGCATTGGGCCTGCACCGCGGAGAAACGTTGCTCGTTCATGGCGCGGGCGGAATCACCGGCGGCCTCATCGTCCAGCTGGCGGCCATGCGCGGGGTCGACGTGCTCGCCACCGCCGGCCCGAGCAGCGCCAACCGCGTCCGCCGGCATGGCGCCCGCGAAGTGCTCGATTATCGCGATCCGCTGTGGCCACAGCACGCGAAGGCGTTGGCGAAGGACTCGATCGACGCCGTCGCCAACGCCGCCCCCGGCGGTGCTGCTGCGGCGATGACCGCGCTTGCCGGCGGCGGCCGGCTGGCGACCATCACCCCCGACCTACCCGCATCGACCCGCGGGATCGGCGTGACGGCGGTTTACGTCCGCTCGGATGGGCCCCAACTCGACCGCCTCACCGCGCTTCTCGCGTCGGGCAGGTTGACCATGCCCACCCCGCGGTCTTGCGGCCTGGATCAGGCCGCCGCCGCCTTGGCGCATGTTGTGGCGGGCCACGAGCCCAGCGGAGTCGTCCTCACGACAGACAACCCCGGAAGCTAACCGAAAATCGCACAACAACAAGGAGTCTCGAGATGACAAGTATTACCCCGATCCTAACCGGAGTGGCGGCACACATCGGACACTACGCCGACGCCATCGCGGTATCCGGCGGGACACAGATCTTCGTTTCCGGAACACCAGGGGTGCGTGAAGACGGCACACTGCCCGAGGACTTCACCGACGAGGCCCGGCAGTGCTGGATCAATGTGGAAAACGCGCTCGGCAAGGCCGGCGCCAAGCTCACCGACATCGTCTACATGCGCCAATGGGTCACCAGCCGTGCGTATGCGTCCGCCTACCTGGCGGTGAGCAAGGAGATCATCCGCCACCAACCCGCCGCCATGTTCAGCATCATCGACGGGCTGGTGTGGCCCAACATCCGCGTGGAAGTCGAAGTCACCGCCATCCTGCCGGCATGACCGATTACCCCGTCGTCGAGTTGTCGATCGACGAGTTGCTGACCACGACCCGCTCGGTGCGCAGACGCCTCGATCTGACCAAACCCGTGCCCATCGGGCTGATCCGGGAATGCCTGGAGATCGCGGTGCAGGCACCGACGTCGGCCAACGTGCAGAACTGGAGTTTCATCGTCGTCACCGACGAAAGACAGCGACGCGCGATCGCCGACGTGTATCGGCGCACATGGGAGCTGATCGTCGCTTCGCCTTTCGCGGTCGCCGATCGATTCAAGGACGACCCCGTGCGCAACCGCGAGCAGCGCAAGGTGTCCGACAGCGCGGCGTATCTCGCCGAGCACATCGGCGAGGTCCCTGTTTTGATGATCCCGTGCGTCGAGGTCATCGACGGTGACGGCGTGCTGACGGCCGAAAACGCCAACCAGTATTGGAGTTCGATCATGCCCGCCACGTGGAGCTACATGCTCGCCGCGCGGTCCCGGGGCTTGGGAACGACGTGGACCGGGGTGACCATCATGGCCGACGGTGACATGCGGGCGATTCTCGGACTACCCGCCAACGTCTACCACGCGACGACTGTTCCCACCGCGTACTACACCGGCACCACATTCCGGCGCGCCAAACGGATACCGCTAGACGATGTGCTGCATTTCGACCGGTGGTGAGCACAGCACCCGAACCAAGCCGCGGGACTATCGCCCGTTCGGAAGCGAAATTCCAAGGAGGACAATATGGAAGGCGACTGCGGCGGTCGAAGCCCCGGCAACCCCCAAAGCTCCAAGCGATCCGTCGGTTCCGGTGACGTCGGCGCCAACGAGGTCGAGGCGACCATCCCCGTCGACGACCACAGCGCGCAAACCAACCGGCACAAGGGGATCACCAGGAGCGACATCGATGCGTTGGCGCAGCTGAAGAGTCTGAGAAAGGCGCTCTGAAACCGCCGATGACCCTCGCAAGCAAGGGATCTGGCGCACCGCCATCGTCACCCGCGGGACGGCCCCGGCGGTGAGCTTGCGCGACGCGGCGCCGACCAGCCGCGCGATGGCGGTCGCGGTGATGGTGTCAATGGTCGCGTTCCTCGACTCCACCGTCATCAACCTGGCGTTGCCTGCCACCGAGCGTGACCTCGGCGGCGGCCTAGCGCTGCAGCAATGGGTCATCGAGGGCTACCTGCTGGCGATGGCGACCGTGATTCTTCCCGCCGGGTCCATCTCGGATCTGTTCGGACGCGTTCCGGTAATGCGGTTTGGGCTGATGACTTTCGGGGCGGGCTCGGTTCTGGCGGCGGTTGCCAATTCACCGGGGATGCTTATCGCCGGGCGCGTAATCCAGGGCCTGGGTGCGGCGTTCCTCGTGCCGGGCTCACTGGCGCTGATCAATACGGTGTTCGATAAGGCGCACCAGTCCGCTGCGATCGGCGTCTGGACCGGGTGGACCGGAACCGCCTTCGCGTTGGGCCCCCTGCTGGGTGGATTGTGCGTCGATTTGCTTGGCTGGCGCTGGATTTTCGTGTTGTCGGCGATCCCCATCGCGGCCGGGTTTACGCTGACATTCTGGCTGTGCCCGATGTCTCGACGGGTCGCAGGCGCACGCGTCGATGTCGCGGGGGTGGGCCTATCGGCGGTCGGGCTGGCCGGGACCGTGTATGCGTTGATCGGATCGCAACACGACGGCTGGACCGAACCGCGGGTCATCGCGCCGCTGGTGATTGGGGTGGCCGCGCTGGCAGCCTTCGTAAGCTGGCAGCGCCGCAGCAGGAATCCGATGGTTCCGTTGCCGCTGTTCACCTTTCGTAATTTCGGCGCCGCCAATCTCGTCACCGCATTCATCTATGCCGGGTTGACGCTGGCTTCGCTGGCCATCGCCCTCTACACCCAAGAAATCGGCGGCTACTCAGCAACCGCGGCCGGATTGACCACCCTGCCGATTCCGGCGCTGTCGTTGGTGTTCGCCCGCCATGTCGGCCGGATTGCCGCACGGGTGGGCCCGCGCACATTCCTGATCGGCGGGCCCGCCTTGGCGGGCATCGGGCTGCTGCTGATCCGTCCGAAAGCCCAGGATTTCCATGCGATCACCGACGTAATTCCGGGAATAACCGTGCTGGCCATCGGGCTGGTTGCGACTGTCACGCCACTGACATCGCTGACGCTGGCATCGGTGCCGTCAGAGCACAGCGGTCTGGCGTCGGCGATCAACAACGCCGTCTCGCGGCTGGGCGCGCTGATGTCGATTGGGTCCATGGGGCTGATCAGCGTTGGCGCGGCGAGCGCCACCGGATTCGCCCACGTGTTTCAGGTGAGCGCAGCGCTATTCACCATCGGCGCGTTGTGCGCCGCCGTGTTGATCACCAATCCGCCCGACGGATGCCAGCCCGTGCCGGGCGCGATTGCCGCACTGTGCCGCGACCGGCCCGGTGTGCAACCGGCCCTGGCCAGCAGCGCTTCGGCCGCAACCGATCCATCGTCTCCGCGCTAACCGTGCACCGCTCGGTCGCCAGACGTCTGGGCGCGAATTCGTCTTGATGGCAGGTCTGTTCACCCGGGTGAATGCACGTTTCGGGTGATGACAGCTCCTCAAGGCGCTCCAAGGATGCAATTTGGGACCAAGCCCGTCTCGACGACGCCGCCGTCGAGCTGACACCGCACGGAGAGGGAACAGAAGATGCACCATGCCGAGCAACCGGCCGAAGATTTGGCGATCCTCGCGCAGCTCAACAACGACTACGTCCACTCCGACCAGTTCAACGACGTCCGGCGCTTCCGCGAGTTCCTTGCTGAAGACTTCATCGTGCAGACGCCGGGCGTAACCCGAAACCGCGAAGAGTTCCTCGAATACATCGCTGAGCCGCGTCCCTTCAAGGATCTCGCTGTCCACGACGTCAACATCCGCATCCTCAGTGACGTCGCTCTGATCCACGCGCGCGCCACCTACACCATGCTCGCCGATGGCGCGGAGCAGGAAGCTCTGTACACGGACACATATCAAAAGCGTGATGGCACCTGGGTCTGTGTCGCGGCCTGCGCGATCGCCCCGGGCGCTTAACACCACCCGGGATCGATCCGAACAGATCGAAGAGGTCAGTTCAGCCTGCGATTGGATCCACCATGCCGACCGGAATCGTGTTGTTCCCCAATCCTCAAGCAATCAACGTCGTCGATGACGTGGTGGCGCAGGCCGGCCGTGCGCGTTCGCTCGGCGTCCGGCAGGTCTGGCTGGGCCAGCAATTCGATCTTGATGCGATCGCCCTCGCCGCGTTGGTGGGTGCGGCCGTACCGGGGCTCGGGGTCGGTACGGCGGTGGTGCCGATCAACCCGCGTCATCCACTGATCGTCGCGTCGCTGGCGCAGACGGCGCAGGCCGCATCGCACGGCGCCTTTAGTCTTGGTCTCGGGTTGGGTGCGCACGAGCCGGAGCGACAGGCCTTCCGGACGTCGTGGCCCAACACGATCACACGCCTTCGTGAGCACCTGACGGTGCTGAAGTCCATCTTCGACACCGGCGCGGTGGACTTCAGCGGCAACGAGATCAGCGCGCATCCTGGATGGCCGGTGCGGGTCGCCGGGGGCACGCCCATTCCGGTGTATGTGGCAGCGATGGGCCCGAAGGCGTTGCGGGTCGCCGGCGAGCTGGCCGACGGCACTCTGACATATCTCGCCGGTCCGCGGACAATCGCAGAGTTCATCGAACCGGCCATCGCGAAGTCAGCCGCCGCCGCTGGACGGCCGAAACCCAGGATCATCGCGCAGGTGCCAACACTGGTGTCCGACAGCGTCAATTCAGCAAGGAATTTCGCGGCCCAGCAATTAAGCTTCTACGAGACCATTCCGTCTTATCGGAAGGTGATCGCCCGCGAAGGTGTTCGCGATGCGGCAGACCTCGCAGTGGTGGGTTCAGCGAAAACACTCAGGCGTCAGCTTCGGAGTTATCTGGATGCGGGTGCGACCGATGTGGTGCTGAGCGGACTGGGCTGGGCGGACGCTCCGGTGGCCGAAGAGCTATGGGCTGTCGCGGCCTCGTTGTGACCGACCAGCGGCGGCGAAATCTCTGGCGAGTGTCTCCGGAGCCGCAATGATCAACCCAGGCCGGGAAACGAAACAAACTCGTGCACAGAAAGTTTCAGCCAGCCGGAGCTTTCCAAAGCATGATTCGCCCTTAGCGTCGCGCAGTCTCACCCGGGTGAACAGGTGGTGGGGGTGATGACAGCTCACCTCGCTCGACAGCAGTCTCGGTACGACCAGTCCGGTGGAACGCGTTACAGCCGACGTCACCACGAAGCGGTCCAGCACAGCCGCAACGAGAACCAGGAAGGCGCACATGCATTTTGAGGGCAAGAAGGTTGTTGTCATCGGCGGCAGTGCCGGCATGGGTCGGCAGGTTGCGATCGACATCGTCGATCATGGCGGGAGCGCGGTGATCGTGGGTCTGTCGAAGAACCGCGTCGACGAAACCGTCGCCGAGCTGAGCCGGCGTGGCCATGCTTGGGGTATCTCCGCCGAGCTGACGGATCGCAACGCGGTCGCCGATGTGCAGCGGACGCTTTCTGAGGAGCACGGCCAGGCGACACTGTTGGTCAACGCGGCCGGATTCTTCATCCCCAAGCCGTTTCTCGAGTACGAAGCGCAGGACTACGACTCGTACATGGACCTCAATTACGCCCTGTTCTTCCTGACCCAGACCGTTGTCGCGGGCATGATCGCCCGCGGTGAGGGCGGGGCCATTGTCAACATCGGCAGCATGTGGGCGCATCAGGCGATCGGTGTGACCCCGTCGTGCGGGCACTCCATGCAAAAAGCCGGCCTCCATGCGCTGACCCATAACCTGGCCATCGAGCTTGCCGGGCACAAGATTCGGGTGAACGCCGTGGCACCGGCCGCCGTCAAAACCCCGGCACTCGAGCGCTGGGTGCCCAAGGACGAGATCGATTCGACGCTCGACTCTTTCGCGCCCTTTCACCCCTTGGGGCGAGTCGGCACACCAGCCGACGTGGCCAATGCCGTGACATATCTGCTGTCGGATCAGGCCAGCTGGGTCACCGGCGCGATTCTCAATGTCGATGGCGGCGTCATGGCCGGCCGCAATTAGACAGAAAGCCTCAAAGGAGAGATTGCAGTGACAATAAACATCTTCAGGCGCGGCGGGCCGCCGGCCAAGTCTGTCGGGCGCACCGAAGGCAAGTCCGTCTTCAATGGGACCGTCGGTGTGCGCCACATCCTGGATAGATTTGGGGCTGACGGTCGCTTCTCCGTCCTCGAGCATCCCATGTCACCCCGGGCGCTGGCCGCACCCCTTCATCGCCATCACAACGAAGATGAATACAGCTGGATCATCGAGGGGCGCGTGGGCGCCTTGCTCGGCGATGAGGTGCTCGATGGCGGGCCCGGCGACTTCATCTTCAAGCCGCGAGGTCAATGGCACACCTTCTGGAACGCGGGCGACGAGCCGGCCCGCATCCTCGAGATCATTTCCCCCGCGGGATTCGAGCAGTTTTTCGACGAGCTTGCTGATCTCGGCGGTATCGCGACGATATCGCCCGACGTCCTGGATGAGCTCTGTGCGCGCTACGAACTCGAGATGGATGTCGACAGCGTCGCCGAACTCTGCAAACGCTTCGACTTGGAATTCCCAGGTGAACCTCTTTTGAGGACGCGGCGGGTTCGCAAATCGCGTGCGTAGGGCGCGCTCGGGCTGAGACCCGCGTGGAGGCGAGGAATATGATCAGCGACGGCGACTACGACGACACCCGGCCCGATGGCACATTAGGGCCCAGCGAGTCGTTGGACTCCGACGAAGTACGCAATGACGATGGCGACATCGTGGTCGATGCGCCGTTGCGCTGGATCTCGGCCGACGAGCACCTGACGCTGGACGAGCGTCTGGCCGCTGAGGAGCCGGAACTTGGCTACCCGGACGGCCTTCCGCTGCGCGCCGGGCGGCACCACGGTCAGATCAGTGGCAGCCCAAACGACGGCATGTCGTTCTACAGGGTGGCGCGCGAAGAGTTCGATGCGGACGCTGAGTGACGGGGCACACGGGGTCCTCACCCGGGTGAAGAGGTGGCCGGGGTGATGACAGATCACCCCGTTCGGCCACAGGCTGAATGGACCGAGACGGATGGCCGGTCTGCTTGCAGGGCGCCTCGGCGAGCGAACGTCATCCGGTGGAACGTCGATCGCAGGACCCACGTCCCCGATGCCGGCAAGCGTCTCCGATCGTCCCGGCGGGGCTCGATCACCGGCCAGACTACAACGCTGAAAGGTTCATCATGAAGATCGTAGTCATCGGCGGGCGTGGCCTCATTGGCTCGAAAGTGGTGGCCAAGCTTGGCGCGCAGGGACACGACGTGATCGCCGCTTCACGCCGATCCGGTGTCGACTCGCTCACCGGCGAAGGCCTAGCAGTCGCCGTCACCGGCGCGGATGTCCTTGTCGACGTTGCTGATTCACCAATTTTCGACGACGAGCCTGTGATGCACTTCTTCACGACCGCGACCAAGAACCTTCTTTCTGCCGAGCGGGAAGCGGGAGTCAAACACCATGTCGCGTTGTCCGTCGTCGGATCGCAGAGCATGCCAGACAGCGGCTACAACACCGCCAAAGCGGCTCAGGAGGAGCTGATCAAGGATTCGGGCCGGCCGTACTCGATTGTGCGCGCGACGCCGTTCTACGAGTTCGCGATTGGCTTGGCCGATTCCGCGACAGACGGGGAGATTGTGAGATTGCCACCCGCATCGTTCCGCCCCATCGCCGCCGACGATGTCGCCACCGCCGTGGCTCGCGCGGCGATCGGACCTCCCATCAACGGCGTCGTGGAGATCGCGGGACCCGAAGCAATGGGCATGGACGACTTCGTTCGCGCGGGCCTCGCCGCCAACGGCGATCGACGCCGGGTCGTGACCGATCCCCAGGCTCCGTATTTCGGTGCGGTGATCGACGATCACAGCCTCGCGCCCGACGAGAACGCGACGATCTTCACGACTCGATACTCCGACTGGATCGAAGCACGCCCCGCCAGGACGGGATGACGAATGTCGTTGGAAACGTCCGAGTCCGCACCCGAGTCAACCGTCCAGGTGCTTCAGGAAGTGCGATTACCGTCCATTCCCGACGATGCCCATGTCGTGACCGTTCTCATCACCCATCCGCCGGGCGCCTCTGGGTACCCGCCGCACCGCCTTCCCGGGGGCCCCGGATTCGGTTACATGATCGGCGGTGAGATGTTGTTCGAGCTCGAGGGTGAAGCGCCACGCGTGCTCCGTGCTGGAGAGGCTTTTTGGGGGCGCGGCGGCGACGTGATCCACTATCGGGACGCCAACAACCGCACCGATATCCCTTGTAGCTATGTCCTCACCCTGCTGTGCGCGCCCGGGAAACCGATGCGCGAATGGGTGACCGACGGCGAGCTCACGGCGCGAAAACACCTGCGTGTGACGGGCTGATTGCTCGCAGGCCCAGGCGGGCGCGGTGGCGGCACCGCGCCCGCCTGGTAGGAGCGGTTAGCTCAGCCGCCCTGGCCGGACCTACTTGGGCTTGCCGCACCTGCCGTCGGTGGCCTGCCGCACGTTGATGCTGGTCGCCTGCAGGGTGCCGTTGTCCATCGTCCCGCGCGCCCATAGGCACTTGCCCTGTGTGATCGCGTCGGTGGTGGCGGTCGTCTGCTTGCTGTACTTGGTCTTGTCGTCGACCGTCACCGCGGTCTGCGTGGTGTTGCCGCTGGGGTCGGTGCCGCCGACGTTGATGGTGTTGCCCGACACGGAGGCCACCGAGCCACGGACCGGGGCGGGCTTCGGGGCCGGCGCCGGCGAGCCCGGGGGCGGCGGGGTGGTCGAGCTCGGGGCCGAACCCTGCCCCGCCGGCTTGGCCGGGCACGCGCCGTTGACGGAGGGGCTGATCTTCACCGCCGCCGCGGTGACCGGCTGCCCGGGCTGAGCTTCCTGGGTGGGCCGCACGGTGACACAGCTGCCCGCGGTGACGTCGGTCAGCGCGGCCGGGACGGTTTCGGTGACCTTGGTGGTGGAGGTGAAGTTCACCGCAGCGGTCGAGTTGTCCTCCTTCGTGACCTGAATGGAGTTGCCCGCCACCGACGCGATCAGACCGCTGACCCGCGCCTCACCGCTCGCCGGGGCCGGCGATGTGGTCGTGGACGTCACCACCGAGGTGGACGTCGACGTCGAGGTCGGCGGGCTCGATTGGTTGGACGAACTGCACGCGGCGACCGACAGCGCGGCGGCAGCGGCAACCGCCAAACGGGTGAGCCGAGGCGCTGGACAGCTGGCAGACATCAACGTATCTCCAATCGTGATGGGACCCAACGGAATGGGTATTACCAGTTGGAGCTGTGGCTAACCTGTGCGTAATCCGCGCCGCGGTCAGAACGCTTGCTCGGGGATGCGCATGATTTCGCCGTCGATGGACTCGATGACTTTGCGCAGCGACGTGAGCTTAGGCAGCATGTTCTTGGCGAAAAAGGCCGACGTCGCCACCTTGCCCCGATAAAACGCGGCGTCGTTCCCGTCCGCGCCCGCCAGCGCGGCGTGCGCGATCCCGGCCTGCACCAACAGTCGCCAGCCGATGAGCAGGTCGCCGACCGCGAGCAGGTACCGCACCGATCCGAGCCCGACTTTGTAGATCTCGGTGGGATGTTGCGCGGCGGACATCAGGTACCCGGTCAGGGCGCCCGTCATCGCCGTCACCTCGTCGAGCGCGGTCTGCAGCAGCTCGGCCTGCGGTTTGAGCGCGTCGTCGCACGAGTCGATGGTCGCGGTGATCTGAGCGGTCACGAACTGCAGGGCCTGGCCGCGGTCCCGAACGATCTTGCGGAAGAAGAAGTCGAGCGCCTGGATGGCCGTGGTGCCCTCGTAGAGCGAATCGATCTTGGAATCCCGGATGTACTGCTCCAGCGGATAGTCCTGCAGGAAGCCCGAACCGCCCAACGTCTGCAGGGACTCGGTCAGGATCTCGTACGCCCGCTCCGAGCTGACGCCTTTCACGATCGGCAGCAGCAGGTCGTCCACTCGATGTGCCATCTCGTGGTCGGCGCCCGAAACGTGCTGCGCCACAGCGTCATCCTGGTGCGCGGCGGCATACATATACAAGGCCCGCAGACCCTCGGCGTAGGCCTTCTGCGTCATCAGGCTGCGGCGCACGTCCGGGTGGTGGATGATCGTGACCCGCGGTGCCGTCTTGTCGGACATCTGCGTGAGGTCGGCGCCCTGTACCCGCTCTTTGGCGAACGCCAGCGCGTTCAGGTAGCCGGTGGACAACGTGCCGGCGGCCTTGACGCCGATCGTCATGCGCGCGTGCTCGATCACGGTGAACATCTGCGCGATCCCGTTGTGCACGTCACCGACGAGGTAGCCGACGGCGGGCAGATCCGTTGCGCCGAAAGTCAATTCGCACGTGGGGGAGGACTTGATCCCCATCTTGTGCTCCAGCCCGGTGACGAAAACCCCGTTGCGGGGCCCGAGTTCGAACGTTTCGGGATCGAAAAGGTACTCGGGCACGTAGAACAGGCTCAGTCCCTTGGTGCCCGGTCCGGCGCCCTCCGGGCGGGCGAGCACGAGGTGGAAGATGTTGTCGGCCGTGTTGCCCACGTCGCCGCCCGAGATGAACCGCTTGACGCCCTCGATGTGCCACGTGCCGTCCGGTTGCGCGATCGCCTTGGCGCGGCCGGCCCCGACGTCGGAGCCCGCGTCGGGTTCGGTGAGGACCATGGTGGCCGCCCAGCCCCGCTCCACGCCCTCGGCCGCCCAGCGCCGCTGCTCGTCGTTGCCCTCGACGTACAGGGCCTGGGCCATCAACGGGCCGAGGCTGAAGAAGTTCGCGGATGGGTTGGCGCAGATGATCATCTCGTTGACGCCCCACGCCAGCGGGGGCGGCGCGGCCATGCCGCCGATCTCTTCGTCCAGCATCAGCCGCCACCAGCCGGCCTCTTTGATCGCCTGCACCGTTTTGGCCAGTTCGGGCGCCACGCTGATCGTGTGGGTGGCCGGGTCGAAGACGGGCGGGTTGCGATCGGCGAAGGCGAAGGACTCGGCCACCGGGCCCTCGGCCAGGCGGGCGGCTTCGTCGAGGATCGTCCGCACGGTTTCCGCATCGAGGTCGCTGTAGCGTCCGGTGCCCAGCACGGCGCCCACGTCGAGCACTTCGAACAGGTTGAACTCGAGATCACGGACGTTAGCGATGTAGTGGCCCAACGCGATTCCCTCACTGGTCCCTTGACGCGGCGGATCGTCCGCTTAGTGTCTCCGACGTGGGAAAACGTACGCAACCGTAACCTACGGGCGGCCGCCGGCGGGTTACGCGGGCGTTGCGGTGGGGAAAAAGCGAGGGCGGCCCGAGGCCGGCTTCCTCGCCCGGGAACACCAGGTCGGGCCCCGGCGTTACGGCAAATGTGACAACACTCGATCTCACCGCTGAGAAGTTCAACGAAACCATCGAGGGCAACGACATCGTGCTCGTCGATTTCTGGGCGTCCTGGTGCGGGCCGTGCCGCCAGTTCGGGCCCACTTTCCAGGCCTCCGCGGAGAAGCACCCCGACATCGTCCACGCCAAGGTCGACACCGAGGCCGAGCAGCAGCTGGCCGCCGCCGCCCAGATCCGGTCCATCCCGACGCTGATGGCCTTCAAGAAGGGCAAACTGCTGTTCAACCAGGCCGGGGCGCTGCCGCCGGCGGCGCTGGAGGACCTCGTTCAGCAAATCAAGGCGTTCGACGTCGACGCGGCCCAGGCCGGCCAGGGCGAATAGCCCCTACATCGCGGCGCACGCGGGGCTGGACCCAGCTACGCGCTAGGTTGCTTGGGTGAGTCTGGTACTGGTAGAACACCCGCGGCCCGGCGTCGCGCTGATTACCCTCAATCGGCCCGAGCGAATGAACTCCATGGCGTTCGACGTCATGGTGCCTTTGAAAGAGGCCCTGGAGAAGGTCAGGTACGACAATTCCGTGCGCGTGGTCGTGCTGACCGGGGCGGGGCGGGGATTCTCCTCGGGGGCGGACCACAAGTCCGCGGGCTCGGTGCCCCACGTCGAGGGCTTGACCCGCCCCACCTACGCGCTGCGCTCCATGGAGGTCCTCGATGAGGTCATCCTGGGGCTGCGCCGCCTGCATCAGCCTGTCATCGCCGCGGTCAACGGCCCGGCCATCGGCGGGGGATTGTGTTTGGCGCTGGCGGCCGACATCCGGGTCGCCGCGACCGGCGCGTATTTTCGCGCGGCCGGCATCAACAACGGCCTGACCGCCAGCGAGCTGGGGCTCTCCTACCTGCTGCCCAGGGCGATCGGATCGTCGCGGGCGTTCGAGATCATGTTGACCGGCCGCGACGTCACCGCCGAGGAGGCCGAGCGAATCGGGCTGGTGTCGTGTCAGGTGCCCGACGAGCAGCTGCTGGACACCTGCTACGCGATCGCCGCCCGGATAGCGGCGTTCTCGCGGCCGGGAATCGAATTGACCAAGCGCACACTGTGGAGTGGACTGGACGCCGGTAGCCTGGAGGGGCACATGCAAGCCGAAGGCTTGGGTCAGCTGTTCGTCCGTCTGCTCACCGCCAACTTCGAAGAAGCGGTTGCCGCGCGCGCGGAGCGACGCCCCGCGGTTTTCACCGACGACAAGTAGCCACGACATAAGGGAGTAGATGTGATCACGGCCACGGACCTCGAGGTCCGCGCTGGTGCGCGCATCCTGCTCTCACCCGACGGGCCGGACCTGCGCGTGCAGCCCGGCGACCGCATCGGGCTGGTCGGTCGCAACGGCGCCGGCAAGACGACCACCCTGCGCATCCTGGCCGGGGAGACCGAACCGTACGCCGGGTCGGTGGTGCGCGCCGGCGAAATCGGTTACCTGCCACAGGATCCCAAGGAGGGCGACCTCGACGTGCTGGCCCGCGACCGGGTGTTGTCCGCGCGCGGCCTGGACGTTCTGCTCACCGACCTGGAGAAGCAGCAGGCATTGATGGCCGAGGTCGCCGACGACGATGCCCGGGACCGCGCCATTCGCCGCTACGGGCAGCTGGAGGAGCGGTTCGTCGCGTTGGGCGGCTACGGCGCCGAGAGCGAGGCCAGCCGCATCTGCGCCAGCCTCGGCTTGCCCGACCGGGTGCTGACGCAGCAGCTGCGCACGCTGTCCGGAGGGCAACGCCGCCGAGTCGAGTTGGCGCGGATCCTGTTCGCCGCGTCCGACACCGGTGCCGGTTCGTCGACCACGCTGCTGCTCGACGAGCCCACCAACCACCTGGACGCGGATTCGGTTGGCTGGCTGCGCGATTTCCTGCGCGCCCACACCGGCGGGCTGGTGATCATCAGCCACAACGTCGAGTTGCTCGCCGATGTCGTCAACCGGGTGTGGTTTCTGGACGCCGTGCGCGGCGAGGTCGACGTCTACAACATGGGCTGGCAGAAGTACCTGGACGCCCGGGCCACCGACGAGCAGCGGCGCCGCCGTGAGCGCGCCAACGCCGAACGCAAGGCCACCGCGCTGCGCACGCAGGCCGCGAAGCTGGGCGCCAAGGCCACGAAAGCCGTTGCCGCGCAGAACATGTTGCGCCGCGCCGACCGGATGATGGCGGCGCTCGACGAAGAGCGGGTCGCCGACAAGGTCGCCCGCATCAAGTTCCCTACCCCCGCCCCGTGCGGGCGCACCCCGCTGGTGGCCAAGGGACTGAGCAAGTCATACGGGTCGCTGGAGGTCTTCACGGGCGTGGACCTGGCCATCGACCGCGGTTCGCGGGTGGTGGTCCTGGGGCTGAACGGTGCCGGCAAAACCACGCTGCTGCGACTGCTGGCCGGCACCGAGGAGCCCGACACCGGCGGGCTGGAGCCCGGACACGGCTTGCGCATGGGCTATTTCGCCCAGGAGCACGACACGCTCGACAACGACGCCAGCGTGTGGGAGAACATCCGGCACGCCGCGCCCGACACGGGCGAGCAGGACCTGCGCGGACTGCTGGGCGCGTTCATGTTCAGCGGACCTCAACTCGACCAACCGGCGGGCACGCTGTCGGGCGGTGAGAAGACGCGGCTCGCGCTGGCCGGGCTGGTGGCTTCGACGGCGAACGTCCTGCTGCTCGACGAACCGACGAACAACCTCGATCCCGCCTCGCGCGAACAGGTGCTGGACGCGCTGCGCAGTTACCAGGGCGCGGTGGTGCTGGTGACGCACGATCCGGGAGCGGCCGAGGCGCTCGACCCGCAGCGGGTTGTGCTGCTGCCCGACGGCACCGAGGACTTCTGGTCCGACGAATACCGGGACCTCATCGAACTCGCCTGACTTCTGGATACTTTTCGTCCAAATCGGCCCGCGGCCGACTTCGGGTTCCTACTCTTAGGTGCTTGCGCTCGTGCTCGGCTGCGAAGGACATCCATGAAAAGGACACTGCAAAGGTCGAAGAAGACCCGCGAGGAGTTGTTGTCCGAGCTGCGTAACGCCTACGAGGGCGGGGCCAGCATCCGCACGCTGGCCGCGTCCACCGGACGGTCGTACGGATCGATACACAGCCTGCTGCTGCAAGCGGGCGCCACGATGCGCAGCCGGGGCGGGCCCAACCGCACCGCGCGATCCGCACGGGTCTAACGAAGGCGCGGCTACGCCCGCGGCCCAGAGTCGTTGCGGCGCACCGACTTCTCCACCAGGTCGAGCACCGCGGACAACCGCCGCGGGTCCTCGCCTGACGCCAGCCGCGCCACCAGGCCGTCGAGTACCAACTCCAGGTAGCACTGCAACACGTCGCCGGGAACGTCGTCGCGGACCCGGTGCGCCTCCTTCTGCCGGCGCAGCCGATCGGTCGTGGCCGCCGCCAGTTCCGCGGACCGCTCCGCCCAGCCGCGGCTGAACTCGGGGTCGTTGCGTAGCTTGCGGGCGATCTCCAACCGGGTGGCCAGCCAGTCGAACTCCTCGGGCGCGGCGAGCATGTCGCGCATCACCTGGATGAGGCCCTCGCGCGACGCCACGTCGGCCATCCGCTCGGCGTCCTCGTGCGCCAGCGCGAAGAACAGCGCGTCCTTGTCACGGAAGTGGTGGAAGATCGCGCCACGCGACATGCCGATGGCCGTCTCCAGCCGCCGCACCGTGGCCTTGTCGTAGCCGTATTCGGCGAAGCAGCGGCGCGCGCCGTCGAGGATCTGGCGGCGGCGAGCCGCCAGATGGTCCTCGCTGACTTTGGGCACAGGCGACGGCTACGACTTGAGCATGTTGCGCAGCACGTACTGCAGGATGCCGCCGTTGCGGTAGTAGTCGGCCTCCCCAGGGGTGTCAATGCGCACCACCGCGTCGAACTCGACGGCGTCCTTACCGTCCTTGGTGGCCTTGACGTGCACCGTCTTTGGCGTCTTGCCGTCGTTGAGCGCCTCGATGCCGGTGATGTCGAACACCTCGGTGCCGTCCAGCCCCAATTCCTTGGCGGACTTGCCTTCCGGGAACTGCAGCGGGATCACGCCCATGCCGATCAGGTTCGAGCGGTGGATGCGCTCGAACGACTCGGCGATCACCGCCCGCACGCCCAGCAGCTTCGTGCCCTTGGCCGCCCAGTCGCGGGAGGAGCCGGACCCGTACTCTTTACCGCCCAGCACCACCAGCGGAATGTTCTGCGCCGCATAGTTTTGCGCCGCGTCGTAGATGAACGCCTGCGGCGCGCCGTCCTGGGTGAAGTCGCGGGTGTAGCCACCCGAGACGTCGTCGAGCAACTGGTTGCGCAGCCGGATGTTGGCGAACGTGCCGCGGATCATCACCTCGTGGTTGCCGCGCCGGGACCCGAAGGAGTTGTAGTCCTTGCGCTCCACGCCGTGCTCGTCGAGGTACTGCGCGGCGGGCGTGCCCGGCTTGATGGCGCCCGCGGGGGAGATGTGGTCGGTGGTCACCGAGTCGCCCAGCAGCGCCAGCACCCGCGCGCCGGTGATGTCACCGACCGGCTCGGGCTCCGCCGCCATTCCCTCGAAGTACGGGGGTTTGCGCACGTAAGTCGAATCCTGGTCCCACTCAAAGGTATTGCCGCTCGGGGTGGGCAGGTTGCGCCACCGTTCGTCGCCCTTGAACACGTCGGCGTAGTTCTTGGTGAACATCTCCTGGCTGATCGCCGAGGCGATGGTGTCCGAGACGTCCTTCTGCGACGGCCAGATGTCTTTGAGGAAAACGTCGTTGCCGTCCTTGTCCTGCCCGAGCGGCTGCGACTCGAAGTCGAAGTCCATGGTCCCCGCCAGCGCGTAGGCGACGACCAGCGGCGGGGAAGCCAGGTAGTTCATCTTCACGTCGGGGTTGATCCGGCCCTCGAAGTTCCGGTTGCCGGACAGCACCGCGGACACCGACAGGTCGTTGTCGTTGATGGCCTTGGAGATCTCGTCGGGCAGCGGGCCGGAGTTACCGATGCAGGTCGTGCAGCCGTAGCCGACCAGGTAGAAGCCCAGCTTCTCCAAATACGGCCACAGGCCGGCCTTGTCGTAGTAGTCGCTGACTACCTGCGAGCCCGGCGCCATCGAGGTCTTCACCCACGGCTTGGAGGTCAGCCCCTTCTCGACGGCGTTGCGCGCCAAGAGCGCCGCACCCAACATCACCTCCGGGTTGGAGGTGTTGGTGCACGACGTGATAGCCGCGATCACCACCGCGCCGTGGTCGAGCTCGAACTCGCCGCGGTCCTCGGAGCGCACCCGCACCGGGTTGCTCACCCGGCCCTTGGCATGTGCGGCAGCCGATTCGAACTTCGGGGCGTCGTCGGCGTGGCCGTTCTCCAGCGCCCCGGGGTCGCTGGCCGGGAATGACTCGTCGACCGCCTCGTCGAGCTTGGAGTACTGCTTCTTGTCGGGGTCGTCGCCGACGTAGTCGCCGATCTGGCCGCGGAACGTGGATTTCGCGTCGGACAACGCGATTCGGTCCTGCGGGCGCTTCGGCCCGGCGATCGACGGCACCACGTCGGACAGGTTGAGCTCAAGGTATTCGGAGAAGGCCGGTTCGTGTGAGGGGTCGTGCCACATGCCCTGCTCTTTGGCGTACGCCTCGACCAGCGCGAGTTGCTCGTCGGAGCGCCCGGTGAACCGCAGGTAGGAGATGGTCTCCTCGTCGATCGGGAAAATCGCTGCGGTGGAACCGAATTCGGGGCTCATGTTGCCCAGGGTGGCGCGGTTGGCCAGCGGCACCTCGGCCACGCCTTCGCCGTAGAACTCGACGAACTTGCCGACCACGCCGTGCTTGCGGAGCATCTCGGTGACCGTCAGCACCACGTCGGTGGCGGTGACGCCGGCCTGGATCTCGCCGGTCAGTTTGAACCCGACGACGCGCGGGATCAGCATCGACACCGGCTGACCGAGCATCGCGGCCTCGGCCTCGATGCCGCCGACGCCCCAGCCCAGCACGCCCAGGCCGTTGACCATCGTGGTGTGCGAGTCGGTGCCCACGCAGGTGTCGGGGTACGCGACGCCGTCGCGTTCCATCACCACGCTGGCCAGGTACTCGATGTTGACCTGGTGCACGATGCCGGTGCCCGGCGGCACCACCTTGAAGTCGCGGAAAGCGCCCTGGCCCCAACGCAAGAACTGATAGCGCTCCCCGTTGCGCTGGTACTCGATCTCGACGTTGCGCTCGAAGGCGTCGGCGGTGCCGAACAGGTCGGCGATCACGGAGTGGTCGATCACCAGGTCGGCCGGCGCCAGCGGGTTGACCTTCTCCGCCTTGCCGCCGAGGTCGCCGATCGCCTCGCGCATGGTGGCCAGGTCGACGATGCAGGGCACCCCGGTGAAGTCCTGCATCACCACGCGGGCGGGCGTGTACTGGATCTCAATGCTGGGCTCGGCCTTGGGATCCCAGTTCGCGATCGCCTCGATGTGGTCTTTGGTGATGTTGCTGCCGTCCTCGTTGCGCAGCAGGTTCTCGGCGAGGACTTTGAGGCTGTAGGGGAGTTTCTCGGTGTTGGGGACGGCGTCGAGACGATAGATCTGGTAACTCTTGTCGCCGACCTTGAGGGTGTCGCGTGCTCCGAACGAGTTCACAGAATCTTCTTTACTCACTTCAACTCCCAAGGATTAAGTTCTTCCGTCGACGGGCCGTGTCGGCGGTGCGTTGCTACTTTAACAGTACGCTTGTCCTGCAATACGGCGGGGGCGCCCGTAGGTCCAGTCTTATCGCGTAAGTCGACGGTTTAAACCCCCCGCGTCCCCCGAATGCGCGTGCGCCGTCGCGCTAGAGTGACCGCGGTGGCCGAGCGCCACGCCAGTGTGACGGTGCAGCAGGAGGGACACATGACCGGGCACGAATCCTTCGTCCTGCCGCTCTACATTCCCCAAGACGTCGACATGGCCGCGATCAAGGCGCAGGTCGCCACCGATGGCGTCAGCGCGCCGCCCGCGGCCCTGCCCGCGCTGCTCGACGTCGTCAACCAGGCGCGCGCGCACGGCATCAACCTCAAGATCGTGCTGCTCGATCACAACCCGCCCAACGACACCCCGCTGCGCGACATCTCCACGGTGGTCGGCGCCGACTACCACGATTCGACCGTCCTGACGCTCAGCCCCAGCTACGTCGGCAGCTACAGCACCCAGTTCCCACGGGTCACCCTGGAGGCCGGCGAGGACATCGCCAAGACCGGCAACCCGGTGGTTTCGGCGCAGCATTTCGTGGGCGAGTTGGAGGGCCACGAGTTCCCGTGGACGGGGCTCACCATCTTCCTGCTGCTCGCGGTCTTCGCGGCCGCCGTCGGCACCCGCCTCCTGCAGGTTCGCGCCCGGCGGTCAGCAACCCCGGCGGATTCGGCGGGAGCGCAGGAAGTGACGCCGACCAATACGGCCTAGCCACGCTTTCCGGCGCGGCGCGCCCGGTCGGTCGTTCGCGCGCCGGCCGCCGCGGCAAACACGCCAGGTCACCGTTCGGTCACATTAAACGCACGTAGAGAGTGCGATTTCCGTGGAGCGTTTGCACGCCCAAGAGTGTGACGTACGGTGCAAATGATGCTGGTGTTGTCTTTGGCGCCTCCTGAGAGCCCTGTGGCCGGCGCCGCCCGTCGCGTTGAGCCGTAGGAGACCTGAGTCGAATGAGACGCACACGCCCGGGCTCCGCTGCGCGGCCGGTCGCGAGGCTGGTCCGGCCGGTCGTGCCATCAGTCGTGAGCGTGGCCCTGCTGCTCTGTACGCCGGGGCTCGCCCAGGCTGATCCCGGAACCGACAACCTGGCCGGTCTGATCGCCAACGTCGCCAAGGCCAACCAGCGCCTGGAGAACCTGAGCGCCGAAATCCAGACGGAACAGGAAAGCGTCAACAAGGCCCTGGTCGACGTCGAAACCTCCCGCGACAACGCCGTCGCCGCCCAACACGACCTGGAGGCCAGCCAGCAGGCCGTCAAAGACGCCAACGCCGCGATCGCCGCGGCGCAACAGCGGTTCGACACGTTCGCCGCGGCCACCTATATGAACGGCCCGTCGAGCAGTTACCTGACCGCCAGCAGTCCCGACGAGATCATCGCGACCGAGGCCGCCGCCAAGACCCTGTCCGCGAGTTCCCAAACCGTGATGGCCAAGCTGCAGCGGGCGCGCACCGAACAGGTGAACAAGGAATCGGCGGCGCGGCTCGCCAAGCAGAAGGCCGACAAGGCCGCCGCCGACGCCAAGGGCAGCCAGGACGCCGCGGTGGCGGCCCTGACCGATTCCAAGCGCAAGTTCGACGAACAGCGCGAACAGGTCACCCGACTCGCCGCCGAACGCGACGAGGCCCAGGCGAAACTCGACGCCGCCAAACGGCAGTGGTCGACCGGCCCGGGCGCGTCCGCCCCGGCATCGGGCGACCGGTGGGAGACCGGCTCGCCGGGTGCGCCGGCGCCGCGGGCCGGAGCCCGCCGGTGGGACGGCGCCTGGGACCCCACCCTGCCGATGATCCCGAGCGCCAACGTCCCCGGTGACCCGATCGCGGTCATCAACCAGGTGCTGGGCATCTCGGCCACCTCGACGCAGGTCACCGCCGGACTGGGCCGCAACTTCCTGCAGCAACTCGGCATCCTCAAGCCCGATGACACCGGCATCACCAACGCGGCCCCCGGCGGGACGTCCGGGCGGATCCCGCGGGTGTACGGCCGCCAGGCCACCGAATACGTGATCCGGCGCGGCATGTCGCAGATCGGCGTGCCGTACTCCTGGGGCGGTGGCAACGCCGCCGGGCCCAGCAAGGGCATCGACTCGGGCGCCGGCATCACCGGCTTCGACTGCTCGGGTCTCGTCCTGTACTCGTTCGCCGGGGTGGGCATCAAGCTGCCGCACTACTCGGGCTCGCAGTACAACCTGGGCCGCAAGATCCCCTCCTCGCAGATGCGCCGCGGCGACGTGATCTTCTACGGCCCCGGCGGTAGCCAGCACGTGACGATCTACCTCGGTGACGGGCAGATGCTCGAGGCCCCCGACATCGGGCTGAAGGTCCGGGTCGCGCCGGTGCGCACCAGCGGCATGACGCCCTACGTAGTCCGCTACATCGAGTGGTGAACGAATGAGAATCGAACGGGGAGCCATGCGCCGCAAGCGGATTCGCCTGATCAACCTCACCTGGATCACCACCGTGGTGGCCGGGCTGATGTTGGCTGTCGCCGCCCCGACGCCCGTCGCCGTGGCCGACCCCGGTGGGTGGGATCCCACCCTGCCGGCGACGATCAGCGCCGGCGCTCCGGGTGATCCTCTTGCCGTCGCCAACGCGTCGCTGCAGGCCACCGCCCAGGCCACCCAAACGACGATGGACCTCGGCCGGCAATTCCTCGGCGGACTCGGAATCAACATCCTGGGCGATCCCGCTCCGACCGCGGCCAGCCCCACCAACCCGGGCGGCAAGATCCCGCGAGTCTACGGCCGCCAGGCCATCGAGTACGTGATCAAGCGGATGGGGTCGCAGATGGGCGTGCCCTACTCGTGGGGCGGTGGTTCGCTGGACGGCCCGAGCAAGGGCGTCGGCGACGGCGCGAACATCACCGGCTTCGACTGCTCGGGCCTGATGCGGTACGGCTTCGCCGGGGTCGGCGTCCTGATTCCGCGGTTCTCCGGCGACCAGTACAACGCCGGCCGGCACATCCCGCCCGACCAGGCCCGGCGCGGCGACCTGATCTTCTACGGCCCGAACGGCGGCCAGCACGTGACGATGTATCTGGGCAACGGCCAGATGCTGGAGGCGTCCAGCCTCGCGGGTCACGTCACCGTCAGCCCGGTTCGCAAGCCCGGCATGACGCCGTTCCTGACTAGGATCATCGAGTACTGATCCAGGTTCGTTGCTGGGCGGCCCGCCCGGCTGGACGCCGGGGGCGAACCACCAGCGTCGACGGAATCCGGCGGGCCTGGAATAGTTGGACGCGGGCACGTCGCGGCCCCACGACAGTGGTGGTGCAAGCAGTCGTGTCCGAATGAGCTGTGGAGGGTTATTGATGACAGCAGCAGGTGGGCCGCCTCAGGGCGCCAGCGGTTACCCGGGCCCGGGTGGTCCTTCCGGCTCGCCGGCCCATGAGGCGCCGTCCGGCGGCGGCAACGGCCTGGCCGCCGAGGTGCACACCCTGGAGCGGGCCATCTTCGAGGTCAAGCGGATCATCGTCGGCCAGGACCAGCTGGTCGAGCGGATGCTGGTCGGCCTGCTCTCCAAGGGCCACGTGTTGCTCGAGGGCGTTCCCGGCGTGGCCAAGACGCTGGCCGTCGAGACCTTCGCCAAGGTGGTGGGCGGAACGTTCGCCCGCATCCAGTTCACGCCCGACCTGGTGCCCACCGACATCATCGGTACCCGCATCTACCGTCAGGGCAAGGAAGAATTCGACACCGAGCTCGGCCCGGTGGTGGTGAACTTCCTGCTTGCCGACGAGATCAACCGCGCGCCGGCCAAGGTGCAGTCGGCGCTGCTGGAGGTCATGCAGGAACGCCACGTGTCGATCGGCGGCAAGACGTTCGACCTGCCCAACCCGTTCCTGGTGATGGCCACCCAGAACCCGATCGAGCACGAGGGCGTCTACCCGCTGCCCGAGGCCCAGCGCGACCGCTTCCTGTTCAAGATCAACGTCGGCTACCCGTCGCCCGAAGAGGAACGCGAGATCATCTACCGGATGGGCGTGCGTCCGCCCGAGCCCAAGCAGATCCTGAACACCGGCGACCTGATCCGGCTGCAGGACATCGCGGCCAACAACTTCGTCCACCACGCGCTGGTCGACTACGTGGTGCGCGTCGTGACCGCCACCCGCCACCCCGAGCAGCTGGGCATGAACGACGTCAAGACCTGGATTTCGTTCGGTGCGTCCCCACGCGCCTCGCTGGGCATCATCGCCGCGTCGCGCTCGCTGGCGCTGGTGCGCGGCCGCGATTACGTGATCCCGCAAGACGTCGTGGACGTCATTCCCGACGTGCTGCGCCACCGGTTGGTGCTGACGTACGACGCGCTCGCCGACGAGATCTCGCCGGAGATCGTCATCAACCGGGTGCTGCAGACGGTCGCCCTGCCTCAGGTCAATGCCGTTCCGCAGCAGGGGCAGTCGGTGCCCCCGGTGATGCAGCCCGCCGGCGCGGCTAGCGGTCGGTGACGGATCCCAAGCAGCCGGCGGTGACGCATCCGCCCTCGATGCAGCGCGGGCAGATCGTCGACCCGAAGCTGGCAGCGGCGCTGCGGCAACTCGAGCTGACGGTCAAGCGCAAGCTCGACGGCGTCCTGCACGGTGACCACCTCGGCCTGATCCCGGGGCCGGGCTCCGAGCCGGGCGAATCGCGCGAGTACCAGCCCGGCGACGACGTCCGGCGGATGGACTGGGCGGTCACCGCGCGCACGACGCACCCCCACGTCCGGCAGATGATCGCCGACCGCGAGCTGGAAACGTGGCTGGTGGTCGACATGTCGGCGAGCCTGGATTTCGGCACCGTGGGTTGCGAGAAGCGGGACCTGGCGGTGGCGGCCGCGGCCGCGATCACGTTTCTCAACAGCGGCGGCGGTAACCGGCTCGGCGCGCTGATCTCCAACGGCCAGACGACGATCCGGGTTCCGGCGCGCTCCGGGCGGCAGCACGAACAGACGCTGCTGCGCACCATCGCCACCACCCCCAGGGCGCCGGTCGGGGTGCGGGGGGATCTGGCGACGACCATCGACGCGCTGCGCCGGCCGGAGCGCCGCCGCGGCATGGCGGTGATCATCAGCGACTTCCTGGGGCCGATCAACTGGATGCGTCCGCTGCGGGCGATCGCGGCGCGCCATGAGGTGCTGGCCGTCGAGGTGCTCGACCCCCGCGATGTCGAGCTGCCCGACATCGGCGACGTCGTGTTGCAGGACGCCGAATCCGGGGTCACCCGCGAGTTCACCATCGATCCCCAGCTGCGCGACGATTTCGCCAAGGCCGCCGCAGCGCACCGCGCGGAGGTGGCGCGCACCGTGCGCAGCTGCGGGGCGCCGATCCTGACGCTGCGCACCGACCGCGACTGGATCGCCGACATCGTCCGTTTCGTCGAGTCCCGCCGCCGCGGGGCGATGGCGGGACGGCAGTGACGGCCATTTTGACCGGGGCGCACAGACACACCAAGACGGTTTTATGACACTGCCATTGCTCGGTCCGATATCGCTGTCCGGCTTCGAACACTCCTGGTTCTTCCTTTTCCTGCTGGTCGTGTTCGCGCTGGCCGCGATGTACATCCTCATGCAGCTGGCCCGGCAGCGCCGGATGCTGCGCTTCGCCAACATGGAGCTGCTGGAAAGCGTTGCGCCGCAACGGCCGTCGCGATGGCGGCACGTGCCGGCGATCCTGCTGGTCGCGTCGCTGGTGCTGTTCACGATCGCGATGGCGGGGCCGACCAACGACGTCCGCATTCCCCGCAACCGCGCGGTGGTGATGCTGGTGATCGACGTGTCGCAGTCGATGCGTGCCACCGACGTGCAGCCCAACCGGATGGCGGCCGCGCAGGAGGCGGCCAAGCAGTTCGCCGACGAGCTGACCCCCGGCATCAACCTGGGGCTGATCGAGTATGCGGGCACGGCCACCGTGCTGGTGTCGCCGACGACCAACCGCGACGCGACCAAGAACGCGCTGGACAAGCTGCAGTTCGCCGACCGCACCGCCACCGGGGAAGGCATCTTCACCGCGTTGCAGGCGATCGCGACGGTCGGCGCCGTGATCGGCGGCGGTGACAAACCACCGCCGGCGCGCATCGTGCTCTTCTCCGACGGCAAGGAGACGATGCCGACCAATCCCGACAACCCCAAGGGCGCCTTCACCGCCGCGCGCACCGCCAAGGACCAGGGCGTGCCAATCTCGACGATCTCGTTCGGCACCCCGTACGGCTTCGTCGAGATCAACGACCAGCGCCAGCCGGTGCCCGTCGACGACACGACGATGAAGAAGGTCGCCGAGCTCTCCGGTGGGAGCTGGTACAACGCCGCCAGCCTCGCCGAGCTCAAGGCGGTCTACGCGACGCTGCAGCAGCAGATCGGCTACGAGACCATCAAGGGCGACGCCAGCGTGGGCTGGGTTCGGCTGGGCGCCCTGGTGTTGGCCCTTGCGGCGCTCGCGGCGCTGCTCATCAACCGACGCCTGCCGACCTAATTCCGGTTCCAGCCCGCGAGCGTAAGCTGGCTGCGATTGCAGGCCCGGATTTTCGCAGTGTGGTTACATTCGCGAAGCGCGCGCCTCGCTGACCCGGCGGATTATTTCGTCGCGGTGATGTTCGGCGATGACTCTGACGACAATCCACCCGTGACGCTCGATCATCTCGAGCCGGCGGACGTCCTTGACGTATTGATAGCGACTCGCTCGATGCTGGTCGCCGTCATACTCGACAGCGACCTTGATGTCGTCCCAACCCATGTCCAAATACGCCACGACGCAGCCCCATTCGTTGAGCACGGGGATCTGCGTCTGGGGAGCCGGAAATCCGGCCGCAATTAACAGCAGCCGCAACCAGGTCTCCTTGGGCGATTGCGCCCCACCGTCGACGAGTCCGAGCGCGACGCGAGCAGCCTTCATTCCCCGGCGCCCCCGATACCGCTCGAGCAGAGGCTCGATGTCGGCCATTTTCAGATCGGTCGCCTGCACGAGGGCATCGATCGCAGCTACAGAGATGCCCAATCGGCTTCGCCTGGCCAGGTCAAGGGCCGTTCGGGGCGGCGTCGTGACCCGCATGCCGTCGACGACCGTGATCTCGTCGGCTTCGATGCGCTCTTCCCAGACCTGCACGCCCGTTCCGGGACAGCGGTTGGTGTCGATGATCGCCGGGGGTGAAGTCGGGTCTATCCACCTCGACCCGTGCAGCGCTGAGGCGGAGAACCCCGCGAGTACGCCGCGGCGTCGAGACCGCAACCAACAGGCCTTCGCTCGCAATGCCGCCGTCAGCTCGGCGTCTTTGCGGACATAGACATCTTTGTGCAGGCGCATATACCGACTGCGCAGCTGATAGGGCGTCAGCGCGCCGGCGGCCAGAGCTTCACTGCCGAGAAACGGGTCCGTCATGGTCGAAAGTGTGCTGAGTCACACCGACAACGGCCCGCGAGCGTAACGGCGCTGCGAAACATCGACCCGAAAATCGCTGCCTGGTTACGCTCGCGGCGTGAATTGGGGGAGGTTACCGAGCCACGACGCCGAGGCGCTAGGTTGACGGGGTGACTGACACGGCCACCGAGAACACCTCCGAAAGTGCCGCCACCGGCGGCAAACCCGCATTCGTATCCCGCTCAGTCCTGGTGACGGGCGGAAACCGGGGCATCGGGCTGGCGATCGCGCAGCGTCTCGCCGCCGACGGCCACAAGGTGGCCGTCACGCACCGCGGATCCGGGGCGCCCGAGGGACTGTTCGGCGTCGTGTGTGACGTCACCGACAACGAGGCCGTCGACCGCGCGTTCAAAGAGGTCGAAGAGCACCAGGGGCCGGTCGAGGTGCTGGTATCCAATGCCGGCATCTCCAAAGACGCCTTCCTGATCCGGATGACCGAGGAGCGCTTCACCGAGGTCATCAACGCGAACCTCACCGGGGCGTTCCGGGTGGCCCAGCGGGCGTCGCGCAGCATGCAGCGCAAGCGGTTCGGCCGCATCATCTTCATCGGGTCGGTCTCGGGCATGTGGGGCATCGGCAACCAGTCCAACTACGCGGCGGCCAAGGCCGGCCTGATCGGCATGGCACGCTCGATCTCCCGCGAGCTGTCCAAGGCCGGGGTGACCGCCAACGTGGTCGCCCCCGGCTACATCGACACCGAGATGACCCGCGCCTTGGACGAGCGGATCCAGGCGGGCGCGCTGGAATTCATCCCGGCCAAGCGGGTCGGCACCGCCGAGGACGTCGCGGGGGCGGTCAGCTTCCTGGCGTCCGAGGACGCGGGCTACATCGCCGGCGCGGTCATCCCCGTCGACGGCGGCATGGGCATGGGCCACTGAAATCACCCACGACACAAGCACATTAAGGACGGACATGGCAGGACTGCTCGAGGGCAAACGGGTTCTGGTCAGCGGGATCATCACCGACTCGTCGATCGCGTTTCACATCGCCAAGGTCGCCCAGGAGGCCGGCGCGCAGTTGGTGCTCACCGGATTCGACCGGCTGCGGCTGATCCAGCGCATCGCGGACCGGTTGCCGGAGAAGGCCCCGCTGATCGAACTCGACGTGCAGAACGAGAAGCACTTGGACACGCTCGCCGAGCGGGTCACCGCCGAGATCGGTGAGGGCAACAAGCTCGACGGCGTGGTGCACTCGATCGGCTTCATGCCGCAGACCGGCATGGGCATCAACCCGTTCTTCGACGCGCCTTACGAGGACGTCTCCAAGGGCATCCACATCTCCGCGTACTCGTATGCCTCGCTGGCCAAGGCGCTGCTGCCGATCATGAACCCCGGCGGGTCCATCGTCGGCATGGACTTCGACCCCAGCCGGGCCATGCCGGCCTACAACTGGATGACGGTGGCCAAGAGCGCGCTCGAATCGGTCAACCGGTTCGTGGCCCGCGAGGCCGGCAAGTTCGGTGTGCGATCGAACCTCGTTGCGGCGGGCCCCATCCGGACCTTGGCGATGTCCGCGATCGTCGGAGGTGCGCTCGGCGAGGAGGCCGGCGCCCAGATGCAACTGCTCGAAGAGGGCTGGGACCAGCGCGCGCCGATCGGCTGGAACATGAAGGACCCCACACCCGTGGCCAAGACGGTGTGCGCCCTGCTTTCGGACTGGCTGCCGGCCACCACCGGCGCCATCATCTTCGCCGACGGCGGCGCCAGCACCCAGTTACTCTAGGCACCAATGGAATTCGACGCCGTCCTGCTGCTGTCCTTCGGCGGGCCGGAGGGGCCCGAGCAGGTGCGGCCGTTCCTGGAGAACGTCACCCGTGGGCGCAACGTGCCCCCCGAGCGCCTGGACGACGTCGCCGAGCACTACCTGCATTTCGGCGGGGTGTCACCGATCAACGGCATCAACCGCGCCCTGATCGAGGAGCTGCGGGCGGAACTGAACCTGCCGGTCTATTTCGGTAACCGCAACTGGGAGCCCTACGTCGAAGACACCGTTTCGGCCATGCGGGACAACGGAGTTCGCCGCGCAGCCGTATTCACCACGTCGGCGTGGAGCGGCTACTCCAGCTGCACGCAGTACACCGAGGACATCGCCCGCGCGCGGCGGGCGGCCGGCGCGGACGCGCCCGAACTGGTCAAGCTGCGACCGTACTTCGACCACCCGCTCTTCGTCGAGATGTTCGCCGGCAGCGTCGCCGCCGCCGCGCAGACCGTTCCCGACGGCGCCCGCCTGGTGTTCACCGCGCATTCGGTCCCGGTGGCCGCCGACCAGCGCCTCGGCCCCAAGCTCTACAGTCGCCAAGTCGCCTACGCCGCAAGGCTGGTCGCGGCCGCGGCCGGCTACGCGGATTTCGACCTCGCCTGGCAATCGCGGTCCGGCCCGCCGCAGGTGCCGTGGTTGGAGCCCAGCGTCGAGGACCATCTTGCGGCGCTGGCGGCCTCGGGCACGAAGGCCGTCGTCGTCTGCCCGATCGGGTTCGTCGCCGACCACATCGAGGTGGTGTGGGATCTCGACGAGGAATTGCGCTCCCAGGCCGAGGCGGCGGGTTTGGCGTTCGCCCGGGCCGCTACACCTAACGCCGATCGCCGATTCGCCCGGCTCGCAGCCGATTTGATCGATGAACTGCGCACCGGCCGTGCCCCCGCCAGGGTGGCTGGCCCCGACCCGGTGCCCGGCTGCCTCGCCAGCCTCGACGGCGCGCCGTGCCGCCCGCCGCACTGCGCCGCGGCCGAAAACGCCGTAGCGGGCTAGTCAGCCCACGCGGAGTGCAGGATTGCGGTGACGGCGGCCATCCGCGCCGAACGCACGACGGCGGTCAACGGCCGCAGGGCGTCACTGGCGATGCGCGCCTCCGATGAGGATTGCGTGCCGAAGGGCTCCGGGACGGCGACGACGGGCGCCGTGAAGCGATCCGGCGAATCGGGGGAGCGGCTGAGTCCGGCGCTGACCGCGATGATGGCGTCGACGTGCGCGGCGTTCTCCAGCACGCGCAACGCCCGGGACGGCGCATGGTCGGGAATCCGGTGCTGCCGTGCGGATTCCAGCAACTGCTCGACGAGCCCACGCGGATCGTCGACGTCGGCCGCGGCCGACCCCAGGCCGATGGCACCGAGAGCGTCGGCGGCCGACCGGACCGCCGACCGCAGCGTGTATTCGGCGTCTCCGAGCTCGTAGTGGTCGAGCACCGGCGCGCCCGGCAGCGAATACACCGTCCAGGACAGCGCGCACAATTCCGGGAAGTCCGTCGCCTCTTCGTCATAGGAGAACTCGGGGACCAGCCCCACGGCGGTGGCGGGATCGGTGGGATTGGCGATGATGATCGCCTCGCCCGCCGCCAGGGCGTCACGCTCGAACTGGGTTCCGGGGGCCAGCCCCCGCACATCGCCGGGCACCGGCAAAAGCACGTTGATGGTTCCGACCAGCCGCCCCGGACCGGTGGCGGTGGGCGCCGATCGACCGACCGCGGCGCGCAGCGTCTGCAGCAGCGTCACCGTTCCGGCGTCGTTCACATCCGGCCACGGCAGCCCGGTGTGGCCCGCGGCCACCGCATCATACGCGGTGACCGATTGCTTTGGAGCCCATACCGATAACGCGTCCAAGACGTCGTCGGGCGCGGCCTTGCCCGCGAGCCAGGCATTGGCCCACAGGGACAGCGAGACACTGGGACACCACACGATTCCGCAGTGTAGTTGTTTTGCCCGGCAAAGGCGGATCACGCGTATTCTGACGGCATGCACGCTGCGGTGCTTTGGCTAATATTCGCGCTGGTGCTTGCCGGTGCGGAGGCGCTCACCGGCCATATGTTTTTGGTGATGCTCGGCGGCGGGGCGCTGGCGGCGGCAACCACCAGCTGGCTGACGGACTGGCCCGGCTGGGCCAACGGCACGGTGTTCCTCATCGTCTCGGTGCTGCTGTTGGTGCTGGTTCGCCCGGCGCTGCGGCAGCGACTGACACCGGCGCACGTGCCGCGGCTGGGTATCGAGGCGTTGGAGGGCAAGAAGGCGCTGGTGCTCGAGCGGATCGGCCGCGACGAGGGGCAGGTGAAGCTCGACGGCGAGGTGTGGACGGCGCGTCCCCTCAACGAGGGCGATGTCTACGAACCGGGGGAGTCGGTGACCGTCTTGCAGATCGACGGTGCGACGGCGGTGGTCTTCAAGAGCAGTCCTTAAAGGAGTGCGCGACGACGCTGAGAGACCCTGGTAGAGAAAGGAACTCCCGTGCAAGGTGCGGTTGCAGGTTTGGTGTTGTTAGCCGTCCTGGTGATATTCGCCATAATCGTGGTGGCCAAGTCGGTCGCCCTGATACCGCAGGCCGAGGCCGCGGTGATCGAGCGGCTGGGGCGATATAGCCGGACGGTCAGTGGCCAGCTGACGCTGTTGGTGCCGTTCATCGACCGGGTGCGCGCCCGGGTGGACCTGCGCGAGCGGGTGGTGTCGTTCCCACCGCAGCCGGTGATCACCGAGGACAACCTGACGCTGAACATCGACACCGTGGTCTACTTCCAGGTCACCGTCCCGCAGGCCGCCGTCTACGAGATCAGCAACTACATCGTCGGCGTCGAGCAGCTGACCACCACCACCCTGCGCAACGTGGTCGGCGGAATGACGCTCGAGCAGACGCTGACCTCCCGCGACCAGATCAACGGCCAGCTGCGCGGCGTCCTCGACGAGGCCACCGGCCGCTGGGGGCTGCGCGTCGCGCGGGTCGAGCTGCGCAGCATCGACCCGCCGCCCTCGATCCAGGCCTCGATGGAAAAGCAGATGAAGGCCGACCGCGAGAAGCGGGCGATGATCCTGACCGCCGAAGGGAACCGGCAGGCCGCGATCACCCAGGCCGAGGGGGCCAAGCAGGCGCAGATCCTGGCGGCCGAGGGCGCCAAACAGGCCGCGATCCTGGCCGCCGAGGCGGACCGGCAGTCCCGGATGCTGCGCGCCCAGGGTGAGCGCGCGGCGGCTTACCTGCGGGCGCAGGGTCAGGCCAAGGCCATCGAGAAGACCTTCGCCGCGATCAAGGCCGGCAGGCCGACCCCGGAGATGCTGGCCTACCAGTACCTGCAGACGCTGCCGGAGATGGCGCGCGGCGACGCCAACAAGGTCTGGGTCGTGCCCAGCGATTTCGGCGCGGCGTTGCAGGGATTCACCAAGCTGCTCGGTACCCCCGGCGAGGACGGCGTGTTCCGATTCCAGCCATCACCGGTCGAGGACGCACCCAAGCACAGCGCCGACGACGACGCGGAGACCGCCGACTGGTTCTCCACCGAGACCGACCCGGCGATCGCGCAGGCGGTGGCCAAGGCCGAGGCGAGTGCCCGCCAGCCGGTGGATGGCACGCTGCCCGGGGCGCCGCCGCAGTTGGCCCAATAGGATTGCTCCATGAGCGTTTTCACTTCACCGAAGACCTACGTCGCGCTCGGCGCGTTCCACGCCGTGGACGCGGTGGCGTGCGGCGTCCAGGTGGCTCCGATCAAGAAGGTTCTCGATGACGTCGGGCTGCCGGAGAACGTCCGGCCCGTGCTGCCGGTGGTGAAGGCGGCCGCCGCGGTGGGCCTGCTGTCGGTCACCCGCTTCCCGGGCCTGGCGCGGCTGACCACCGCGATGCTGACGCTCTATTTCGTGCTGGCGCTCGGCGCGCACATCCGGGTACGGGACAAGGTCGCCAACGCCCTGCCGGCGGCCATGTTCCTGGCCACCTTCGCCGTCATGACGGCGAAGGGTCCCGACCGCGCCTAGTCGACGCGCAGCTCGACCAACGGCAACGGCGCGCCGGTGTCGGTGATCGCAGCGCCCAGCGTGCCCTCCAGCACCGGCCGCATCCGTTCCCACGCCTTCGGGTGACGACCGCGGTACGCGGCCAGGGTACGGTCCACCTCATCTTGGGTCATCACCCGTGCCGTGGCTCGTCTGGGCGCACGGCTGCCCGCGTAGACGCGCACCCGCGGCTGGGCCTCAATGTTGCGGAACCACTGCGCTTTTCGACCGAATCCGGAGGCCACGACGTAGGTGGCCGGGGCGGGGTGGTCGACGACTTCGAGGACGGCATAGCGCCGTGCGCCCGAGTTGCGACCGGTGTGCTCGAGCATCAGCATGCGGGATCCGAACAGCGCGCCCGCGCGGGCCTTGAAGAGCCAGATCGGCGCGCGCACCAGGCGGCGCGATCGGAGCAGTCGCTCGGCGAGTTGCGGGAGGGACGACACGGTTACGCGTGCGGCGCCGGCGGCAACGGCGGCGCGGGCACGAGCGCGGGCGCGGACGTGGGCAACGGCGGTGAGGTGTAAATGCACCCGCCTCCGCCCGCCGACTGTGACGACAGCGGCGGCGGGTAGGGCGGCGGGGGAAGCTGAACCCGGACCGTCCACACCAACCCGGTGATCGCGAGGGTGGCGAGGACGCCGATTAGAAGGCCGGCCAGCCCGGCGATGATGGCGACGCCGGTCGGGAAGCGGCGGGTTCCGATGTTGTCCGAGGTCATGCGGCTCTCCACGGTCGTCGGAGGTCGGTGACTTCAGACGCTACTGGCGAGACGCCCGCCGCCGCCACGATTCTGCGGATCGTGACGGCGGCTGGCCGGTCAGCTGTGTGGCGCAGGGGAGGGCGGCGGCGGTGGCGGCAAGGCTTCACCCGGCGGCGGCGGGACGAAGCCTCGCGGGGGACCGGGCGGCCCGGGCGGCGGCGCGAACCCGAATCCGCCGGGCGCGGGCCCACCCATCGGCGGGGGCGGTGGGCCCTGATGCAGCGCCATCATCGGCGGCGGACCCGGCAGCGGCGGGGGACCGGGCGGGCCCGCGCTGATGATCCAGGCGAAGGCGATCGCCGCGATGGTGCCGACGGCGCCGATCAGCGCGCCCGCCACCCCGGCCCCGACCACGACGCCCGTGGCGTAGCGGCGGGGCTCACGTGGTTGCGGTGCCGCCGGCGGCGGTGGATTGGTGTCGATCTCGTCGTTTGTGGTCATGGCATCGGACGGTAGGAGGCGGATCTGAAGTGGACCTGAAGAAGCGGTGGCCCCGTCCGTCACTCCTGTCACCAGCGACGGCGAGCGGCGTTGTGCCCGCCTCGCAGCGACAATCCCGGAGATGCCACCAAGGAGGGTTTGTCGCTCTGAGGCGGGCACTCAGACACCCGCCGCCATTCCCGCGAGAAGTGGAACTGCCGTGACCGACGGGGCGCCGCGACGGCTTCAGGTTGGTTTCAGGACCGGCGTCGACAATGGAGTCATGACGAACTGCCCGCGCGCGGCCGCCGGCCACTTCAGCGTCGGTGCGCCGCGGGTTCTGGTGGTCGAGGACTCCGAGACGATCCGCGAGATGGTGAGCGAGGCGCTCGCCGACGTCGGCTATCACACCGTGGGCCGGTGTGACGGTGACGGGTTGGAGGAGGTGCTCGACGGGCTCCGGCCGGACCTGGTGGTGCTCGACGTCATGCTGCCGGGACGCGACGGCTTCGACCTCATCGACGTCCTCCGCGACTGGGGCGACGTGGGGATCGTCTTGATCACGGCGCGCGACGGCCTGCACGATCGGCTGCGCGGCTTGGACGGTGGGGCCGACGACTACGTGATCAAACCGTTCGAGCTGGCCGAACTGGTGTCACGGGTCGGCGCGGTTCTGCGGCGGCGCGGACGGCTGCCGCAGGTCGTTCAGGTCGGCGACCTGATGCTGGACCCCGACGCCGGGGTGGCCGCGCGTGGCGGCAGTCTCCTCGATGTGACCGCGACCGAGCTGCGGCTGCTGGCTTTCCTGGTGGAGCAGCGCGGCCGCATCGTCAGCGCCGGCCAGATCCTGAACGCGGTGTGGGGGTACGACGCCTACGACCCCAACCTGGTCCAGGTGCATGTCAGTGGATTGCGGCGCAAACTCGAAGCCCACGGGCCGCGGATCCTGCACACCGTTCGCGGCATCGGCTACCGGTTGCAGCCTCAGCGATCATGACGGCCGCCCCCGCGACTCGGACCCCGTCGCTGCAGCGCCGCGTGACGCTGGTGGTGGTGGCGTTGCTCGCCCTGCTGCTAGTGGTGCTCGGCGTGACGGTCGATCTCAGCCTGGGCGTCCTCGCCCGCAGGAACCTGCACGACCGGCTGCTCGCCGCCGCGTCGCGGGCCGAGGCGCTGGACGCCGCGCACACCTCGCCCGATCTGATGGCCGCCGAACTCAACGGCGGCGGTGTGCGGGCACTGCTGATCACCGCCGACGGCGCGGCGTACGGCGACCGCGGCATCAGCCCCGATACCGTCGCCGGTCCCGTCGTCCCGCCGCCCTTTCCACCGCCGCCACCCTTGCCTCCACCACCGCCGTTCGCGCCCGGCCCGAACTTCCCGCCGCCCGGCCTTCCGCCCTGGCCACCGCGAGGCTTCGTCCCGCCGCCGCCGGGTGAAGCCTTGCCGCCACCGCCGCCGCCCTCCCCTGCGCCACACAGCTG
>NZ_LZJW01000090.1 GCF_001667885.1 Mycobacterium scrofulaceum | reverse complement strand
CCGCGCAACGCTACCGCGCAGCAACCCGAGCGGAACAACGAACCTCGGTCCCCACAGGGTCATCGCACGGCGCGCGGTCAACAGGACGAGCAAGCTGATCGCGAGGCGCCCGAGGGCGACCCGGCTCGTGCGCCTCTTCCAGCTTGGCGACGTCGATCCCGCGCGCCGGCCGAAGTAGTAGCCGACACCCATTGCCATCGCGAGGGCCGCGACGGCCGCCAGCATCGTCATGATGATGAGCGTTTCGCGTCATCGTCGCGCCGAGGTCACGCGCGAGACACACCTTGGCCACTACGCGTGGCTGAACGCGTGCGAGTTAAACGTTCTCGCTCACGACGTACACGGCGACATACCCGATGGGGATACCGGTCCAGGTGGCGATGCATTCGCGTGCGGCCAGTTCCACGGCGTCGCGGCGGACGGTGCGGGTGACCCTGCCGATCTCGGGAATCCGGATTGTCCATCCGTCGGCGTCACGAGCGATCTCGATGTCGAAGCACTGGCCGACCATGGGGCATTTCACGCGAGGCACGACCCGCGACGAGCGGGTGCTGCGCAGCGATTGTCGGCGCAGCAGGGTGGGCTGAATGGGCATGGCTGCTTTCGGAGAGTCGCAATCAGAACCGCGGGAAAGAGTAATGCGCATCCAGACGAAAACCTAATCGGGTAGTCAAACTGCACGCACCTGATACGCACTCTCCACCAAGTCGTCGCCGGGACTTAATGTGCGTGTCTATGGGAGTGGTCCGGGCGCCCGTTGTCGCGGCGGGTTTGGTGTCCGCACTGATCGTCGGCGGCGCCCGCGGCCCGCCGGCGCGCGCGGATGGCGGTTATGGACCCGGCTCCTACGCGGTGCCGGCCCAACTCCCCTATGGCACCTACGTCGCGCACGCCGAACCGGGTGATTACCGAGCGGCCTGCGTCTTCACCACCTGGACCAGCGACGGGAGGCTGATCAACTCCGACAGCGGGATTCAAACGACCCCCGTCAAGGCGGATCTTTCGGCCCCGGTGACGAAGTTCATCACGCATGGCTGCACCCCGTGGACGAAGGTGGGCTGACACGGCGGGTGTGCGCCTGCGCTAACCCGGTCGGCTCGGCGGAAACTCGGCGCGCTTCTCGATGGCTTCGCGGTAGGCATACACCCGGCCCGTGATCGTCCCGAGCACCGCGATGGTGTGCCCGCCGCGCCCGTACGCGGCGACGAACTCCCACGAGCCCGGGTCGCCTTCGACGATCTCGACGGAGTCGTAATCGGTTGGCACGCCCAGCATCTGCAGCTTGACATCGTATTGATCGGACCAGAAGTACGGCACCTCGTCGTGGGGCTCCGCGCCCTGCGGCCCCACCAGCAGCGTCCGCGCGGCGGCCGCACCCTGGCGGCCCGCGTCGTCCCAGTGCTCGGTGCGCAGGTGCCGCTCGTACAGCGGGTGCCACCAGCGCGCGACGTCACCGGCCGCGACGACCGGGGCGTCCGCGGTGCTGCCCTCCGCGTTGCCGCAGGCGTCGCAGATCACCCCGTCGTCGACCCGCAATCCGGAGCCGTCCAGCCAATCGGTGGCCGGGGTGACCCCGAGGCCGACGATGACGAGGTCGGCCGGAACTTGAGAGCCGTCGGTGAGCCGAACACCTTCCACCCGACCGTTGCCGACGAATCCGTCGACGCCCACGCCCACCCGCAGGTCCACGCCGTGTTGACGATGGAGGTCTGCCCACCGCATCGCGAGCTGCTCGCCCAACGCGGAAAGCAATGGGCTGCTGGACTTTTCGACCAGCACCACGTCTAAACCCATTGACCGGCAACTGGCGGCGACCTCGGCGCCGATGAACCCGCCGCCGACGATCACCACCCGCGGTCGCGAACCCAGCCGGTCCCGGATGGCCAGGCAGTCCTCGACCGTGCGCAGCATCAGCACCCCGTCGGGGACCGGGCCGCCCGGCCATTCGCGGGGCACCGCGCCGCTCGCGATCACCAGCCCGTCGAACGGCAAGGCACGGTCCTGGCCGTCGTCGCGCACGCGGAGGGTACGCGAGGACAGGTCCAGGTTGAGGGCCGATGCGCCGCGCAGCACGCGCGCATCCATGTCGAATTGCGGCGCCAAGTCGACGCCGGCTCGGTGCACCTGGCCGGTCAGGAACTTCTTCGACAACGGCGGGCGATGGTAAGGGGCGTGCCGCTCGGCGCCGACAATGGTCAGGGCGCCGTCGTAGCCCTCTTGCCGCAGCGTCTCGGCCGCTCGCGTGCCCGCCACGCCCGCACCGACAACGACAACCTCTTTCAGCTGGCGACTCGGCATCGCTCAGCCCTGCACCGTGATCGCCTGCGTCGGACAGGACACCTCGGCGCCGATCAACTGCTGGCGCAGTTCCTCGGGCGGGTCGTCCTGTAGCACGTGCAGACCGTCCTCGCGCACGTCGAATACCTCGTGGCAGATGCTCATGCACACGCCGTTGCCATCGCAGGTGTCGAGATCAACCGAAACCTTCATCGCCCCTTTGCCTTTCGTGCTCCGTTGCCGGACGTCTGGATCCCCTGGGTTTGATCCGGCGCCTTTCCTTGGGATCGCGCCCGCTCCTGGGCGGCCTTGGCCACCGGCGAATACGCCAGGTAGTCGATCGCCATCTGGGTGGACGCCTCGTCGTTCGGATGATGGCTGGGCCGCATGTACCGGACGGGCGTCGTCACGAGCAGCTTCCACGGGCCCGGTATCCGGTACTCGCGGGCGGCCCACAGCCAGTCCCTAAAGCGCCACTTTTGATCGATGGTCGGGTCCTGGGCCATCAGGTAACGAGCCCCCGCGACCCACCAGCCGATGAACAGCGGCGAGACGAACAACATCGAGAAGGCCCTGATCAAGTAGTTCCCGGAGACGTGTTGGTACACGTCGTATACCAGCGAGCGGTGCTCGACCTCCTCGGCGCCGTGCCAGCGCAGCAGGTCGAGCATCATCGGGTCGGCCTTGGCGTAGTCCAGACCCCGGTTCGTCAGCACCCACTGGCCCAACATCGCGGTGTAATGCTCCAGCGCGGCCACGTCGGCCAGCCGCCGATATAGCCACCACCGCTTCATGGCCGGCGGAAACCACTTGGGCGGGTCGCCCAGCGTCATCGACAACAGCCGCCCGAGCCGATCGGTATACGGCTTGGTGTCGATGCCCTGCTCGGCGAGGTGGTCGAGCACCACCTGGTGCGCCCACGCGTGCCAGGACTCCTGCTGGATGAACGGCTTGATCGCCGCCTCCAACTCCGGGTCATCGACCAGCGACGACGCCTCGAGGACCGCCTTGATGAAGTGGCGCTCGCCCTCGGGCAGCAGCAGGTGCAGGACGTTGATCATGTGCGTCGAGAACGGATCGTCGGGCACCCAGTGCAGCGGCGTCTCGGACCAATCGAACCGGACCATCCGGCGATACATGGGGTGTCCCTCGTGGTGAAGTTGGACCTCGGGCATTCAGAAGCTCCCTCCCGCCTACAGGCCTTGCGGGCGTCGATTCTCTGCGAACAACCGTTCACTCGGCCGCGTACCCACGTGGGTCGTCGGTTATGCGTACCGGCGGTACGAGGTTTCTGAGAGTTTGGCTGCCGATCGCGGATGTCCCACGTCGACCAGGCGCCATGGACTCGACACGGTGAACCGTAGAAACCGATTCGGTATCGACTGCAATGCGCCACTTATGTTGACAAAAGTCACAAATTTAACATCACGCGATGCAGGACTTGTCGGTGAGTGCGCAGCGGTCGCGCCCTCTCCCCCGGCGCGACGTATTGCGCTGCGCCATCGCTATCTCTGCCCTGCCAGCGCTGTATGCGGCATCGACAACCGCCCCTGCCCGTGCCGCCGTCGGCGCCACCCCCACATTGATCGACTTCGCCGCGCGCCAAATACCGGCGCAGCAGATTAGAGCCTCCGGCCACTCCGGGGTCATCAACTACGTCTCGCTCTCGCGCCCCGGCTCGTCCATGGGTGCCAAGCCGATCACGCGGTCCTACGCCGAGCAGCTGACCGCAGCTGGGCTCATCATCGTCAGCAATTACCAATACGGGAAGCCGGGCGGGACAGCACCATCGGACTTCAGGCGTGGATTCGAGGGCGGCGTTGCCGATGCGCGCACCGCCTGGAAGCTGCATACCGAGGCGGGTGGTGGCCAGAGCGCTCCGATCTTCTTCAGCATCGACGAGGACATCAACCACGACACCTGGAACAATCTGGCGCTCAAGTGGTTTCGCGGCATCAACTCGGTGCTGGGGGTGCAGCGCACCGGCGTCTACGGCGGGATTGATGTGTGCCGATGGGCCGCCGCCGATGGCGTTATCGGGAATTCAAGCACCCCCGGGCACCGGTGGGCCTGGCAGACCAAGGCCTGGTCCCACGGACAGGTCGACCCTGCCGCGGTTCTCTACCAACGCGTGGTGAGTACGGCAGCGAATCCGGGCCCAAGAGTCGGGGGGCTCGAAGTCGACGTCAACGACGTCCTCGCCGCGGATTGCGGCCAGTGGAACCTGCATCGGTGACTTGCGGCGAATTTGCAGTGTTAAGGGGACTCGGACCTGACCCTTAGCCGCTTTCGGATGCTGTCGCCCGCCTTCGGCAGGATGAACAGCATGACCGGTGACGACAGTGTGGGTGCGGCAGATTTCCGTCGAGCATTGGCACTCATTCAGCACGGTGAGCGAGGTGACGAAGCCGGCATGCGCGTCATCATCGATGACGAAGTCATCCCGGCCGACCGGCTGCCACAGTTGATCCGCGCCACCATCTCGATCCTGTGGCAACTGGTGGCTCAGCTCTGTGAGCCGGATGAAGTTGCGGAGATCGGCGAAACCTTCACCTTGGCGTCCACCGACGAGATCGGCCTCGACCGCGACAACCGGCTCGTGGCCAGGATGGCCATGGCACAACATTCGGGAGATCCCCACGCGGAGTATGCGGTGCTGGGCGAAGCAGACACGGCGCCTGATGGTCTGTTGCGCCTTGCGCTCACCGCCGCCGGTGTCGTCTCCGCAATGCTGCCTGTGTTACGCACCGCCGAGGGCCGGCGGTTGATCAACAACTTGGCGATGGAAGCCCTGCGCGAGGAGAACGACGCTTAGGGCCCGACCGCTGACCGGACTCTGCCGGTGCGCGCCTGAAGCCGCGAAATATCCGGTGGAGCTAAGGGGACTCGAACCCCTGACCCCCACACTGCCAGTGTGGTGCGCTACCAGCTGCGCCATAGCCCCAAGTCGTGCCAATCGAAGCTACACCAACCGCCACCCCGGTTCAAAGTTGCAGTTCACGCGGCCTCGCCGTCCGCCTAGGGCTCCGCCAGGCCGTGCTCGGGATGGACCAGCGTCCGCGTTTCCGGCGCCAGCACCCAGCCAAAGGCGGCGATCAGCAGAACGAGCCCGCTGATGCCGAAGCCCCAGCCAAAGCTCAGTTTCTCGGCGGCCCACCCGACGGTGACGGATCCGACGATCGCACCCAGGTCGGACAGCATCTGCACCGCGGCCACCGGAATGCCCGCGCGCGCCTCGTTGCCCAGGATGTCGGCGACCGCGGCCTGCATCGGCGACATGAAGATGCCCGTCGTCGCACCGGATAGGGCGGCGGCGACCATGAACGCCGGCAACGACGACACGACTCCCAACGCGGCGGTGGCCACGCCGGACGTCGCCAGGCCGACGATCAACAACGTGCGCCGTCCCATCCGGTCGGACAGGTAGCCGCTGGGAATGACGGCGACGGCGTTACCGGCCGCGAAGGCCGCCAGCGCCGCCCCGATGATGCCGACGCTCTCCCCCATCACGTCGGCGAGGAACAGCGGCACCAGCGCGACCCGCAGACCGAACGCCGCCCAGCCGGTCGCGAAGTTGGACAGCAGCGCCGACCAATACGCGCGGAACCGCAGCGCCTGCCGCATCGTCACCGTCGACCGTGTCGGCGGCGGGGGCGCGGCCAGTTCCGAGTTTCGCAGGCCGTAGAAGAGCACCGCCGCCACACCGAGCATGGCCACGCCGTAGACGATGAACGGAGCGGTCAACCCCCATCCCGCCGTCAGGCCGCCGACCGCGGGACCAGCGACCGCGCCCACCATGAACGACGTCGTGAACAGCCCCGCGATCCGCCCGCGCGCGTCGGGCGGGCTGATGTGGATCATCAGTCCCAGCGCCGAGACGTAGAACATCGTCGAGCCGATCCCGCTGATCGCGCGAAACAGCAGCAGCTGCCAATACGTCTGCGAATACGCGCACGCGATCGTCGACAGCGCGACGATCAGCAAACCGCCGATGTAAATCCGCCGCTCGCCCAACCGCTGCACCAGCACGCCACTGACCGGCGCGAAACACAGCCGGCTCAACGAAAAGACGGTGACCAGGAAAGTCACCGCCTTGATGCTCACCCCGAAGGTATGCGCGAAAGCCGGCATCGCCGGCGACACCACCCCGTAGCCCAGCGCGACCATCACATTCGCCCAGCTCAGAATCCAGACTTCGCGCGGCAGCCGCGGGGAGCGGGAACCACGTTCTCCCGAACGGGTAAGCCTGAGGGAAATGGTCACCCAATGACTTTATTAACCACCTCGCGCGCGGCTTCTTGCACCTCCGCCAAATGCTCGGGGCCATTGAAGGATTCCGCGTAGATTTTGTACACGTCCTCGGTGCCCGACGGCCGCGCAGCAAACCATGCGTTGGCGGTCGTCACCTTCAATCCGCCCAACGCGGCGCCGTTGCCGGGCGCGGTGGTGAGCTTCGCGGTGATCGGCTCGCCGGCCACCTCGGTCGCGGTCACCTGCTCGGGAGAGAGCTTGGCCAGCCGGGCTTTCTGGTCGCGATCGGCCGGCGCGTCGACTCGCGCGTAGAACGGCGTGCCGTACTCGGCGGTCAGCTCCTGGTAGCGCTGCGACGGGGTCGATCCGGTGACGGCCAGGATCTCGGAGGCCAGCAGCGCCAGGATGACGCCGTCCTTGTCGGTGGTCCACACCGAGCCGTCGCGCCGCAGGAACGACGCGCCCGCGGATTCCTCGCCGCCGAACCCGATGGTGCCGCTGATCAGGCCGTCGACGAACCACTTGAACCCGACGGGCACCTCGACCAGCTTGCGGCCGATGCCGGCGACCACCCGGTCGATGATCGACGAACTGACCGCGGTCTTGCCGACGGCGATGCCGTCCGGCCACGACGGCCGGTGCGTGTACAGGTAGTCGATGGCCACCGCCAGGTAGTGGTTCGGGTTCATCAGGCCGGCGTCCGGGGTGACGATGCCGTGCCGGTCGGAGTCCGCGTCGTTGCCGGTGGCGATCTGGTAGCGGTCGCGGTTGGCGATGAGCCCGGCCATCGCGTCGGGCGAACTGCAGTCCATCCGGATCTTGCCGTCGTGGTCGAGCGTCATGAACCGCCACGTCGCATCCACCAGCGGATTCACCACGGTCAGGTCGAGGGCGTGCCGCTGGGCGATCTCACCCCAGTAGTCGACGCTGGCCCCGCCCAGCGGGTCGGCGCCGATCCGCACCCCGGCCGCCCGGATCGCGTCGATGTCGACCACGCCTGCCAGGTCGTCGACGTAGTTGCCCAGGTAGTCGTGCCGCTGCACGGACTGCAGCGCTCGCGCGAACGGCACCCGCCTCACCCCGGAGCCGTCGCGGAGAATTTCGTTGGCGCGCTTGGCGATTGCGTTCGTCGCGTCGGTATCCGCCGGGCCGCCGTTGGGCGGGTTGTACTTGAAGCCACCGTCGGCAGGCGGGTTGTGTGACGGCGTCACCACGATGCCGTCCGCCAGCCCGTCGGTGCGGCCGCGGTTGTAATTGAGGATCGCGTGGCTGACCGCCGGTGTCGGGGTGTAGCGGTCCCGCGAATCCACCATGGTGACGACGTCGTTGGCGGCCAGCACCTCGAGCGCCGACACCCATGCGGGCTCGGAAAGGCCATGCGTGTCACGGCCGATGAACAGCGGCCCCGTGGTGCCGTGCGCGGCGCGGTACTCGACGATCGCCTGGGTGATCGCCACGATGTGGGCCTCGTTGAACGCCCCGTCCAGCGCCGAACCGCGATGGCCCGACGTGCCGAACACCACCTGTTGGGCGACGTCGTCGGGGTCGGGCGCAACCGTGTAGTACGCCGTCACCAGGTGAGGCAGATCGACAAGGTCTTCGGGCTGGGCCGGCTGACCGGCGCGGGGGTGGGCCATGGTTCCCAATTCTGCCCGCGACACACGCCGCTGACTTGTCAGGTACTTTTCTGACGTCCCGGATTCACCCACCCGTAAGTCCTGCACAGGGAAGGGGATCACGCGTGGCCCACGACTATCGCGAGCTTGCCGCGGTCTTCGCCGGCGGGGCGCTGGGCTCGCTGGCCCGTGCCGGGTTGGGCACGCTCGCCGCCGGCGACCCGGCGAGGTGGCCGTGGCCGACGTTCGCGGTGAACATCGTCGGCGCCTTCCTGGTCGGCTACTTCACCACCCGATTGCTCGAACGCCTGCCGTTGTCGAGTTATCGGCGGCCCCTCCTGGGCACCGGACTGTGCGGCGGGCTCACCACCTTCTCGACGATGCAGGTCGAGACGCTCAGGATGCTCGAACGCGGCCACTGGGCGCTGGCCGTCGGCTACACCGTGACCAGCATCGCGCTGGGACTGCTGGCCGTGCACCTGGCCACCAAATTGGTGCGCCGGGACCGGGTGCGCGGATGACGGCCGGCGCGGTCACAACGGTCGCGCTGTGGGTCGGTGTGGGGCTGATTGGGGGCGTCGGCTCGGTGCTGCGCTTCGTGGTCGACCGCGCGGTGGCCCGCCGGGTGGCCCGGTCCTTCCCATTCGGCACGCTGGCCGTGAACGTCAGCGGCGCAGCGCTATTGGGCTTTCTCGGGGGCCTAGTGCTGGGCAGGGAAGCGGCCCTGCTGGCCGGCACCGCGTTCGTCGGCGCCTACACCACGTTCTCCACCTGGATGCTGGAAACCCAGCGGCTCGGCGAGGAACGCCAGCTGCGCGCGGCTATCGCCAACATCGTCGTCAGCGTCGCACTCGGCGAGGCGGCCGCGTTCCTGGCGCAGCGGATCGCCGAGCAGCTGTGAGTCAGCCGCCGGGAACGTCGGCGGGCGTCCGGGGCAGCGCGTAGAGCGCCATCCGCCGGTTCGACATGTCGTGCTCGCCGAGGAAAACGCAGCCGCCCCGCTCGCAGAACGTGCGCGCGAGGACGTTGCGGTGGTCCGGATCGAACATGATGCGCCGGCATTGCGGATCGAGGCCCAGGATGCTGCCGATCAGGTAGGGCAGCAGGTGACTGACGTGACCGCGCTTGATGTAGTCCAGATCGGCGACCGCGACGTGCAAGCCCAGGTCGTGGGGATCGTGTTCATACCGGTTGGCGATGGAATCCTTTGCCGCCCTGTACAACTCGATATAAGCGCGGGGTATGCCGTCCAGCGTGGCGACGAATGGGCGCGAGAAGCCGCCGTCGAGTTGCGCCCGCAGGTATCGATGCCAGCGCGCCGCCGGCCAGGCGGACTCCCACGCTTCCACCAGGTGCGGCCGATTCATCCACTCGGCGATCATGTCGGCGTCGGCGTCCGGATCGGCCAGCCGCAACCCGTAGGGCTCGGGCAAGGTCGGGATCGGCGGCGGGGGGACGGCGCGGACTTCGTCGCGGAGGTCGGTCAACTCCCGCGGCAGTATGGGGTCGTCGTCGCTCACGCCGGCGCCCCCGCCATCCACCGTTCGGCCAGGGCCGAAACCCATTCGGCCGCCGCATCGGGGCGGTCGGGCGGAGCGGCGATCAGAACCAATTCGTCGACGCCCAGCTCGGCGAGGGCACCGAGATCACCGGCGCTCGGATCGCGCAGCGCCACCGAGAGCCGCAGCTCTTCACGGTCGCGCGCCGCCTCGGCGCACAGCCGCTCCAGCCTGGCGAGCCGGTCGCGCACGGCTTCGACACCGTCGAGGTTGAAGCCGTACCAGCCGTCACCCCACGTCGCCACCCGGCGCAGTGCCGAATCACTGTTGCCGCCAACGACTATCGGGATGTGGCGGTCACGCACCGGCTTCGGGTTGACCCGTATGGCGTCGAAGCGCACGAAATCACCGTCGAACGAGGCGACGTCGTCGCGCCACACGGCGCGCATCGCGGCAACGTATTCGGCGGTGCGCGCGCCGCGACGGGCGAACGGCACCGAAAGCGCGGCGAATTCCTCCCGGGACCAGCCCACGCCGACACCCAGGGTCAGGCGCCCGCCGCCGAGGCGATCCAGGCTGGCGGCCTGCTTGGCCACCACCACCGGATTGTGCTCGGGCAACAGCAGCACCCCGGTCGCCAGCCCGATCCGGGACGAGGCCGCCGCGGCGAAGCTCAGTGCGATCGTCGGGTCAAGCCAATCCGCTTGTGCCGGAACGGCAATGACGCCGTCGTCGGAGTAGGGGTAGCGGGAGGCGGGTCGATCGACCATGACGACGTGTTCGCCGGCCCACAGCGTGGCGAAACCGCAGTCGTCCGCGGTCGACGCGACGGCGTCGATCACGGCGCGATCGGCGCCGGCGCCGATCCCCAGGGCGTGCAATCCCAGCCGCATCGCACGATCGTCTCACGCGTTCAGTGGCTTTTCAGCAGCTCCGCGAGGACGGCCGCATGACTGATGCTCGGGTCGCGGGTCGCGGTGACCAGGGTGACGACGCCGTGCCGGGACTGCTCGCGCAGCTCCTCGAAGGCCGGGTTGTCGACGAGTTCGGCCTCGTACCGCTTGGCGAATCCGTCGAAGTGTCCGGACCGGTGGTGATACCACTCGCGCAGCTCCTTGGACGGCGCGACGTCCTTGGACCAGGTCCCCACCCGCGGGTCACCCTTGCGCACCCCTCGCGGCCACATACGGTCGACCAGCACACGCTGGCCGTCGTCGGGGCCGACATCGTCGTAGACCCGCGCCACCCTGATCCGGCGCTCGGCGCTCACACGGCCAGCGTAGCGAGGGACTTGTCGGTGGCGCCGGCTACTATCGCATGTATGTTCGAAGAATTGGCGATCATCGACCCGTTGGCCGACGAATCGGCGCTGATCGAGCGCATCGCGGAGCTGGAGACGGCCAAGTCCGCGGCGGCCGCCGGACAGGCTTGCGCGACGGCCGCGCTGGACGCGGCGCGTCGACGTGCCGAGGCGCGGCGTCGATCACGGCGCGATCGAGGCCGGCGCCGATCCCCAGGGCG
>NZ_LZJW01000089.1 GCF_001667885.1 Mycobacterium scrofulaceum | reverse complement strand
GTGGTCACCGAGCCCGGCGAGCTGTCGGTTCATTTTCCGTTCCCGACCAAGGATCTCGTCGCCATTGACGACGCGGTTGGGGGCCCGGTTAACCCTGCCGCGGCACCGGAACTGCGGTGGCTGCGGCGTCTTTTGCCCTGCGCCATAGATCCTCCGCGGATAGTCCACCATGATTCGCCGCCAATCGCACCCCTATTGCAGGTGAACGGCATGTCGCGCGGGTGAACACCGGGCGCATCGGCGGCCCGGCGCGGCGCGGCGCCGCCGCGATGGACCAAAATGGAGGCGATGGATTCCGAGCCTCAGTCCTTCTATGACGCCGTCGGCGGTGCCGACACCTTCCACGCGTCCGTGTGGAGCCGCCGGCGGGTGCTGCTGCTGAACTCCACCTACGAGCCGCTGACCGCCCTGCCGATGCGGCGGGCCATCGTGATGGTGATCTGCGGGAAGGCCGACGTGGTGCACCACGACCCGGCCGGGCCCGTGATCCACTCGGCCACCAGCTCGATCGTCGTGCCCTCGGTGATCCAGCTGCGGTCCTATGTGCGCGTCCCCTACCGGGCCAGGGTCCCGATGACCCGCGCCGCGCTGATGCACCGGGACCGGTTCTCCTGCGCCTACTGCGGGGCGAAGGCCGACACGGTCGACCACGTGGTGCCCCGCAGCCGCGGTGGCGACCACTCCTGGGAGAACTGTGTGGCGTGCTGCTCGACATGCAACCACCGCAAGGGCGACAAGCTGTTGACCGAACTCGGTTGGGCGCTGCGCCGGACGCCGCTGCCGCCCACGGGCCAGCACTGGCGGCTGCTGTCGACGGTCAAGGAGCTCGATCCGGCCTGGGCGCGCTACCTCGGCGAAGGCGCGGCCTGACCAATCTCGTGTCCGAGTGTGCCGAGGAATCGGCGCGTGAGATACGGTTTTCGTCGTGAGCCTTCTGCAGATTCACCTGTACTTCATCGGGATACCGTTGCTGCTGGTGGTCGTCCTGGCGCTGCTGATCTGGTCCCACAAGGGACCGCACCCGGCGACCTACAAGCTGGGGGAGAAGTGGACGCACCCGCCGATCCTGTGGGCGGCCACGGACGAAGACGTCGGCCACGCGCACGGTGGGCACGGCGGACATGGATTCTCAGTCGGAGGTGGCGCCAGTGGCACGTGGTGAGGTAGCGACGATCGAGCCGGACGAGCTGCCCAAGGGCTGGGTGATCACCACCAGCGGGCGACTCTCCGGGGTCACCGAGCCCGGCGAGCTGTCGGTTCATTTTCCGTTCCCGACCAAGGATCTCGTCGCCATTGACGACGCGCTGAAGTTCGGCTCGCGGGCATCGAAGGCCCGCTTCGCCATCTACCTCGGCGACTTGGGCACCGACACCGCCGCGCGTGCGCGCGAGATCCTGGCCAAGGTGCCCACGCCGGACGACGCCGTGCTGTTGGCCGTCTCGCCCGACCAGAAGGTCATCGAGGTCGTGTACGGCTCGCAGGTCCGCGGCCGCGGCGCCGAGTCGTCGGCGCCGCTGGGCGTCGCCGCCGCGTCCTCGGCGTTTGAGCGCGGTGACCTGGTCGACGGGCTGGTCAGCGCGATCCGCGTCATGAGCGCGGGAATCTCCCCGGCCTAGTCGGCCGCGTCGAATGTGCGGGCCCGCAGGGCCCGCTTCACCCCGGCCTGGCCTTCGAGCACCAGGCGCCGCAACGCCGGCGGCACCTCCGGGTCGGAGAGGAACTTGTCGGCAGCCGCGATGCCGGCCTCGCTGATGTTCCAGTGGGGGTACAGGCCGATCACCACCGTTTGCGCGACTTCGCTGGACCGCCGATCCCACACGCCCGGGATCGCCTCGAAGTAGCGATCCGTGAACGGTGCGAGCAGGTGATGCTGGCCGGGCGGGGCGAAGCCCGCGATGATGGAGCGGGCCGTGATGTTGGCCAGGGTGTCGTCCTCGATCACCGTGGTCCAGGCCGCCTCCTTCACCTGCTGTTGCGGCCGCGCCGTCGCCGCTTGGGCCCCGTGCCGCTTGCCGGCGGCCGTGGGGTCGCGCTGCACCTCCGCGTCGATGAAGGGTGTCGCGGGCCCGTCGGCGTCGATCTCGCCGGCGCTGGCCAGCGCGGTCACGATGCGCCAGCGCAGGTCGGTATCGATCTCGAGGCCGGCCAACCCGAGATCCGCCGGGTCGTGGTCGAGCAGGTTCGCCAGCGTCACGACGTGGCGGGTCGAGAGCACCGATGAGCACAGGCTGTTGACGAAGGCGAGCTGATGATCCGAGCCGGGCTCGGCTGCGCGGGCCAGCTCCAGCAGCCGGTCGGCGAACTGCGGCCACCCGTGCTGCTGCGCCCACGCCGGCTCGGCGTAGGAGGCCAGCGCCGTCTGCGCCTGCAGCAGCAGCCGCTGCGCAACGCCCACCTCGGTTTCGGCGTGCACGCCGCCCGAGACCAGCGCCACGAAGTCACGGGCGCGCAGTTCGGCCTCGCGCGTCATCTCCCACGCCGCCGACCACACCAGAGACCGCGGTAGCGGCTCGGCGATATCGGCGATGCGGGCCAGCGCGGTCTGCAGCGACTCGCCGTCCAGCCGCAGCGAGCAATACGTCAGGTCGTCATCGTTGACCAGGACCAGCTGCCCGCGTGAAACACCAACCAGCGCAGGCACTTCCGTGACGGCGCCCTCGACGTCGAGTTCCTCCCGCCGCACGCGCACCAGCTTGCCGGCTCCACCGGAGCCGTCGTCGTCGTAGATTCCGATCGCCAGCCGGTGCACCCTCGTCTCGCCGGCCCCCGGGGCGGCGCCGCTCTGGGTCACCGCGAACCGGGTGAATTTGCCGCCGGCGTCGACGTCGAAATCCGGCCGCAGTGTGTTCAGGCCGGTCGTCTTCAACCACTGCTGCCCCCAGTCGGACAGGTCGCGGCCCGACGCCTTCTCCAGCGCGGCGACCAGGTCGTCGAAGGTGGCGTTGCCGAACGCGTGTCTGCGGAAGTAGTCGGGCAGCCCGGCCAGGAAATGCTCCAGCCCGACGTAGGCGACGAGCTGCTTGAGGACGGAGGCGCCCTTGGCGTAGGTGATGCCGTCGAAGTTCACCTCGACCGCCGCCAGGTCGGGGATGTCGGCGGCGATCGGATGCGTCGAGGGCAGTTGGTCCTGGCGATACGCCCACGATTTCTCGACGGTGGCGAAAGTCGTCCAGGCCTCGGTGAATTCGGTGGCCTCCGCCTGGCAGAGCACCGACGCGAACGTCGCGAACGACTCGTTGAGCCACAGGTCGTCCCACCAGGTCATCGTGACCAGGTCCCCGAACCACATGTGCGCCATCTCGTGCAGCACTGTCTCGGCGCGCCGTTCGTAGGAGGCCCGGGTGACCTTGCTGCGAAAGACGTAGTCCTCCAGGAAGGTGACCGCCCCCGCGTTTTCCATTGCGCCGGCGTTGAATTCGGGAACGAAGAGCTGATCGTATTTGCCGAACGCATACGGCAGCCCAAAGTTCTTGTGGTAGAAACCGAATCCCTGTTTGGTTTGGGTGAACAGCCGCTCGGCGTCCATGTGGCGCGCCAAGGATTCCCGGCAGAAGATGCCCAGCGGGATCTCCCCGTGTTCGTCGGTGTACGTGTCTTTCCACTCCGCGTACGGGCCGGCGATCAAGGCCACCAGGTAGGTGCTCATCCTCGGGGTGGTGGCGAATGTGTGCGTGCCGTCCTCCACGGAGACCGTCGCGCCGTTGGAGATCACCTTCCAGTGCTTGGGCGCAATCACCCGCAGGTCGAACGTCGCCTTGAGGTCGGGCTGGTCGAAACAGGCGAACATCCGCTTGGCGTCGGCGGTTTCGAATTGGGAGTACAGATACGTTTCGTTGTCGACCGGGTCGACGAAGTGGTGCAGGCCCTCACCGGTGTTGGAGTAGCGGCAGTCCGCGTCGATCTCCAGGACGTTGCGCTTCTCGAGGCCGAGCAACGGGATCCCGGTCGATTCGTCGTATCCGGACACATCCAATTGGCGGCCGTTGAGGGTAGCGGCGCGCACCGTATCGGCCGCGAGGTCGATGTAGGTGTCGGCGCCCGGCAGCGCGTCGAACACCACGGTGGTCGTGGACCGGAAGGTGCGTTCGCCCGGGTTTCCGTTGCCGTCGGTGACATCGAGCTGGATCCGGTAGCTGTCGACGGTGATCAGGGCGGCGCGTTCGACGGCCTGGTCCCGGGTGAGGTTAGGAAGGGCCACGCGTCCAACTTACGTCCCCGGTCCCCGTCGCGGGCACTGTGGGAACAGGGGCGGGGCGCCTACGGTTGTGCTGGACGGTGTGTTGACCGACGAGAGGATTGCACTATGCCTGACACGGCTGCCGGGAAAGACCAAGCCGATTTCTGGTTCGATCCGCTGTGCCCCTGGTGCTGGATCACGTCGCGCTGGATCCTCGAGGTGGAGAAGGTCCGCGACATCGACGTGCACTTCCACGTCATGAGCCTGGCGATCCTCAACGAGAACCGCGAAGGGCTGCCCGACAGGTATCGCGAGATGATGAAGCACGCATGGGGGCCGGTGCGGGTGGCGATCGCCGCCGAGCAGGCGCACGGGGCCGGGGTGCTGGACCCGCTGTACACGGCGATGGGCACCCGGATTCATAACGAGGACAACAAGAACCTCGAAGAGGTCATCAAGCTGTCGCTGGCCGACGCCGGACTGCCGGCGGAACTCGCCGAGGCCGCCACCAGCGAGGCCTACGACGACGCCCTGCGCAAGAGCCACCACGCCGGCATGGACGCGGTCGGCGACGACGTCGGCACGCCGACCATCCACGTCAACGGTGTGGCGTTCTTCGGCCCGGTGCTCTCGAAGATCCCCCGCGGCGAGGAGGCCGGCAAGCTGTGGGACGCGTCGGTGACCTTCGCGTCCTATCCGCACTTCTTCGAACTCAAGCGGACCCGCACCGAGAAGCCCGAATTCGACTAGGCGTCGGGCGGCGGTTGTGACACCGCGGCTTTGGGTGTTGTGCGAGGGCGGCCCCGCGCCCCGCGTGTCACGGGGCCCCACCGCACCCGCAAAGCCGTCGCGTCGCACTGAACGGCCGGACGCCTGGGGGGTCCAAACGACCCCGGCATGCAAGGATGGCGGGCATGCGCGTCTACCTCGGCTCTGACCACGCCGGATTCGAGCTCAAGCAGCAGATCATCGCCCACCTCGAAGGGGCCGGGCACGAGCCGATCGATTGCGGCGCCTTCACCTATGACGCCGAGGACGACTACCCGGCTTTCTGCATCGCCGCGGCGACCCGCACGGTGGCCGACCCGGACAGCCTGGGCATCGTGCTGGGCGGGTCGGGCAACGGTGAGCAGATCGCGGCCAACAAGGTCCCCGGGGCACGCTGCGCGCTGGCGTGGAGCGTCGAGACGGCGACGCTGGCCCGCGAGCACAACAACGCCCAGTTGATCGGGATCGGCGGCCGCATGCACACCGTCGAGGAGGCGTTGGCCATCGTCGACGCCTTCCTGAGCGCGCAATGGTCGAAAGCCGAACGCCACCAACGCCGTATCGACATCCTCGCCGAATACGAACGCACCCACCAGGCGCCGCCGGTGCCCGGCGCGCCGGCGTAAGCCATGCCCGAAGGGCATACCCTGCACCGGCTGGCCCGGCTGCACCAACGCCGGTTCGGCGGCGCGCCCGTGGCGGTGTCGAGCCCGCAGGGCCGATTCGCCGACTCGGCCGTGGTGGACGGCCGCGTGCTACGCCGCACCAGTGTCTGGGGCAAACATCTCTTCCACCACTACGACGGCGGGCCGATCGTGCACGTCCACCTCGGCCTGTACGGCGCCTTCACCGAATGGCCACGCGAGGGAGCGGTCCTTCCGGAACCGGTCGGGCAGGTACGGATGCGCATGGTCGGCGCCGACTACGGCACCGACTTGCGCGGACCGACCGTCTGCGAGGTGATCGACGAGGGTCAGGTCTCCGACGTGCTCGCCAAGCTCGGCCCCGACCCGCTGCGCAACGACGCCGACCCGTCTTGGGCATGGAACCGAATCACGAAGTCCCGCAGGCCCATCGGCGCCCTGTTGATGGATCAGACCATCGTCGCCGGCGTGGGCAACGTCTACCGCAACGAGCTGCTCTACCGCCACAACATCGATCCGTTTCGCCCCGGCCGAGACATCGGCGAAGCGGAGTTCGATGCGGCGTGGACCGATCTGGTGGAGCTGATGAAGGTCGGCTTCCGCCGCGGCAAGATCGTGGTCGTGCGGCCTGAGCACGACCACGGGCCGCCGTCGTACCGGGCCGGGCGGCCCAGGACCTACGTGTACCGGCGCGCCGGCGAGGCCTGCCGGGTCTGCGGCGACTCGATCCGCACGGCCGTCTTGGAAGGCCGCAACGTGTTCTGGTGCCCCACCTGCCAGAAGTGATGCCGCCGCCATCGGCGGGACTTTTCTTCAAGAAACGTTCGCGTCTACTGTTTAGGCTCGGCGGCCACCGGGGTATTGGTTAGGTTATGAAAACAATTCCTCGTTTGGCCGCAACGGCTCTCGCGATTGGCGGGTTGGGGCTGGCGGGCTTGGGCGTCGCGACCGAAGCGGCAGCGCATCCCGGACCCTTCCCGCAGTGGTGCCCGGGTGAGTTCTGGGATCCGGGCTGGGGTAACAACTGGGACTGGAACAACTGCCACGACTGGCGCGGCGGACCGCCGGGACCTCCGGGGTGGGGACACCCGGGGCCGCCGCCCCCCGGCTGGGGTCCGCCGGGGCCTCCTGGGCCATGGGGTCCGCCGGGGCCGCCCGGGCCGCCCGGCTGGCACCCCTGATCCGCGCAACCGAAACGCGCCCTGCCGTGACCGGCGGGGCGCGTTTTCATGGGTCCTAGATCACTCCGAGCGCCGCGTAGACCTCGTTGCTCAAGGCGAGGCTGCGCGGGTCCGCGTTGGCTTTGGTGGCGTCGAAGCGGTTCATCACGTACGCGTAGCCGATCCGGTGTTCCAGATCGACGAAACCGAAGGAACCTCCGAGCCCGCCGTGGCCGAAGATCCGCGGGTTGGGCCCGTTGACGCACCGCTGGTTGAGCATGTAGCCCAGGCCCCACCCATGGTCGGCCACCCGCGGGCCCAGCACCAGGTCGGTGTCCAGCCCGCCCTGACACTCCCGCACCCGGTCCATGTGCTCGCGGCTGAGGACCTTCTCCTGCGCCAGCGCGTTGTAGAACGTCGCCAAGCCCAGGGCCGACACCTGCCCGTTGGTCCCGGGGAATTCGAGTTCGCGCCACAGTTGCAGGTCGTGCGACCCGAGCTCGTCGTCGGGGGCGAAGCCCATCGAGATCGACAACGCGGCCTTGGGATGTTCGGTGAGGCTGCTCGGGTAGCCGGGGGCTTGCGCGTCGGCCAACAGGTCGCGGGCGTGCGGCTTGTTGACCCGCTCGGCGCAGCGGCGTTGTTCGGCCAGCGACAAACCGATGTGGACGTCGGCGCCGAACGGTTCGGCGATCTCGGTGCGCAGGTACTGGCCGATGGTGCGGCCGGTGACCCGCCGGAACACCTCGCCGAGGATGAACCCGAAGGTGGTCATGTGATAGCCCTGGGCGGTTCCCGGCTCCCAATAGGGTTCGGCGGCGGCCAGCTGTGTGCAGACGAAATCCCAGTCGGCTACGTCCTCCCAGCGCAGCCGGGTGCGCGGCCCGATCACCCCGGAGCGGTGGCTCATCACCATCGCCAACGTAATGTCTTGTTTGCCCGCCTGCCCGAACTCGGGCCAGTAGTGGGCCACCGGTGCCTGCAGGTCCAGTTCGCCGCGGTCGGCCAGCTGGTGGACGCACGTTGCCGACAGGCCCTTGGTGCCGGACAACACCGTGGTCAGGGTGTCTTGGCGCCAGGGCCGGGTGCGGGCGGCGTCGGCCCAGCCGCCCCAGAGGTTGACGACAAGGGTGCCGTCGACCCACACGGCGACGGCCGCGCCGACTTCGTCGCCGTCGAAGAAATTGCGCTGGAAAGCGTCGCGCACTCCGACGAATTCCGACGCGCATGAGCCGTGGATAGCCGCGTCCGTTTTTAGGTCGCTCATGGCGCCTTTCTTTGGAGCAGATCCTTCGATCCAGAGCGGGCGACGGGAATCGAACCCGCGTAGCTAGTTTGGAAGACTAGGGCTCTACCATTGAGCTACGCCCGCATGTGTTAGTCGAGCGTGACTGTAGCTGTCGACGAGGATCAAATCTAATCGACGCGGTCTTGTGATCGCTCCGTGAGGGTCTGCGAGTTCGTCGCGAAGCCTGTGGCCAACCCGGCCCTGCGGGGCCTTAGGATCATCGAGGTCAGCGCGGGGTGTAGCGCAGCTTGGTAGCGCATCCGCTTTGGGAGCGGAAGGCCGCAGGTTCAAATCCTGTCACCCCGACCAGCACGACCCGTGCCGCATGCACACGGCCACCGAACGCCAGGAACGACCACCGAGGAGCACCCCCGTGAAGAGCACCATCGAGCAGCTGAGCCCCACCCGGGTCCGCATCAACGTGGAGGTGCCGTTCGCCGAACTCGAGCCCGACTTCCAGCGCGCCTACCGCGAGCTGGCCAAGCAGGTCCGGCTGCCCGGTTTCCGCCCCGGCAAGGCGCCGGCGAAGTTGCTGGAGGCCCGGTTCGGCCGGGAGGCGTTGCTCGACCAGGTCGTCAACGAGGCGTTGCCCGCGCGCTACGGGCAGGCCGTTGTGGAGTCGGAAGTTCAGCCCCTCGGCCAGCCCGAGATCGAGGTGACCAAGAAGGAGTACGGCCAGGAGCTCGCGTTCACCGCCGAGGTCGACGTCCGCCCGAAGATCGAGCTTCCCGACCTGAGCGCGCTGACGATCTCGGTGGATCCCGTCGAGGTCAGTGACGACGACGTCGACGCCGAATTGGAGTCGCTGCGCGCCCGGTTCGGCACCCTGACCGGGGTCGACCGGCCCGTCGCCGACGGTGATTTCGTCTCGATCGACCTGTCGGCCACCATCGACGGCGAGGAGGTGCCGGGGGCGTCCGCGGAGGGTCTGTCCCACGAGGTCGGGTCGGGCCGGCTGATCGCGGGCCTCGACGACGCCCTGATCGGTCTGTCGGTGGACGAGTCCCGAGAGTTCACCGCGCAGCTGGCGGCCGGCGACCACGCCGGGCGGGACGCGCAGGTGACGGTCACGGTCAAGTCGATCAAGCAGCGCGAGCTCCCCGAGCCCGACGACGAGTTCGCCCAATTGGCCAGCGAGTTCGACACCATCGACGAGCTGCGGTCCAACCTGCGCGACCAGGTGGCGCGGGTCAAGCGCGCCCAGCAGGCCGACCAGATCCGGAACGCCGCGCTGGACACGCTCCTCGAGCAGGTCGACGTGCCGCTCCCCGAGGCGATCGTCCAGGCGCAATACGACAGCACCATTCACGGCGCGCTGCACGGCCTCGACCACGACGAAGCCAGGCTGGAAGAGGCGCTCGCCGGGCAGGGCAAGACGCGCGAAGAGTTCGAGACCGAGACGCGCACCGCCGCGGAGACGGATGTCAGGAGGCAGCTCCTGCTGGACGCGCTGGCCGACCAGCTCGAGGTGCAGGTCGGCCAGGACGATCTGACCGAGCGGTTGGTGGCGACGTCTCGGCAGTACGGGATCGAGCCGCAGCAGCTGCTGGGCTACCTGCAGGAGAACAACCAGCTGCCGGCGATGTTCGCGGACGTGCGGCGCGGGCTGGCCATCGCCGAGGTGGTGCGCGCGGCGACGGTCACCGACACCGACGGCAACACCATCGACACCGATGAGTTCTTCGGCAAGCGTTCCGACGCCGAGGACGCCGCGGCGGAGGACCTGGAAACCGAAGGCTCCGACGACGAGGCGGAGTGACCGGTCTTGACGCTGTGAGCGAAAGCGCCCGATTGAGGGGGAGCGTGGGCGCGAAACAGTGGGCTCGGTTGGTTAGTGTCGGTGAATAGAAGAACTCGAGAAAGCAGGTAATCCAGTCGTGTCTGACATGCGTTCGCCCTCGCAGGGGCTCAACCTCACGGACTCGGTCTATGAGCGCTTGCTCTCCGAGCGCATCATCTTCCTGGGTTCGGAGGTGAACGACGAGGTCGCCAACCGGCTGTGCGCGCAGATCCTGTTGCTCGCCGCCGAGGATTCCGACAAAGACATCTCGCTCTACATCAACTCGCCGGGCGGATCGATCAGCGCCGGCATGGCCATCTACGACACGATGGTGCTGGCGCCCTGCGACATCGCCACCTACGCGATGGGCATGGCGGCCTCGATGGGCGAGTTCCTGCTCGCGGCCGGCACCAAGGGCAAGCGCTTCGCGCTGCCCCACGCGCGCATCCTGATGCACCAGCCGCTGGGCGGGGTGACGGGCAGCGCGGCCGACATCGCCATCCAGGCCGAGCAATTCCACGTCATCAAGAAGGAAATGTTCCGGCTGAACGCCGAATTCACGGGGCAGTCGATCGAACGCATCGAGGCCGATTCCGACCGCGACCGCTGGTTCACCGCCCAGGAGGCCCTCGAATACGGATTCGTCGACCACATCATCACCCGCGCCGCCCACATCACCAACGGAGAAGCCCAGTGAGCACCCAGCACCCCATCCAGCCGCAGGCGCGCTACATCCTGCCGTCGTTCATCGAGCACTCGAGCTTCGGCGTCAAGGAGTCCAACCCCTACAACAAGCTGTTCGAGGAGCGCATCATCTTCCTCGGCGTCCAGGTCGACGACGCGTCGGCGAACGACATCATGGCGCAGCTGCTGGTGTTGGAGTCGCTGGACCCCGACCGTGACATCACGATGTACATCAACTCGCCCGGCGGCGGCTTCACCTCGCTGATGGCGATTTACGACACCATGCAGTACGTGCGCGCCGATATCCAGACGGTGTGCCTGGGGCAGGCCGCCTCCGCCGCGGCGGTGCTGCTGGCCGCGGGGACTCCCGGCAAGCGGATGGCGCTGCCCAACGCCCGGGTGTTGATCCACCAGCCGTCGCTGCAGGGCGTGATCCAGGGCCAGTTCTCCGACCTGGAGATCCAGGCCGCCGAGATCGAGCGGATGCGCACGTTGATGGAGACGACGCTGGCCCGCCACACCGGCAAGGACGCCGCGACGGTCCGCAAGGACACCGACCGGGACAAGATCCTGACCGCCGAAGAGGCCAAGGACTACGGGATCATCGACACGGTGCTGGAATACCGGAAGCTCTCCGCGCAGACCGCCTAAGTCTCCTCGCCGAACGTGCTCTCATGGCGAGATTTCAGCCGATTTACCGCCCTCAGAGCACGATCGGCAACACGCTCGTCACCTCGGCGATGTCAGCCGGCCCCACGCGGCAGCAGCCGCCGATGATGCTCGCCCCGGCCGCCACCCATTGCGTGGCGAGCGCCGCGGAGAAGGTGCGCGGCCCGACCCAGTCCCGTCCGTCCCAACGCTCGCCGCTGTTCGGGTAGACGATCACCGGCTTACCGGCGGCCGTGGCGATCTCGATCGCCGGCAGGACGTCCTCGGGCGCACAGCAGTTGACGCCGACGGCGACGATCTCCGGCACCCCGGCGGCGACGGCAAACGCCTCCGCCAGCGGTTGCCCGGCCCGGGTCCTGGTGCCGTCGATGGTGTAGCTCAGCCAGGCCGGTGCGCCGACCGAGGCGACCAGGTCGACCAGCGCCTCGGCCTCGTCGACGTCGGGCACGGTCTCACACGCCAGCACGTCGGCGCCGGCGGCGGCCAGGACCTCCAGCCGGGGCCGGTGCCATCGCCGCAGAGCCGCCACCGACAGCCCGTAGCGCCCCCGGTACTCCGATCCGTCGGCCAGCGCCGCGCCGTACGGGCCGACCGACGCGGCGACGAGAAGCCCGCCCGCCCCCGCCCCGGCACGGGCGGTCTTCGCCAGCTCGACGCTGCGGCGCAGCAGCCCGGCGGCCTGATCTCGGCCGATGCCGCGGGAGGCGAAACCCTCGAACGACGCCTGATAGCTCGCCGTCGTCGCGATCTTGGCGCCGGCGCGGTAATAGCCCGTGTGCACGGCGACGATCTCCCCCGGATCGTCCGCCAACAGCCTCGCCGACCACAACGCGTCGGACAGGTCGTGACCGCGCGCCTGCAGCTGCGTGGCCAGACCACCATCGCTGATCAGTACCGATCCGCTGATCAGAGCCAATCCCACCCGGCCACTGTAGGGTGATTTCTTGGGGATCTGCCCGGGCTTATCCGGGGCCGGTATCCCCGGCGGAAATGGGAATCGGTCGGCGCACCAGCCTCGGTCGGGTAACGACCGCGACACGCCAAAGACACGCAAAGCGCGTCTTTCGCGAGTGACGGGCGCCGTCTGGCTATATGTTTCATCAAGACGAACACGCATGAATACCACCGACGCGATTCGGCCCTAATGGTCGCGTCGGGCCCGATCTAGCGGGTAGCGTCGGGGGATACATGCGGCACAGCTAGACGAACGGCGAAAAGGAAGTAGGCCCTCAGCAACATGGCGCGCATCGGAGACGGCGGTGACCTGCTGAAGTGCTCGTTCTGCGGGAAGAGCCAAAAGCAGGTCAAGAAGCTCATTGCTGGTCCCGGTGTGTACATCTGCGATGAGTGCATCGACCTCTGCAACGAGATCATCGAAGAGGAGCTCGCCGACGCCGACGACGTCAAACTCGATGAATTGCCCAAGCCCGTTGAAATCCGGGAGTTCTTGGAGGGCTATGTCATTGGGCAGGACACCGCCAAGCGGACGCTGGCCGTCGCCGTCTACAACCACTACAAGCGGATTCAGGCGGGGGAGAAGGGTCGTGACTCCCGGCATGAGCCGGTCGAGCTGACCAAGTCCAACATCCTGATGCTCGGCCCCACCGGCTGCGGCAAGACCTACCTGGCCCAGACGCTCGCCAAGATGCTCAACGTGCCGTTCGCGATCGCCGACGCCACCGCGCTGACCGAAGCCGGCTACGTTGGTGAGGACGTGGAAAACATTCTGCTCAAACTCATTCAGGCCGCCGACTACGACGTCAAACGGGCCGAAACCGGCATCATCTACATCGACGAGGTGGACAAGATCGCCCGCAAGAGCGAGAACCCGTCGATCACCCGCGACGTCTCCGGCGAGGGCGTGCAGCAGGCCCTGCTGAAGATCCTGGAGGGCACGCAGGCGTCGGTTCCCCCCCAGGGCGGCCGCAAGCACCCGCACCAGGAGTTCATCCAGATCGACACCACCAACGTGCTGTTCATCGTCGCGGGGGCGTTCGCCGGCCTGGAGAAGATCATCTACGAGCGCGTCGGCAAGCGGGGCCTGGGTTTCGGCGCCGAGGTGCGCTCCAAGGCCGAGATCGACACCACCGATCACTTCGCCGAGGTCATGCCCGAAGACCTGATCAAGTTCGGCCTGATCCCCGAATTCATCGGCCGGTTGCCGGTGGTCGCCTCGGTGACCAACCTGGACCGCGAGTCGTTGGTCAAGATTCTGTCCGAGCCGAAGAACGCCTTGGTCAAGCAGTACACCCGGCTGTTCGAGATGGACGGCGTCGAGCTCGAGTTCACCGACGACGCGCTGGAGGCGATCGCCGACCAGGCCATCCACCGCGGCACGGGCGCCCGCGGTCTGCGGGCCATCATGGAAGAGGTCCTGTTGCCGGTGATGTATGACATCCCGAGCCGCGACGACGTCGCCAAGGTCGTGGTGACCAAGGAGACCGTGCAGGACAACGTGCTGCCGACGATCGTGCCGCGCAAGCCGTCGCGCACCGAGCGTCGGGACAAGAGCGCCTGACTTCCCCGCGGTCGAGCGGCCGCGCATTTGGGTAATAAACCCCCATGCCGGCCGCCGCTGAGACCGACACCGCCGTACCGCGCCGGCTGACTCGCGCGCTGGACCTGCTCAACTTCCTGCTCGCCGATGTGCGCGACGGGCTGGGCCCCTACCTGTCGATTTACCTGCTGCTGGCCCACCACTGGGACCAGGCGTCGATCGGGTTCGTCATGGCGGTCGGGGGGATCGGGGCGATCGTCGCGCAGGCGCCGGCGGGCGCCTTGGTGGACCGGACCACGGCAAAGCGGGCGCTGATCATCGGTGGCGCCTTGACCGTCACCGTCGGTTCGTTGGCCATGCCGTTGTTCCCGGGCCTGTACTCGATCTCGGTGCTGCAGGCCCTGACCGGCATCGCCGGCTCGGTTTTCGCCCCGGCTCTGGCCGCGATCACGCTGGGTGTCGTGGGGCCCAGAGCCTTCTCCCGCCGGATCGGACGCAACGAGTCGTTCAACCACGCGGGCAACGCGTCCGCAGCCGCCATCACGGGCGGATTGGCCTACTTCTTCGGGCCGGTGGTGGTGTTCTGGGTGCTCGCGGTGATGGCGGCCACCAGTGTGCTTGCGGTGCTGCGGATTCCGGGCGACGCGATCGACCACGACGTCGCGCGGGGCATGGACCACGTGCCGGGCGGGCCGCACGCGACACCGTCTCGGCTCGCGGCGCTGCTGCACAACCGCACGCTGATGATCTTCGCCGCGACCGTTATCGCCTTCCATTTCGCCAATGCGGCGATGCTGCCGCTGGTCGGCCAGCTGCTGGCGCTGCACAACAAGGACGTCGGCACCGCGCTGATGGCCGGCTGCATCGTGGCCGCGCAGGTGGTCATGGTGCCGGTGGCCTACCTGGCCGGGGCCAAGGCCGATTCGTGGGGACGCAAGCCGATCTTCCTGGTCGGCTTCGCGGTCCTGGCCGCCCGCGGATTCCTCTACACGCTGTCTCCCAACCCGTACTGGTTGGTCGGCGTGCAGCTGCTGGACGGCGTCGGGGCCGGCGTGTTCGGCGCGCTGTTTCCCCTCGTGGTCCAGGACGTCACGCACGGCAGCGGCCGGTTCAACGTCAGCCTGGGCGCGGTGACCGCCGCGACCGGGATAGGCGCCTCGGTGTCGAACCTCGTCGCGGGCTGGATCGTGGTGGCCGCGGGCTACAACGCCGCCTTCGCCTTCCTGGGAACGCTCGCCGCCGCCGGCCTGATTCTGTACCTGTTCGCGATGCCGGAAACGGCGCCAAAGGAACTCGGTGTTGCCGCCTCGCCGACGTGACCAATAACACAGTTTTTCACCGGGGCCGCGTCATTCCCGCCCTGACTTCGGCTTTTTACACTGAACCTTTGATCTGTAATGCACCAGAGACGCTCATACACCCCTTAGAGAAGTGCCATAATTGGTACTTGCAGTGACACACAAGCTCGAGGGCGCGGGACGCCACTCCTTTGGCGCGTAACCTAAAACTCCAGCGAAGTGCCTCTCCGGATAACGAATGGAAGGCGGATACGTGGATCCGAACGGCAGCGGAGCCGCATCTGATTCTCACAACGAGTCGTCCCGGGGCGGGGCAGCTCGCCGGAACGGATCCGACCGTCAGCGCCTGGAACAAGTCGTCATTCGCTTCGCCGGCGACTCCGGCGACGGCATGCAGCTGACCGGCGACCGGTTCACATCCGAGGCAGCGCTTTTCGGTAACGACCTGGCGACCCAGCCGAACTATCCGGCCGAAATCCGTGCCCCCGCAGGCACCCTGCCCGGCGTCTCGTCCTTCCAGATCCAGATCGCCGACTACGACATCCTGACCGCCGGTGACCGCCCGGACGTGCTCGTCGCGATGAACCCGGCGGCGCTCAAGGCCAACATCGGCGACCTGCCCCGCGGCGGCATGGTGATCGCGAACTCCGACGAGTTCACCAAGCGCAATCTCACCAAGGTGGGTTACGTCACGAACCCCCTCGAGTCCGACGAGTTGTCCGACTACGTCGTGCATTCCGTCGCCATGACCACCCTGACGCTCGGCGCCGTGGAGGCGATCGGCGCGTCGAAGAAGGACGGCCAGCGCGCCAAGAACATGTTCGCGCTCGGCCTGCTGTCCTGGATGTACGGCCGTCCGATCGAGACCAGCGAGAAGTTCATCCGGGAGAAGTTCGCCCGCAAGCCCGACATCGCGGAAGCAAATGTGTTGGCCCTCAAGGCGGGCTGGAACTACGGCGAGACGACCGAGGCGTTCGGCACCACCTACGAGGTTTCGCGGGCGACGCTGCCGTCCGGTGAATACCGCCAGATCTCCGGCAACACCGCGATGGCCTACGGCATCGTCGCGGCGGGTCAGCTCGCCGGCATTCAGGTGGTGCTCGGCAGTTACCCGATCACGCCGGCGTCGGACATCCTGCACGAGCTGTCCAAGCACAAGAACTTCAACGTGATCACCTTCCAGGCCGAGGACGAGATCGGCGGCATCTGCGCCGCGATCGGCGCCTCGTACGGCGGCGCCCTCGGCGTGACGAGCACCTCCGGTCCCGGCATTTCGCTCAAGTCCGAGGCGCTGGGTCTTGCGGTGATGACCGAATTGCCGTTGCTGGTCATCGACGTTCAGCGCGGCGGCCCCTCGACCGGCCTGCCGACCAAGACCGAGCAGGCCGACCTGCTGCAGGCGTTGTACGGCCGCAACGGGGAGTCGCCGGTTGCCGTGCTGGCGCCGCGCTCGCCGTCCGACTGCTTCGAAACCGCGATCGAGGCCGTGCGCATCGCCGTCTCGTACCACACGCCGGTGATCCTGTTGTCCGACGGTGCGATCGCCAACGGTTCGGAGCCGTGGCGGATTCCGGACGTCGGCACGCTGCAGCCGATCAAGCACGTCTTCGCCAAGCCCGACGAGCCCTTTCAGCCGTACAACCGCGACCCCGAGACGCTCGCTCGCCAATTCGCCGTTCCCGGGACCCCCGGCCTGGAGCACCGCATCGGTGGCCTGGAGGCCGCGAACGGTTCGGGCGCCATCTCCTACGAGCCGGTCAACCACGACCTCATGGTTCGGTTGCGGCAGGCCAAGATTGACGGCATCTCGGTTCCCGATCTCGAGGTCGACGACCCGACCGGGGACGCCGAGTTGCTGCTGATTGGTTGGGGCAGCTCGTATGGCCCGATCGGTGAGGCCTGCCGGCGCGCGCGGCGCAAGGGCGTCAAGGTGGCGCACGCGCACCTGCGCTACCTGAACCCGTTCCCGGCGAACCTGGGCGAGGTGTTGCGGCGCTACCCGATGGTGGTGTGCCCGGAGATGAACCTTGGCCAGCTGGCGCTGTTGCTCCGTGGCAAGTACCTGGTCGACGTGCAATCGGTCAGCAAGGTCCAGGGTGTCGCGTTCCTGGCGGACGAGATCGGGCGCGTCATCCGCGCCGCGATCGGCGGCACGCTGGCCGAAATCGAGCAAGACAAGACCATGGTCGCCAGAATGGCGGCAGCAACGGTTGGAGCGGGAGCTATCGAATGACCGACCTGATGGGAAACCTGGCGGGCGCCGACCTCGGGCTGACGCCGAGGTTGAAGAAGAACGACGGCGTGCCCACCACGGATCAGCCGCAGAAGGGCAAGGACTTCACCAGCGATCAAGAGGTGCGCTGGTGCCCCGGCTGCGGTGACTACGTCATCCTCAACACCATTCGCAACTTCCTGCCGGAGCTCGGACTGCGCCGCGAGAACATCGTGTTCGTCAGCGGCATCGGCTGCTCGAGCCGCTTCCCGTACTACCTGGAGACCTACGGCTTCCACTCGATCCACGGCCGCGCGCCGGCGATTGCCACCGGACTGGCCCTGGCCCGCGAGGACCTGTCGGTGTGGGTGGTCACCGGTGATGGCGACGCGCTGTCGATCGGCGGCAACCACCTGATCCACGCGCTGCGCCGCAACGTCAACATCACGATCCTGCTGTTCAACAACCGGATCTACGGGCTGACCAAGGGCCAGTACTCACCCACGTCGGAGGTCGGCAAGGTGACCAAGTCGACCCCCATGGGGTCGCTCGACCACCCGTTCAACCCGGTCTCGCTGGCGCTGGGCGCCGAGGCGACGTTTGTCGGCCGCGCCCTGGACTCCGACCGCAATGGGCTCACCGAGGTGTTGCGCGCCGCGGCCGAGCACCGCGGCGCCGCCGTGGTCGAAATCCTGCAGGACTGCCCAATTTTCAACGACGGATCCTTCGACGTGCTGCGCAAGGAGGGTGCCGAGGAGCGGGTGATCAACATCCGCCACGGTGAGCCGATCACCTTCGGCGCCGACGGCGAATACTGCGTCGTGAAGTCCGGTTTCGGTCTCGAGTTCGCCAAGACCGCCGACGTGTCCGTCGACGAGATCATGGTGCACGACGCGCACACCGACGACTCGGCCTACGCGTTCGCGCTGTCCCGCCTGTCCGATCAGAACCTCGATCACACCGTGCTCGGCATCTTCCGGGACGTCAGCCGGCCCACCTACGACGACGCGGCGCGCTCCCAGGTGCAGGCCGCGCGGGCCTCGAAGCCGTTCGACGACGCCGCTCTGCAATCATTGCTGCGTGGCCGCGACACCTGGACCGTCGACTGACGTGAGCGAAACGATTTCTCTGGCCGGGGTCGTCCTGGCCGGCGGCGCATCGCAACGCATGGGCCGCGACAAGGCCAACCTCCCGGTACCCCCGTCCGTCGGTTCCGGCGCGGCCACGATGGTCGAGCACGTCGTGGGTGTCCTCCACCAGCGTTGTGACCCGGTGCTCGTCATGGCCGCCCAGGGCCAGCCGCTCCCCGAACTGCAGGCCCGGGTGATGCGCGACGAACTACGCGGGCTTGGTCCGCTGCCGGCGACGGGGCGGGCGCTGCGCGCGGCGGCTGACGCCGGGGCCCGGCTCGCCTTCGTCTGCGCCGTCGACATGCCTTTCCTCGCAGTCGAACTCATCGACGATCTGGCCCGCCGGGCGCTGGAGACCGGCGCGGAAGTCGTGCTGCCGTGGGACGGCCAGGACCACTACCTTGCCGCGGTGTACCGGACCGACCTGGCCGACCGCGCGGACGCGTTGGTGGCCGCCGGCGAGCGCAAGATGCGGGCCCTGGTGGACGCATCAGATGCCCAGCGCATCGTGACGTCGGATTCGCGATCGCTGACCAACGTCAACAGCGACGCGGAGCTGCGCGCCCTGGCGCAGTCCCGCGGCTGACACGCTCCGCGCCTGAGTGGGTAGCGGCTCAATCGCGCGAGAATTGGTGAATGAATTCGGCGATAGTCGGGTTCTGCTTTCCGCCCGAAACAATGACCGCCCGATGGCGTGTGCCATTCCGGCGCTCCCCGTGATCTGTTGTGGGACCGCATATTCCGTTATTCAGAGAACGGCTCACAGGCGCGGCGGTGCGCCCGTCGGCCTCACATGGGCCGAAATGCCATACGCCGGCAGCAAATTGACCGGGTTGACTAGACCCCCGCCGCTCCCAGCCGCTCCGCCCTGGCGGCTGCGCTTTTGATGTCGTTGGCAGATGCCGAAAAGTGTTGTAGGGAAAGATAACTCAGCCAGACCCACCGCACCCGCGGCTCGCCCGCGCCGTGCTATTAGAACGACGCAAGTTAGCCAAGTAGCACAAGGCAATTCGTTTCCACCGTCGGGCGTGGCGCATGGCGAACACGCGGAACTTGTTGTAGGGTACGCCGCTTCGCGGCGGCGGACGCGCGTTCGGTAGCTCCACATGGCCCGAACGCTCTAGCGCAAATACGTGCGCCAGTTCACAAAATGGGCGTGATTCGGCTCACGATCTGAAAGCATTTGCGATTGTGGGGTACTCGGCGGAATCATTCGGCTGACCTGCAAAAATGACGTCGGGATTGCGCTGTGATCACCCCGTTACCGAAACGAGATGTCCGTTTTCCGAAGATGACGAATGCGGCTGGGTCTCGTACGGTCCCTGTTAGCCCGCAACGGGTTACGGAAGAGTAACTGAAAACAGAATCACGGACCCGCGTGTGAGCGGGGCCGCGGACGGCGAAGTCCCGTCCGTGGCCGGCGGCAGCAGCCGCCGGGCGAATCGAGCCCACCGCTGTCGTGCCAGGACAAGCCGGCACGGTCCGAAGCAGGTTTCCGCACCAACCAACACCGTCAGCCCACCCCCGTGGGCTTGCTTTGGCGCGCGCGCACCGCGAAAGGAAAGATATTGAAGAACGTCCGCAAGACGCTCGTTCTCGCCGCGGTCACGGGCACCCTCGTGACCATCCCTTCGGCCACCGCCACCGCGGAGCCGACGGGCTTCGACCCGAACGTGGCGCCCGTCGGTGCCCCGACGCGCCCCCGCCGGTCCGGGCGTACAGCGTGAACTGGGACGCCATCGCGCAGTGCGAGTCCGGTGGTAACTGGTCGATCAGCACGGGCAACGGCTTCTCTGGTGGGCTGCAGTTCACCCCGAGCACCTGGCGCGCCAATGGCGGCAGCGGTTCCCCCGCCGGCGCCAGCCGCGAGGAGCAGATCCGGGTCGCCGAGAACGTGCTGCACTCGCAGGGCATCGGCGCGTGGCCGGTCTGCGGGCGCCGCGGCTGACCAACGCATCAATAAGTAATGCCGGGCCTCGGGCCCGGCATTACTTATCTGCGGGTCCGGTAGCGTCGGGCCCGTGACCGCAACGCCGCGCGAATTCGACATCGTGTTGTACGGGGCGACCGGCTTCGTCGGGAAGTTGACCGCCGAATACCTGGCACGGACGGGTCCGGGTACGCGGGTGGCGCTGGCCGGCAGGTCAACCGAGCGGCTGCGGGCGGTCCGCGACACGCTGGGCGAGCCGGCGCAAGCCTGGCCGTTGGTCGCCGCCGACGCCTCGTCGCCGTCGTCGCTGAACGCGATGGCGGCCCGCACCCAGGTCGTGATCACCACGGTCGGCCCGTACACCCGCTACGGGCTGCCGCTGGTGGCCGCCTGCGCCGCGGCGGGCACCGATTACGCGGACCTGACCGGCGAACCGCCGTTCATCCGCAACAGCATCGACGAGTACCACAAGCAGGCCGCCGACACCGGAGCCCGCATCGTGCACGCGTGCGGATTCGATTCCGTCCCCTCGGATCTCACGGTGTATGCGCTGTACCTTGCGGCGCGCGACGACGGCGCGGGCGAGCTTGCCCAGACCGATTTCGTCGTGCGCTCCCTCTCGGGTGGACTGTCCGGCGGCACCATCGCCTCGTTGCTGGAAGTCTTCGACGCCGCCTCCGGGGATCCCGATATCCGGCGCCAACTGGCCGACCCCTACACCCTGAGCGACGATCGGGCCGCCGAACCGGAGCTGGGCCGGCAGCCCGATCTGCCGTGGCGACGTGGTCGCGACATCGCGCCCGAACTGGCCGGCGTGTGGACCGGCGGATTCATGATGGCGCCGGCCAACACCCGAATCGTCCGGCGCAGCAACGCGTTACTGGACTGGGCCTACGGCCGGCGGTTCCGTTACACCGAAAGCATGAGCCTGGGGTCATCGCCCCTGGCGCCGGTGGGATCCGCCGTCCTGAGCGGCGTGGGCAACGCGAGCTTGGAGCTGGGCAGCCGCTACTTCAAGTTGCTGCCGCGCCGCCTGGTGGAACGCGTCATCCCTAAGCCCGGCACCGGCCCCAGCGCGGCGGTCCGCGAGCGCGGTCACTACCGCGTCGAGACCTACACCACCACAACCAGCGGCGCCCGATACGCGGCGCGCATGGAACAGCGCGGAGACCCCGGCTACAAGGCGACCTCCGTGCTGTTGGGGGAGTGTGGCCTTGCGCTGGCCTTCGACCGCGACAAGCTCACCGACCTGCGCGGCGTCCTGACTCCCGCGGCCACCATGGGCGACGCGCTGCTGGCCAGGTTTCCCGCCGCGGGTGTGACGCTGCACGTCGACCGACTCGCATAGTGAGCTGACTCACCGGCGATTTGGGCACTTACATCGCGGTGAACGGCGCTCCCTAGAATTGACGGGTGACCGCCAGCCGCAGCCCCGCCACCGACCTGCCGAAGTCGTGGGATCCCGCTGCGGCCGAAGGCGCGATCTACCAGAAGTGGCTCGACGCGGGTTACTTCGAGGCTGACCCGACCAGTGCCAAACCCGGGTATTCCATCGTGCTGCCGCCGCCGAACGTCACCGGCAGTCTGCACATGGGCCACGCGCTGGAACACACGATGATGGACGCCTTGACCCGCCGCAAGCGCATGCAGGGATACGAGGTGCTGTGGCAGCCCGGAATGGACCACGCGGGTATCGCGACCCAGAGCGTGGTCGAAAAGCAGCTCGCGGTCGACGGCAAGACCAAGGAGGACTTCGGTCGCGAGCTGTTCGTCGACAAGGTCTGGGACTGGAAGCGTGAATCCGGCGGGGCGATCAGCGGCCAGATGCGCCGGCTCGGCGACGGCGTCGACTGGAGCCGCGACCGGTTCACCATGGACGAGGGCCTGTCGCGCGCGGTCCGCACCATCTTCAAGCGGCTCTACGACGCCGGACTGATCTACCGCGCCGAGCGGCTGGTCAACTGGTCGCCCGTGCTCGAAACCGCGCTTTCGGACATCGAAGTCAACTACGAAGAGGTCGAGGGCGAGCTCGTCTCCTTCCGGTACGGCTCGCTCGACGACTCGCAACCGCACATCGTGGTCGCCACCACACGAATCGAGACGATGCTCGGCGACACCGCGATCGCGGTCCACCCCGACGATGCGCGCTATCGTCACCTGGTCGGCACCACCTTGCCGCACCCCTTCGTCGACCGGCAGCTGCTCATCGTGGCCGACGAGCACGTCGATCCCGAATTCGGCACGGGCGCAGTAAAAGTCACGCCGGCCCACGACCCGAACGACTTCGAAATCGGCCTGCGTCACCAGCTGCCGATGATCTCGATCATGGATACCAAGGGCCGGATAGCCGACACCGGAACACAATTCGACGGCATGGACCGCTTCGTGGCCCGGGTCGCGGTGCGTGAAGCCCTGGCCGCCGAAGGCCGCGTGGTCGAGGAGAAGCGCCCCTACCTGCACAGCGTCGGGCACTCCGAGCGCAGCGGCGAGCCGATCGAGCCGCGGCTGTCGTTGCAATGGTGGGTGCGGGTGGAATCGCTGGCCAAGGCCGCCGGCGATGCGGTTCGCAACGGCGACACCGTGATTCACCCCGCCAGCCTGGAGCCGCGGTGGTTCGCCTGGGTCGACGACATGCACGACTGGTGCATCTCGCGGCAGCTGTGGTGGGGCCATCGCATCCCGATCTGGTACGGACCCAACGGGGAACAGGTGTGCGTCGGGCCCGACGAGACGCCGCCGGAGGGCTGGGAGCAGGACCCCGACGTGCTGGACACCTGGTTCTCGTCGGCGCTGTGGCCGTTTTCCACGCTGGGCTGGCCCGCGAAGACCCCGGAACTGGAAAAGTTCTACCCGACAAGCGTTTTGGTCACCGGATACGACATTCTGTTCTTCTGGGTGGCGCGGATGATGATGTTCGGCACGTTCGTGGGAGGCGACGACGCCATCACCCTCGACGGCCGCCGCGGCCCCCAGGTGCCGTTCACCGACGTGTTCCTGCATGGGCTGATCCGCGACGAATTCGGCCGCAAGATGAGCAAGTCCAAGGGCAACGTCATCGACCCGTTGGACTGGGTCGACACGTTCGGGGCGGACGCGCTGAGGTTCACGCTGGCCCGCGGCGCCAGCCCCGGCGGCGATCTGGCCGTCGGCGAGGACGCCGTGCGCGCGTCGCGCAATTTCTGCACCAAGCTGTTCAACGCGACCCGTTACGCGCTGCTGAACGGCGCCCGGCTGGCGCCGCTGCCGGCGCACCACGAACTGACCGATGCGGATTGCTGGATCCTGGGACGGCTGGAACAAGTTCGCGCCGAGGTCGATTCGGCGCTCGACGGTTACGAGTTCAGCCGCGCCTGCGAGGCGCTCTACCACTTCGCGTGGGACGAATTCTGCGACTGGTACGTCGAATTGACCAAGACGCAGCTGGCCGACGGGAATGCGCACACCACCGCCGTGCTCGCCGCCGTCCTGGACACGCTGCTGCGCTTGCTGCACCCCGTGATCCCGTTCCTCACCGAGGCGTTGTGGCAGGCGCTGACCAACCAGGAGTCGCTGGTGATCGCCGACTGGCCCCAACCGTCGGGCATCGACCTGGATCCCCTTGCCGCGCAACGGATCAGCGACATGCAACGGCTGGTCACCGAGGTCCGCCGGTTCCGCAGCGACCAAGGCCTGGCCGACCGGCAGAAAGTGCCCGCCCGGCTCGGTGGGATGGACGGTGCGGACCTGAGCGCCCAGGTGTCCGCGGTGACATCGCTGGCGTGGCTCACCGCGCCGGGCGACGATTTCGAGCCGTCGGTGTCCTTGGAGGTGCGGCTCGGCCCCACCATGGACAACACGGTCGTCGTCGAACTCGACACCTCGGGCACCATCGACGTCGCGGCGGAACGTCGCCGCCTGGAGAAGGACCTCGCCGCGGCGCAGAAGGAATTGGCCTCGACCACCGCCAAACTGGCCAACGAGGACTTTCTGGCCAAGGCCCCGCCGAACGTCGTCGGCAAAATCCGGGATCGCCAGCGCGTGGCCCAGGACGAAACCGACCGGATCACCGCGCGGCTGGCCGGGTTGCAGTGAGCGAGCCCTCCGACTGGCCCGAGCCCGGCGAAACCACCAGCCTGGCCCCGACACCCGACGAGATCGCCTCCCTGTTGCAGGTCGAACACCTGCTGGACCAACGCTGGCCGGAGACGAAGATCGAGCCGAGCCTGACCAGGATCAGCGCCCTGATGGACTTGCTGGGCTCACCGCAGCTGGCCTACCCCTGCATCCACATCGCCGGCACCAACGGCAAGACCTCGGTGGCCCGCATGGTCGACGCCCTGGTGACGGCGCTGCACCGGCGCACCGGGCGGACCACCAGCCCGCACCTGCAATCGGCGGTTGAGCGCATCGCGATCGACGGGCGCCCCATCACGCCGGCGCAGTACGTCGCGACGTACCGGGAAATCGAGCCCTTCGTGCAGATGATCGACGCACAATCGCAGGCCGCCGGCGGACCGGCGATGAGCAAATTCGAGGTGCTGACCGCGATGGCGTTCGCCGCGTTCGCCGACGCGCCCGTCGACGTCGCGGTCATCGAGGTCGGCATGGGCGGGCGGTGGGACGCCACCAATGTGGTCAACGCGCCGGTGGCGGTCATCACCCCGGTCGGCATCGACCATGTCGAGTATCTCGGCCACGACCTCGCCGGCATCGCCGGCGAGAAGGCCGGGATCATCACCAAAGCACCCGACGGCGCACCGGACACCGTCGCCGTCATCGCGCGCCAGGCGCCCGAAGCGATGGAGGTGCTGCTGGCGCAGACCGTGCGCGCCGACGCCGCGGTGGCCCGCGAGGATTCGGAGTTCGCGGTCCTGGGCCGTCAGGTCGCGATCGGCGGACAGGTGCTCGAGCTGCAGGGTCTCGGCGGGGTGTACTCCGACATTTACCTGCCGCTGCACGGCGAACACCAGGCGCACAACGCGGCGGTGGCGCTCGCGGCGGTGGAGGCCTTCTTCGGCGCCGGCGCCCAGCGGCAGCTCGACGTCGAGGCGGTGCGGGCCGGGTTCGCCGCGGTGACGAGCCCCGGCCGGCTGGAGCGCATGCGCAGCGCGCCCACCGTGTTCATCGACGCCGCGCACAATCCGGCCGGTGCGGCCGCGCTGGCGCAGACGCTGAGCGACGAATTCGACTTCCGCTACCTGGTCGGTGTGCTCAGCGTGCTGGCCGACAAGGACGTCAACGGCATCCTCGCCGCGCTCGAGCCGGTGCTGGACGCGGTCGTCGTGACCCACAACGGTTCGCCGCGGGCGCTGGACGTCGAATCGCTTGCGCTGGCGGCGGGGGAGCGATTCGGGCCGGAACGGGTGGTCTCGGCCGAGAACCTGCGCGACGCCATCGAAGCCGCGACAGCGCTGGTCGACGACGCGACAATGGACGCCGACGCGGAGGCCTTCGCCGGCACCGGAATCGTCATCACCGGCTCGGTCGTCACCGCCGGGGCGGCGCGGACGCTGTTCGGCCGTGATCCGGAATGAGCGACCAGAACCGGGCTGATCCCTGGAAGAGCTTCGGCGCGGTGATGGCCGCGACGCTGCTGCTGGAAGCGATCGTCGTGTTGCTGGCGATTCCGGTGGTGGGCGCGGTGGGCGGCGGGCTGACCCCGGTGTCGCTGGGCTACCTGGTCAGCGTGGCCGGGCTGCTCATCGTGCTGGGCGGGGTGCAGCGCAAACCCTGGGCGATCTGGGTGAACCTGGCCGTCCAGCTGCTCCTGCTCGCCGGTTTCGCGGTGTACCCGGGGGTGGGGTTCATCGGGGTGCTGTTCACCGGCCTATGGGCCGTGATCGCGTACTTCCGCGCCGAGGTGCTGCGTCGTCAGCGGTAGGGCGGTCGCCGCCCGACCGATCGCCGCCCGGTTCTGTACGCTGTGCGCCGTGACCGAACGGACCCTCGTACTGATCAAGCCGGATGGCGTCGAGCGGCAGCTGATAGGGGAAATCATCAGCCGCATCGAGCGCAAGGGCCTGACCATCACCGCGCTGGAGCTTCGGCGCATCGGCGAGGACCTGGCGGCCGAGCACTACGCCGAGCACGAGGGCAAGCCCTTTTTCGGATCCCTGCTGGAGTTCATCACCTCGGGGCCGGTGGTGGCCGCGATCGTCGAGGGACCTCGGGCGATCGCCGCGTTTCGGCAGCTCGCGGGCGGCACCGACCCGGTGGAGAAGGCCACCCCGGGGACTATCCGGGGCGATTTCGGGCTGGAGACGCAGTTCAACCTGGTGCACGGCTCCGATTCCACCGAGTCCGCGAAGCGCGAAATCGCGCTCTGGTTTCCCGACGCGTAGCGCCCCGGCTGACGACGCCGCAGGGCCCCGCGCGGGCCGGGTTTGCTCAGGGGCGGTTGGGCTCGCCGAGTGATGTGGGATACTGACGGAGGGTGAACGTCGCCGGACCGGTGTCGGACACCCGAATGAAGACTTAGACAAGCGCGATCATCGCCATCCCGCGTTGGTGCGCGGCATGTCAGGCCGTCATTCAGCACGGCGCCGAGTGCGTTCCCCGCGAACCGCTCGGGGCGAGACCATTACAAGTCCGGGAGAAGTCCACCCGGACCCATAGCGAAGCCCTCGCGTGGCCGCGTCGCAAGGACGCGCCCGGGGGCTTGAGGAGAATACGTGGTAGACGGTGCACCATCCACAGAGTCATCCGAAGAGCCGACACGGCACGACGAACTGCCGGACCGTCTGAGAGTTCATTCGCTGGCACGAACGCTGGGGACCACCAGTAAGCGGGTGCTGGACGCGCTCAGCGCGCTCGACGGGCGGATCCGCAGCGCGCACTCGACCGTGGACCGCGAGGACGCGGTCCGGGTCCGCGACCTGCTGGCGGCCCAGCCCGATGCCGGCGCGGACGCCGCCGCCGCGGCCGCGAACAGCGAGAGCGCCGAGGAACCCGAGTCGCGGCTGATGCTGGAGGCCCCGGAGAACGCCGCCGAGCGGCCCCATTACATGCCGCTGTTCGTCGCGCCGCAGCCGTTGAAGGCGGAGGAAGAGGAGGGGGACGCCGACGACGGCGCCGACTCCGACGATTCCGACACCGACGACGAAGACGACGAACAGACCGATCGCCCGGCCAACCGGCGGCGGCGCCGCGGCCGTCGTGGTCGCGGGCGCGGGCGCGGCGAGCAGGGCGGACCCGACGGCCAAAACGACGCCGGCGACGACGACGAGCCGCAGCAGCGGGGCCAGAAGGCGGGCCGGGGCGACTCCTCGGACGCCGAGGACGATGAGGGCGACGACTCCGACGACTCCGACGACTCGGACACCGGTGACGACGGCTCCGGGGAGGGCGCCAGCCGCCGACGCCGCAGGCGCCGGCGCCGCAAGTCGGGCTCGAATGACGATGGTGAGGAAAACCCGTCGCCGGACGACCCGCCCAACACCGTGGTGCACGAGCGGGCGCCGCGCAGCGGCAAGAACGACGGCGGCAACGGCTCGTCGAACGCCGAGATCAAGGGCATCGACGGCTCCACGCGGCTCGAGGCCAAGCGGCAGCGCCGCCGGGACGGCCGCGACGCCGGGCGGCGCCGCCCACCGGTCCTGACCGAGGCGGAGTTCCTGGCCCGCCGCGAAGCCGTCGAGCGGATCATGGTCGTGCGCGACCGGGTCCGCACCGAACCGCCGCATCAAGGCGCGCGGTACACCCAGATCGCGGTCCTCGAGGACGGCATCGTCGTCGAGCACTTCGTCACGTCGGCCGCCTCCGCCTCGTTGGTGGGTAACATCTATCTCGGGATCGTGCAGAACGTCCTGCCCTCGATGGAGGCCGCGTTCGTCGACATCGGCCGCGGCCGCAACGGCGTGCTCTACGCCGGCGAGGTCAACTGGGAGGCCGCGGGACTGGGCGGGTCGGACCGCAAGATCGAGCAGGCCCTCAAACCGGGCGACTACGTCGTGGTCCAGGTCAGCAAGGACCCCGTCGGCCACAAGGGCGCCCGGCTGACCACCCAGGTGTCGCTGGCCGGCCGGTACTTGGTCTACGTGCCGGGCGCGTCATCGACCGGGATCAGCCGCAAATTGCCCGACACCGAACGGCAGCGGCTCAAGGAGATCCTGCGCGAGGTGGTGCCGTCCGATGCCGGGGTGATCATCCGCACCGCGTCCGAGGGCGTCAAAGAGGACGACATCCGCAGCGACGTCACCCGCCTGCAGGAGCGCTGGAAGCAGATCGAGGGCAAGGCCGCCGAAATCACCGAGAAGGCCGCCGGCGCCGCCGTCGCGCTCTACGAAGAACCGGACGTGCTGGTCAAGGTCATCCGCGACCTGTTCAACGAGGACTTCGCCGGCCTGATCGTCTCCGGTGACGAAGCCTGGACGACCATCACCGACTACGTGAATTCCGTTGCGCCCGATCTGGTTTCGAAGCTGACCAAGTACGAACCGCCCAGCGGTCCCGACGGGCAGCCCGGCCCCGACGTGTTCGCGGTGCATCGCATCGACGAGCAACTCGCCAAGGCGATGGAGCGCAAGGTGTGGCTGCCCTCGGGCGGCACACTGGTGATCGACCGGACCGAGGCCATGACGGTGGTCGACGTCAACACCGGCAAGTTCACCGGCTCCGGCGGGAACCTCGAGCAGACCGTGACCAAGAACAACCTGGAGGCGGCCGAGGAGATCGTGCGCCAGCTGCGGTTGCGCGACATCGGCGGCATCGTGGTCATCGACTTCATCGACATGGTCCTCGAATCCAACCGCGACCTGGTGTTGCGGCGGCTGACCGAGGCGCTGGCCCGCGACCGCACCCGCCATCAGGTTTCCGAGGTAACGTCGCTGGGCCTGGTCCAGCTGACCCGCAAGCGGTTGGGAACGGGTCTGATCGAGGCCTTCTCCACGTCGTGCACGCACTGCGGCGGCCGGGGGATTCTGCTGCACACCGACCCGGTGGATTCGGCCCCCTCGAACGGGCGCAAGTCCGAATCGGGTGGCCGCCGGGGCAGGCGCTCGAAGAAGAATCGCACCGAAGAGCCGGTGGTGGCCAAGGTGCCCGCGCATGCGCCCGGCGAGCACCCGATGTTCAAGGCGATGGCCGCCGGCGGCTCCGCCCAGAACGGCCCCGACGACGAAGACTCCGACGAGTCCGGCGAGGAAACGACCAACGAGCCCGACGAGCGGCAGCAGCGGGCGGCCGCCGACGTCGAGGACACCGATCGGGAGGACTTCGAGGAGTCCGAGGAGGACACTGACGACGAGTCTGACGACGACACCGATGACGAGTCCGACGACGACACCGACGACGAGTCTGACGACGACCTCGACGAGGACGACGACGAGGACCTCGACGACGAGGAAGACCTCGGCGACGATGACGACGACCTGGAAATGGACGACGACGACCTGGACGTCGAGGACGACTCCGATGACGCCGACTCCGACGACGGACCCGAGGGGTCCCTCAACGCCGGAGCGGGGTTCGGACGCCCGCGGCGGCGACGGGCGGCCGGCCGACCGGCGGGCCCGCCGATCCATGCGGACTGACCGGCCCGGTTTGACCCTTTAGCCGCTGGTCAAGTACCCTAGGACAGTTGTCGCCAGGCCGTTTGGACTTTGGCCGGCGACAGCGGGGCTCCCGGGCAGTCGGCGCGGACCCGCAACCCAGACCCACCACGCGCACGCCGGTGGCTCGCGCGCGAAGAGCCGAAGAACCGGCTGAGCAGAGGAAAGAAGGCAGGAGTAGCGATGGCGACCTACGCAATCGTCAAGACGGGCGGCAAGCAGTACAAGGTCGCCGTCGGGGACGTGGTCAAGGTCGAGAAGCTCGACTCCGACCCGGGCGCGAACGTCTCGCTGCCCGTCACCCTGGTCGTGGACGGCACGAAGGTGACCACCGACGCCGCGGCCCTGGCCAAGGTGGCGGTGACCGGCGAGGTGCTCGAGCACACCAAGGGACCCAAGATCCGTATCCACAAGTTCAGGAACAAGACCGGCTACCACAAGCGTCAGGGCCACCGTCAGCAGCTGACGGTCCTGAAGGTGACCGGGATCAAGTAGCGGGAGGCGACAGACATGGCACACAAGAAGGGCGCTTCCAGCTCGCGCAACGGTCGCGACTCCGCCGCTCAGCGGCTGGGCGTGAAGCGATTCGGCGGCCAGATCGTCAAGGCGGGCGAGATCATCGTTCGCCAGCGCGGCACCAAGTTCCACCCCGGGCTCAACGTCGGGCGCGGCGGCGACGACACGCTGTTCGCCAAGGCCGCCGGAGCCGTCGAGTTCGGCATCAAGCGCGGCCGCAAGACCGTCAACATCGTCGCGGCCGGGCAGACCGACTGAGCTTCGCGAGCGTGCACGCACTGCGGTAGTCGAGGCGAACCTCGCAGCAGCTGCACGTTCGGCGAGCTCGACGGGTGAGAGGATCCCCGATGCCTCGATTTGTCGATCGGGTCGTCATTCATGCGCGCGCGGGTTCCGGCGGTAACGGCTGCGCGTCGGTCCATCGCGAGAAATTCAAGCCGCTGGGCGGTCCCGACGGCGGCAATGGCGGACGCGGCGGCAGCATCGTGTTCGTCGTCGACCCGCAGGTGCACACGCTGCTGGACTTCCATTTCCACCCGCACGTCACCGCGCCGTCGGGCAAGCAGGGGATGGGCAACAACCGCGACGGGGCGGCCGGCGCGGACCTGGAAGTCAAAGTTCCCGACGGCACCGTCGTATTGGACGAAAACGGCAGGCTGCTGGCCGATCTGGTCGGCGCCGGCACCCGCTTCGAAGCCGCGGCCGGCGGCCGTGGCGGCCTGGGCAACGCGGCGCTCGCGTCGCGAGCCCGCAAGGCGCCCGGGTTCGCGCTGCTCGGCGAGGAGGGGGAAACCCGGGACCTGACGCTGGAGCTCAAGACCGTCGCCGACGCGGGCCTGATCGGCTTTCCCTCGGCCGGGAAATCGTCACTGGTGTCGGCGATCTCGGCGGCCAAGCCCAAGATCGCCGACTACCCGTTCACCACGCTGGTGCCCAACCTCGGTGTGGTGTCGGCGGGCGAGCACACCTTCACCGTCGCCGACGTCCCCGGCCTGATTCCCGGCGCATCGCAGGGCCGCGGCCTGGGCCTCGATTTCCTTCGGCACATCGAGCGCTGCGCCGTGCTGGTGCACGTCGTCGATTGCGCCACCGCGGAGCCGGGCCGCGACCCGATCTCCGACATCGACGCGCTGGAAGCCGAACTCGCCGCGTACACGCCCACCCTGCAAGGGGATACGACGCTGGGTGATCTCGCCGAGCGGCCACGGGCGGTGGTGCTCAACAAGATCGACGTGCCCGAGGCGCGCGAGCTCGCCGAATTCGTCCGCGACGAGATCGCCGAGCGAGGCTGGCCGGTCTTCCTCGTGTCGACCGTCTCGCGGGAAGGCTTGCAGCCGTTGGTATTCGGGCTCTGGCGGATTATTTCGGATTATCGCGCCGCCCAGCCGGAGATCGTGCCGCGGCGGCCGGTGATCCGTCCGGTTCCCGTCGACGACAGCGGTTTCTCGGTCGAGCCGGACGGCGAGGGCGGCTTCGTGGTCACCGGCGCCCGGCCCCACCGCTGGGTCCGGCAGACCAACTTCGACAACGACGAAGCCGTCGGATATCTCGCCGACCGGCTGGCCCGGCTGGGGGTCGAGGACGAACTGCTGCGCCTGGGCGCGCAACCCGGCTGCGCGGTGACCATCGGGGACATGACGTTCGACTGGGAGCCGCAAACACCCGCGGGACAGCACGTGGCGATGTCCGGGAGGGGCACCGATGTGCGGCTGGAGCGCACCGAGCGTGCCGGCGCCTCGGAGCGCAAGGCGGCCCGGCGTCAGCGTCGCGAACGCGGTGACGAGTCGTGAGCCTGCACCGTGAGGCGATCCGGACGGCGCGCAGCCTGGTGGTCAAGGTCGGGACCAACGCGCTGACCACCGAATCCGGGGTGTTCGACGCCGGCCGGCTGGCCGGGCTGGCCGACGCCATCGAGTCGCGCATGAAGGCGGGCACCGACGTCGTCATCGTCTCGTCGGGTGCCATCGCCGCCGGCATCGAGCCGCTCGGATTGGCCCGCCGCCCCAAGGATTTGGCGACCAAGCAAGCCGCGGCCAGCGTCGGGCAGGTCGCGCTGGTGAACGCGTGGAGCGCGGCGTTCGCGCGGTACGGCCGCACGGTGGGGCAGGTGCTGCTGACCGCGCACGACATCTCCATGCGGGCCCAGCACACCAACGCCCAGCGCACTTTGGACCGGCTGCGCGCCCTGCACGCGGTGGCAATCGTCAACGAGAACGACACGGTGGCCACCAACGAGATCCGGTTCGGTGACAATGATCGGCTGTCGGCGCTGGTGGCTCACCTGATCGGTGCCGAGGCGCTGGTGCTGCTTTCCGACATCGACGGGCTGTACGACTCCGATCCCCGAAAAACTAAGGGCGCCAGATTTATTGGGGAGGTGTCCGGCGCGGCGGATCTGTCCGGTGTGGTCGCCGGCCCGGGCAGTGACCTCGGAACCGGAGGAATGGTGTCCAAGATGTCGTCGGCGTTGCTGGCTGCCGACGCCGGGGTGCCGGTCCTGTTGGCGGCGGCTTCCGACGCCGCCACCGCGCTCACCGACGCCTCGGTCGGCACGGTCTTCGCCGCCCGGCCCGCCCGGATGTCGGCCCGCCGGTTCTGGGTGCGGTATGCCGCCGAAGCGGCCGGCGCGCTGACTCTCGACGAGGGCGCGGTGCGCGCGGTGGTGGACCAGCGTCGTTCGCTGTTGGCTGCCGGCATCACCGCCGTGTCGGGCCGGTTCTACGCCGGGGACGTCGTCGAATTGCGCGGCCCGGAAACCGCCATGGTGGCTAGGGGTGTGGTGGCTTACGACGCCACCGAACTGGCGACCATGATCGGCCGGTCGACCTCAGAGCTGCCGGGCGAACTCCGTCGGCCCGCGGTGCACGCCGACGACCTCGTGGCGGTGTAGGTTCGGCTAGCTGAACGGGTTGCTGTTGTCCTGCCAGGCCGCCGATTCTGGACGCGGCCCGAAACGGCGGGCGTAGTCCTCGTGCATCTTCGCTTGCTTCCTGTTCTTGATCACATCGACCAGATTCGGGTCGAGGCCATGCTGCGCCAGCCGGTGCCGCCGCCAAACCTTGTTCAGCGCAAGCGAGATCAGCAGTGCCCAGATGTAGAGCGGCGCCGTCATCTCGGTATGCACATACAGCGAAGCGGGCAGCAGCCAGAAGGGCGCGAGGACGAACAGCGGCGGGATGGCCCACCGAATCATGTGCCGGCGCACGGCTCCCGGCCCGGCCAGGTCGTTGGCCACCCAGGTGCGCATCGAGTCGGGCAGGCATCGACCGTACGAGTAAGCGATGTATTGCCAGGCGTTCGGTTTGGTGTCGGTCATTTTAGGCTCCTACGGCCGGATGGTCAGGACTGTAATGCACCCGCTGCCAGGGCGGCCGCGTTGATGCGGGTGAGCACGTGGTGCAGGTGTTGAAGCTCACCGATGTCGACGCCCAGGCGCTCGACCACGGCCGGCGGAATCTTGAGCGCACGTCGACGCAAGGCGGTGCCGCTTTCGGTGAGTTTCACCTCGGTGGAGCGCTCGTCGGCGGCGCTTCGGGTGCGGGTGATCAGGCCGAGCGCCTCCAGGCGTTTGAGCATCGGCGACAGGGTGGCCGAATCCATCTGCAATGTGGTGGCAATGTCCTTAACCGACAGCGGTTTCCGCCGTGCCCCGGCTGCCTTCTGGTGATCCCAGAGGGTCAGCATCACCAGGTACTGGGGATGGGTCAGGCCCAACGGCTCCAACAGCGGCCGATAGACCGCCAGAACGGCGCGGTTGGTCACGCTCAGCGCGAAACAGACCTGCTGTTCCAGGGAAAGCGGGTCGATCTCCGGTGCGGTCAGCGGCGCCACCATTGCATGGTAGGCGAATAGTTAGGGCGTTAACTATATCGCCTTCGTCACACCGGGCAGGTGTGCCTCAGCGGGCCGAGGTCGGCGTGAGATACAGCGCTCCCCATACGATCTCGGCCAGTGTGGCGGCGAGTTCGTCGTCGTAGCCGGCGGGCGCGGTCGGCAGGTTCTGTTGGCACGCGCGCTCCACCATCCACGTCAGCGCGCTGGCGGTGGTGGCCGCGGGTAACTCCGGCCGGATCGAGCCATCGGCCTGACCGTCTTCGATGACCCGGGTCATCCGCCCGGCGACAGCGGTCAACAGGTTGCGGTAGGTCGCGGCGACCAGTGGGTCATAGCCGGCCATCTCGTTGAGGGCGACCAACACCGGTTGGTGGCGCCGGTAGCTGGCGATGATGCCGTCCATCGCGGCGCGGACATCGCCGGGGTCGTGCCGCCCGGCCACTCTCCACCAGCGGTCCGCGCTGTCGGCGAGATCGGCGAACACCTGGTTGGCGAGTCGGCGCAACAGGTGCCCCTTGTCCTCGAAGTAGATGTAGAAGCTCGCGCGCGAAATGCCGGCCTCGCCCGACAGCCGGTCGACGCTGAGCTCGGTGAAACTGGCGCCGTCGCGCATCAGCCGCTCGGTGGCGTCCAGCAGCCGGCGCTCGATCTGCGCTCTCCGCTGTTGCCGCCGCTGTTCGCGGTTGGCCTGCGGCTTCCGGGTGACCGATGGCATTCCGCCAGCATAGAGCGTGTTTAGGCGACTTGACTAGACACTATGTCTAGGAATAGTGTCGCAGGCATTCTGTGACCGGGGTCATATCCAACGGAGGATTCGCCATGACCGTGATGACCGGGACGACGGGCAGCGAAATGCCCGGTCGCCCCTACGACCCGATCGACCTGTCGTCCCGTGCGTTTTGGTCGACGACGGCGGCCGATCGGGAACGTTCGTTCGCCGTGCTGCGGGCGGAGCGCCCGGTCAGCTGGCACCCGCCGGTCGAGGATGCGCTGATGCCCGATCCCGACGATCCGGGCTACTGGGCGGTCACCCGGCGGGCCGACATCGCGACGGTCAGTCGCAACAACGAGGTGTTCCTGTCGGGTCGGGGCGTCATGTTCGAGAACGTCCCGGTGGAACTGCTCGAAGCGTCCCAGTCGTTCCTGGCGATGGACCCGCCGCGGCACACCAAGCTGCGCAAGCTGGTCAGCGCCGCGTTCACCCCGCGCCAGATCCGTCGCGTGGAGGACTCGATCAGGGCGAACGCGAGGGCGATCGTCGAAGAGCTGCGCGCCGCCGGCAGCGGGGCGGACTTCGTCGAGCACTGCGCCAAGCAACTGCCGATCCGCACCTTGTCGGACATGGTGGGCATCCCGGAATCGGAGCGAGACCGGGTGGCGCACGCCGCCGACGCGCTCGTGTCCTGGGCCGACCCGATCTACCTCGACGGTCGCCACCCGCTGGAGGTCCTGCTGGAAAACCAGGGTTATCTGCACCAAATCGCCGGCGCGCTGGCCGCCGAGCGCCGCGATCATCCCGGTGAGGACCTGTTCAGCGGCCTGGTGAACGCCGAGGTCGACGGTGACCGGCTGACCGACGCGGAGGTGGCCGCCTTCTTCGTGCTGCTTTCCGTGGCCGCCAACGACACCACCCGTCAGACCACCAGCCACGCGATGAAGGCTCTGACCGACTTCGGAGATCAACGGGCTTGGCTGCTCGAGGATTTCGACAACCGGATAGGAACGGCGGTCGAAGAGTTCGTCCGCTGGGCCAGCCCCGTCATGACATTCCGCCGCACGGCCGCAACGGATTTCGAGCTGGGCGGCCAGGCGATCCGCGCGGGGGAGAAGGTGGTGATGTTCTATCCGTCCGGCAATTGGGACACCGAAATATTCGACCACCCGGAGCGGCTGGACCTGAGCCGCAGTCCCAACCCGCACGTCGGCTTCGGCGGCGGCGGCCTGCACTTCTGCCTCGGTGCCCATGTGGCCAGGGCGCAGCTGCGGGCCATCTTCGCCGAGCTGTTGCGGCAGCTGCCGGACATCCAGGCGGGCGATCCCGCTTACGTGGCAGGCAATTTCGTGCACGCCATCCGCAGCATGCCGTGCACGTTCTAAAGCCTTGCGAGCGGTGACAACTCGTCCGCGAGCAACGTCAGCAGCTCGGAGCAGCCGCCGTCGACCTTGACGGTGGCCAGGTCATCCCCGCGGGTAGGGCCGCGGTTGATGATGGCGATCGGCTTGCCCAGCGCGGCGGCGTGGCGCACGAACCGGTAGCCGGAGAACACCGCGAGCGAGGAACCGGCGACCAGCAGCGCGTCGGCCTGGTCCACCAGTGAATACGCTTGGTTGACAACCGCTTTGGCCACGCTCTCACCAAAGTAGACGATGTCTGGTTTCAGCATGCCGCCGCAGCTCGGGCAGTCGAGGTAGCGAAACGAGGTGGTGTCGGCGACGACGGCGTCGGCGTCGGGCGCGACCGCCAGACCGCCCACCGCTTCGGCGCGTTCGATGAATCCCGGGTTGAGCGCTTCCAGCTGATCGGCCAGCGCGGCGCGGCTCATCGCGTATCCGCATACCAGGCAAACCACCCGCGCATAGGTGCCGTGCAGGTTGACGACGTTGACGCTGCCGGCCTTGGTGTGCAGCAGGTCAACGTTCTGGGTGATCAACCCGGTCACCACCGAAGCGCGCTCGAGCGCGGCCAACGCGCGGTGCCCGGCGTTGGGCGCCGTGTCGTCCATGTGACGCCAGCCGACATGGTTGCGCGCCCAGTAACGCTGCCGGAACGCCGGATCCGAGGTGAACTGGCGAATGGTCATCGGATTGCTGGGCGGCGAATCGGGCCCGCGGTAGTCGGGAATGCCGGAGTCGGTGGACAGGCCGGCGCCCGTCAGCACCGCGATCCGACGACCGGCCAGCAACGCGACCAGCTCCGGGGACTCGGCGCAGCGGGTGGTCACCTCTCCGAGAGTACGGGCGATCCGGCGCAGGCATGCCCCGCCCAGGACAGCCGCGCGATGCGGGCGGTCGCCGGGCGCGGTGTGGTTGATTGTTCCCATGGCCACAGCCGCCGAGCATGCTGCTGAACAGGTCGCTTCGGTGCGGGAGATCCCGGAGGCGCGGCTGACGCTGATGCGGTCGCTGTACGAGGCGCCACCCGGCTGGGACGAGCGGCGTCTGCCGTACCGGCGGGCGGCGCTGGCGTTCATGCGCTGGGAGTTGCGTCGCGGAGTGCTGAATCCGCCGGACGCGGCGGCGCCGGGCAGTCCATGGTGGCGGGCGATCAACGACCGGCTGTTGTGCGATACCGCCGAAGCGCGGGCCCACGTGCTCGGGCTGGGCGGGCCCGTCTCTTCGTCGAGCGTCGCCGACTCCGTGACCTTCATTCGCGAACCGTCGGTGCGGACGTGGTACCGGGCCCACAACGCGATCATCGTGCGGGCTTATCTCGACAACCGTGACCTGGCCGAGCGGGAATCACGCGTCGAACGGTTTTTCATCAACCTGGTGCTGGTGCGGGTGCTCTTCGCGCACGCGTTGGTCGCCGCGCCCCGATTGGCGCTGGGCTGGCTGTCACCGCTTGCGCCACGGCTGGGCGACCCGCGTCTGGCGGTCACCGGCATCTTCTTGCAGCTGTCACGGGTGCTCCCGGACAATTATCCGCTCCGGGAGGATCTCGAGTGGTACGTCGGCCGGGAAAACGGGTTCGGCCGTCTGCTGGACCTCGGTGTCATCACGCCGCGACTCGACGCGCTGTACTCCTGGTCCGCGCGCGAATTGTCGATACCCGAACTCGCGGCGCTGATCCGCGACGGCGTGCCCGCCTACGCCTGGGATGGCGGCGACATCGGGCCCTGGGATTCGCCACCGAGGCTGACGACCCGAGCGGCCCGACGGGTGCTTCCGCCGCCGAAATCCGCCGCGTGACCGGCAGCAACCACTCGCTAGCCCAGGCAGTCCGCGGCCGTGGTGATCTCCGCCGACATGTTCTTCTCCATCATCTTGCACGCCGCCTCGGCCAGCCCGGCGTCGATGCCGGCGACGGCGTCGGTCGGGATGACGACGGGAAAGTGGCGCACATAGGCGTCGAGTGCGGTGTAGAGGATGCACTGCTCGGTGACCTGCCCGGCGAGCACCAACCGCTTGGTCTCCAGCCGGTTCAGCAGATACGCCAACGCGGTCGCGTAGAACGCGCTGTGCCGCACCTTGGTCATCACGCGGCAGTCACCGGCCGGCACGATCGGCTTCACCAGATCGGGCCGGGCGCCGTCGAGCGCGGCGTCGACGATGTCGGAGAACTGGGCGGCGAAATCGCCGTAGTTGTCGTTGACGTAGATCAGGTCGACGTCGTCGGATTCCCGTGCGCGCCGGACCAAATCGGCCAGCGGGTCGATGATCTTGCCGACATTGGGTATTAGTTCTTCAGCATCGGGATGCTGATAGGTGTTCATCATGTCGACCACCACCACGGCAGTATCGCTCATGATGGAGGGGATACCCGGCGGCCGCGGGTTGACACCGGTGAGGCGACAATGGAAGGGCGATGGACTTTTACAACGCTTACAGCCAGGGCTTTGTCCGGGTCGCCGCGTGCACCCATCACACCACGATCGGCGATCCGGCGGCCAACGCCGAGTCGGTCCTGGGGCTGGCGCGGGAGTGCCACGACGACGGCGTCGCGGTGGCGGTGTTCCCGGAGCTGACGCTGTCCGGGTATTCGATCGAGGACATCGTGATGCAGGACCTCTTGCTCGACGATGTGATGGCCGCCGTCGAGAGCATCGTGGCGGCTTCGACCGATCTGCTGCCGATCCTGGTTGTCGGCGCCCCGTTGCGCTACCGGCATCGCCTCTACAACACCGCGGTGGTGATTCACCGGGGCGCCGTGCTGGGGGTGGTGCCGAAGTCCTACCTGCCCACCTACCGGGAGTTCTACGAGCGGCGTCAGATCGCGCCGGGCGACGACGAGCGCGGCATCATCCGGATCTGCGACGCCGACGTTCCGTTCGGCCCCGACCTGCTGTTCACCGCCTCCGACATCCCGGGCTTCGTGCTGCATGTCGAAATCTGTGAGGACATGTTCGTGCCGATCCCGCCCAGTGCGGAGGCGGCCCTGGCCGGCGCGACGGTGCTGGCGAACCTGTCCGGCAGCCCCATCACGATCGGCCGCGCCGAAGACCGTTGCCTGTTGGCCCGCTCGGCGTCGGCGCGCTGCCTGGCCGCCTATGTCTACGCGGCCGCGGGCGAGGGCGAGTCGACCACCGACCTGGCCTGGGACGGCCAGACCATGGTGTGGGAGAACGGCGAACTGCTGGCATCCTCCGAGCGCTTCCCGAAGGGGGAGCGACGCAGCGTCGCCGACGTCGACCTCGACCTGCTGCGCTCGGAACGTCTGCGGATGGGGACATTCGACGACAACCGGCGCCACCACCGCGGCGCGGCCGAGTCGTTCCGGCACATCGAGTTCCGGCTGGACCCGCCGGCCGGCGATCTCGGATTGCGCCGCGACGTCGAGCGTTTTCCGTTCGTCCCGGCCAATCGTGAACGCCTGGAACAGGATTGCTACGAGGCCTACAACATCCAGGTCTCCGGGCTCGAGCAGCGGCTGCGCGCGCTGAACTACCCGAAGATCGTCATCGGTATCTCCGGCGGCCTGGATTCGACGCACGCGCTGATCGTCGCCGCGCGCGCGATGGACCGGGAAGAACGGCCGCGCAGCGACATCCTCGCGTTCACGCTGCCGGGTTTCGCCACGGGCGACCGCACCAAACGCAACGCCATCGAGCTGTGCCGCGCGCTCGGGGTCACCTTCGCCGAGATCGACATCACCGAGACGGCGATGGTGATGTTCAAGGAGATCGACCATCCCTTCGGGCACGGCGAGAAGGTCTACGACGTCACCTTCGAAAACGTCCAGGCGGGGTTGCGCACCGATTACCTCTTCCGGCTGGCCAACCAGCGCGGCGGCATCGTGCTCGGCACCGGCGACCTGTCCGAGATCGGGCTGGGCTGGTCGACCTACGGCGTGGGCGACCAGATGTCGCACTACAACGTCAACGGCGGTGTCCCCAAGACGCTCATCCAGCACCTGATTCGCTGGGTGATCTCCTCGGGCCAGTTCGAGTCCGATGTGACCGACGTGCTGCAGTCGGTGCTGGACACCGAGATCTCCCCGGAGCTCGTCCCGAAAGGCGAAGAGGAGGAACTGCAGAGCAGCGAGGACAAGGTCGGACCCTATGCCTTGCAAGACTTTTCGCTCTTCCATGTGCTGCGCTACGGGTTCCGGCCCTCGAAGATCGCCTTCCTGGCCTGGCACGCGTGGCGCGACCCCGAGCGGGGCAACTGGCCGCCGGGATTCCCCGAGGACAAACGACCGACATACTCGCTGAAGGAGATTCGGCATTGGCTGGGGATCTTCGTGCAGCGCTTCTATTCCTTCAGCCAATTCAAGCGTTCGGCATTGCCCAACGGCCCGAAGGTGTCGCACGGCGGCGCGCTGTCGCCGCGCGGTGATTGGCGCGCCCCGTCGGACATGTCCGCGCGCATCTGGCTCGACGAGATCGACCGGGAGATTCCCGAGGAATAGCGCGCGGCGGGCCCGCCCGGAATCGCCGGACGGGCCCCGAACGCCCGGATCACGCCCTGGCGCGGCGCCAGCCCTGGTATTGCAGCTCCGCGAACACCAGCGTGTAGGCCCCGGCCGCCAGGTTCAACGCGACGCCGGCCGAGGTCAACGGGAAGACATCCGTGAGCACCAGCACCACGGCGGCCAACGTGTAGAGCAGGTTGCCGGCGATGACCCACATGCCGGCGCGGCGCACCGACGGCAGGGTGGCGAGCCAGAACACGACCACGCCGTAGCCGATCAAGAACGCGCCCATCGCGTACTCGAACGCCTTCGTGGTGCCCGAGAGCTCGGCGAGCCGGCCGGCCAGCGGGAGACCGGCGAGCCCGACCACGCCGCTGATGGCGGCGTCGGCGCGCATGGCGAGGCGCAGCAGGCCGTCCCGGGTACCCGTGCGATCAATGGTGTTAGCGGACATGGTGTTCCTTTCTCGATGGCTGATAGCGATCGCCACCGACGCTGCCCGTCAACCACTGCCAGATCGACGCCAGACGCTGCCAACTGCTGCCAATCGCAGGTCAGGCGGTGCGTCGACCCGCCCGGGGGTCAGCGTTCGTATGTTCCGGTCAGCACACCGCGGGCCAGCACGTGGCCGCTCATCGCGGCTAGTAATGCCTTGGCCGTCGTGACGCTGTCCGGGACGGCCCGGTCGATCGCGAACAGGTGGAACCGGTAGTGGTGCTGGCCGTGTCCGGATATCGGGCGCGGTCCGGCGTAGCCGCGGTGGCCCAGATCGGCGCGTAGGCAGCGGACGCCCGCAGCGCCCGGTCGCAACCCGCCGGCGTCCAGGCCGTCGATTGCCGGATCGATCACCGCAACCGTGTGCAGCAGCGGGCGCGGCAGTGGGACGTCGACATCATCAATGATCAGGACCAGCTGCCGGGTGCCGGACGGCGGCGCGGTCCATCGCAACGGCGGCGAGACGTTGTCTCCGACGCCCTTGCCGGCGCTGGAGCGCGGCATGCGGCCCCCGTCGGTGAACGCGGAGCTGCTGACACTGATGGGCGCGGGCGCATCGAACGCGCTGCCGGCGAGAGGACCCCGGTGCACGCCGGCGCGGACGGCACGCAGCAGCCTGCCGAGCATCATGCGCCGCTGCCCGCGCCGCGAATCGCGGCCGTGGGTGAGCGTAAGAGATCGCCCAATTCGCCGGGGAGATAGCCCTGCTCGACCAGGCGTGGCAGCACGCCGCCGCTTTCGATGATGTCGAGGATTAACCCGGGGAGTTTGGGGACGGTTCCGGACGCACCCGTGGTGTCGTTGCGCCAGGTGCCGCCGGTCAGATCGAAGGTTCCCGTGTCCCCCTCGTGGAAGACGCTGGTGGCGTCGGGCACGGTCATCGCCGGAAGTCCGGCGTTGACGGCGTTGCGGAAGAACAACGAGTTGAATTCCTCGGCGACCAGACCCACGACGCCGAGTTCGACAAAGAGCGCCGCGACCGGGCGTGAGGATCCGAGCCCGAAATTCCTGCCGGCCACGACGATGTCACCGCTTGACACCTGGTCGGTCCAGCCCGGCCGGACCTCGTAGAAGATGTGTTTGGCCGCTTCGGCCGGATCCATCTTCATCGCGAAGGCCGGGTACATGGCGTCGGTGTTGAGGTTGTCCCCGAACACCCAGACCCGCCCGCTGAACACCACGGTCATGCCATCACACTCCTCGGGTCGGTGATGTAGCCGGTGACGGCGGACGCGGCGACGGTTGCCGGTGACGCCATGAAGATCTCCGCTTCGGTGCTGCCCATGCGGCCGGTGAAGTTGCGGGTGCTCGAGGTGATGCACACCTCCCCGGGACCGACCACGCCCATGTGGTAGCCGAAACAGGCGCCACAGGTCGAGTTGGTGATCACGGCGCCCGCGTCAGCCAGGTCCTGCAGGTACCCGAGCCGCATGGCATCCCGGTACACCGCCTGGGACGCGGGCGTGACCAGCAGGCGCACGCCCGGCGCGACCGACTTGCCCCGCACCACCCGGGCCGCGATCTCCAAGTCCTCGATCTGCCCATTCGCACACGAGCCGATGAAGGCCTGGTCGACCCTGCGGCGCTCCAGCTGTGAGACGGGCAACCCGTTGCGGCTGACTGTTCCCGGCCGCGCCACATAAGGCTCCAGCGCCGCCAGATCGACGCGGCGGGTCTGGTGGTACACGGCGTCCGAATCCGGCGTGACGGCGTCGTATCCGCTGACGCCGCGCTCGCGAAGAAACGACGTCAACACGCCGTCGGGCTCGAAGGTGGCGAAGTCGGCGGAAACCTCTGCGCATTGTGTCGCGATGGTGCGCCGATCGTGCATCGGGATGCCGGCCAGACCGGCGCCGCCGAATTCCAGGTTGAGGTTCGGTGCGTCGCCGTACTCGTTCGCGATGTGCAAGAAGATGTCTTTTCCGCTGACGGTCTGGGGCTTGACCCCGTCGAACTCGTAGCGGATCGTGGGCGCGACCTGGAACCATGTCGCGCCGGCGCACATGATCGAATAGATCTCCGCGGGGCCGAGCCCCCGGGCGGCGGTGTTGTAGGCGCCCGCGGCGCAGGTGTGAGAGTCGGTGCAGGCCAAGATCTCTCCGGGGCGCGCCAGGCCGTTCTCGGCGATCACCTGGTGACAGATTCCGTGCCGGCCGACGTCGTAGAACCGTTCGATGCCGAAGTCGGCGACGAATTCCCGAGCCCGCGGCCCGCCGGCGGCGTCTTTGATGGTGGGGGCGGGCACGGCATGGTCCATGACGACCGCCAGCTTGTCGGGGTCGTGGATCCGGTTGGGGGTGATCCACATCGTGGCGAACTGCAAATCGATGAGCACCGTCATGTCGACGTCGACCACAACCGTGTCACCCGCGGACACCGCATCCAGGCCCGCTTTGCGGGCGAAGATCTTCTCGATGATCGTCATGCCCATGAGGGGTCCTTTCGGGCGTAGCGGGCGTCACGTTCGAGCCATTCGGCAAGCCCCACGATGTTGAAGAAATCGGCGGGTGTCTTCGGTAGGTGGTCGGTGATGTCGGTACCGTTCAGTTCGCAAAGGCCCTGCAGCATACCGAAAGTCGCCTGCAGCAGCAGGTTTGCCGGATGGATCGCGATGGCATAGCCCAGCTCGTGCAGCCGCGCGGCCGACTGCAACGGCGTCAGCCCGCCGACCACGAGGTTGATCAGCAGCGGGGCGTCCACTTCACGTGCGATGCGCTCGATCTCGCCGACGTCCTGTGGCGCCTCGACGAAGATGATGTCGGCTCCGGCTCGGGCGTACCTGTTGGCTCGCTCGATGGCGGCGTCCAGGCCGAGGGGGGCGCGCGCGTCGGTGCGGGCCACCATCAGCAGGGCATCATCGGAGCGGGCGTCCAGCGCCGCCGCGAGCGTCTGTTCGAACACGGCCGCGTCGACCACCTGCTTGTCGGGCAGGTGGCCGCACCGTTTCGGAAAGACCTGATCCTCCAACTGAATTGCCGCCACCCCTGCCGCCTCGTAGCAGCGAACGGTGCGCACCACGTTCATGGGCGCGCCATAGCCGGTATCGGCGTCGGCGATCAACGGGATGTCGCCCAACGCGTCGGTGATCATCGCGGCGCGGCCGGCCATCTCGGTCGCGGTGACCAGCCCGATGTCGGGTAAGCCGAAGCCGGAAGCGGCCACCCCGGCACCGGTCATGTACGCCGCGGCGTGGCCGGTGCGTTTCGTCAGGTGCGCCGAGATACCGTCGAAAACGCCTGGGGCGACGATGAGTTCGCGGGTGTCGAGCAAGTCTTTCAGTCGTCGGCGGGCCGGGGTGGTAGGCATGGCTCTCCTTTCAGTCCAGTGCGCGCGCGACCGGGGCCGCGAGCAGATCCGTGAGTTGCCCGACGTCGTCGAGGTTGTCGAGATCGACCACCGCCCGCTCGATCGCTTCGGCTCGGGGGCGGCTGGTGACCCGGTCGGCGAGCGAGTGGAACTTGCCGACGATTTCCTCGTTGGTGACGGGATCGGTGGGCGCGCCGTGCGGCAAGGCCACGCGGGCGCGGTGAGTGGCACCATCACGCGTGGTCACCGCGACGTCGGTGCGAAACCTCTGGGTCACGTCGGCGTGGGTGAGTGACTCGTCGAGGTGCACCGAAGTCGCCGCGATGAGTGACCAGATGTCGTCGGAATCGAGGCGGGCGGAGGTGAATTGTTCGGGTAACACGTTGCCGTCAAGGAGCGCAGCGGCGGTCGCATACCCGATGTTCATCTGGGCGCCGACCGGGGTGAGCGGCCGTTGCGGTCGCCACCAACCGTGCTTGTAGACGGTCTCGCCGACGGTGATGTCGATCTTCGAAATGGCTTGGGGCGCAACCGAGTCGCGCAGCCGTCGGGCGGCATCGATCGCCGCGTGCAAACCACCCATCGCGGCATAGGACTTGACCATGATGATGGCGGTCTCCCATCGTTGGCCGAGTCCCTCGGTAAGCGCGGTGGCATCGGGGTCGTGGCCCTCCCCGAAAACGCTGAGGAATCCGCCGTATTCACGCTCGAACACGCGCTTGATGCCGGTGTAGCCGGCCGCCGCCAGTCCCGCCGCGTAGAAGCCATTGCGCGCCGCCAGACCGTGATGCATGCGCTTGCTCATGGCCTCGTATTGGGCGGCCATCAGCCCCGCCGACTGTGTGGCGGCCAGCCCGAGGGCGTCCTCCAATTGCGCCGGCGGCAGCCCGCGTAGCTTTCCGGACGCCATCGCCGCGGCGTGGGTGCCGAAGACCGATCCCGAGTGCCAGCCGCGGTCCAGCATCTGGGTGCCGTGCAGCGTGTAACCGACGCGCGGGCCCACCTCGAAGCCGGCGACCGCGGCCAGTAGGACCTCGGCGCCGGTGGAGGGTTGTGGCCGCGTGGACACCGTCGACAGCAGCGCCGGAATCAGCAGCGAACAGCTGTGCAGCGGGGCAAGGGGATGGAAGTCGTCGAGCTCGAAGCCCTGAATGAACGTGCCGTTGAGTATCGCGGCACCGGGCGCCGCGGTCATGCGTCCGGTGCCGATGACGACGGCGTCGCCACGACCTTCCAGCGCCAGGACGGCGTCGGTCGCTACGCGCGACCATGGCAATTGCGCCCCGACGAGCGCGCAGCCGACCCCGTCCAGCAGCAGGTGTTTCGCCCGGTCGAGGACCTCCAGTGGGACGTCGTCGAGGGTGAGGCCGGCGACCCAGGTGGCGAGTCGCCCGGTCGGCCCGTCCGGGTCGGTGGCGGTCGGTACGTGCATCGATCTCCCCGGGGACATGTGAGCTGAGTTGTTATATACATATAACAACTCATCAAGGTATGCAAGGGAAGGCCTGTGGAAGCATTGAGCACCGTGCGGGAGGGCAGAGCGGGGCCGGTCTCGGCGGCGGCAGGGGTGCCGCTGCATCGGCAGCTGTTCTTGGTGCTGCACGACGAGATCGACCGCGGCGTCCTCGCCCCCGGCGACGCGTTGCCCACCGAGCAAACCCTGTGCGACCAGTTCGGTGTATCGCGCATCACCGTGCGCCGGGCGCTGTCGGACCTGGCGGAGCAGGGCTACATCGAGCGCAGGCACGGCGTGGGATCGTTCGTCCGGCCGCACGAGCCGGCGGATGTGTCGGGCGTTTCGGGGTTCGGACGCTCGTTCATGCAGGGGCTGCGGCAGACGCAATTCGAAACCAAGGTCGAAGTGGTCGAACTCGGGAGGCGATTTCCGCCGAGGGCGATCGGCGACGCCCTCGAGACGTCCGACGAGCTGCTGCAGATCGTGCGGGTGCGGCGCCAACGCCGAACCGACGAGCCGCTGCTGGTGACCGAGGCCTGGCTGCCGCGCGAATTGGCCGACGTGCTGACCGAGCCGGAGCTGCGGCGCGCGCCGCTGTATGAGTTGTTGTCGCAGGCCGGCATCGGCGTGGACCGGGTGCGGCAGGAAATCACGGCGGAGATCGCGGGACCGCGCAACGCACATCTACTCGATACGGCCATCGGTGCCGCACTGCTGCGCATCAACCGCCTGGCGTTCGTCGCCGAGGGGCCGCATCACTATGTGTCGACCGTGCTGTCGCCCAGCCGCAGCCGCGTCCTGCTCAGCCAGACGGCGGAGGAGATGGAGACCGGCGACGGCCTGATGATCGCCCACGACGTCCGCGGCGGCAGCGGCTAGCGGCCGTCGGCGAGCGCCGCGTCGATCGCCTCGGCGGTCGGGGCGCAGTCGCCGGCGCCATGCGTCAGGGTCGCCAGCGCGCCCGCGGCGCAGGCGCGCCGCAACGCGCGGAGCCGCTCGGCGGGCGAACCCGGACGGGCCGGCCAGCTTCCCGCGAGCACACCGGCGAAGACGTCGCCGGCCCCGGTGGTGTCCACCGCGGCCACCGCCGGCGCGGGCACCGCAAAGTCGCCGTCGAGACCCGCATAACGCGCGCCGCGCGGCCCCAGCGTGGTCACCAGGTGATCGGGGCGCCAGGGCCACTCGGCGGCCTCGGCCTCGTTGGCCACCACCACATCGGCCAGGGCGGCAAGGTCGGACAACGAGCTGGGGTCCTGTCCGGACGGCGAGGCATTGACGATGACGACCGCCCCTGCCGATCGAGCCAGCCCTGCCGCGGCCGCTGCTACCCGCACCGGAATTTCCAGCTGCGTCAATAAAACGTCGCAGTCGCTGATGGCGGTGCGCGCGGCGGCGCGGTCCAGGGTCAGACGCTCGTTCGCCCCCGCCGCGACCACGATGGTGTTCTCGGCGTTGGCGTCGACGACGACGATCGCCGTGCCGCTCGGCCCGGGCGCTTCGGTAGTGGCCTCCAGATCCACCCCGTTGTCCAGCAGGTGCGCGCGTAACCGCGCGGCGGCCGGGTCGTCGCCGACCGCTCCGACGAAATGCACCCGCGCACCCGCACGCGCGGCCGCCACCGCCTGATTGCCGCCCTTGCCTCCCGGCGCGGAGGTCAACGACGACGCCAGCACCGTCTGGCCGGGGCGGGGCAGAGTGTCGACGCGCAGCGACAGGTCCATGTTGACGCTGCCCACCACACAGACCCGCGCCATTACGTCGACGTCAGCCGACGGTACGGACCAAATCGGCTGCGGCGCCGCCATTTCGACGCGTGGGTCAGCACCCGCAGTCCTCGCCGCGCCACGCCCGGAAGCCCTCGCGGACCGCGGCGGTGCTAGTGACGCTGGCCGTCATCGCCGTGTGGCCGGGCGGCTGGTGGCTGGACCCGGCTGTCGGCCTCGTCATCGCCGGAGCCGCGGTCCGCGAGGGCTTCCGGGCGTGGCGCGGCGAGGACTGCGGGTGCTGACCCACGCGTCGAAATGGCGGCGC
>NZ_LZJW01000088.1 GCF_001667885.1 Mycobacterium scrofulaceum | reverse complement strand
GTCAAGCTCAGCGAACCGGCCTCCCGCTGAGCCGCGCCGTCCCTAGCACGCGAAAACTCGCCTGCTTGGCCGGGGTGGCGACATTGACGCGCGGATTTTGCGGCTGCTCGGACGTCGGACGATCGGAGGTCAGCGAAACCAGCACGACACCGGCGGTGACGGCGGCGATGCCGGCCAGCGCGCTACCGGCGAGGAACATGGGCCGGCGCCGGCGCGGGACGACCTGGTCCTCGTCGGCGACGGCGCTGTAGGCCAGGGCCTCGGCGTCGGCGTTGCCCCAGACGTCGAGGTACGTCGGGCCCAGCGGTCGCGGGCTCACCTCCCCGGTGCCGGGGTCCAGCGCGTACGCCAGGGCCGCCGTGGACGAGGCGAACAGCGGCGCGTTCGCCGACGCCAGCGCCGCCCCGCGGGCGAGCGCCATCTCCGGCTCCTCGGGGGCCGTCACCTCGAGCGGCGCCGCGGCCTCGAGCGCGGGCTTGAGGGGCACGATGTCCGCGCCGCAGCCGATCAGGAACACGCCGTCCGCGCGGGCACCCCGTGCGCCCAGCCCGGCGACCATCGTCGCCAACTCGGCGGCGAGCGACTCCTGCCCGGTGTTGGCAAGCTGCTGGCGGTGCAGGTCGACGATCGAGCCGTCGGTGACGTCGACGACGGCCAGCGTCGCGGCCTCGGGCTCGACGAACAGCATCGCGATGTGCGCGTAGTCGAGCGCGTACCCGACCGTCTGCGCGAGCGCGGCCGCGGCGAGCAGCGGGGACACCAGCATCACGTTGCCCATGCCGTGGCGCGCCATCGCTTCCCGCAGCGCGCCGACGTCCGCGGGGTCCGTCCAGGTCACGCCCGTCGACACCAATTGGTGCCCGCCCGCCAGCGCACCTTCGCGGGTGCCGCCGATAGCCGCGATCACCTCGTCGACCGCGCCGCCG
>NZ_LZJW01000087.1 GCF_001667885.1 Mycobacterium scrofulaceum | reverse complement strand
CGAAGGGCCCGAGCGGCCTGGAGGTGCTGGCCTCGGAAACCGACCCGGCCGTCTCGGAGGCGTTCAGCGCCGAGGACTACACCCGCGTCCTGGACGTGCTGGAGCGGTTCTACGGCCTGGTGCTCACCGACTGCGGCCCGGGGTTGCTGCACTCGGTGATGTCCTCGGTGCTCGAGAAGGCCGACGTTCTGGTCGTGGTGAGCTCGGGATCCATCGACGGGGCGCGCAGCGCGTCGGCGACGCTGGACTGGCTGGACGCGCACGGCCACGAGGAGATGGTGCGCAACTCGATCGCGGTGATCAACGGGGTGCGGTCGCGCACGGGCAAGGTCGACATGAACAAGGTGGTCGACCACTTCGCCCGCCGCTGCCGCGCGGTCCAGGTGGTGCCGTTCGACCCGCACCTCGAAGAGGGCGCCGAGATCGAGCTGGATCGGCTGAAGCGGTCGACGCGCGAGGCGCTCACCGAGCTGGCGGCCATCGTCGCCGACGGGTTTCCGGGGGATCAGCGCAACCCCGGGATCGCGTAACGCCTCAGCGGGGGTTGTTGTCCCCGTGGCCTAACCGCCGCAAGAACTCCGGATCGTCGTCGGGCCCGATCACGCGCGTCTTCGGCCGGTGGATTTGCGACCGCGCCGTACGCCAGCCAACGTAGATCAGCGTCCCCAAAATCAGGACGAGCAGCAGGTAGAGCACTCAACACCTCCTCGGACGAATATACCCGCGCCGTAGGCTCTCCCTGTGCCAGAAGGAGCCAGCGACAACAGCCCCGGGGACCGCGCGGACGAGGGCCGGGCGCCGGGCGCCGGCCGCCGGGTGATGATCGACGTCTCGCTCTACGCGGCGGCGCGGCTGCTGCTGGCGGTGGCGCTCGCCGCCGCCATCTACGGGGTGGCGCGCCTGATGGGGGTCAGCCAGTTCCCGATCGTGGTCGCCGCGTTGTTCGCGCTGATCATCGCGATGCCCCTGGGCATCTGGCTGTTCGGCCCGCTGCGCCGCCGCGCCACCGCATCGCTGGCGACGGCCGGCGAGCGCCGGCGCCGGGAGCGCGAACAATTGCGGGCCCGGCTGCACGGCGACCCGGCCCCCGACGAGCCCGCCACCGATCAGTAGTTGGGCATCCGCACGACCTGCGCGGCATAGCTGAGGCCCGCGCCGTAACCGATCAGGAGGGCCAGATCGCCCGGCTTGGCCGCCCCGGTCGCCAGCAGCTCGGCCATCGCCAGGGGGATGGAAGCCGCCGACGTGTTGCCGGTGTGCTCGATGTCGTTGGCGACGACCGCGTCCGGCCGCAGCTCCAGGCTCTTGGCCAGGACCTCGTTGATGCGGCTGTTGGCCTGATGGGGCACGAACACGTCGATCTCGTCGGGCCGCACACCCGCCGCGTCCATCGCCTGCCGGCCGACCTTGCCCATCTCGAACGCCGCCCACCGGAACACCGCGCTGCCCTCCAGCCGCAGGAACGGGCGGGGCCCGGTGGGGGCGTCCATGTAGTCGATCCAGTCGATGTCCTGCCGGATCGCCAGCGCCTGTTCGCCGTCGCTGCCCCAGACGGTCGGGCCGATGCCCTGGTCGGGCGTCTCGCCCACCACCACGCCCGCCGCGCCGTCCGCGAAGATGAAGCAGTTGGTGCGGTCCTGCATGTCCACCGTGGGGGACAGCTTCTCCGAACCGAGGACCAACACCGTGGCGGCGGTCCCGCCGCGGATCATGTCGGCCGCGACGCCCAGCGCGTAGCCGAAGCCGGCGCACCCGGCCGAGACGTCGAACGCGGGCACGCCCGTGGCACCCAAGGCGGCGGCGACGGCCGGGGCGCACGCCGGGGTCTGCAGGAAATGCGTGCTGGTCGCGACGATCACGCAGTCGATGTCGGAGGGGGTCAGCCCCGCGGTCGCGATCGCCTGCCGCCCGGCCTCGGTGGCCATCGATGCCGCGGATTCGTCGCGGGCCGCGAATCGGCGGGTTTTGATCCCGGTCCGGGAGAAGATCCACTCATCGGACGATTCGATGTTCTCGCATATCTCGTCGTTGGTGACGATCCGTTCGGGGCGATAGGCCCCGACGCTGAGCAATCCGATGTTTCTCGGTCCACTGGTCGCGGCGATCTGCTTCACTGCTGTCCCCGATCGGTGTTGTCCATGAACGGCCGTTGATCGCGGGCCGACCACCCATTGTTATCCGATCCATCGCCGGCGCTGGGCAGTACCGACACATCCGGGAAGTCAGCGGGCCAGCGCCAGGGCCGCCGCCACCGCGATCGCCCAGGCCACCATGGCCAGACCGGTGTCGCGCAGCACGGGAATCAGCTCCGGTCCGCCGCGCCCCGACCGCACCGGGCCCACCGCGCGCAGCGCCAGCGGCGTGGCCACGAATCCCACGGCGCACCACGGCGTCGCGGCCAACAGCACCAGAGTCAACACCCCGGCGGTCGCCAGCAGCGCCTGGTACAGGGTGCGGGTGCGGGCATCACCCAGCCGCACCGCCAGCGTGATCTTGCTCGATTGCGCGTCGGTCGGAATGTCTCGCAGGTTGTTGGCCACCAGCACCGACGACGACAGCGCCCCGATCGCCACCGCCAGCGTCAGCCCCACCCAGTCCACCCGCAGCGCCTGGGTGTACTCGGTGCCGAGCACGGCCACCAGCCCGAAGAAGACGAACACCGCGACCTCGCCGAAACCCGCGTAGCCGTAGGGTTTCGAGCCACCCGTGTACAGCCACGCGCCGGCGATGCACACCGCGCCGACGGCGATCAGCCACGGCGCGCTGACGAGCGCCAGGGCCACACCGGCGACCGCCCCGACCGTCAGGCTCGCCACCGCGGCGGCGAGCACCGCCCGCGGGGTGGCCAGCCGCGAGCCCACCAGGCGCATCGGGCCGGCCCGCTCGTCGTCGGTGCCGCGAACGCCGTCGGAGTAGTCGTTGGCGTAGTTGACCCCGACGGTCAGCGCGACCGCGACGGCCAGCGCCAGCAGCGCCTTCCACCACACCGCGGACCCCAGCCACGCCGCCGCGCCGGTGCCCGCGACCACCGGCGCCACCGCGTTGGGCAGCGTCCGCGGCCGCGCACCGGAGATCCACTGCCCGAAATTGGCCACGATGACATCCTGCCAGCACCCCATCCGGCGCCCTGCCCCCACGATCGGGTGCGGGCCATGCACCACAATGGTCGGATGCTCGGAGTCATCGGCGGCAGCGGCTTTTACACGTTTTTCGAGTCCGACACCCGCGCCGTCGACGTCGACACCCCGTACGGTCCGCCGAGCGCGCCGGTCACCGTCGGCGCCGTCGGGGGCCACGAGGTCGCGTTTCTGCCCCGGCACGGGACCAGCCACCAGTTCTCGGCGCACACCGTGCCGTACCGGGCCAACATGTGGGCCTTGCGCAAGCTCGGGGTGCGACGGGTCTTCGCGCCCTGCGCCGTCGGCAGCCTCGACCCCGCAAACGGTGCGGGCGCCGTCGTGGTGCCCGATCAGCTGGTCGATCGCACCAGCGGCCGCCCCGACACCTACTTCGATTCCGGCGGCATCCATGTCGACTTCGCCGACCCGTACTGCCCCAGCTTGCGCGCCGCGGTGACCGGCCTGCCGGGCGTGGTCGACGGCGGCACCATGGTGGTGATCCAGGGGCCGCGGTTTTCCACGCGGGCGGAAAGCCGGTGGTTCGCCTCGGCGGGCTTCTCGCTGGTGAACATGACGGGCTACCCGGAGGCGGTGCTGGCCCGGGAACTCGAAATGTGTTACGCCACAATTGCTTTGGTCACCGATCTGGATGCCGGGGTGTCGGCCGGTGAGGGTGTGACCGCCGTCGAGGTGTTCGCCGAATTCGAGAAGAACATCGGGGGATTCAAAAACCTGGTGCGCGAGGCGATCGGCCGGGTGGCCGGCGAGCGCAACTGCACGCACTGCCTGCCGCACACCGGGGTCACGCTGCCGGTCGAGCTGCCATGAGGGTGTTGCTCACCGGTGCGGCCGGTTTCATCGGTTCGCGGGTGGACGCGGCGCTGCGGGCGGCCGGCCACGACGTGATCGGCGTCGACGCGTTGCTGCCCGCGGCGCACGGCCCGAATCCCGTGCTGCCGCAAGGCTGTCACCGCGTCGACGTCCGCGACGCCGACGCGTTGGCGCCCCTGCTGGACGGGGTGGACCTGGTTTGTCATCAGGCGGCGATGGTCGGTGCGGGCGTGGACGCCGCCGATGCCCCCGCCTACGGCGGCCACAACGATTTCGCCACCACGGTGCTGCTGGCGCGGATGTTCGCCGCCGGGGTGCGCCGCCTGGTGCTGGCCTCGTCGATGGTGGTGTACGGGCAGGGCCGGTACCACTGCGGGCGGCACGGGGACGTCGACCCGCTGCCGCGGCGGCGCGAGGACCTCGACGCCGGGGTCTTCGAACACCGCTGCCCGATCGGGGGCGAGGAGCTGGCTTGGCGCCTCGTCGACGAGGACGCCGCGCTGCGGCCGCGCAGCCTGTACGCCGCCAGTAAGACGGCGCAGGAGCACTACGCATTGGCGTGGGCGGAGTCGACGGGCGGGTCGGTGGTGGCGCTGCGCTACCACAACGTCTACGGTCCCGGCATGCCGCGCGACACCCCCTATTCCGGGGTGGCGGCCATCTTCCGGTCGTCACTCGAAAAGGGCCAGCCGCCAAGGGTTTTCGAGGATGGCGGTCAGATGCGCGATTTCGTCCACGTCGACGACGTGGCCGCGGCCAACGTGGCGGCCACCCGGCACACGGACGGGTTCACCGCGGTCAACGTCTGTTCGGGGCGGCCGGTCTCGATCCTCGAGGTGGCGGGCGCGCTGTGCGATGCGCGCGGCGGATCGCTGGCACCGGTGATCACCGGCCAATACCGCAGCGGCGACGTGCGCCACATCGTCGCGGACCCCACCCGGGCGGCCGAGGTGCTGGGTTTCCGGGCGCGCATCGACCCGGCCGAGGGGCTGCGGGAGTTCGCGTTCGCCCCGCTGCGCTGAGCGTTCTACCCCTGTGGCGGCCGGTAGATCTTGGGTTTCTGCAGGGGAATCTGGCGCGTCGCGGAATCGTCGCCCCGAAAGATCCGGGGGCCGGTGCTGATCCGGGTGGTCGCCGCGGCCGACGGCGCGGTGGCGCGGCCCACCGGGACGCGCGGCCTCGGTCCGGCGGGAGCGCCGCCCGCCGGGGCGGCGGCCTTGCGGGCGGCACGGCGGCGGCGCAGGCGCCGGCCGCGCAGCTGCCCGGTGACGATCGCGGCTCCCAGGATGCAGAGCGCGAGGCCGCACAGGGCCACGTCGAAGGTGCTGGTGATCTGCTGGGCGAGGTTGTTGCCGTAGACCGGGTGCTGCGCCGGGGACGTCGGGGAGTCCGCGAACCGCGGTGCCAGCACCACGCCCACCACCACGCGCGCGACGCTCAGCGTGGCGACCAGCCCGCACAGCGACGAGATCAGCCGGGGGGAGCGGGCGGCGTCGGCCAGGTTGATACGCAGCCAGATCGCGAGAAGTGCGGTGGCCAGATCGAAACCGGCCAGCACCACGCTGTCGTAACGCGAGAAGGGGTAGTTCAGGCTCACGGAGACGAAGAGGTCGGTCATCCGCATCACCATCGACCCCAGGGCCCATACGGCGATGAGCAGCAAGCCGTTTCGGGCCGCCACCCGCCAGGCGCTCTCCTCGGCCCCGGTGGTGTTCCGGTGGCCGAACAGGGTGCGCGGCGCGAACACGGCCGCGGCCGCCGCCCACGCCAGGTAGCCCTCGAACCCGACCCCGGCGGTCGACGTGTTCTGCGCGATGCCGTGGAACGCGTCGATGTCGCGCCCCAGCGGCAGGATCCACACCAGGGTCCCGGCGACCAGCGTCGAGACTCCGAGCGCGACGGTGGCCAGCCGGGCTGACCTGGTGCTGCGGAGCAACCACCTGGCCGCCACCAGCACGGCCACCAGCGCCACCACGCCGTACACCACCGCCGTCACGATGACCGCGACGTTCTGTTTGCCGAATTCGGCTGCGCCGGCGGGGCTTTGCAGCGCGTAGCGCACCCGCCAGTACAGGTTGACGCCGAAGCTGAGCACCGCCAACACCATCGACGCGTAGCCGATGAAGCGGGCGGACCGCAGCCAGCCGGTGTGCTCGTCGCCCTCGGGAACCGGTCCCGAACGGGCGCCCACGCTCAGCGCTTGCGCGCTCAGCAGGCAGCCGGCGATGCCCACCCACGCCCCGGGCCCCACGCCGCCCGGCACGGTCACGGTGCCACCGAAGCGGACCGTCTCGAACACGTCGAACCCGACGAAGGCCAGCACCAGCAACACGTAGGGGATGTTGAGCGCCAGGCGCAGCCGGCCCGCCGTGGCCGGGTTGAACCGCGCTCCGGACGTCCGCCAGGAACCGGCCACCGCGACGGCGGCGAGGGACAGCACGGTCACCGCCAGCAACACGGCGAACAGGATCGGTTTGCTGCCGGGAATCCCCACGCCGAAGTACAGATTCCACGGCAGCAGCAGGGCGACGGCGAGCAGGGCGACGGCGGTCAGGTCGCTGACCAGGTGCCGGCGCCGCGTCGGATCAGGCGGTGTCGCCGGAGCGCTCGGGGCCGGGCGGACGATGCGGGTGGTCTCCTGCGCCTGTCCTCGAATGGGGCCGGTAGGCGCGTCGTCACTGCTCTGGCTCACCATGCCCCCCGCAAATCAAGGACGCGCAATATTCTTCGTTCGGACGCCGTGGCAGATTCCCTGGCGACCGTCCTGTCGTTCGAGAAGCTGGTTACGCTGCGCTATAGGCAAAGCTTGTCGCCCGAATAACGGATACTGCCAACGGTATCGCAAGTGTAATGATGCCGGGACATTGCTGGTCGTGGGGTGGCCAGCCGAAGGAGAACCGGGATGGACGTCGTGTTGGGGGTCGCGGTGACGGGCCCCGTCGCGCGCTTGGCGCTTGTCGGGCCGGGCGCCGACGTGATCGACCAGTCCGTCGTCGACCTGGAGGACAACCCGGTCGGCAAACTCACCGAGACGGTCGCCGGCACCAATCGCATTCTGGTGGAAGAGAACCACCGGCTGGTCGGCACCCGGGTGTGCTGGGGCGACGAGACGCTGGCGGGCCAGCTGCGGCAGGCGCTGGAAGGCTCCGGCGTCCCGAACGTCGCGGTGCTTTCCGAGTCACAGGCAGTGACCGCCCTGATGCGCGCGGCCGGTCGCCCCGGCGCCGCGCTGGTGATGGACGACGCGACGGCGACGCTGTCGGTGCCGGGTGCGGCCGATGACCAGGACGCGCCGCCGACCGTGCTGGCCCGGGAGGCCCTGGCCGGCGGCGACGCCACCGCCATGTTCAACACGATGATGGCCCAACTCAGCGCCCGGCCGGACGCCCCGGGCGAGGTGTACCTGGTGGGCGCTTCTCCCGAGCTGACCCAGGTCGCCGAGCAGTTCCGCGATGCGTCGACCATGCGGGTGCAGGTCGACGACGACCCGTCGTTCGCGCTCGCCCGGGGCGCGGCGATGGCCGCGGCCGCGCAGGCGGGATTGTCGGCCGGGGACGCGACGGCGATGGCTCCGGCGGTGGGGCTCACCGGCGACGAGACCGCGATGGCGCCGGCCGCGGGCCCCACCGGGGACGAGACGACGGTCGTGCCGCCGCCGGCCGCGGAGGAGCCGCAGCTGGCGTACTCGATGACCGAGGACGCCGAGCCGTTCGCGGGCGACGAGTACGACCCCGAATACGACGGATACGACGACTTCGACCAAACCGAGGCCATCCCCTCGCGGCTGAGCCGCCGGTCCCTGGTGGTCGGCAACGCCGTGATCGCCTTCGCGGTCATCGGTTTCGCGTCGCTGGCCGCCGCGGTGGCCATCGCGGTGCGTCCCACAGCGAGCCAACAGCCGGTGGTCGGCCACCAGAACGCCGCCCCAGGCAAATTCATGCCGTTGCTGCCGACGCAGCAGCAGGCGCCGGTGCCCCCGCCCCCGCCCGATCAACCCAACGCCGGTTTCCAGGGCGGCGTCATTCCGGACGCCAACGGTCTGCTCCCGGCCCAGGGCACAGCGCCCGGTGTCGGCGGGCCGGCCGCGCCGGCCGCGCCGGTGTCGCCCGGCACGCCCGGCTTCGTGCCCAACCCCGATCCGGGTGTGCCACTGCCGATCCCGGTCATCGTGCCGATCCCGATATATCCGCCGCCCCCGTACAACCCGCCGACGACCACAACACCGACCACGACCACGACCACCACGACGACGACCACGACCAGCACGACACCGACGACCGCGACACCCAGCACCACCACCACGACCACCACCGAGCCGACAACGACGACGCCGACGACCACGACGTCGCCGCACGTGATCACGACCACGACTCCGCCGACGAGCACCAAGGAGCCGTTCACGTCGACGCAACCCCCGACCACCGCGGCGCCGCCGAGCACCCACGAGAGCACGGCGGCACCGCCGCCGCACACACAGACCCAGCAGCCGCAAACCCAGCAGCCGCAGACGCTTGTCCCGCAGCAGCCGCACAGCCGTCACGGGTTCTGACCCGCCCATGCCCGACGCCGTCACGGTGGTGCTGCCCTGCCTGAACGAGGAGGAGTCGCTGCCGGCCGTGCTGGCGGCCATCCCCGCCGGGTATCGGGCCTTGGTGGTCGACAACAACAGCACCGACGACACGGCCGCGGTCGCGCGTCGGCACGGCGCCGAGGTCGTCGCCGAGCCGCGCGCCGGGTACGGCTCGGCGGTGCACGCGGGCGTGGAGGCCGCGACCACCCCGATCGTGGCGGTCATCGACGCCGACGGCTCGATGGACGCCGGTGACCTGCCCCGGCTGGTAGCCGCGCTCGAGCAGGGCGCCGACCTGGTGATCGGCCGGCGCCGGCCGGTCGCGGGTCTGCACTGGCCGTGGGTTGCCCGGGTCGGCACCGTGGTGATGAGCTGGCGGCTGCGCACCCGCCACGGATTGCCGGTGCACGACATCGCGCCGATGCGGGTGGCGCGGCGCGAGGCGCTGCTGAACCTCGGCGTCACCGACCGGCGATCGGGCTACCCGCTGGAGCTCTTGGTGCGCGCGGCGGCCGCCGGTTGGCGCGTGGTGGAGCTGGACGTCAGCTATGGTCCCCGCACCGGCGGCAAGTCGAAGGTCAGCGGTTCGCTGCGGGGCAGCGTCACCGCGATCCTGGACTTCTGGAAGGTGATCTCGTGACACTGCCGGTGACGCTGCTGGTGGTCGCCAAGGCGCCGGAGCCGGGCCGGGCCAAGACCCGGCTCGCGGCGACGGTGGGGGACCTGGTGGCCGCCGAGATCGCCGCGGCCGCGCTGCTGGACACCCTGGACGCGGTGGCCGCCGCCCCGGCGGCGAATCGGGTGGTGGCCATGACCGGCGATGTGGACGCCGCGGCCAACGCCGCCGAGATCCGGCAACGGCTGCAGACCTTCACGGTGATTCCCCAGCGCGGTGACGACTTCGCCGACCGGCTGGCCAACGCCCACGCCGACGCTGCCGACGGCTACCCGGTGGTGCAGATCGGGATGGACACCCCGCAGGTGACCGCCGACATGTTGACCGACTGCGCAAGCCGGCTGCGGGAGGCGGCGGCCGTGCTGGGCCCGGCCGTTGACGGCGGCTGGTGGGTGCTCGGTTTACGCAGCCCGGCGGCGGCCGAATGCCTGCGCACCGTGCCGATGTCGCAGCCGGACACCGGATTGCTGACGTACCGGGCGTTGCACGACATGGGAATTGAGCCCTACGCGGCGCCGCTGCTCGCCGACTTCGACTTCGCCGACGACGTCGCCGCCGTGCGGGCGGCCTGCCACCCGTCCAGCCGCTTCGCGGAGGTCACCCGCGCGGCGGGCCTGTAAGAACCGCGCCCGGTCACCAATTCGTGACGATGAGGGTGTTCAGCAGCACGGCCCCGGCGGCGTTGACCGCCAGCCACACCCGGTGTGACCGGACTTCCAGCAGCGCGGGCGCCGCCGTGAGCCAGACGGTGAAGGGCAGCCAGATCCGCTCCACCTCCGCCTTGCTCAGCATGCTCAGATCCGCGCACGCGATGGCGGCCAGCACGCCCAGCAGCAGCAGGTGAAACCCGGAGCGGCGACGGATGGCCGCCGCGTCGAACACCCGGCTGACACCGGCGACGCTGCCCAACCCGATCGCACAGACGACGGACGCCAGGTTGGCCCAGCCCCAGTACGGAAACGGGCGGTCCTTGGCGATGCCCTGCCAATAGCGTTGCTGCACAAGGTTGTAGCCGTCGAACCAGTAGAACCCCGCCACCGCGAAGGTGGACGCCACGGCCACGGCCGCCAGCGTCGCCGGGCCGAGCGCGCGCAGCGCTGCGCGCCAGTCGGCGGCCGAGGCCAGCACCGCCAGCGCTGGCAGGCCCATCAACATCAGGCCGTAGTTGCAGAACACGCCCCAGCCCAGCAGCAGCCCCGCTGCGGCGGCCACCCAGGCGGGGAAGCGGACCGGCCGGTGCACGGCCACGGCCAGCAGTGCGATGCCCCACGCCGCCACCCCGGCGAAGTAGCCGTCGGCGGACACCGCGACCCAGATCGCCGTCGGCGCCACCGCCACGAACGGCGCTGCGCGCCGCGCGGTCTGCTCGTCGGCCAGCGCGCGGACGGCGATGAGCACCGCGGCCGCCGCGCTGGAGCCGGCCAGCAGGCACAGCAGCCCCGCCCAGGCGCCCCCGTGCAGGCCGATCCGGTCCAGCCAGACGAACGTCAGCAGCGCTCCGGGCGGATGCCCGGAGACGTGGGTGGTCCAGGAGTTCGGTTGGTAGTCGACGATCCGGCTCGCGAACGTGCGCAGCGTGGCAGGGATGTCGGTGATACCGGGCACCTGCGACAGGTACTCGTCGCGGGTGGTCAGCCGGCCGGCGAAGCCGCGCTGCCAGCCGTCGATCATCGCCAGCGCGAAGGCCCACCCGCACGCGGTGGCCCACGTGCCCAGCGTCAGGAAGCGCCACGAAAGGCGTTGCGCCACAAGCGGTCCCCACGCCACCGCGGCGACCGCGATGGCGATGGCCGGCCCGGTGCCCCAGCTGGCGTGGATTTCCCAGGCGCCGAAGATCGGTGCGGCCCCGGTGTGCGTGCCGAACCGTTCCTGGCCGACGTCCGTGCGCGGGCGCACGCCCCAGTGCAGCCGGGGCAGCACGAACGCCGCGCCCACCAGCACCGCGCCGACCGCGACGGCCACCGACTCCCGACGTGCCACCCTCACGGTCGACCAGCCTATTGATCGGCCGAACCGGCGAACCGGCGCACCAACGCCGCCCGGTCGACCTTGCCGATGCCGCGCCGCGGCAGCGCGTCGACGACGTGCAGCTCGCGCGGCGCGGCGGTGGCGTCCAGGGCCGCCGCCACGTGCGCGCGCAGCACCTCCAACGGCGGCACCGGGTGGCCGTCGGCCACCACGATCGCGGCGACCACCCGCTGGCCCAGCCGGTCGTCGGGCAGGCCGAACACCGCGCAGTCCCCGACGGCGGGATGGGTGCCCAGCGCGGCCTCGACCAGTTGCGGCAGCACGGTCAACCCGCCGGTGCTGATCGCGTCGTCGGCGCGGCCCAGCACGGTCAGCACGCCCGCCTCGTCGACGGCGCCGAGGTCGTCGGTGCGGAACCAGCCCGGCTCGGCGAACGGGTCGGGTTCGACCGGGTTGCGGTAGCCCTTGGCCAGCGTCGCGCCGCCGAGGACGACGCGCCCGTCGGACGCCACCCGGACCAGGACGCCGCGCAGCGGCACGCCGTCATAGACGCAGCCGCCCGCCGTCTCGCTCATCCCGTAGGTGCGGACCACGGCGACGCCGGCCGCCGCGGCGGCGTCGAGCACGCCCTGCGGGGCCGGGCCGCCGCCGAGCAACACGGCGTCCAGTTCGGCGAGCGCGGCGGCGGCCGCCGGGTCGGTCAGCGCCTTGGCCAGCTGCGTGGCCACCAGCGACGTGTACCGCCGGCCCGGCCCCAATCGCCTTATCGCGCCGGGCAATTCGGTGACATCGAAGCCGGTGGCGACGTCCAGCTCGACGGGGCGCGAGCCGGCGAGCGCACTGCGCACCAGCACCTGCAGCCCGGCGATGTGATGGGGCGGCAGCGCCAGCAGCCAGCTGCCCGGACCGCCCAGGCGGTCGTGGGTGGCCGTCGCGCTGGCCGTCAGCGCGGCCGCGGTGAGCAGCGCCCCCTTGGGGGGGCCCGTGGTCCCCGAGGTCGTCACGACCAGGGCCACGTCGTCGTCGATGGTTTCACCGACCCGCAGCCCCGCCGCCAGCGCATCCGAGTCGGGCGCGAGGGCGACCAGAGCGGGGTCGCGCCCGTCCAGCACGCGTTCGAGGGCGGGTAACAGCGACGAGACGGCCGAGCCCGGCGGGACGGTGAGCGCGCGCAGTAGGGCTATGCGGGGTCCTCGACCTCGTCCGCGTCGTCGAACGGCCAGCCCTGGGCCGCCAGCCGCACCCGTACCCGCTCGACGTCGTCGGGCGAGGGCAGGTTGTCGGTGATCTGCGTGATCAGGACGCCGATGTCGACGTCGTCGAACTCGCCCCGGCTGATCAACTCGCAGGCGACGGCCTTGACCTCGTCGTTGGACAGCCGGCGGGCCAGCAGCGCGAGCACCGGGAAGGTGTCCGTCGGCGGCACGCCTTCGGGGTATCCCGCGCGCAGCCACGAGACGATCGAATTGAGAAATCCGTTCACGCTGTTCCAGCTCCCCCCGGTGTCCGGCTCGGTGACGCGGTGGGCATCACTCGATGCTACTTGGGCTTGGCTCCGAGGAAGGCGGTGCCGGTGTGGTGGGCGATGAAGTCCCGGGAGATGTACGCCAGGGCGAACGCGATGACCACGATCACCAGCGCATAGATCAGCCAGGCGAGCGCCAGTAGTGCCGGATTCTTCTGCGGTGAGCCGCCCTCGGTGCCGACCTGTCCGGCGCCGACCGCGTGGAACCGCAGCCCCAGGGCGAACAGCCCCGGCAAGGCGGCACCGGCCAGCATGGAGAAGATCAGGATCTTGAGGGAGGCCTGGTAGTTGAACCAGTCGCTGAAGTGACTCATCAAGCGTTCGCCTTCATCGTGGGGTCGTCGGAGTCGTACCGGCGAGAGGTGCCGCTGCCGTTCGTCGGGTGAACGTCAGTTGGCGGGTGGTGGTGGGCATCCTCGGCTTCGAGCCCGGCGGTCAGGTCGCCCTTCCATTCGGCGTTGACGTTCTTGTGGTCGACCTTGACCTTGCGCGACCGGATGTAGATGGTGGCGGAGACCGCGACCAGCATCGCGAAGCCGACGATAGCGCCGGGGTAGCCGCCGATGTAGTGCACGATCCAGTAGGTGACCGCGCCGACCAACCCGGCCAGCGGCAGCGTCACCAGCCAGGCGACGCCCATGCGGCCGGCGACGCCCCAGCGGACTTCGCCGCCGGGCTTGCCGAGCCCGCTGCCCAGCACCGAGCCGGTGCAGACCTGGGTGGTCGACAGCGCGTAGCCGAAGTGGGTGGACAGCAAAATCACCGCGGCCGAGGACGATTCGGCCGCCATGCCCTGCGGCGAGTTGATCTCGACCAGCCCCTTGCCCAGGGTGCGGATGATGCGCCAGCCCCCCAGGTAGGTGCCCGCCGCCATCGACACCGCGCAGGCCCCGATGACCCACAGCGGCGGCGCAGCGGTGCTCTTGCTGATCGACCCATAGGACATCAGGGCCAGGAAGATGACGCCCATCGTCTTCTGGGCGTCGCCGGTGCCGTGCGCCAGCGAGACCAGCGACGCCGAGCCCCACTGGCCGTACCGGAAGCCGGCCTCGGTGCGGCTGCTGTCGAGGCCCCGGGTGACCCGGTAGACCAGCCAGGTCGCGATGGCTCCGACCGCGATGGCCAGGATCGCGGCGACGACGGCGGGGATGAGCACGTGGGACACCAGGCCCTTCCAGATAACGCCGTGCCCGCCGACGGCCGCGATCGTGGCGCCGACGATGCCGCCGATCAGGGCGTGCGAGGAGCTCGAAGGGATGCCGAGGAGCCAGGTCAACAGGTTCCACACGATGCCGCCGACCAGGCCGGCGAAGACCAGCTCCAGCGTGACGATGTGCCCGTCGATCAAGCCCTTGGCGATCGTGGCGGCGACGGCGGTGGACATGAACGCGCCCACGAGATTGAGCACCGCGGACAGCGCGACGGCCGCCTTGGGCTTGAGCGCGCCGCTGGCGATGGAGGTCGCCATCGCGTTGCCGGTGTCGTGGAAGCCGTTCGTGAAATCGAAAGCCAGTGCCGTGATTACGACAATGATCAGAAGGAACAATTGGATGTTCACAGCGCCCGATTCTGGTGGTAGGGGGATTCCATTGTCGAATGCAGCGAGACCTGAATCGCGGGTGTATTTTGAGTCGTCGCCAGATGTTACCTCTCAGTTAACCGGAATTTCCCTGGCGTTCACCCCGGGTGTCGCGCCGAAGCGGGTGGTCGGGCGGGATCTGAACGAAGATCAGCGTGATTCCGTCCGGGTCGGTCACGTGCATTTCGTATAGGCCCCAGGGCTCTTGACGCGCCTCGCGGGCAATCGCCACGCCCCGGCTCCGCAACTCGGACTGGGTCGCCTCGATGTCGCGCACCTGGAGCCACAGGGCGCCGGGGAAGGGGCCCCGGGAGTGGTCCGGGGAGCCGTAGCCGGCCAGCTCCAGCAACGACTGCCCGGCGAAAAAGACTGTGCCCGCTCCGTATTCGCGGGCGATGGCTAATCCGATCTGGTCCCGGTAGAAGGCCAACGATTGCTCATAGTCCGCCGGCCGGAACAACATCCGGCTGGCCAGGATCTCCATGGTGTCGTGTCTATCACACGAGCCGCGCTCAGCTACTCCTCCGCGCGGTTGGGCTGGATGCTTTGCCGTTGCATGATCGCGTTGACCAAGCGGGGACCGAAGGTGTCCAGGGCCTTGGCGGCGATCGCCATCCGCGGCGCGATCCGCACCGGCCGGGTGCGGGCCGCCGTCAGCATCCATTCGGCGGCCTCCTCCGACGTGAGCGCCGGCATGCCCTCGTACGCCTTAGTGGGCGCGATCATCGGGGTCGCCACCAACGGGTAGTACAGCGTCGTCGAATGCACGCCCCGGTGGCCCCATTCGGTCTCCACGACGCGGCTGACCCCCGACAGCGCCGCCTTCGACGCGTTGTAGACCCCGAACAGCGGCGACGCCTCCGACAGCACCCCCCACGTGGAGACGTTGATGACGTGACCGTCGCCGCGCTCGAGCATTCCCGGCGCCAGCCCGCGGATAAGCCGCAGCGGCGCGTAGTAGTTGAGCGCGATGGTCCGCTCGACGTCGTGCCAGCGCTGAAGCGACTCGGCCAGCGGCCGCCGGATGGACCGGCCGGCGTTGTTGATCAGGATGTCCACCCCACCGAGGCGCTTCTCGACGTCGGCGACCAGCGCGTCGACGGCGTCCAGGTCGGAGATGTCGCACGGCAGGGCGAGCGCGCTGCCGCCCGCCGCGGTGATGCGTTGCGCGAGCGCGTCGAGCAGGTCCTCACGCCGGGCGACGACGGCCACCGTCGCGCCCTCGCGGGCCAGCAGCTCGGCCGCGGCCTCGCCGATGCCCGAGGACGCCCCGGTCAGCAGGATGCGCTTGCCGTCGAGGTCGACCGGCTTGATGGCGGGCCGGTTGACCAGCACCTGCGGGGCCATCGGCGGCCGCATGGTGGCCAGCACCAGCTGGTCGGTCAATCGGCGAAGGGGGCTCTTGCTCACGGGGGGAGTCTAGGGGCGGCCCCGGATCCCACGAGCGTCACGCCAGCGTGACGCCAGGCGCAAGGCGCTCAGAAGTAGCGGGGGAACCGGCTCCAGTCCGGCGGCCGCTTCTCCAGGAAGGCGTCGCGACCCTCGACGGCCTCGTCGGTCATGTACGCCAGCCGGGTGGCCTCGCCGGCGAACAGCTGCTGACCCACCAGCCCGTCGTCGAGCAGGTTGAAGGCGAACTTGAGCATCCGTTGCGCCTGGGGCGATTTGGCGTTGATCTCGGCCGCCCACTCGATCCCCGCCCGTTCCAGGTCGGCGTGGTCGATGACCGCGTTGACCGCGCCCATGTGGTGCATCTGCTCGGCGGTGTACGGGCGGCCGAGGAAGAAGATCTCGCGGGCGAACTTCTGGCCCACCTGACGCGCCAGGTACGCGCTGCCGTAGCCGCCGTCGAAGCTGCCGACGTCGGCGTCGGTCTGCTTGAACCGGGCGTGCTCGCGGCTGGCCAGGGTGAGGTCGCACACCACGTGCAGGCTGTGCCCGCCGCCGGCCGCCCACCCGTTGACCAGGCAGATGACCACCTTGGGCATGAACCGGATCAGCCGCTGCACCTCGAGGATGTGCAGCCGCCCGGCGCGGGCGGGGTCCACGGTGTCCGCCGTGTCGCCGCTCGCGTACTGGTAGCCGGAGCGCCCGCGGATGCGCTGATCGCCGCCCGAGCAGAACGCCCAGCCGCCGTCCCTGGGCGACGGCCCGTTGCCGGTCAGCAACACCACCCCGACGTCGGGCGACATCCGCGCGTGGTCGAGCACCCGGTACAGCTCGTCGACGGTGTGCGGGCGGAACGCGTTGCGCACCTCGGGGCGGTCGAACGCCACCCGGACCGTCGCGTCGCTGACGTGGCGGTGGTAGGTGATGTCGGTCAGGCCGTCGAAACCGTCCACGGGCCGCCAGGCCTGTGCGTCAAATGGGTTGTCAGTCAATGTTTTCGAACTCCTAAGCCGGGTCCAGGCGGAACACTGCGCAGCGGCCGGCCAGGGCCTCGAACTCCTCTGGGCGGCCCTCGGTCACCAGCCCCGCCCGCTTCATGAAGCCGACGCCCGTCGGCACCTCGGTGGGGAAGAGCCGCAGGATCGGCCGCGCGTCCTCGGGCGGCAGCTCCGCCATCCGCACCTTCTGGACGTGCCGGCCGCGCGCGATCGTCGCCTCACCGGCGGCCCGCGCGTTGGCCACCCAGTCCGCGCCCGGGAACCCCGCGACGACGTACTGCCGGCCGTCGACGGTCATGGGGGTCACCGGGGTCGAGCGCGGCGCGCCGGACTTGCGGCCGGCCACCGTCAGCACGACGGGGCTCTCGCCGCCGAAACTCATTCCCAGCCGCGACATCTGGATGAAGACCTTGTTGGCCGGCTTCAGCCACCACGGGGGCTTGATCGGTTTGCCGCTTCCCATACCCAGCGACGTTACCTCTGGAACGACTCCACGCTGTGGGGCTGGGGCTCGGTTGTGCCGATGGCGTCCAGCCGTTCCAGCGCGTCGGGATCCAGGGTGACGTCGCCCGCGCCGAGGTTTTCCTCGAGATGCCCGACGGATCGCGTGCCCGGGATCAGCAGCGTGTTCGGCGCGTGCGCCAGCAGCCACGCCAGGCCGACCTGGGCGCCGGTGACGCCGAGCCGGCCGGCGATCTCGGCCACCACCGGATGGTCGGCGACCTTGGGAAAGCCCGGCAGCGACGAGCCCAGCGGGAAGTAGGGCACCCACGCGATGCCCTGGTCCGCGCAGAGTTGCAGGGCGGCTTCCTGCGAGCGGTCGAGCAGGCTGTAGGAGTTCTGCACGCAAACGATGCCCGCCGGCAGCGCCCGCCGCACCACGTCGGCCGGCACGGCGCTGATGCCGATCGCACCGATCTTGCCCTCGTCGCGCAACGCGATCATCTCGGCAAGCTGGTCGTCGACGTCGACGTTCTGATCGCCCTCGGCGGCCACGCCGGGCCCGAGGTCCATGCGCCGCAGGTTGACCACGGGGACGCAGTCCAGGCCGAGCTGACGCAGGTCGTCCTCGACGGCGGCGCGCAGCTCGGCGGGCTTTTGCGCCGCCGCCAGCGGTATCGGCGCCTCGCCGGTGAAGCGCGCCCCGACCTTGCTGACGATGACGAGGTCGTCGGCGTAGGGGAACAGCGCCGCCCGGATCCGGCGGTTCACCTCACCGGGGCCGTAGAACGAGGCCGTGTCGATGTGGTTGACGCCGAGCTCGACCGCGCGGCGCAGCACCGCGGCCGCGTCCTCGACGGATGGGGCGTCGAACAGTTGCATCGCGCCGTAGCCGATGCGGGCGACGGTCGACCCGCCGATGCTGCCGGGTCCGCCGGGCCGTGGTGTGTTCGTCATGGTGCTCCCTCGTGTCACACTGGAGAAAATGCGGAGGATCCTCCGCTTATTGGAGCGTAGCAGAAACGGAGGTGCCTCCGCTTGGCTGAGGTCCGATCAGACGCGCGCCGGAATCGCGAGCGACTGCTCGACGTGGCGACGGCGGCGTTCGCCGCCGCCGACGGGCGATCGGTGTCGCTGGAGGCCATCGCGCGCGAGGCGGGCGTCGGGATCGGCACGCTGTACCGCCATTTCCCCAATCGGGAGGCGCTCGTCGAGGCGATCTACCGCGCCGAGCTCGCCGAGGTGGCCGCGGCCGCCGAACGGCTGCTCAAGCGGCATCGGCCCGAGGCGGCGCTGCGCCGCTGGATGGACCGCTACGCGTCATTCGTGGCCGCCAAGCGTGGCATGGCCGAGTCGCTGCAGGCGATCTTCGCCTCCGGAGCGATGCAGGCCGGCCAGACCCGCGAGAGCATCGTCGGCGCCGTCGACCTGCTGTTGCGGGCAGGCGCCGCGGACGGCAGCCTGCGCCCCGACGTGCAGGCCGACGACGTGGTGTCCAGCCTGATCGGCATCTTCCTGGCCAGCGGCTCGCCCGAGCAGACCGGCCGCATGCTCGACCTGCTGGTGGCCGGCATCGCCGCGCCCCGAACGTGAAACTGGTTTCACGCTCGACCTCGAGCGTGAAGTTAACTTCACACTCGGCGACACAAACTCAGCCGACCGCGCGGCCCGCGCCCTCCCAGAACCGCGCGCGCACGGCCTTCTTGTCGGGCTTGCCCAGCGCCGTCACCGGCACGGAGTCGACGACGATCACCTGCTTGGGTGACTGCACCGAACCCTTGCGTTCCTTGACGGCGGACTGGATCTCCACGGTCACGCGCGCCACCGACTCCTCGTCGGAGGGATGGTCGGGCCGCAGCACGATCACCGCGGTGACGGCCTCGCCCCACTTCTCGTCCGGCGTGCCGATCACGCACACCTGCGCGACGGCCGGGTGCTCGGCGACGACGTCCTCGACCTCGCGCGGGAACACGTTGAACCCGCCGGTGACGATCATGTCCTTGACCCGGTCGACGATGAACCAGAAGCCGTCCTCGTCCTCGCGGGCCATGTCACCGGTGTGCAGCCAGCCGTCCTTGAACGTCTTCGCGGTCTCCTCGGGCAGGTTCCAATAGCCGCCGCTCAAAAGCGGCCCGGACACGCAGATTTCGCCCACCTCGCCCTGGGGCACCGGCTTTCCGTCGGCGTCCAGCAGCGCCGTGCGGGCGAACAGGGTGGGCCGCCCGCAGGAGGTGAGCCGCTTTTCGTCATGGTCCTTCTTGGCCAGATACGAGATCACCATCGGGGCTTCGGACTGCCCGTAGTACTGGGCGAAGATCGGCCCGAAGCGGCGGATGGCCTCGGCCAGCCGCACCGGGTTCATTGCCGATGCGCCGTAATAGACCGTCTCCAGCGAGGACAGGTCGCGGGTGTGCGAATCGGGGTGGTCCATCAGCGCGTAGATCATCGACGGCACCAACATGGTCGCGGTGATCTTCTGCTCCTCGATCACCCGCAGCACCTCGGCCGGGTCGAACTTGGTCAGCACCACCAGCTCGCCGCCCTTGATGATCGTCGGCACGAAGAACGCCGCCCCGGCATGCGACAGCGGGGTGCACATCAGAAATCGCGGGTTCTCCGGCCACTCCCACTCCGCCAGCTGGATCGTGGTCATCGTGGTGATCGACTGCGCGGTGCCCAGCACACCCTTGGGCTTGCCGGTGGTGCCGCCGGTGTAGGCCATGCCGCCGATGTGATCGGGCGGAAGCTCGGCCGCCACCAACGGCTTCGGCGGATACTTCGCGGCCTCGGCCACTAGGTCCACCGCGGAATCGCCGAGCGCCTCGGGGACCGGGCCGATGGTGAGCACCTGCTTGAGCCCGGGGACCTTCTCCAGCAGGCCCAGCGCCCGCTCGACGAACATCGGGTTGGGGTCGATGATCAGCGACGTCACGCCGGCGTCGTTCAGCACGTAGGCGTGGTCGTCCAGGGAGCCCAGCGGGTGCAGCGCCACGCGCCGGTAGCCCTGGGTCTGGCCGGCGCCGATGATCATCAGCACCTCGGGCCGGTTCAGCGACAGCAGCCCGACGGTCGCGCCGGTGCCCGCACCCAGCGCCTCGAACGCCTGGATGTACTGGCTGATGCGCTCGGCGAGCTGTCCACCGGTCAGCGTGGTGTCGCCGAGATGCAGCACCGGCTTGTTCTTGTTGCGCTTGAGCGCACCGACGGTCAGGTGTCCGGAATGAATGGGATGGCGCAGCAACTCGTCACTCATGGCCCAAGACTAGAACGTGTTGCAGTTTTAGTCAGCCACCCCCTCGAAAGAGACGCCTAGGGGTCGGGCTGGGCGAGTATGCGCTGCCACCGTTGTCGCCCCCTCGGCGTGAGGCCGACGTCGCGGGTGTCGGGCCACTCCTCGATTTCCGTGATTGTCTGTTCGCACCATGCGATGACATTTCGGTAGAACTCGGCGATGAACGTCGCCTCGGGTTCCACGAGGTGAAGCCGTTCCGGAAAAGGTCCACCCGTGTGCAGGAGCTCTTCGATGAGCGCCTTGCCCTTGGCATGCATCTCGCGCGCCTCGCGCGCGGTGGCTTCGAGTGACTCGCGCAGGTCGTGCTTGGTTGCCTGGTCTCCGAGAAACAGCCGGAGGAATCCCTCGGCTTCGATCACCGGCACGGCGGGCCGGGTGCCGAACCAGTCCTCAAGTGCCGCACGGCCTTCCGGGGTGATGGTGTACCGAGTGCGTTGACGGCGACGGCCCTCGACTGTCTCGGCGTTGGCGTGACCGCGCTCGACGAGCCGCTTGAGCTCCGCGTACAGGTGAGCCTCCGACCGCGGCCAAAAGAAGTGCACGCCGCGTTTGATCTGGGCGACGATCTCGTACGCCGTCCACGATCTGATGCCGAGCAGACCGAGAAGCGCGAAAGATGTCGTGGTGGGGTTCGAGGCCATCCCTTGACAATACTCAATCCTGGAGTAATTTAACTCCAAACTGGAGTATGGAGGGCAGGATGACCGCCACCGACTACGTCGCGCTTGTCGACACCACCCGGGACGAACTGAGGGATCGCATCGGGCGGGCGCGGGACCGCTTCGACCGGTTGGTCCGCATCGCCGACCCGCATGCCCCCGTTCCCGGCTTGGACTGGACCGTTCAGCAGGTCGTCGCTCACGTGCTGTCGGTCGCGCACCGCTACCAGGCGTTTGCTGAGGGACGGGACTTCCGCCGCGCCGCCTACCCGCGCGAATTGGACGAAATCAACCGCGCCGAGCTCAACGCGTTGTTGGCGCCGGTCCGCGAAATCGCCGACCAGATCAGCGATCTCGCCCCCGTCATGGACGCGTTATTCGATACCTGCTCGAACGAGCTTGTGTACGAGGCCCATTGCGGCGCATTCGCGGACGGCATCACGCTGCAGACAAACTGGCTCGGTGAGTTGATCCTCCACGGGCGGGACGTCGCGCGGGCGACCAGGACCCCTTGGGAGGTTGAGGAACGCGACATGCTGCTCATCGCACGCGGTCTCATGCAGCTTGGCGAGGGGCCGGGATACGTGCGCGCGGGGTTGCCCGCCGGCACCGATGTCTGCGTCGCCTTCAAGCTCCCCGGTGCGCGCCCTTATGTGATCCGTATTCACGACGGTGCCGCGGAAATGCGCGGGCGCCGGCCCGCCGATCGCCCGGACGCCGTGCTCAGGATGCCCGCTTCGACATTGTGCGACATGCTCTACCAGCGCATCGGTCCGCTGACCGCTGCCCGCAGGGGCCTGATGATCGTCGGCGGGCGCCGGCCGTGGAAGGCACTCAAGCTGCAGTCCTGTTTCGAACGACTATGACACCCCGGATCACTAGGATCCCTGCACATGGCCGCCGCAGACCTCGTCGTCACCGGAACCGTACTGACCGTCGACGAAAAGCGGCCCACCGCCGAGGCGCTCGCCGTCGCCGACGGGCGCATCGTCGCCGTAGGCAGCCGCTCGGAAATCGAGGCGTACCTCGGCCCGGACACCCGGACCCTCGACCTCGGCGACGGCTGCGTCATGCCCGGATTCGTTGAGGCGCATGGTCATCCGCTGATGGAGGCCCTGGCGCTCTCGGACCGGATCGTCGACATCCGGCCCGTCACGCTGCCCGCCGCCGACGACGTCGTCGCCGCGGTGCGCCGCGAGGTCGCCGCCAGGGGAGCGGACGGCGCCTACCTGAACGGCTGGGACCCGCTGCTGCAGTCCGGGTTACCGCAGCCCACGCTGGCCTGGCTGGACGAGATCGCGCCGGACGGGCCGCTGATCATCATCCACAACTCCGGGCACAAGGCCTATTTCAATTCGCCCGCGGCCCGCCGCGCCGGCCTGACCCGCGACACCCCCGACCCCAAGGGCGCCCGGTACGGCCGCGACGCGCACGGCGAGCTGGACGGCACCGCCGAGGAGACCGGCGCGGTGTTCCCGTTGCTGGCCGGGGCCATCGCGCCCGGCGACTACCCGGAGATGCTGCTCGCCGAATGCGCGCGGCTCAACCGCGCCGGCCTGACCACCTGCTCGGAGATGGCGTTCGACCCGGCGTTCGGGCCGGTGGTCGCGCGGCTGCGCGACGAGCTGACGGTCCGGCTGCGCACCTACGAGATCTCCAACCCGCAGATGCGCACCGACGCCGCCCCGGGCCAGGGCGACGACATGCTGCGCCAGGTCGGCATCAAGATCTGGGTCGACGGCTCCCCGTGGGTCGGCAACATCGCCCTGTCCTTCCCGTACCTGGACACCGACGCCACCCGCACCATCGGCGTGCCGCCCGGTTCGTGCGGCCACGCCAACTACACCCGCGAACAGCTGAGCGAAATCGTCGGCGCCTACTTCCCGTTGGGCTGGCCGATGGCGTGCCACGTGCAGGGCGACGCCGGGGTGGACACCATCCTCGACGTCTACGAGGAGGCGCTCAAGCGCCACCCGCGCGAAGATCACCGGCTCCGGCTCGAGCACGTCGGCGCCATCCGGCCCGAGCAGCTGCAACGCGCCGCCGACCTCGGCGTCACCTGCAGCATCTTCGTGGACCAGATCCACTACTGGGGTGACATCATCGTGGACGGCCTGTTCGGTCCCGAACGCGGATCCCGTTGGATGCCAGCCGGTTCCGCGGTCGCCACCGGCATGCGCATCTCCTTGCACAACGACCCCCCGGTCACCCCCGAGGAGCCGTTGCGCAACATCAGCGTCGCGGTCACCCGGACTGCGCCCAGCGGCCGGGTGCTGGCGCCCGAGGAGCGGTTGACGGTCGACCAGGCGATCCGCGCACAGACCATCGACGCGGCGTGGCAGCTGTTCTCCGACGACGTGATCGGCTCGCTGGAGGTCGGCAAGTACGCCGACCTGGTGGTGCTGTCGGCCGACCCGCGGACCGTGCCGCCCGAGCAGATCGCCGACCTCGAGGTGCGCGCGACGTTCCTGGCGGGCCGCCAGGTCTACGGCCGGTGACGCCCACGCGCCCGCCCCGCCTGCAAGACCTGGTGGACCGCCTCCACGTGGTCGCGTTGCCAATGCGGGTGCGGTTCCGCGGCATCACGACCCGGGAGGTCGCGCTGATCGAGGGCCCCGCCGGCTGGGGGGAGTTCGGTGCCTTCCTGGAGTACGCGCCGCCCGAGGCCGCGCACTGGCTCGCCGCCGGCATCGAGGCCGCCTACCGCCCGCCGCCGCAGCCGCGGCGCGACCGCATCCCGATCAACGCCACCGTCCCGGCCGTCGACCCGGCCCGGGTGGGCGAGGTGCTGGCCCGGTTCCCCGGCGCCCGCACGGCCAAGGTGAAGGTCGCGGAGCCGGGTCAGACGCTCGCCGACGATGTCGACCGGGTCAACGCCGTGCGCGAACTCGTGCCGACCGTGCGGGTCGACGCCAACGGCGGCTGGAGCGTCGACGAGGCCGCCCGGGCCGCCCACGCCCTCACCGCCGACGGCCCGCTGGAATACCTCGAGCAACCGTGCGCGACCGTGGACGAACTCGCGGCGCTGCGTGCGCGGCCGGACATGCCGGACGTGCCGATCGCCGCCGACGAAAGCATCCGCAAGGCCGATGACCCGCTCGCGGTCGTGCGCGCCCGCGCCGCCGACATCGCGGTCCTCAAAGTCGCTCCGCTGGGCGGCATTTCGGCCATGCTGTCGATCGCCGCGCAGATCGACATCCCGGTGGTGGTCTCCAGCGCGATCGACTCGGCGGTGGGGATCGCGGCCGGGCTGGCCGCGGCGGCGGCCCTGCCGGTGTTGCGCCACGCCTGCGGACTGGGCACCGGCGGGTTGTTCGTCGACGACGTCGTCGACGTCGCCCCGCCCGTGGACGGCACCCTGGCGGTCGGGCCGGTGACCCCCGATCCGGCGCGGCTGCGGGCGCTGGCCGCGCCCCCGGAGCGGCGGCAGTGGTGGATCGACCGGGTCACGGCCTGCCACCCGCTCCTTGTACCGTCGTCCGAGTGATCAACCTGGCTTACGACGACCGCGGCTCCGGAGAGCCCGTGGTGTTCATCAGCGGCCACGGCGGCGCCGGGCGGACCTGGCACCCGTATCAGGTCCCCGCGTTCCTGGCGGCCGGCTACCGCGTCATCACGTTCGACAACCGCGGGATCGGCGCCACCGAGAATGCGCAGGGCTTCTCGACGCAGACCATGGTCGCCGACACCGCGGCGCTGATCGAAGGGCTGAACGCCGCCCCGGCCCGCGTCGTCGGCATGTCGATGGGCGCGTTCATCGCCCAGGAACTCATGCTGGCCCGCCCGGAACTGGTGCACTCGGCGGTGTTGATGGGCACCCGCGGCCGGATGGACAAGGCGCGCCAGTTTTTTCGCGACGCCGAGGCCGAGCTCTCCGACGCCGGGGTCCAGCTGCCGAACTCCTACGACGCGAAAATCCGCCTGCTGGAAAACTTTTCGCGCAAGACGCTCAACGACGACGTCGCCGTCGCCGACTGGATCGCGATGTTTTCCATGTGGCCGATCAAGTCCACCCCGGGCACGCGCTGCCAGCTGGACGTCGCCCCCTACACCAACCGGTTGCCGGCCTACCGCAGCATCGCGACCCCGGTGCTGGTGATCGGCTTCTCCGACGACGTGCTGACGCCGCCCTACCTGGGGCGCGAGGTCGCCGACGCGCTGCCCAACGGCCGGTACGTGCAGATCCCCGACGCAGGCCACCTCGGGTTCTTCGAGCGCCCCGACGCCGTCAACGACGCGGCGCTGAAGTTCTTCGCCAGCAACTAGGCCCGCGCCCCACGTCGGCTTTCCGGGCGAACCAGCCCGCCAACTCCACGTTCGGCCCCAGGTCGGGGGGTTGTGACAGGCTGTAGGAGTGAACCCCTCGACGACACAGGCCCGCGTCGTCGTTGACGAGCTGATTCGCGGCGGCGTCCGCGACGTGGTGCTGTGCCCCGGGTCGCGCAACGCGCCGCTGGCCTTCGCGCTGCACGACGCGGACCGCGCCGGCCGGATCCGGCTGCACGTCCGCATCGACGAGCGCACCGCCGGCTACCTGGCCATCGGGCTGGCGATCGCCGCCGGCGCCCCGGTGTGTGTCGCGATGACGTCGGGCACCGCCGTGGCCAACCTCGGGCCGGCCGTGGTGGAGGCCAACTACGCGCGGGTGCCGCTGATCGTGCTGTCGGCCAACCGGCCCTACGAGATGCTGGGCACCGGGGCCAACCAGACCATGGAGCAGCTCGGTTATTTCGGCACCCAGGTCCGCGCCGCCATCAGCCTGGGCCTGGCCGAGGACGCGCCCGAGCGCCTCGACGCCTTCAACGCCACGTGGCGGTCGGCCACTTGCCGAGTCCTGGCGGCCGCCACGGGATCTCGCACCGCCAACGCCGGCCCGGTGCAGTTCGACATCCCGCTGCGCGAACCGCTGGTGCCCGGTCCCGAACCCCAGGGCGCCGCTGTGCCGCAGGGGCGGCCCGGCGGGCGGCCGTGGACTTACACGCCGCCGGTCACGTTCGACCAGCCGTTGGACATCGACCTGTCGCCCGACACCATCGTCATCGCCGGGCACGGCGCGGGCGTGCACCCCAACCTTGCGCAGTTGCCGACGGTCGCCGAATCGACGGCGCCCGCCCCGGAAAATCCGCTGCATCCGCTGGCCCTGCCGCTGCTGCGCCCGAAGCAGGTGATCATGCTGGGGCGGCCCACCCTGCACCGCCCGGTGTCGGCGCTGCTGGCGGATCCTAAGGTGCCGGTGTACGCGTTGACCACCGGGCCGCGCTGGCCCGACGTCTCGGGCAACTCGCAGGCCACGGGGACGCGCGCGGTCACCACCGGAACCCCCAATCCGGCCTGGCTGAAGCGCTGCGCGGAGGTGAATCGGCACGCCAACGAGGCGGTGCGGGGCCAGCTCGAGGCGCACCCGCTGACCACCGGCTTGCACGTGGCGGCGGCCGTGGCGGACGCGCTGCGGCCCGGTGATCAGCTGGTCCTGGGGGCGTCCAACCCGGTCCGCGACGCGGCCCTGGTCGGCCTGGACACCCACGGCATCCGGGTCCGCTCCAACCGCGGGGTGGCCGGCATCGACGGCACGGTGTCCACCGCGATCGGGGCCGCGCTCGCCTACGAGGGGCGCACCGTCGCGCTGATCGGTGACCTGACGTTCGTGCACGACAGCTCCGGGCTGCTGATCGGGCCCACCGAGCCGACCCCGCGCCAGCTGACCATCGTGGTCTCCAACGACAACGGCGGAGGCATCTTCGAGCTGCTCGAGCAGGGTGACCCGCGGTTCTCCGACGTGTCGTCGCGAATCTTCGGAACGCCGCACGACGTCGACGTGGGTGCGCTGTGCCGCGCCTATCACGTCGAGAGCCGCCAGATCGAGGTCGACCAGCTCGGCGCGGCGCTCGACGAACCCGCGCCCGGTATGCGGGTGCTGGAGGTCAAGGCCGACCGGTCGTCGCTGCGGCAGCTGCATGCGGCCATCAAGGCGGCCCTTTGAGGATCTCGTGAACCAGCTGAAAAGGTTGCTGCACATACTGATTCATGGCCGCAGCGATAAGCCGCCCAACACCCGATCGCGGATCGCGTTGCGCTGGGCCCGCATTGCGGTGCTGATCGTGACCGGCCTGGTCACGCTGCAGTCGGTCTTGCTGGTCGCCGGCGCCTGGCGCGACGACCTTGCGATTCAACACAACATGGGGGTGGCGCAGGCCGAGGTGCTCAGCGCCGGGCCGCGCCGCTCCACCATCGAATTCGTCACACCCGAACGGGTCACGTATCGCCCGGAGCTCGGCGTGTTGTATCCGTCGCATCTGGCCACGGGCATGCGGATTTACATCGAGTACAACAAGAACGACCCCAATCTGGTTCGGGTGCAGCACCGCAACGCCGGGCTGGCCATCATCCCGGCCGGCTCCATTGCGGTGGTGTGCTGGCTGGTTGCCACCGTTCTCCTGGTAGTCCTGGCGGTGCTCGACAAGCTGCTGGATCGCAGGCCCGAGGCGAAGATCACACCCGCCTAGCTGGGGTTGGAACCGTCCGACCAGCAGATTTCGCGCGACGTATGCCCGCAGGCAACCTTCGCGACAGCCGGCGCTGACACCGTAGTGGTGTGCGCGTTGCCATCGTCGCCGAATCGTTCCTGCCGGAAGTTAATGGTGTCAGCAACTCGGTGCTCCGGGTACTCGAGCATTTGCGCCGGACCGGTCACGAAGCCCTCGTCATCGCCCCGGACACTCCGCCCGGTGTGATGCCGGCGGATCGCGTCCACGACGGAATCCGCGTGCATCGGGTTCCCTCGCGGATGTTTCCGAAGGTCACCACCCTGCCACTGGGCGTGCCGATGCCTCGGATGCTCAGCGTGCTGCGCGGATTCGACCCGCACGTGGTGCATTTGGCCTCGCCGGCTCTGTTGGGGTATGGCGGTGTCAAGGCGGCCCGCTGGCTCGGGGTGCCCACCGTCGCCGTGTATCAAACGGACGTACCGGGTTTCGCGGCGAGCTATGGCATCCCGATGACATCGCGGGCCGCGTGGGCCTGGTTCCGGCATCTGCACAGCCTGGCCGACCGCACCCTGGCACCGTCCACCGTGACAATGGAATCGCTTGTCGCACACAGGTTTCCGCGAGTTCACCACTGGGCGCGCGGCGTCGACGTGCTGCGGTTCGCCCCGTCGGGGCGAGACGAGGCGCTGCGGCGCCGTTGGTCACCGCAGGGCAAGTCGATCGTCGGCTTCGTGGGGCGCCTGGCTCCCGAGAAGCACGTCGAGCGGCTGATTCCGCTGGCGGCGCGCGACGACATACAACTCGTCATCGTCGGTGACGGCGTCGACCGACCCAAGCTGCAAAAGGCAATGCCGACAGCGGTTTTCACCGGCGCGCTGTACGGCGACGAACTCGCCGCGGCGTACGCCAGCATGGATGTCTTCGTGCATCCCGGCGAGCATGAGACGTTTTGCCAAGTCGTGCAGGAAGCGCTGGCGTCGGGGTTGCCGGTGATCGCCCCCGACGCCGGCGGCCCACGCGACCTCGTCACGCCGTGGCGCACCGGTTTGTTACTGGGCGTCGACGAGTTCGAGGCGAGGTTGCCCGCGGCCGTCACCCATTTGATCGACGAACGCCACCGTTACGCCCTGGCGGCCCGGCGCAGTGTGCTCGGCCGCAGTTGGCCGGTCATCTGTGACGAGCTGCTCGGCCACTACGAGGCGGTGCTGTCGCCGTTCGCCCGCAGGCGGATGTTCGCCAAGCGGTACGCGCAGGGCGGGTAGGCGGCGGCCGGCCCCACCAGCCTGGCAGCGGCCCTCGGCGGCCGGAAGCCAGCGCGTTTTCGGCCCAGCGGGCCGTTCTCCGGCCATTTTCTGGGTCGCGGGGTCAGAATGGGCCTGATAGGAGGGGCCCATATGTCGTCCCATTTGGAAGTCTGGAAGCCGTCGGGGCGGGAGCTGATCGCGCTGAGCGGCGAGCGAGTGACCCTCGGCAAGTCCTTGACCAATGCGGTGTCGTTAGAGCACGACCCGACCGTGTCGCGGGTGCACGCAGTTCTGGAGAATTTCGGGCAGGCCTGGTCGGTGCGGGACTTGGGTAGCCGCAACGGCACTTACGTCAACGGCGAAAGGATCGCTGCGGAACGGCTCCTGCGGTCGGGAGACGAATTGCGGTTGGGCAGTTCACGGTTGGTCTTCTGGATGACCAAAGGGGCTGACGATGCCCCGGGTGATCAGGAGACCGAAACCGGCAAGTCCATCCTGCGGCCGCCGCGGATGACCGCGCGCGAACTCGAGGTCCTCAAGGTTTTGTGCCGGCCCTTTGTCACCGATGACCCGTTTCCCGAGCCTGCATCGGTTCGTCGGATGGCGCAGGAACTGTTCGTCACGGAAGCGGCGGTCAAGCAACACTTGCAGCACCTGTACGACAAGTTCGGCATCACGGCGGAGGGAGATCGCCGAGTCCGGCTGGCCAACGCTGCCATTCGCCTGGGGGCCGTCAACCGTTCCATGCTGCGTGACCGCCGGTCGTAGCAGAAGTGAGAGCGCGGGAGCTACCGGGACCGGCCGTGTGACTTGGACAGTTCGTCGAGCAACCCGCCGCCCAGCATGGCGACGGCGTTGAGGGCACTGCGGCGGTATCCGTCGCAGGTGGGGCATGATTCGATATGGCGCGCAATGCGTTTCCGCATCAGGACGGTGAACTGGTGGTCCCAGCCGGACAGCTCCGCAGCCAGCTGCGGGCATCCGTGCTGGGAAGCGTGGCGGGCCACCAACAGTGCGCCCAGCGAGCGTTCGATGGTGTCGCGCAGTCGCTGCAGGACCTTCTTGGTGGAGTCGTAACTGATGCCCAGGACATGCGCGAGCTCGGTTCCGGTTGCGCCGTGGCGGTAGGCGAGCTCCAGCACCCGGCGGTCGCGCTCGCACAATCCGTCGGCCGCCTGGGTGATCAGTTGACGGAGTTCGTTCTGGGCCGTCAGCGTAAACGGTCCCGGACCGGTCGCCGCGTCATCGGGCAGTTCGTCACATGCGGCCTCGCGGCGGCGATCCGACAGGGTCCGCAGCGCGCTGCGGCGGGCGATGGCGTAGAGCCAGGGCCGCAGCTTGTCCGCGTCACGCAGCTTGGGCAGCTCCGTCGTGGCGGTGCAGAAGACGTCCTGCACGCAGTCGGAGGCGGCGTCGCGGTCACGCAGCATGCCGACGCAGTAGGCGTGCAGTGGGGCTGCGTAGCGGTTGTAGATGCCGGCCAGCGCCGCGCGATCACCGGCCGCCGCGGCCCGGGCGAGGTCCGCATCGCTGACGATGCGGTTGTTCGGCAGTGTGGTCATCGAAGTCATGACTGAAATGCTCGGCCATTATCGGGGATCGGGTAATTACCGTGGGGGCCAGTTTTCCGCTCCCGGAGGGGAAGGGTTTCCTACCCATTCGGTAAGGGTTCCGCTTGCGGCAAATCGAGTACCGGCGTACTGGAGACAGCCGGTGGGCACGGCGGGATCATCGGATCACCAAGGGTTTCCGAGCCGACACCCTGACGGCTCGGTGGTACAGAAAGGACTCGCAAGGATGGTCACGACGCGCGCGGAGGCGGCGGAGTACGTCAAGGATGCGGGAGGGTTGAAGCTCGTCGTCTACGGGGCCGACGGGCGCGAGGTCGCGGCGATGTTCGTGCAAGGGTCGGTGACGTATAACCCCGAGGAATCGACCTTCATCGCCGTCGCCGAGGACGGCCACCCGGTGGGCGAGCTGTTCGTCGACGAATCGGTCGATTACGACGAGAACATCGACGCCTTCGTCATTCGCACCGCTCGCTAGTCTCGGTGGTGTCGCGACGAGCGATGGCGAAGGCTCTGGCCATTAGGGGTGGGGCGCCGACGTCCGTCGCTCGCTACCCCTGGGCCAGCTCGGCGACGGGCTGCCATTCCTCCCAGGTGCGCAGCCGGCTCTCATAGTCGGCCTTGGCCGTCTGCAGCGGCGACGACCCGAAAAACACTCGCAGCGGCGGCTTTTCGGCGTCGACCACCTTCAGCAGCGCCGCGGCCGACGCCTCCGGATTGCCCGGGCTGGCCCAGCGCTTACTGCGCTCGGCCTGCACGGCGGCGCGGACTTCGTCGTAGGCCGGCAGCGGGTCGGCGTGCTTGGCCGAATCTCCGGCCCAGTCGGTGTCGAAGCCGCCCGGCTCGATCAGCGTGACGTGCACGCCGAACGGGGCGACCTCCTGGGCCAGCGCCTGCGAGAAGCCTTCCAGGGCCCACTTGGACGCGTGGTAGATGCCGACCAGCGGGAACGCGGAGATGCCGCCGATCGAGGACACCTGGATGATGTGGCCGCTGCCCTGCTCGCGCAGATACGGCAGCGCGGCCTGGGTGATCCACAGCGCCCCAAAGACGTTGGTCTCGATCTGATCCCGGGCGTCTTGTTCGGAGAGTTCCTCGACGAACCCGAATTGCCCGTAGCCGGCGTTGTTGACCACGATGTCCAGGCGGCCGAAGTGGTCGTGCGCCTGCTTGACCGCGGCGAAGTCGGCGTCCCGATCGGTGACGTCCAGACGGATCGGCAACAGCGCCTCGCCGTATTTCTCTTTCAAGTCCTCGAGCGAGGCGGTGTTGCGGGCCGTGGCGGCGACCTTGTCGCCGCGCTCCAGCGCCGCGATCGCCCATGCGCGTCCGAACCCTCGCGATGTCCCGGTGATAAACCAAACTTTTTCAGTCACGCAGTGTTGCAACGCCGCCGCCACCGCGTAATTCCCAGGCGGTAGCGTTTCCTTCGTGAGTCGCGCGGCGTTGGACAAGGACCCCCGGGATGTCGCGTCGATGTTCGACGGCGTCGCCCGCCGGTATGACGTGACCAACACCGTGCTGTCGCTGGGTCAGGACCGGTACTGGAGGAGCGCAACCCGGTCGGCGCTGGAGATTGGACCCGGCCAGCAGGTGCTGGACCTGGCCGCGGGCACCGCGGTGTCGACGGTCGAGCTGAGGAAATCGGGTGCGTGGTGCGTGGCGGCCGACTTCTCGGTCGGGATGCTCGCGGCGGGCGCCGCGCGCGACGTCCCGAAAGTCGCCGCCGACGCCACCCGACTGCCGTTCGGTGATGACGTATTCGATGCCGTCACAATCAGTTTCGGGTTGCGCAACGTCGTCGACCCGCAGGCGGCGCTGCGCGAGATGGCCCGCGTCACCCGGCCGGGCGGCCGATTGGTGGTGTGCGAATTCTCCACGCCGACCAATGGGCTGTTCGCCACCGCCTACAAGGAGTACCTGATGCGGGCGCTGCCGCGGGTGGCCCGCGCGGTGTCCAGCAATCCCGACGCCTACGTGTATCTCGCGGAGTCGATCAGGGCGTGGCCGGACCAGTCGCACCTGGCGCGCGACATCTCCCGGGCCGGGTGGGCGGCCGTGCGGTGGCGCAACCTGACCGGCGGCATCGTGGCATTACACGCGGCCTACAAGCCGCTGCGCTGAGAACGCGTTAGTGGGTGCCGGCCCGCTGAACGAAGCCGACCTGGTCGGGGCAGTAGTGGTCCACCGCGGCCCCGAGGAACTGGAACGCCTGGCCCTGGGTTGTGCCCCGCGGCAGGTTGTGCTGGATGAAGTTGGCCGACTTGTACGGGTCGCCGTCCACGCCGCGGCCGATCCGGTCGCAGGTGATTTTGCCCAGCCAGGCGAGCTGGTCCTGCGGCTGGTAGATGCCGAAGCCGTTGACCGTGTTCTTGAACGGGGCGTCGTAGTCGTTCGACGGCGGCGGCGAGGCCAGCGCCGGCGCGGCCAGCGCGACGGCGGCGGCGGCCAGGCCGCCGATAGTAGCCAGCTTCGTTCCCTTCATTAGCCGGACTATACACCGCTGTGTTGAAGCGCGCGGAAAATTGTTGACTCCCGCGACCCGGCCGGAAGCCTTTTCCTGCACGTCAACGCCTCAGCTGAACGGCACCCGGCGATCGATCAGCCGCGACAGCCGGCCGCCTCCGCGCCAGGCCCGCGCGACCCAGTCGGCGTCGTCGTCGGTGACCAGGTTGGCCATCACCCGGACGGCGATCGTCATCAGCTTGGGGGAGCGCATCGCGATCGGTCCGGTCGCGGGCAGGAAGCGCTGAAAGGTCAGCAGCAGCGCCAGCCGGCGCGCGACCGAGAATCCCCGGCCGTAGTGCTGCTGCAGCAGCGAGGGCCACACCCGCGACAAGTCTTGAGACAGGCCACGGCAGTCCAGCAGCTCGGCGGCCAGCCGTCCGGTCTCCATCCCGTAGTCGATGCCCTCCCCGTTGAGGGGGTTGACGCAGGCCGCGGCGTCGCCGATCAGCATCCAGTTGGGTCCGGCCACCCCGGACACCGCGCCGCCCATCGGCAACAGCGCCGACGACACGGCCCGCGGCGGCCCCGTGAAGCCCCATTCCTCGCGGCGCAGGTCGGTGTAATAGTCGATCAGCGGGCGCAGGGCCAGGTCGGCCGGCCGCTTCGACGTCGACAACGCTCCGACGCCGATGTTCACCTCGCCGTTGCCCAGCGGGAAGATCCAGCCGTAGCCGGGCAGCACCTTGTCGTCGGGTCCGCGCAGTTCCAGGTGCGACGTCAGCCACGGGTCGTCAGCGTGCGGGGTGGCCAGATACCCGCGCGCCGCGACGCCGTACACCGTCTCCTGGTGCCACCGCCGGCCCAGCTTGCGGCCCAGCGAAGACCGGGCTCCGTCGGCCACGATCAGCCGCCGGCATCCCACCTCCGAACCGTCGGCCAGCGTCAGCGACACCACTCGCCCAGACGAATCATGATGCACCGCAACGGCTTTGGTGCCCAACGTCATTCGCGCGCCGGAGTCCTCGGCGACTTTGCGGATCCGGTCGTCCAGCTCGAGTCGGGCCACCGCGCTGCCGGTCGAGGGGAACGAGGGTCCCGGCCAGTCGACTTGCACCTCGCCGCCGAACCCGCTCATCCGCAGGCCGCGATGCCGGATGCGGGTGTCCAGCCAGTCGCCCAGGCCGAGCCGTTCGCACTCGGCGACCGCGCGCGGCGTCAGCCCGTCACCGCAGGCCTTGTCCCGGGGGAAGCTGGCGGAGTCGATGACCAGCACGTCGTGGCCCGCGCGCGCCGCCCACGCGGCCGCGGCCGAACCGGCGGGTCCGGCGCCCACGACCACCAGGTCGGCTTTCGTCTCCACGCTCACCAGTATGTTGGTCGGGTGAGTACTCCGGCGACGGTGGTGGCGGGCATCGACTTCGGCGACCCCGCCTTCGCCGCCACGGTCCGCGACGGCGTCTGGCGCATCGAACAGCTGATGGACACCGAGCTGCGCAGCGCCGACGAGGTGATGACCGACTCGCTGACGCACCTGTTCAAGGCCGGCGGCAAGCGATTCCGGCCGCTGTTCACCGTCCTGTCCGCCCAGATCGGGCCGTCCCCCGACGCGCACGAGGTGACGATCGCCGGCTCGGTGATCGAGCTGGTGCACCTGGCCACGCTCTACCACGACGACGTGATGGACGAGGCGGAGGTGCGCCGCGGTGCGCCCACCGCGAACGTCCGCTGGGGGAACAACGTCGCGATCCTGGCCGGCGATTACCTGTTTGCCACCGCGTCGCGGTTGGTGTCGCGGCTCGGCCCCGAGGCGGTGCGGTTGATCGCCGAGACGTTCGCCCAACTGGTGACCGGGCAGATGCGGGAGACGCGCGGGCTGACGGGGCCGGCCGAGGGCGCCGACCCGATCGAGCACTACCTGAAGGTGGTGTACGAGAAGACCGCCTGCCTGATCGCCGCGGCGGGCCGGTTCGGCGCCATGTTCTCCGGCGCCGACGCCGAGCAGGTCGAGCGGCTCAGCCGGCTCGGCGGCATCGTGGGCACCGCCTTCCAGATCTCCGACGACATCATCGACATCGACAGCGATTCGCACGAGTCCGGCAAGCTGCCCGGCACCGACGTGCGCGAGGGCGTTCACACGCTGCCGATGGTCTACGCGCTGCGCGAACCCGGGCCGGACGCGGCGCGGCTGCGCGAGCTGCTGGCCGGGCCCATCGACGACGACGAGGCGGTGGCCGAGGCGCTGACGCTGTTGCGGGCGTCCCCGGGGATGGCCAGGGCCAAGCAGACGCTGGCCGAATACGCCGGGCAGGCGCGCGACGAGCTGGCCCTGCTGCCCGACGTCCCCGGCCGGCGGGCGCTGCAGACGCTGGTCGACTACACCATCAGCCGGCACGGGTAGCGCGTCGGGGAACCTTGGCCGCCGTTTCAGGCGTTCAATTAGCGATAGTTGATGGTCCAAGGAGGAACCGATGACCTGGCATCCCCATGCCAACAGGCTGAAGACCTTCGCCCTGTTGGTCGGTATGTCCGCGTTGATCGTGTTTGTGGGCTCGCTGTTCGGCAGGACGGCGATGTTCCTGGCGGTGCTGTTCGCCATCGGCATGAACGTCTACACGTACTACAACAGCGACAAGCTGGCACTGCGCGCGATGCACGCACAGCCGGTGTCCGAGCTGCAGGCCCCGGTGATGTACCGGATCGTGCGCGAGCTCGCGACCGCCGCGCACCAGCCGATGCCCCGGTTGTACATCAGCGACACCAACGCCCCCAACGCGTTCGCGACCGGCCGCAACCCCCGCAACGCCGCGGTGTGTTGCACCACCGGCATTTTGGGGATCCTCAACGAACGCGAGCTGCGCGCGGTCCTGGGTCACGAGTTATCCCACGTTTACAACCGCGACATCCTCATCTCCTGCATCGCCGGAGCGATGGCGTCGATCATCACCGCCCTGGCGAACATGGCCATGTGGGCGGGCATGTTCGGCGGCAACCGGGACGGCGAGAATCCCTTTGCGCTGCTGCTGGTTTCGCTGCTGGGCCCGATCGCCGCCACCGTGGTGCGGCTCGCGGTGTCACGGTCGCGTGAGTACCAGGCGGACGAATCGGGCGCGGTGTTGACGGGCGACCCCCTGGCCCTGGCGTCGGCCCTGCGCAAGATCTCGGGCGGTGTTCAGGCGGCCCCGCTGCCGCCGGAGCCGCAGTTGGCCAGCCAGGCGCACTTGATGATCGCCAACCCGTTCCGCGCGGGTGAGCGGATCGGTTCGCTGTTCTCGACGCACCCACCGATAGAGGACCGCATCCGCCGGCTGGAGGCGATGGCGCGGGGCTAGCCGAAGCATGATCGCTTCGCGGAATTTGATATCGCCCGCGATATCAAATTCGACGAGAGCCATATGGTTCCGGAGACAGCCGGGTTTCTGGGGATGAGTGACTCCCGGATTTGATATCGCCCGTGCTATCACATTGCGCGTGAACCACTACACCTACCGCGCCCAGTGGTTGCCCGACTACAGCGAATACCTCGGCGTCTGCGTCGAATTGCCGTACCTGAGGCGTGAGGCGCCGACAGCCTCCCAGGCCGTGGCGGCCATCGAGGAGGCCGTCGCTGAGCATGTCGAAGTGCTCCGCGCCTGCGGCGACGCCGTTCCAGAACCGCTTTCCGAGCGCCGCCACAGCGGGAGATTCCTGGTGCGAACCTCACCGGAGTTGCATGCCCGCCTCGCCCTGGAAGCCGGCGAGCAGGGGGTGCCGATGAACCAGTGGATCGTCCAAAAGCTCAGCGGGAGGGCTCCAAGCGACACCTTCGGGCTCTCCGGGTGGGATTGAGCACGCCACTCAGGCGGCGGCCTCGGGCCTTTGGGCTTCGATGACCGCACTCGGATCCTTGCGAGGGGCATGGCCCGTCTCGAACCTTCCGCGGATGTTGACGGTGCCGCCGTTCGCCTCGTGCTGGCGTTGCCAGTCGCTGATCGTCTGATGCGCCGCGTGGTCCAGGTAGTGCACCGAAACATCCACGGTGACAACCGTTCCGGTGGGAACCGACGCCAGCACCCGGGTGAGCCGCGGAAGCGCGAGGAACGTGCACGCGGCACCCTCGATCTGCACCCGCCACTCGTCGTCGACGGACGCGGCCTCCACCTTGGCCCGGATCACCCGCCAGCCGGTCAGCGCGATGGCCAGCGCCAGGCCGATCATCACCCCGTGCAGCAGGTTGAGGAAGACGACGCAGACGGCGGTCACCAGGTACACGGCGAGATCGCCGTGCTTCATCGCGGTTTCGATGTGCGCCGGCTTGAGCAGCTGCATGCCGATGACGATGAGCAGCCCGGCGAGCGCGGCGGTGGGGATTTCGTCGACCAGCCCGGCGAACGGGATGGTGAACAGCAGGATCCACACGCCGTGCAGGAAGGCCGAGGCGCGCGACTTGGCGCCGGCGTTGACGTTGGTCGAGCTGCGGACGATCACGCCGGTGACCGGGAGCCCGCCGATCGTGCCCGACACCATGTTGGCGGCGCCCTGCCCGAACAATTCGCGGTTGAAGTCGGTGCGGGGCCCGTTGTGCATCCGGTCGACCGACACCGCCGACAGCAGGCTTTCGACGCTGGCGATGAGCGCGACGGTGATCACGCCGATGGCGACCGCACTCCAGTCATCGTGGGGAATGTCGGGCAGTTGCAGCGCGTCCAGCGGCGAGCCCTCGAGGTCGATCCGGCGCACGTGGAACGGAAAGACGACCGATATCACCGTCACGACCACGATCGCGACCAGCGGGCCGGGAACGCGGCGCACCTTGGCGGGAACCCACCGCCAGCAGACGAGGATCGCGATCACCAGGGCGCCCAGGATGACCCCGGGCCGGTGCGCGCCGATGATCTGCCCCGGCAGCTCGATGACGTTGTGCCAGGCCGTGCTCTTGGATTTCCCGCCCAGCAACACATGCGCCTGCTGCAGCGCGATCGTGATGCCGATGCCGGCCAACATGGCGTGCACGACCACCGGCGAGATCGCCAGTGCCGCCCGCGCGACCCGGCTGAGTCCTAACAGCACCTGCAGTGCGCCCGCAGCGACAGTAATGAAACACGTTACGCCCCAACCGAAGTCAGAAACCAAGTCGGCCACCACCACCGTCAGACCGGCCGCCGGGCCGCTGACCTGTAGCGGTGACCCGCCGATCGCGCCGACCACGATGCCGCCGACGATGGCGGCGATCAGGCCGGCGAGCACCGGGGCGTTGGACGCGATCGCGATCCCCAGGGACAACGGGAGGGCGACCAGGAAGACGACCAGCGACGAAGGCAGGTCGTGCCGGATGATCGATCGCACCTTGTCTTTGCGTGAGCGCTCGCCCTGGTGAGGTTGGTTGCCGAGCCGTTCGATGTTTTGCATCGGTCGCTTCCCTCGTTAGGTGTTAGCGGGGGATGTTCCGATGTCCGCCCTTATTGTGCTTGATTACGTCGACGTAAACTCTTGGCGCACAAACGGTTACGACCCGGCCGGACCCACGCTGGCACGGCCGGGAATCCCTGGCTGCTGCATCGACGGTATTTTGCTGGCAAACGGAGGGTCAAGCGAACGGGCCGGGCCCATAGGGAATGCAAAGATTTGAATTACGCGGCGTCAGACCGCCACTTCAGAAGCCCGAACCGTGGACCTCGTGGCCGGGAACCTCGGCGATCAGCCCGTGGTAGGCCTGCTCGACGGTCGACCCGTGGTTGATCACCGCGTCGACCTCCCGGGCGATCGGCATGTTCAGGCCGAATTCGTTGGCGAACTCCATGATCACGCTGGCCGCCTTGACCCCTTCGGCCACCTGGTTCATCGACGCGATGATCTCGTCGATCGGCTTGCCGGCACCGAGTTGTTCGCCGACGTGACGGTTGCGGCTGCGCTGGCTGGTGCAGGTGACGATGAGGTCACCCAGGCCGGCCAGGCCGGGGAAGGTCTCGGGGTTGCCACCCAGGGCCACGCCGAGCTTGGTCATCTCGCGCAGCGCGCGGGCGATCACCAGCGCGCGGGTGTTCTCCCCGATGCCCAGCGAGTAGCCCATGCCGACGGAGATCGCGTAGACGTTCTTCAACGCGCCGGCCATCTCGACCCCGATGACGTCGTCGGTGGTGTAGACCCGGAAGCGTCGGGTGCGGAACAACCCCGAAAGCCGGGTCGCCAGGTGCTGGTCGGGCATGGCCAGCACCGCGGCGGCGGCGTAGCCCTCGCCGACCTCACGCGCGATGTTGGGCCCCGCCAGGATGCCCGCCGGGTGACCGGGCAGCACCTCCTCGATGATCTGCGACATCCGCATGTTGGTGCCCTGCTCGAGGCCCTTGACCAGTGAGACCACCGGCACCCAGGGCCGCAGTTCCTTGGCCAGCTCGCTCAGCACGCCCCGGAAACCGTGGGAGGGAACGCCCATGACGACGACGTCGGCGCAGTTGGCCGCCTCGGCGAAGTCGGTGGTGGCGCGCAGCGTGTCGCTGAGCACCACGTCGTTGCCGAGGTAGCGGCTGTTGCGGTGGTTTTCGTTGATGTCCTTCGCGGACTCCTCCGAACGCACCCACTGCAGCGTCGGTCCGCGGCGCGCACAGATGGACGCGACCGTGGTTCCCCAGGAACCGCCACCGAGGACAACGACGTTGGGTTCGCGCATCTGTGCTGCCATGGCGATCAGCGTATTGCCGACATCGAAGATTTAGAAGCAGTTCACCCGGCGAGTGCCCGGTCGGACGCCCGGCCGAACACCATCGCCTCCTCGATGCGGTCAAAGCGGTAGTCGATGGCGTCGGCCAGGTAGTTCTGCCGGACGTTCCACGGCCGCTTGGTTCCCGACTTCGGCAGCGCGTGCACCGAGCGCAGCACGTAGCCGGCGTTGATGTCCCACGACGGCTTCTCGGTCATCGGTTCGTTGCCGCGGTGCGGGTAGGCGTGTGTGTAGCCGTGAGCGGCCATGTGCGCCAGCAGTTTTGCGGTCGCCCGCGCGGTGATGTCGGCGCGCAGCGTCCACGACGCGTTGGTGTAGCCGACGCACCAGAACAGGTTCGGCACGTCCTCGAGCATGTGCGCCTTATAGACGAAGCGGTCGTTGGTCTTGATCTCGTTGCCGTCCAGGCTGATCGCGGTCCCGCCCAGGGCCTGCAGCTGCAGCCCGGTGGCGGTGACGATGATGTCGGCGTCGAGGTGCCCGCCGGATTTGAGCGCGATGCCCGTCGCGTCGAAATGGTCGATGTGGTCGGTGACCACGTCGGCGCGGCCGGTGCTGATGGCGTTGTACAGGTCGGCGTCGGGGATCAGGCACATCCGCTGGTCCCACGGGTTGTACCGCGGCTTGAAGTGGGTGTCGACGTCGTAGCCGGCGGGCAGGCTGCTGATCGCCTTGCGTCGCAGCAGCCACCGCACCAGCCCGGGCGCCTTGCGGGACAACGCGAAGAACACCGCCTCGGTCAGCGCGCTGTACATCCGGACAACCAGGTGGGCGGGCCTGCGCGGCAGCACTTTACGCGCGACGGCGGCGACTTTGCCGTATTTCGACGCCGAGATGAGATAGGTGGGCGAGCGCTGCAGCATGGTCACCTTCGCGGCCCGATCCGACAGCGAGGGGAGCAGGGTGACCGCGGTGGCCCCGCTGCCGATCACCACGATCCTCTTGCCGGTGTAATCCAGGTCTTCCGGCCAGTGCTGCGGATGCACCACGGTGCCGCCGAACGTTTCGATGCCGGGGAACTCGGGGGTGTAGCCCTCGTCGTAGTTGTAGTAGCCGCTGCCGAAGAACAGGAACCTGCCGCGGTAAAGCTTGCGTGCGCCGTCCTGTTCGACGGTCACCGTCCAGGTGTCGGTCGACGAATCCCAGTCGGCCGAGCGGACGTGGCTGTTGAAGCGGATGTGGCGATCGATGCCGTACTTGTGCGCGGTGGCGGCCAGGTATTCGCGGATGTGCACGCCGTCGGCCACGCCCTCCTTGCGGGTCCACGGCTCGAACGGAAAGGACAGCGTGAAAATGCTGCTGTCCGAGCGCACCCCGGGGTAGCGGAACAGGTCCCAGGTGCCGCCGATCCGCGCGCGCCGCTCCAGGATGGTGTAGGTCAGCTGTGGGTTGCGTTCGCTGATCCGGTAGGCCGCATCGATGCCGGAGATGCCGGCGCCGACGATGATGACGTCGGAGTAGTCGGCCTCGGTAGGGATCATCGTGGACCTCCGTTACGTCTACCTATTGTTCGCGAGCGTAACGCCACGGCGAAAATCGGCGCCCAATTTCGCCATGGCGTTACACGCGAGCCCTACCGGTAGTTGACGAACTGCAGCGCGACGTCCAGGTCGGCCTGCTTGAGCAGCGCCTGGACGGCCTGCAGGTCGTCCCGCTTCTTGCTGGTGACCCGGATCTCGTCGCCCTGGATCTGGGTCTTGACGCTCTTGGGTCCCTCGTCGCGAATCAGCTTGGTGATCTTCTTGGCGTTCTCGCTGCTGATGCCCTGCTTGATGGTGCCGCTGACCTTGTAGGTCTTGCCGGAGGCCTGCGGTTCGCCGGCGTCGAACGCCTTCATCGAGATGTCGCGGCGGATCAGCTTCTCCTTGAACACGTCGACGGCCGCCTTGACGCGTTCCTCGGTGGACGACGTCAGCTCGATTGCCTCGTCGCCCTTCCACGCGATAGTGGTGTCGGTGCCGCGGAAGTCGAAGCGAGTGGCCAGCTCCTTGGCGGCCTGGTTGAGTGCGTTGTCGACCTCTTGGCGCTCGACTTTGCTGACAATGTCGAACGATGAGTCCGCCATTCGATCCGTCCCTTCATCCGGTGATGGCCGTTTGTGCTTTGTCTACCCCCTCGTTGTAACCTGTCTGGCGGCAGGTTGCCCGAGCGGCCAATGGGAGCGGACTGTAAATCCGTCGCGAAAGCTTCACAGGTTCGAATCCTGTACCTGCCACCAAGCTTCACTCAGAGCGCGGGCTTCACGGCTTTCGGCTCGTCGATCCTGACGTCGCGGCCGGCGCCCGCCGACACGGTGGCGGCCTCGCCGCGAGCCAGCCCCACCGTCGCGACGATCACCAGCGCCGCGGCCACCGCCAACACCACCCAGTCGAAGCCGTGGGCGTCCAACGTCTCACCGAGCACGGTGATGCCGAGGACCGCGCCCACGATCGGCTTGGCGGCGATGATCGTCGGCAATGAGGCGGTCAACGCGCCCGCGCGGTACGCCGACTGGTGGATCACCATCCCGGCCGCCCCGCAGAACACCCAGCCGTACACCTCGGGTCTGGTCCACAACTGGTCTGGGTTGTGTTCGAGGATGTCGACGACGCCCTTCATCAGCACCGCGAAGACGGCCAGCAACGAACCGGCGACCGCCGCGAGCAGCAACGCCGCCACCGGGCGGTCCGACCAGATCCGGGCGCCGGCCATTGCCAAGAGCAGCGGCGGGGCTATGGCCAGGGCCACGATCAGCCATACGTGGGCAGCGGCGCGCTCCTGACCGCCCGCCGGCTGGCCGACCGCGATGACGACCACCAACGCCGCGGTGAGCACCACCGCCCACAGCCACTCCTGTCGGGTGACCGGGTGGCGGCTCATCCGCGCGTAGATCGGCAGCGCGAACAGCAGTGACGTCACCTGAAGCGACATCACCAACAGCACGGACCCCTGGTCCAGGGCGGCGGCCAGCAACACGTAGCTGGCGATGTCGCCGAGACCGCCCATCCACCACCGGGTATCGCGCAACAGCATGCCGAACAAGGCGAGGTGGCCGACGGGTTTGTCGGTGACCTCCTGCGCCGACCGCTGACGAACCACGTTGCCGACCGCCGACGCCAGCGCGGCGCACAGCGCAAGGATCGCCGCAATATCAGCCCTCGACATGCCACCAATCTAGTCGGGCTACGGCAAACCGCCCGCCGAGCGTTTTCATAGCGGGAAAGCAGTGCCCGTGAGCTGCTCGGACAGGTCCCACAGCGCCTTGGCGGTGCCCGCCCGCTTGGCCGGCCAGTTACGCCAGGTCGGCTGGGTGCGGCCGTATAGGCCGAAGCGCGGCCCGACGAACGTGTCCCCGGGCAGATCCTGCGAGACCGCGTAGAGCGTCTGCCTGGCCCCGAAGTCTGCGTCGGTGGACACGATCCGGTCGACGGCCAACACCGCCGCGTCGCCCAGCTTGCGTCCCGAGTTGCCCTGCAGGTTCGTGTGCGACCAGCCGGGGTGCGCGGCCAGCGCGCGCACCGGAGAACCTACCGCGTCCAGGCGCCGCTGCAGTTCGCTGGTGAAGAGCAGGTTGGCCAGCTTCGACTGGCTGTAGGCCAGCCACGCCGAATACGGGCGGGATTGAAAGTTCAGGTCTTTGAGACTGACGTAACCGAAGAGGTGCATCAGCGAGGACACCGTCACCACCCGGTCGGTGAGCCGGGGCAGCAGCAGGTTGGTCAACGCGAAGTGGCCGAGGTGATTGGTGCCGATCTGGCCCTCGAAGCCGTCGGCGGTCACCGCGTGTTGGGTGGCCATGATGCCGGCGTTGTTGACCAGCACGTCGACGGTCGCGATCTCGTCGGCGAAGCGCCGCACCGAGCCCAGGTCCTGCAGGTCGAGGTGGCGCACCTCGATGTCACCGGCCATCCGGTCGGCGGCGGCCTTGCCCTTCTCGGTGTTGCGCACGGCCAGGACGACGCGGGCGCCGACCCGGGCCAGTTCGCGGGCGGTCACTTCCCCCAGTCCGGCGTTGGCGCCGGTGATCACGACGGTGCGTCCGGCGAAGGAGGGTAGGTCTGCTGCGGTCCAACCAGGCATGCAGCCCACCCTAACTAGGTGATCCCACCCACCGGAACGCCGCAGGTATCGTGCGTGGGATGGCCGATGGAACTGGACGCCGCGGATGTATCTAGGGGTCATCGTCAATCCGCTCGCGCGCCGGAATCGGAAGGTGCGGGGCGACCGGGTCGCCGAGTTGCGCCGCATCGTCGGCCCGTGGGGCGAGGTCCACGAAACCTCCTCGATCGAGGAGCTGGGCAAGACCCTGGACCGGCTCCATCCGCGGGTCACGCATCTTGTCGGCGACGGCGGCGACGGCGCGCTGCACTGGTTGATCAATGAAATCGAGCGCTGCGAAGAAGATCCGGAACGCTGGCCGGCGTTCGTGCCGTCCAACGGCGGCAGCGTCAACGCCGTCGCGCGCAAGGCGCGGGTTCGCGGGCGGCCCGATGCCGTCGTCCGCGCGCTGGTGGCGGCCGCGCAGGCCGACCGGCCCCCGCCCGAAATCCGCTTGGACACCCTGCAACTCGACGGTGAGACGGCGGATGGCGCGGCGTTCCATCGCCTGTGTTTCGGGCTGGCGGCCGGGGGAGTCGGCAACCGGTTCTACGACATGTATTACGGAAAGCCCGACCACGGTCGGACCGAAGTCGCCCAGGTGATCGGTCGCTCCTTCCGTGATTACCTCGCTTCCAAGGTCGGCCTCGGCGGCGCGAAGTCGTCCAACTATGCGTCGGTGTTGTTCGCCCCGACGCGCGCCCGCGTCGTCATCGACGGCGAGGAGGTTCCGTCGCGCACGCACCGCGTGTTGCACGCGGGCGCGATCGACCTGCGGATCGGGGGGCCGTTCCGGCTTTTTCCGAAGGCCGAGAACCCCGGCGCGCTGCATTTCCAGGCCGGCGAGATACGGCCCTCGAGGATCGTGGTCCAACTGCCCGCGGCGCTCACCAGCGGCACGCTGCGTGGTCCCGGGGTGCGCGACGTCAACGGCCGCGAGATGACCATCGAGGCCGAGGGTGAGCCGCTGTCGCCGATCATCGACGGCGAACGGTTCGTCGGCATCACCCGGTTGGTGGCCCGGGCCGGCCCACGCATCCGGGTGGCGCAGCCGGGCTGACTTGGTGGCTCAGTAGGTCAGCAGCGGCTTAGTGGCTCACGTCACTTTATCGCCCTAAAAGAACCACCGTGGGGCCGCACATATTTGCCCTTTGCGGTGGGAATACGAAATGCACCCCGCATTGCGCCGAAGTAACCACGGAAGAAGTCCTGATAATTGGAAATACGTAACTCAGTATTCCCGAGTTTGCGCACCGTCTACCGAGGCAAAAGCGCTGGTGGAATGCCAAACTGAAATACTGATCTCCGTAGTGACGGATCTCATGATGTCCCGTGCGCGGCGGTAGTTAAGCCTATCCTGTGAGATTAATGTGCGGTGGTCGAAAATGGCCCTCCTCGCTTTGCTTGACGTCCAGCAGCGGCGCTACATTGGGTTATCAATTGATCCGAAAGTTCTTATCGCTCATAGTTGACCCGGAAGGGGGTGGCTCCTGCGATGGAGACGCTCATAGATCATCTGCACCTGCGCGAAGCCCAGACACCGGACAAGACCCTCTTCCGCTTCGTCGACGAAGAGGGCCGCGAACTGGAGCACTACACCTACCGGAGCTTCTCCGAGCGGACGCGCGAGCTGGCCGCGTACCTGTCGACCGAGGCCGGCCTGCGGCCGGGCGATCGGGCGCTGCTGGTCTACCCGCCCGGGCTGGAAATGATCGCGGCGTTTTACGCCTGCGCGCGCATAGGGGTGATCGCGGTGCCGGTCAGCCCGCCGCTGCCGATGTCGTTCGAGTCGGGGCTGGCCAAGCTGAGCTTCATCGCCCGGGACTGCCAGGCGAAGGCGGTGCTGTCGACCAAGCAGTTCGAGTACGACTACCGCCTGCTGCTCAATCATCTCGACGCCGGCTCGCCATGGGCCGACGCCCAGCGACCGCCGGAGCTGCCCTGGTTCGGCACCGACGGCACGCAGGAGTTCGGCGGCGCCCACGTCCCCGACACCCCGGGGCCGGTGCTGTTCCTGCAGTACACCTCCGGCTCCACCAGCGACCCGAAGGGCGTGGTGGTCAGCCACGCCAACGTCATCGCCAACGCCTCGGCCTTCGCGGGTGGCGAAGTGCTGGTGAGCTGGCTTCCGCAGCACCATGACATGGGCCTGATCTCCGCCTACCTGTTCATCCTGCTGGTCGGCGGCACCACGCACGCCATGTCGCCGCTGGACTTCCTCAAGCGGCCTTCGGCGTGGCTGCGGCTCATCAGCGACGTGCGCGCCACCCACACGCCCGTGCCCAACTTCGCGCTTGAGTTGTGCCTGCGCGAGGACAAGCTGCCCACCTCCGAACTGCACGGGATCGACCTGAGCAGCCTGGAGAGCATCGTCGTCGGCGCGGAACCGTTGCGCGCCAGCACCTTTGCGCGCTTTCGGCAGCGCTTCGCCCCCTACGGACTGGAGCCCAACGCGCTCACCGGCGCGTACGGCATGGCCGAGAACACCTTGATCGTCTCGCTTCGCGGGCGCCAGACGCTGGCGCTGAACAAGCGCGCGCTGGAGCGGAACCTCGCGCGGGTCGAGAAGGCTCAGCCGGAGAACAGCAACCAGGCGCCGGTGGTGAGCTGCGGCAAGCCGATCGACGGTAACGTGGTCCGCATCGTCGATCCCGAAACCGGCGAGGCCCTCGGGGAGGGCCGGGTCGGCGAGGTCTGGCTGGACGGCCCGTCCAAGGGCGGCGGCTACTGGAATCGCCCCGAACTCACCGCGGAGGCGTTCGCGGCCCGCATCGCCGGCGACGCCGAGCACAGCTATCTGCGAACCGGCGACCTCGGCTTCCTCTACGAGGGCGAGCTGTTCGTCTGCGGCCGCAGCAAGGATCTGATCATCGTGCGCGGCGTCAACTGCTACCCCTCCGACATCGAGGGCATCGTGGAGCGGTCGGCCCCCCAGGTCCGCGGCGGCTGCGTCGCCGCGTTCGCGGTCGAGCACGACGACCAGGAGGTCCTGACCGTGGTGGCCGAGGTGCGTGACGCCGACGCGCTGCCGGACGGCAAGGCGCTGGCGCGGGCCATCCGCCGGCACGGCCACATCGACCCGCACGCCATCGCCTTCGTGCCGCCGCACAGCATCCCCAAGACCACCTCGGGGAAGATCCGGCGGTCCTCGACGCGTCAGCTCTGGCTGGACGGCAAGCTGCCCGTCCTGTCGAGCTACACGCATCAGGCCCACCACTGGGCGGAGACCAACCCGGGCCCGCTGGACCGGTTCCGCAACCTGATCGAGAGCTACGACCTGACCGGGCAGGAGGACTGCTCGTTCGCGGATCTCGGCATCGATTCGCTGGCGCTCGCCGAGCTGCGCGCCGACCTGCAGGCCCTGCTGGAGGAACATGGCGCCGGGGAGCTGGCCGAGGAGGTCAACACGCGCCTGCTCCAGCGGCTCACGGTGGCCGAATTCTTCCGGCTGATGCGGCAATTCTGTGAGGAGTCCGGCCAGCCGCTCGATGCCCTGCGCCAGGCGCTGGACCAGATCGCGACGGAGTACGAGGCCTACGAGGTCGCCCGGATGCGGGCCGACGCCCAGCTGCCCCTGCCGGCACTGCCGCCGGCGCGGTCGGGCACGCCCAGTGACATCCTGCTGACGGGGGCGACCGGCTTCCTGGGGCCGTTCCTGGTCGCCAGCCTGCTCGGCCGGACGTCCCTCACCGTGCACGCGCTGATTCGCGCCACGGATTCCGCGCACGGCCTGGACCGCATCGTCGCGTCGCTGCGCCGGGCCCAGCTGTGGACCCCGGCCCTGGAAGCCGAGGTCCGGGCGCGGGTGCGCGTGGTCTGCGGCGACCTCGCCGAGCCGCAGCTCGGCATCGGCGAGGAGGGGTTCCGTCGCCTGGCCGAGAGCGTCGACGCCATCCTGCACAACGGCGCCCTGGTCAACTACGTGCGGACCTACGACGCCCTGCGCCCGGCCAACGTGATCGGGACGCACGAGCTGCTGCGCCTGGCGATGACCGCGCACCGCAAGACCTTCCACCTGGTCTCCAGCACCTTCATCTACGGGTGGAGCGTCAAGCCGGTGGTCGGGGAGTCCGACGCGAACCTGGAGATGAACGCCCTGGACTTCGGCTACTCGCAGACCAAGTGGGTGGCCGAGCAGCTGGCCTTCGCCGCCCAGCGGCAGGGGCTCGACGTGCGCGTCTTCCGGCCGTCGCTGATCTCGCCGACCGGCGCGGGCTTCGGCAGCGGAGACGACATCCTGGTGCGCACCGTGGCGTTCATGATCGAACATGGCATCGCCGCCAACGCCCTCAACCAGCTCAGCCTGCTGCCTGCGGACCTGATCGCCGATCACATCGTCGCGCTGATGGACCTGCCGGCCGACCAGGGCACCGTGTTCAACATGACCGCGGACGACTACTACAACCTGATGGACATCACCCGTGTCCTCTCCGAGCGCTACGGCTATCGCTTCGACTACCACGACATCCCGGAGTTCGCCGCCGAGATGAATCGTCGGTGCACGACGCGGGACCCGATCTACCCGCTGGTCGACTTCCTCACCCGGTCGGCGGACAAGATCGCGGCGATGCGGGACAAGCGCTACGGCAACTCCCAATACCAACGTGCGCGCGAGCTGGCCAAGGTCCGCCTGCGTGAGCCGGCGCTCACCGAGACGGTCGAGAATCTCGTCCGGTTCTTGCGCAGCGAGCGCCTGATCACCGAGGCTGAGGCGGAGGCGCAACGCAGTGCCTAACCGCGCGCGAACCACCTAGGGGGTCCACCATGTTCACCGTCGACGACCAGGCGACGGGCCCGCATGACGCCTCGCTCGACCACGAGCGGATCGTTCTGCAGGCGCGCGACGTCGAGTTCGACTGGGCGACGCTGCCGTTCTACTACGTGCCGAACGAGCCGTTCACCACGCACTTCTGCAACGTGCTGCACCTGCTGCTGCCCGCCGGCGAGGAGTTCATCGTCGACGCGTTCAAGAACGCGCTGCCGCTGATCAAGGACGATCAGCTCCGGCTGGACGTGCAGGGCTTCATCAGTCAGGAGGCCATGCACTCGCAGGCGCACTCCGGCGTGCTGGACCACTTCGCGGCCAAGGGTGTCGACGTCACGCCGTTCACCGACCAGATGGCCTGGCTGTTCTCCCAACTCATCGGCGACCGGCCCGGGTGGGGCCGGCGCCGCAGGCAGAGTTGGCTGCTCGAGCGGGTGTCGATGGTGGCGGCCCTCGAGCACTACACCGCCATCCTGGGCGAGTGGATCCTGGACACCCCGCAACACGACGCCTTCGGCACCGACCCGGTGATGCTCGACCTGCTGCGCTGGCACGGGGCCGAAGAGGTCGAGCACAAGGCGGTCGCGTTCGACACCATGAAGCACCTGCGCGGCGGCTACTGGCGCCAGGTGCGCACCCAGCTGTTGGTGACGCCGGCGTTGCTGTGGTTGTTCGTCCGGGGCGTGCGGTTCATGTACTCGGTCGACCCGTACCTGCCGCCGGGCACCAAACCCCGCTGGCGGGACTACTTCAGCGCGGCGCGGCGGGGCCTGGTGCCCGGGCCGTTCCAGTTCCTGCGGGTCATCGGCGCCTACTACACGCCCAGCTTCCATCCGTCCAAGCTCGGCGGGGTGGGCCGCGCGGTCGACTACCTGGCCCGCTCGCCCGCAGCCCGCGCGGCGCACTGAGCCTCGGGGGCAGGCGAATGACTCAGTCCAGCACCGTAACAGCGTCCGACGGCGTGTCACTGGCCGTTCACGCCCACTCGCAGATCGACCCGGGGCGCCCGACGATTCTGGCGATCCACGGCTACCCAGACAACCACCACGTGTGGGACGGTGTCGCCGACGCGCTCGGTGGGCGCTACAACTTCGTGGCCTTCGACGTCCGGGGCGCCGGCGACTCGTCGAAGCCGGCAAGGCGCACGGGATACCGGCTGCCGCAACTCATTTCGGACATCGGCGCGGTGATCGACAGTCTCGGGGTGAACGAGGTTCACCTGATCGCCCACGACTGGGGTTCCATCCAGGCCTGGGCGGCGGTCACCGACGAATCGGTGATGGGCAAGGTCGCCTCGTTCACGTCGATCTCCGGCCCGCACCTGAACTATGCGGGCAAGTTCCTGCGGTCGGCCCGCTCGCCCCGCGGCGTGTTCGACGTCCTCAAGCAGGCGGTCGCCTCCACCTACATCTGGTTTTTCTTGTGCCCGGGCGTGCCGGAGCTGGCGATCTGGTCCCGGGCGACCGTGGCGGTCTTCGCGGCGGTTGAACTGATCGGCCGACCGCGCGGGACCGGTCGGGGGCGCGCGGCGACCACCCGATCGACCCGCGACTATGTCAACGGGCTCAACCTCTACCGCGCCAACATGCCCGGGCCGTTCCTGGCGCCCGGCAAGGAACTGCCGCCGACCAAGGTCCCGGTGCAGGTGCTGGTGGCGCGGAGGGATTATTTCGTCTCGCCGCCCCTGCAGCGGTTCACCGGCGCGATACCGCCCCACGGCAGGGTCGTCGAGATCGCGGGCGGGCACTGGGTGGTGTCTTCCCATCCCGACGTCATCGCCCGGCTCACGAGCGAGTGGGTCGAGCAGACCACCGTTGGTCAGACCTAGGATAACCGCTGTGGCACAGACTATTTGGGGCAGCAGACCCGCCGATCTGTACGGTCGCCGCAAACGCGATCGCCTCTACACGGCGTTGTGGGGCGTGGGCACGCTCTTCGGGGGTTTGGCGTCGGCGTCGCGCTGGGACCCCTCGCGGGTGGTGCCGGTGCGGCGGACCACTGCCGCTGTGGTCACCAAGCGTGAACTGCTCACGCCCGACGTCGTCGCGCTGACGCTCGCCGACGCGCAGGGCGGGTTGCTGCCGTCGTGGACTCCCGGCGCGCACATCGACATTCGGCTGGCTTCGGGCCGCCGCCGGCAGTACTCACTGTGCGGTCCGCCCGGGCGGCGCACCGACTACCGCATCGCGGTGCGCCGGATCGCCGACGGCGGCGGCGGCTCGATCGAGATGCACGACACCTTCGACGTGGGCGACACGATCGAGTTCGAAGGCCCCCGCAACGCGTTCTATCTGGTCACCGACGAGCGCGAGGTGCTGTTCGTGATCGGCGGCATCGGCGTGACACCGATCCTGCCCATGATCTCGCTCGCCCAGCAACGCGGAATCGATTGGCGCGCGGTGTATGCCGGCCGGAGCCGGGAGTACATGCCGCTGCTCGACGAGGTGTTGGCGGTGGCGCCGGAGCGGGTGACCGTGTGGGCCGACGACGAACGCGGCCGCGTGCCCGCCGCCGGGGAACTGCTCGCCGATGCCGGGCCGACGACGGCCGTCTACGTATGCGGCCCGACCGCGATGCTGGAGTCGGTGCGCACGATGCGCGACCAACATGCCGACGCGCCACTGCATTACGAGCGATTCGGGCCGCCGCCCGTCGTCGACGGCGTCCCGTTCGAGCTTGAGCTCGCCCGCTCGCGACGCGTGCTCAGCGTGCCGGCGAACCGGTCGGCGCTGGACGTCATGCTCGACGGCGACCCGACGACCGCCTACTCCTGCCAGCAAGGGTTCTGCGGCACCTGCAAGGTGAAAGTGCTTGCCGGCGAGGTCGATCGCCGCGGGCGCGCCGCGGAGGGCGACGGCGAAATGCTGGTCTGCGTGTCGCGGGCCAACGGTGATCGCCTGGTCATCGACGCCTGACAACCGGCCTCAGGTCCAGGGGCCGGGGAAGTGGCCGTCCTGATCCTGCACCATCACGATGTCCTTGCAGTCGCCGTTGAGGGCCACGGCGTTCTCACCCCGGCATATCAACGTCCAGCCCGAGATCCGGGCGAACGGCCGGACCGACCAGGTGGTCGCGATCGGCTCGGTGGCGGGCAGCGCGAGGACGGCGAACGTGTTGTTGACGTTGGTGATGTAGAGGTGATCTTCGAAGAACGCCAGTTTGGAGATCGACATCTTCTTCGCGTCGTCACGCGTCTTCAGCAAGTCCCACTGCTGACTGCGTAGGTTCCACACGCCGAATCCGAACGTCGAACTGTCCGAGTCGTGGCCGTCGACAAACAATTTGCCGCCGGACAACGTCGCGGACAGCCCGCCGCCGGGAACGCGATCGGAGTCACCGACCTTGATGACGGCCTTCGCGTTCAGGTCGTAGAACATCGTCGACAGCACCGGCGGGTTGTAGGAATCCCAGTGCGTGATCTTCACCAATTTGTCCGGGCCATCGGACAATTCGGCGTCGACGCTGCGGATGTCGTTGTCCTGATAGATGGGCTCGCCGCCGGGCCGGCGCAGCTCGGCGCCCGACGTCTTCGCGGGGTCGGTGTTGCGTTGAAACGCCAGGACGTCCTGCCAGGCGCGACCAGACTGCGGATCGGTCCACGGCATCGACAGGTCACCGCCGGACAGGATGACGGTCCGGGGCGGCGAATTGGGGGAGTGCCCGTCGGTGAAGGCGTTGATCCACGCCACGCCCGACGCGGTCGAGGACAACGCCCAGTCCTTCGGGGCGGTCAGCTTGAGCTCCGGTGCCGGCGGCTGCAATTCCTTGGTCGCCAGCGGTTGGCCCGCCTTGAAGTCGTAGGCGTACGCGGTCGCCTTGGTGACCGCGGGTTGTTGGGCCTGGGCGGGTTTGACGGTCGTGACGAGGTAGACGACTCGCATGTCCTCCGCCGTGCCCGTCAGCGCGCAGATGGCGCCGGTGAGATTCTCACCGGCGGGAACCACCGGGAGGGCCGGCGCCACGTATTGCCCGGTCTTGGGATCGAATATTTTCGGGCGAATGTCGTCGAGTGCGGATTTGCTGTCGGAAAACTTTTCCGGGCACCCGAAGTACGCCGTGCCGCCATAACTTTTCCAGTCCTTCTCCAACGGACCGGTGATGGGCGCGGGTGCGGCGACGGCGCTGGGGGCGGATTTCGGCGAAGACGTCGAGGTGGTGGGCGTCGCTGCGGGAGGGGACGCGGTTTCCGAACACGACACGAGGGCCAGGCAGGCGACCAGTGCGGGCAGGGCAAGCCCGAATTTGGGCACAGTTTGCCCTGGAAACGCACGCATCGAAAACCCCCGTTAAGTTCGTGTAACCAGTGAGCGTAAAGCGGGCCGGGACCAACCGCGACTTGTGTCAGGCCGGTCTTCGTCACACCGGGCCCGCCGACCGGTTATCGGTCGAAGTCGATGGGCAGGCTCTTCGGGCCGCTCAGGCTCACCATCGGCTTCCACGGGACGGGCCCGGCGATGCGCGGGTTCAACAGCCGGCCCGCGAGGACGTTCAGCGCTTCGGCGATCTCGCGCCGGGCCAGGTTCGCGCCCAGGCAGTAGTGCACACCGCCGCCGAAGGTCAAGATGGGCGGGGCGTCCTCGCGGGTGATGTCGACGCGGTCCGGGTCGTCGTACACGGCGGGGTCGCGATTGGCGGCGGCGGTGTTCACCAGGACCATCGTCCCGGCGGGGAACAGGTAGCCGTCCAGCTCGGCGTCCTCGACGACCAGGCGCAGGGTGCCGCCCGCGATCGGCGAGTGGCGCATGGTCTCCTCGACCGCGGGCATCGCCAGCTCGGGCCGCTCCTTGAGCAGGTCCCATTGCTGCGGGTGCTCGCAGAGGACCTGCACCGACGCGGCGACCTGGTTGCGGGTGGTGTCGGTCCCGGCCAGCAGCAAGCCGCCCGCCATCATCCGCAGTTCGGCGGCGGTGAGCCGATCGCCGGGAAAGGTCGGGTCCTCGGCGCGGATCAGGTCGGAGAGCAGGTCGTCGGTCAGGCTGTGCCGCCGCCGCGCCACCATGTCGTCGACATAGTCGTCGAGCTCGCTCCAGGCCCGCATGACGACGGGCTCGACTTCCCGGATGTCGACGGTGAAGCTGAAGGCCTTGAAAACGTCGTCCGCCCAGGACGAAAACCGCTGCCAATCCTCGCGCGGGGCGCCGAGCAATGCGCAGATGATCGGCACCGGGTAGGGACGCGCGAGGTCGGCGACGACGTCGCAGCGTCCCGCGTCGATCACCTCATCGACGAGCCCGTTCATCACGTCGACCATGGTGTCGTGCAGCCGCAGGGTCGCGCGCGGGGTGAAGGCCTTGGACGTCAGGCTGCGCAGCCTGCGGTGCTCGTCGCCCTCCAGGCACAACAGGCTGTTGATCACCTTGTCCCACAACGGACCCGACGTCACGCCCTGGGCCAGCAGGTTGATCCCCGGCGGGATCTGGAATCGCGCATCGCGAAGCACCGAGCGGACCAGGTGGTAGGAGAGCACCTCCGGGCCGTGCGGCCCCATGGCGACCGGGGCATGCCGCTGCGCGGCCTGCAGGCGGGGATAGACCTCGGCGGGGGTTTCCTCGGGGTGGTACGCCAGCGTCGGCAGATCGGCGTCGAAAACGCTTGTGGGGACGGTACCGACGGCCATGACGGTCTCCTCGAGGCCGCGCGGGCAAAGGCGCTCGCGACAACTTTCACACAATGTATGACCGGCCTAGCGCGCTGTCAACGATAGCGGTGGCGCGGGTCGCCGCTCGCCATACGTCGGGCTAAAAATGTTTGGTCGCGGGAAGCGCGGCTACCCGTTCCTCATCGCACCGACCAATCGGCCGCCGATCAGCAGGACCGCGAACACGCCGCCGGTGATCCCCGAAATAAGCAGTGGCAGTTGGCCATTCGAACCCCACAGCGCACCGGCCCACAATCCGGCCACCAGCACGGCCAGCCCGACGCCGCCCTGAAACACGCCCTGCGCGCTGGCCTGATGCTCCTGGTCGACCAGCCCCGAGATCCACGCCTTGCCGACACCGTCGGTGCAGCCGGTGAACAGCCCGTAGGCGCCGATCAGCAGCCACGCCGTCACGGCGTCGGTGGTCAGCCCCAGCCCGATGTAGCCGACCGCGAAGAAGGCCAGCCCGATGCCGAACAACGCCGGCCTGCCGATGCGGTCGGCGAGCGACCCGGCCGGGTAACTGGACAGCGCGTACACCGCGTTGTAGCCGACGTACGCCAGGATCACCCCGACCACCGAGAGCCCAATTTCGTTGAGCCGCAACAACAACAGCGCGTCGGGAAAATTGACGACGCTGAAGGCCACCAGGAGTGCGGTCACCCGCCAGTACGGCCGCGGCAGCGAGCGCACACCCGCCCACATCGACCGCCGCCGCTCCCGCGGCGCCCGACGCCCGCGCTCGCGCACGGCGAAAACGAGCGCCACGGACAGGACGGCGGGCACGATGGCGACGTACAACAACGGGGTGATGCGGTGGTCCAGCAGCTCATAGCCCACCAGCCCGAGCAACGGACCGACGACGGCGCCGAAGGTGTCCATCGCGCGGTGGAAGCCGAAAACCCGGCCGCGAACGGCGTCGTCGACGTCGGCGACCAGCAGTGCGTCGCGCGGCGCGCCGCGAATGCCCTTGCCGAGCCGGTCGACGACGCGGCCCGCCAGCACCCCCGGCCACGCCGCGGCCATCGCGATGATGATCTTGCCGAGCGCGGCCATCCCGTAACCGGTGGCGATCAGCGGGCGCCGCGCGAATCTGTCGCCGAGTGGCCCGGACGCGAGCTTGGTCAAGGAGGCGGCACCCTCGGCCGCACCCTCGACCGCCCCCACCACCGAGGGCGGCGCACCCAGCACGGCCGTCAGATAGATCGGCAACAGCGGGTACAACAGCTCGCTGGCGGTGTCCTGCAGGAACGAGACGCCGGAGAGGACCCGCACGTTGCGGGTGAGCCAGTGCGGCCCCGCGTCGGTGTCAGTCTTGCGCACGCAGCCGCACCATCCGCGTCGTCGACGTCTCGTCCAACTCGACCACATCGGAGCGCGATCGCAGGAAATCGCTGAACGACCGGAACCCCAGCGACCGCTCGCTGAACGACGGGTCCATCCGCTTCATCTGCGCCTTCACCGCGGAGTTGTGCAGCCAGTCGACGTCGTCCCTTTCCAGGCCGATCTGCAGCGCGCGCGTCAGCAGCGCCGTGGCGGCGGCCTGGGGATCGGGCGGCTCCGGTTCCTCGGGTGGCGACTCCTTGGCGCGCCCGGAGCGCCGCTTGGCCGGCTTGGCGTCGGCGTCGGCGGCGTGCGGTTCGAGCGCGGGCACCCCCGGCAGGGAGTCATAGATGACGAACTCGTCGCAGGCCGCCGCCAACGCCCGGCTCGACGCGCCGGCCACCCCGATCCCCACCACGTAGCGGCCGAGCCGCTTGCAACGCTGGGCCAGCGGGATGTAGTCGGAGTCACCGGCCACGATCACCACGTGGGTGAGGTCGGGCAGCCGGAACATGTCCTCGACGGCGTCCACGGCCAGCCGGATGTCGGCGCCGTTCTTGCCGTAGGCCGCCGCGGGGAACAGCTGCACCAGGTCCACCGCGCGGGCGACCAGCTGCCCGCGGTACCCCGCGTTGATGTCGGCCGACCAGTCCGCGTAGGCGCGCGTGAGCACCAGCGTCCCGAACGACGACGCGAAGTCGAGGATGGCGCCGACGTCCACGGTGGCCCGGCCGAGCCGCTCCCCGTACTGCTCGAGCCCCTTCGCTTTGTCCCGCTGGAAGGAGTTTCGCCCGTGGACCTGGTCGTATCGCGAGATCACGATGTTGTCGAAGTCGAGGTAGACGGCCACGCGGGCCGCAACCGGTTCGGTCATGCACTAGATCATCGCTGAGGTCTGCGGCACGGCGGCGGCCGGAAGCGGTTTTCATCACAGATTCGCCCCGCCGGGGTCCTAAACGGCGCCGGAGCGGGTACACCGGGGCCATGAACGAGTTGAAGTTCCTCGAGCTGCACGGCGATCGGGTCGCCTACCGCGACGAGGGTGAAGGCGAGGTGCTGCTGCTCATCCACGGCATGGCGGGCAGCTCGGAGACGTGGCGGTCGATCATCCCGCCGCTGGCGAAGAAGTTCCGGGTCATCGCCCCGGACCTGCTCGGCCACGGCGAGTCGGCGAAGCCCCGTACCGACTACTCGCTGGGCGCGTTCGCGGTCTGGCTTCGTGACCTGCTCGACGAATTGGGCGTCAGCCAGGCCACCCTGGTCGGCCAGTCGCTCGGCGGCGGCGTCGCGATGCAGTTCGTCTACCAGCACCCCGACTACGCCAAGCGGTTGATCCTGATCAGCAGCGGCGGCCTGGGCCCCGACGTCGGCTGGGTGCTGCGGCTGCTGTCGGCGCCCGGAGCGGAACTGGTGTTGCCGATCATCGCGCCCAAGCCGGTGCTGTCGGTCGGCAACCGGCTGAGGTCGTGGCTGAAGAGCGCCGGCATCCAGTCGCCGCGGGGTGCCGAGCTGTGGAGCGCCTACTCGTCGCTGTCCGATGGCGAGACGCGGCAGTCGTTCCTGCGGACGCTGCGGTCGGTGGTGGACTACCGCGGCCAGGCGGTCAGCGCGCTCAGCAGGCTGCGGCTGCGGGAGAACCTGCCGGTCATGGCGATCTGGGGCGAGCGGGACGGCATCATCCCGGTCGATCACGCGTACGCCGCGCACGAGGCCCGCACCGACGCCCGGCTCGAAATCCTGCCCGATGTGGGCCACTTCGCACAGGTCGAGGCGCCGAACCAGGTGGTGGAGCTGATCGAAGACTTCATCGCGACCGGCGACCGCCACGAGACGGACAGCACCGAGCTGCGCATGTGAGCCGGAAGGCCGGCAAAGGCCTCCGCTTCAGCGCGCCGGCCGGTCGTAAAATCGGGGGCGATGCGCAAAGCCGCGCGTTCCACGCTCCCGCCGGGTCCGCCGTTGCCCCGGGTCATCCAGGCCGCGTTGATGCTGCACCGCGGTTCGCATTTCGTTGCCGCCTGCCGGCGTCGTTACGGGAGCGTGTTCACGCTGCGCGTCGCGGGAATGGGGACGCTGGTCTACTTGGGCGACCCGGCGGACATCAAGACCGTGTTCGCCGGCGACCCGCGCATTTTCCATGCCGGCCAAGCCAATTCGATACTCGGCGGGCTGTTGGGCGAGAGCTCGCTGTTGGTGATCGACGAAGACGTCCACCGGGATCGGCGCCGGCTGATGCTGCCGCCCTTTCATCGTGACGCCGTCGCCCGCCGGGCCGGCCTGATGGCCGACATCGCCGCCGCGAAGATCGCCGACTGGCCGGTGGGGAAAAGCTTCGCGGCCGCCCCCAAAATGTCGGAGATCACCCTCGAGGTGATTCTGCGGACGGTCATCGGCGCCACCGACCCGGCCCGGCTCGCGGCCCTGCGCGCGATCATGCCCCGGCTCCTCACCGTCGGCCCCTGGGCGACTCTGGCGCTGGCCAGGCCGGAGCTGCAGCGTTACCTGCCGTGGCGGGCGCTGCGTCGGCGAATGGCGGAGGCCGACCGCCTGCTCTGCGCCGAGATCGCCGAGCGCCGCGCCGACCCCGACCTGGCCGGGCGCACCGACGTGCTGGCCATGCTGGTCCGCGCCGACGAGGGCGCGCACCCGATGTCCGATCGGGAGCTGCGCGATCAGCTGATGACGTTGCTGGTGGCCGGGCACGACACCACCGCGAACGGGTTGTCCTGGGCGCTCGAGCGGCTGACCCGCCATCCGCCCGTGCTGGCCAAGGCCGTGGCCGCCGCCGAGGCCGCCGCCGCGGGCGATCCGGCCGGCGACGAGTACCTCGACGCGCTGGTGAAGGAGACGTTGCGGATCCGTCCGGTGGTCTTCGATGTGGGCCGGGTGCTCACCGAACCCGCCGACGTGGCCGGCTACCGGCTGCCGGCCGGCGTCATGGTGGCCCCCGGAATCGGGCTGGTGCACAGCGCCGCCGCGGTGTACCCGGATCCCGACCGATTCGACCCGGACCGCATGTTGGGCGCCACGCTCACCCCGACGACCTGGTTTCCGTTCGGTGGCGGCAACCGCCGCTGTCTGGGCGCCGGTTTCGCGACGGTCGAGATGCGCGTGGTGCTGCGCGAGATTCTGCGCCGGGTCGAGCTGTGCACCACGACCGCGGCCGATGAACGCCAGAGGCTGAAATTCGTTGTCCTGGTGCCACATCGCGGCGCCCGCATTCGCTTGCGGGCGATCAGGGACGCGCCCGCCGCGACGTCCGCCGCCGGGTCGGCGGCGCGCGAGCCGGCCGCCGTGGTCCCGGCTAGTGCGTCACCAGCGGTCGCGCGCCGCGGTAATCCACCTGCCAGTGCTTGATGCCGTTGATGAACGACGACCTCAACCGCTCGGGCTCGGCCAGCGGCGTCAGGTCGGGCACGTGGTCGGCGAGCGCGTTGAACATCAGGTCGATCGTCATGCGCGCGAGGTTCGCGCCGATGCAGTAATGCGCCCCGGTCCCGCCGAAGCCGACATGCGGGTTCGGGCTGCGCAGGACGTTGAAGGAGTACGGCTCGTCGAAGACGTCTTCGTCGAAGTTCGCCGAGCGGTAGAACAGCACCACCCGCTGGCCCTTGGTGATGCGGACGCCGCCGAGTTCGGTGTCCTCGAGCGCGGTGCGCTGGAAGGCCGTTATCGGTGTCGCCCAACGGATTATCTCGTCGGCCGCGGTCTTGGGTCGCCGCGCCTTGAACAGCTCCCACTGCGCCGGGTGGTCGGTGAAGGCCATCATGCCCTGCGTGATCGAGTTGCGTGTCGTCTCGTTGCCGGCGACGGCCAGCGTGACCACGAACATGCCGAACTCCGCCTCCGACAGGTGCTGCCCCTCGGCGTCGGCCCGGATCAGCGCGGTGACGATGTCTTGATCGTTCGGGCCGGGCTCTTCGCGCCTACGTGCGGCCAATTGCATTGCGTACCACATCAATTCACCGGCCGACGTCAACGCGTCGTTGCCCGCGAACTCCGGGTCGTCGCTGCCGATCATGTTGTTGGTCCAGTCGAACAACTTGTGGTAGTCCCCCTGCGGAACGCCGAGCAGTCCGCAGATGGCCTGCAGCGGTAATTCGCAGGCGACCTGGCGGACGAAGTCGCCCGAGCCGCTCGCGGCGGCCTCGGTCACGATGCGCCGCGCCCGCTCGGAAAGCTCGGCCCGCAGCCGCTCCACCGCGCGGGGCGTGAAGGCCCGCGAGACGATCTTGCGCAACCGGCTGTGCTGCGGGTCGTCCATCATGATCATCGACGCCCGCCCCGCCTCAATCTGGCCCGCGGCCAAGTCTTCTCGATAACGGGGCACGATCGACTTGCTGGCCGAGGAGAAGACGTCGCTGCGCAACGAGACGTCGCGGACGTCGCGGTGCTTGGTGACCACCCAGTAGCCGCCGTCGCCGAAGCCGCCCGCATCGGGCGCCTGCCGGTTCCACCAGATCGGTTCCGTGGCGCGCAGTTCGGCGAACTCCCGCACCGGCAGCCGGTGGGCGTAGATCTCGGGGTCGGTGAAATCGAAGCCCGGCGGCAGGTTCGGTGCGGCCATCGGATTCTCCTGGCGACTATTGGGATCGGTAGCAAACCCGACGTGTCCTACTGCCAGCACCATAAAGCCGAGCCTGGAAGAAAAGAAGCCTTTATGAAAATCACAGCGATAGTGGCGGGCGGCCTCGTCGCCGGCGCGCTGGCGACGGCCGGTTGCGCGCAGGCCGAGGTTGCCGCCGCGCCCGTCGGAAGCCGGGTCTACGCGTCGGCCCCCGCCCCGCCGGCCGATCCCGAGGCGGAGGTCGCGGAGTTGCAGTGGCAGGTGAACGACCTGCACGACAACTGGGACAACCTCACCCCGGCGGACCGCCAGCAACGGCTGAAGCAGCTGCAACAGCAGGCCACCACGGTGTCCAACGACGTGCAGAATCTGCCGCCCGCCCAACGGCCCGGCGTCGAAATGCGGCTGTTGCAAACCATGCTGGCGCTGTTCGACCTGGTGCGAAAGGCCCAGGGGCCCAACCAGCCGTGCTACTTCCCGGCGTGCCTGCCCGGCCTCTGAAACCCGTCGGTGTGAAACTCGGCCGCGGCGGTTTCGCGCCCGCCGAGGTTGGTGGCCGCGGTCACGATGGCCCGCTCGATCTGGCGCAGCGCGTGCACCGCGGTGAGGAGCCGGCGGGTGTCGGGCAGTGGTTGGCCCGCTGATCCGGCTTCGCCGTCCCGTTGCCGGGCCAGCGTTTCGGCGGCGTCGAGCTCGTCGGCCGCCGAGACCATGGTCGGCGCGCGGCCACTGCCGATGGCGGCGGCCAGCGCGTCGATGTTGGCCCGCGTCTGGGCCGCGGCGGCCGAGAACGCTTGGGCCAGTTCGAAGGTGAGCGCTTGCGAAACCATCGGCTCCTGGTATCGCTCGCTGCTGCGTGCCAGGCTGCGCCCGTACCGGTCGCACGCCGCGAAGATCCGCAGGGCCCGGCGAATGCTGCGCCGGCCCGCCAGGCCGGCGACGCCCGCCAGCAGCGGCTTGGCGGTGACGCGGAACTGCTGCAGATCCCGGTCCAGCTGACGTGCCTGCTCGGACGGGCTCCCGCTCGCCTCCGCACCGAACATCGCGGCGGTGGACGCCTCGACGAGCGCCGAGAGGCTGGCGAGGAACGTGCGGGTGTCGTCGCGGATCGCGGCCCGGGTGTGCGTCGGCAGCACCACGACGGCCACCGTGGCTCCGATGACCGCGCCGAGGGCGGTCTCTTCGATCCGCAACATCAACACGCCGAACGAGAATTGGCCGAGCAGGCCGTACAGCAGCGCCAGCATCGTGGTGATCCAGAAGGTCATCAGGCTGTAGGTGACCGTCATGAAATAGAAGGCGCAGAACAGGCAGACGAAGATGCCGGCGAGGGCGGCCGTCCTGTCGCCGGCCAGCAGCGTGGCCACCAGCACGCCGCAGGGCACCCCGAGCAGGGTGCCGAGCAGGCGTTGCCAGCCCTTGGTCAGGGTCTCACCCCACGAGTTGGTGCCGGCGAAGATGACGAACGCGGCGATCACCGCCCAGTACCAGCGAGCGGGTGACACCAGCTCGCCCGCGACGATGGCCAGCGACGCGGCGACGGCGACCTGGATGGCTTGCCGGGTGGTCGGCCGCAGGCCCCGCGCGGATGCTTGTTCGGCGGGCTCGGCGGGCGCCTCCGGCGGTGGGCCGTCGGCGGCCGGCGGCCGCTCGCTGTCCGCGCTCCCCAGGTTGCCCGCGGCGCCGGTCGCCGCGCGGTCGACGACGGCCCGCACGTCGGCGGTCGCTGTGGCGGCGTTGATGATCGCCAGGGCGAGGCGGCGCACGGCGGCGCCGCCCGGCTCCTCATCGGCGGCACCGCACTGCTCGTCGAGCAGCCGCTGCGCCCGGGCGGCGGCCTGCCGGAGGCCGTCGGGCTCGGGCAGGCGGATGGCCCGCGCCAGCCGGGCGAGCGCGTCGACGAGCGCGACCCGCGTCGGGGCGGGTATCGCGCCCGGGTGTTCCGACATCAGCGCCGCGGCCCGCCGGCCGGCCGTCGCCACCCACTCGATGGCCAGCTCGGCGTCCAGCAGCCAGGGGGCCAATTGCTCGGCGGTGACGCCCGGCCACAGCATGGCGGGGTCGGCCTTGTCCTCGATCTGCGCCTGCACCATCAGGGCGGTCTCGTTGAGCCGAGTGGTGCGCGCCCGCATGCGGCGCCGGCGCCGTTCGTCGAGGCGGCCGGTGCGGACGGCGTCGGCGGTCGTGTCGACGACGATCGCCATCCGCGCCCGCAACGCCCGGATGGTCGCCCGCAGCACGCGTTCCGGCCGATCGGGCATGACGTAGGTCGTCATCACGAACGTGCACACCGTGCCCACCGCGACCGCCCCGATCATCCAGGGCAGCTCCGAGACGCTCGCCCGCAGATACAGCGTGAAGAAGTAGCACATGAACGCGACCATGCCCAGCGCCCGGCCGCGCGCCCCGAAGCGGCGGATGTAGGCGGCGGTGAACACGACGAGCACGAACACCGCGTCGCTCACCACCTGATGGGGCGCGAGCGCCGCCGCGGCCGCGATCGACACGGCGGCGGGCAGGGGCAGCAGCGCCATGGTGATCCGCTGCTGCCGCGGGTCGGGCTCGTTGACCGATCGCGAGGCGACCATCGTGATCACGACGCCCAGCAACGCCACGGTCAGCGGCTGCCCCGTCGCCCGGGTCAGGGCGTAGAGGACCAGCAGGGAACAGCCGAGCGCGGCCGTCGTCCGCGTCGCCATGCGCAGCCGCAGCAGGCCCGGGTCGGAGCCGACCACCCAGTTGCGGCCCTGTTCGTACAAGTCGGTGATCGCGCGCCCCCCTTCTGGCCTGCTGAACGCATCATGGATTACCCGGCACAAGCTAGTCTTCGACATCGTGACAGCGCCGACGCGGGCCCGGCTGGCCGACGGCCGTGACCTGCTCTTCTTCGCGCTGCCCGGGCACCGTCCGGCGCCGGTCGAAGACCGCAGGCCGCTGCCGGCGCGCGACGCCCAGCGGTCCGAGCTGCGGTTCGACCAGACGACCGGGCAATGGGTGATCGTCGCCGCGCTGCGCCAGGACCGCACCTACAAACCGCCCCCCGACCAATGCCCGCTGTGCCCCGGCCCGACCGGGCTGACCAGCGAGGTGCCCGCGCCGGACTACGACGTGGTGGTCTTCGAAAACCGGTTTCCCAGCCTGTCCGGGTCCGGCCCGGCGCTCGCGCCCGCGGGTGACGGCTTCGTCTCCGCCCCGGGGCACGGCCGCAGCGAGGTGATCTGCTTCTCCAGCGATCACACCGGCTCCTTCGCCGGGCTGGACGCCGCGCACGCCCGGCTGGTCATCGAGGCGTGGCGGCACCGCACCGCCGACCTGTTGGCCGCGCCGGGCATTGAGCAGGTGTTCTGCTTCGAGAACCGCGGCGAGGAAATCGGGGTGACGTTGACCCACCCGCACGGCCAGATCTACGGCTACCCGTATCTGACGCCGCGCACCGCCGCCATGCTCGAGCGGGCCGGCGACCACCGAAAGCGCCACGGCACCAACCTCTTCGGCGACCTGCTCGCCGGCGAAATCGCCGACGGCAGCCGAATCGTCGCGCGCGATGCCCTGTTCACCGCGTTCGTGCCGTTCGCCGCGCGGTGGCCGGTCGAGGTGCACATCTACCCGAACAGGTTCGTGCGCAACATCGTCGAACTCGACGAGGAGGAACGGGACGGCTTCGCGCGGATGTACCTGGACATCCTGCGGCGATTCGACCGGATGTATTCCTCACCGCTGCCCTACATTTCGGCGCTACACCAGTACGCCGACACCGATGCCCAGGCCGACGGCTACTTCCACGCCGAGCTGATGTCGATCCGCCGCAGCGCCACCAAGCTCAAGTACCTGGCGGCCTCCGAATCCGCGATGGACGCGTTCATCAGCGATGTCACGCCCGAAAGCGTGGCCCGGCGGCTGCGCGAGCTCGGATGACCGTCCGCTACGCCGCGCCAGGGCGGATCAACCTGATCGGGGAGCACACCGACTACAACCTGGGGTTCGCCCTGCCGATCGCCCTTCCGCAGCGCACCGTGGTGACGTTCACGCCCGACGGCGGCGATGCCATCACCGTGGGCAGCGACCGCGCGGACGGTTCGGTGCGGATCGCGCTGGACACCGCCCCCGGCGACGTGTCCGGCTGGGCCACGTACGTGGCCGGCGTGGTGTGGGCGCTGCGGCAGGCTGGCCACCCGGTGCCCGGCGGCGCGATGCGCATCACGAGCGACGTGGAGATGGGGTCGGGCCTGTCCTCGTCGGCGGCGCTGGAGTGCGCGGCGCTGGGCGCGATCGCGACCGGCGCGGGTGTCCGCATCGACCGCATCGAGCAGGCGCGGCTGGCCCAGCGCGCCGAGAACGACTACGTCGGCGCCCCCACGGGCTTGCTTGACCAGCTGGCCGCGCTGTTCGGCCGGCCGGCGACGGCGCTGCTGATCGATTTCCGCGACCTGACGGTCGAGCCGGTGGTTTTCGACCCGGACGCCGCCGGTGTCGCGCTGCTGCTGATCGATTCCCGCGCCCGCCACAGTCATGCCGGCGGCGACTACGCCGCGCGCCGCGCGTCGTGCGAGCGGGCGGCCGCGGACCTCGGGGCGCCGTCGCTGCGCGAGATCGGTGACCGCGGGCCGTCGGACCTCGCCCCGGTCCGCGACCCCGTCGACGCCCGCCGCGCCCGCCACGTGCTGACCGAGAATCAGCGGGTCATCGATTGTGTTGCCGCCCTGAATGATTCAGACTTCGCCGAAGCCGGGCGGATCTTCTGTGCCTCGCACGCCTCCATGCGGGACGACTTCGAGATCACCACCGCACACATCGACCTGATCGCCGACACCGCGGCGCGGGCCGGCGCGCTGGGCGCGCGGATGACCGGCGGCGGGTTCGGCGGCTGTGTGATCGCACTGGTGTCGGCCGACCGTGCCGGCGCGGTCGGCGAGGCGGTGCGAGGGGCGGTACGCGACGCCGGTTTCGAGCAACCGGTCATCGCCCGAACCCGCGCGGCCGCCGGCGCGGGACCGTGCGATTGACCCGAGCCGGTCCGACACGGGCCGTTCCGTATTTCGCGGCCATAGCTGTAACGCGGCGCCGGATAGCTGTAACGTAACGGCTATGCCGGGGATGACGTGCGCGGTGTGCGGGGCGGGTTTCTCGGCCCGGGCCGATGCCGTCTACTGCTCGTCGGCCTGCCGGCAGAAGGCCCACCGCGTTCGAGCGGCGCGCCGCACGGCCGCGCTGCGGGAGACCCTGCGGCGCGGCGCGGCGACCGACGCCGGCGCGTCTTCGGCCGCCACCCGGTCGCTGCGGCTCTCGGTCGCCAGCTCCATGCAACGTTCGCGGCAGCAGGTCGACCGGTCGCGCGAACTATGCCGCGTGTCCGCGTTGCGGCTGCAGGAAAGCGACGCCATCCGGAAGGCGTCGCTCGAAGGGAGGGCGTGGTGGGCGGCAAAGTCGGAGACGGGGCGTGCGCTGTGGCGTGGGAATTAGACGGCCAGACGGCGGCGGTTGAGCAGGCCCTGGCCGGCGGCACGCCGCAGCGGGCCGGCTGGTTTCGCTTCTATTTCGAGGACCAGCGCTGGGAATGGTCCGACTCGGTCTACCGGATGCATGGCTACGAACCCGGGGCGGTGAGTCCCACGACGGAGCTGGTGATCGCTCACAAGCATCCGGCCGACCGCAACCAGGTGGCCGCCACCATCAACGACATGATCGAGCGTCGGCAGGCGTTCAGCACCAGGCACCGCATCGTCGACGCCCGCGGCAACACCCACGAGGTCGTCGTCGTCGGCGATCAGTTCTGCGACAGCGACGGCGAGGTCATCGGCACCCACGGCTTCTACGTGGACGTCACCACGACGCGCAGCCCCAAGCGCGAGGAGAAGATCAGCGAGCAGGTGGCCGAGATCGCCGAGCGCCGCGGCGCCATCGACCGGACCAAGGGGATGTTGATGCTGGTCTACGGCGTCGACGAGCTGGGGGCGTTCAACCTGCTCAAATCGTTGTCCCAGGTGCACAACATGAAGCTGGCCGTGCTCGCCGATCAGATCGCCAGGGACTTCTGCGAGGTGGGCAACGAGGTCATCGCGTCGCGCTCGCGGTTCGACCAGCGCCTGCTCAGCGCGCACCAGCGGGCGTCCGCCGCCGACGAGTAGCGGCTATCCGCTGGGCGTCAGGCGCACCGCTCCCAGGTGCATCCGGTCGACCGCCTCGGCGAACTCGTCGCGGGTCGGTATGCGGTGATCGCGAAACTTCAGCCCGATCATCCGTTGCGCGCGCTGGACGCCGTAGGACTCGGCGCAGCGCAGGAAGAGGTCGGACACGATGGCGCGGTCGCGGATGAGCTCGCCGCGCATCGCGGTCGTCTTGCCGTCGTAGACCACCTGAGCGGGCGCGCCGTCGCGAAAGTTCTGCTTCCAGGGCGCGCCGGTCAGTGCGTAGAGCTGACCGTCAATCACGTGGGCGCTCAACGGAATCGAGAACGGCCGGCCCGTTTTTCGCCCGGTAAAGCTCAGCACCATCAGCTGCTTGCGGGCGGGACCGGCGAGCGTGGTGCGCAGCAGGAAACCCAGCATCGGGTTGACGATGCGCATCAGCGCCGACGGTGGGTGTCCGGCGTCTATCGCATGCGACTGCTCTGCCATGCGCTTACCGTAAGGCCAATCGCGTGCCCGGCCTAGGGCCGAGGGGATGCCGTCGCGGAGGGATCTCCGCGACGGCAGCACGGTCCTCGGTCAGGGCGTGATGGTGGTCTGGTCGTCGATGATGTTGGTGGCGTCCATCAGCGGGCCCTGGTCGGCCTGCGGGCCCTCGGCGTTGAGCTGCAGCACGTACACCGCGCCCTGGCCGGGGATCACCACCGTCTTCTGCGCGATGACCCGGGTGGCGCCGTCCTTCTGATACGTGCCGCTGAGCTGCCAGGCCTGGAAACCGCCGAGCGTGGACGCCACACCGTCGCCGGTGCCCTGGTATCCGGGCAGGTTCTGCACCTCGCCCGGGGCGTACTGGATGATCTTCGCCGGGTCGACGTTGCCGGCCAGCTTGGAGAACAGCGCCGAGACCGTCGGCGGGTCGGCGGGATTGGTGGGCTGGGTCAAGACGATGCCGCCATACGACGTGCCCGCGTTCTGGTTGATCTGCCAGCCGTTGGGCACCGGCAGGTCGACGCTCGGGCCGGGATCACCGTGATGAATGGGGGTCTCGGTGATGTGGTTGTCCTTCACGTAGTCGGCGATGGTGTATTTGGCCTTCGCGGCCGGTGCCGCGCTGGTCGCCGACGACGTGGTGGACGTTGAGCTGGATGTGGTCGTCGATGTCGTCGATTGATTGCCGGATTTATGGTCGCCGCCGCAACCGACGAGCGCCAAACTGAGCGCCACGGAAATGGTTGCTGTTGTCAAATGTTTCATCGATCCAATCTCCCGAAAATTGGGGCCGGTACCAGCGCCGGCCACGCCGAGATGACAGTAGCCGAAATGGCACCCGGGTTTGCCGATATTTTTTTGAACTTTTCCGGCGGCGGTGCGATCGCCTAAGCAAATCGTTATGCAATTCGGCGGGAAAACGGCCACTCAATACACAGTTGTCCAGTAAGAGACAGGTATGCGGGCACGAAGGACCATCGTCGCGATTCTCGCGGCGTCGGTCGTCTTCATCGCGTTCATCGCCGCGGCGCCGCCGATGGCCTACGACGGCGAGCCCGCATTGGTGACCAACCCGGTCGACCATGTCGCCACGCTCATCGGCACCGGGACGGGCGGCCGGACGGTGGGGGAGATCAACAACTTCCCGGGCGCCACCGTCCCGTTCGGAATGGTGCAGTACTCACCGGACACCGTCGGCAACTACGCCGGGTACAACTACGACAACCCGCGGGCCAGCGGGTTCAGCATGACCCACGCCTCGGTCGGTTGCGCGGCATTCGGCGACATCTCAATGTTGCCGACCGGCAACGGAATTGGCATGCAACCGTGGAAGTCCTGGGAACGGATCGCCCACGACGACACCGAACAGGGCGTGCCGGGCTATTACACGGTGCGGTTCCCGGAGACCGGGGTGAAGGCCGAACTCACCGCCACGACGCGCACCGGTGTCGGCCGGTTCAGCTACCCGCGCAACGGCCGCCCCGCCGTGCTCCAGGTGCGTTCCGGCGCGTCGCTGGCGGGCAACTCGCGCGCGACCATCCAGATCGGCGAGGACAACACGACGATCACGGGCTGGGCCACCAGCGGCGGGTTCTGCGGCAAGAACAATGCGTACACGGTTTATTTCGCAATGAAATTCAACCAGCCGTTCACCGCTTACGGCGCATGGGACGGCTTCGCCGTTTATCCCGGCGCCCGCAGCGCGAATTCACCGTACAGCGGCGGGTACGTGCAATTCCCGCCCGGCGCGGTGCTCGAGGTGCGGACCGCGATCTCCTACGTCGGCATCGACGGCGCGCGAGCGAATTTGGCGGCCGAGGGTGGCGCGAGCTTCGACGACGTGCGCGGCGCGGCGTCGAGGGAATGGAACGCCAGCCTGTCCCGCGTCGCCGTCGCCGGCCGCAACCTGGACAACCTGAACACCTTCTACACCTCGCTGTACCGATCTCTGCTGCACCCCAACACCTTCAACGACGCGGACGGGCGCTACCTCGGGTTCGACGGCGCCGTCCACTCGGTGGCCGCGGGACGCACGCAGTACGCCAACTTCTCCGACTGGGACACCTACCGCTGCCTGGCGGCGTTGCAGGCGCTCCTTTTCCCCGACCGGGCGGCCGACATGGCGCAGTCGCTGGTGAACGACGCCGAGCAGAGCGGCGCGCTGCCGCGCTGGGCGTTCGCCAACGCCGCGACCGCGGAGATGAGTGGCGACAACGTGGTACCGCTCATCGTGAATTTGCACGCGTTCGGGGCGGAGGACTTCGACACCCGAACCGCGCTGCGCTACATGGTGAATGCGGCCACGAAGGGCGGGGTCGGACTCAACAAGTACGTCGAGCGGCCGGGCATCGCCACCTATCTGGAGCGCGGATACGCGCCCTTCACGCAGGAATTCGGTCTCGACGGCTGGATCGCCGACGCGTCGATCACGCTGGAATGGTCGGTCGACGACTTCGCGATCTCACGATTCGCGGACTGGCTCGGCGAGCAGGCCACGGCCGCCGAATTCCAAGCCCGGTCGCAGTATTGGCAGAACCTGTTCAACCCGAGCACCGGTTACGTCTCACCGCGCACCTGGACCGGATTCTTCCGCGACGGCCCGGGCTTCGTCGAGCCGCAGTCGAGTTTCGGCCAGATCGGCTACGACGAGGGCAACGCCGCGCAATACGTCTGGTGGGTGCCGCACAACGTCGCCGGCCTGGTGACCGCGCTCGGCGGCCGGGACGCGGTGGCCGAGCGCCTCGACGCCTTCACCGAGAAACTCAACGTCGGGCCGAACGAGCCCTACCTGTGGGCCGGCAACGAACCGGGGTTCGGGGTGCCGTGGCTGTACAACTACATCGGCCAGCCGTGGAAGGCCCAGCGCACGGTCGACCGGGTGCGCGGCCTCTTCGGCCCGACCCCCGACGGCGAGCCCGGCAACGACGACCTCGGCGCGATGGCCAGCTGGTATGTGTGGGCGGCGTTGGGCCTCTACCCGAGCACACCCGGGACGGCGATCCTCACCGTCGGCGCACCGCTTTTCGACCGCGCGGTGATCGCGCTCCCGGGCGGCAAAGCCATCCAAATCTCGGCGCCCGGCGCGTCCGGACCGTACCCCCTCAAGTACATCAGCGGCCTGCGCGTCGACGGCCGTGCCACCGATAACACGTGGCTGCCCGAGTCGTTCACCCGCACGGGTGGCGAACTGGCCCTCGCGCTGGCCGCCTACCCGGACAAACATTGGGGCACAAGCGAATCGTCGGCGCCGCCGTCCTTCGGCGCCGGCGGTTCGGCGATAACCGTGAACGTCCCCAACCCCGTCGTCACGATCGCACCGGGAAGCACGGGCACGGTGAGACTCGACGCGCAACGCATGGCCGGCGACGGTGGTTACGCGATCACCGGCGCCGCCTCGGACCGCGGAATCACCGTGACTCCCACGGCGGGCCAGTTCTCCGCCGACGGGTCGGCGACCGTCGATATTCCGATCGCGGTCGCACGGTCGGTGCCCGAGGAGTACTACCTGGTGAACCTGACCGCTACGGTAGGCGAAAGCGCACGCAGCTCAACGATTCTCGTGGTCGTGCAGGCCGGAAGCGAGTGAGTGCGCTCGACGCCCTCAGACCATCTCGTTCTTGGTCAGCCACCGCATGACCGGCCAGCCGACGAACACGGGCAGCCAGCAGGTCAGCACCCGGTAGAGCAGCACGGACGGCACACCGACGGCCGCCGGCACGCCGAAGGCGGCGAGGCCACCGATCAGCGCCGCCTCGACGGCGCCGACGCCGCCGGGTGTCGGCGCGGCGGAGGCCAGGGTCCCGCCGACCATCGTGACCACGGTGACGGTGACGAATGTCGTGCCGCCGCCGAAGGCTTCGACACTGGCCCACAGCGCCAGCGCGGCGCCCAAAGTCGTTCCCGCGCAACCGAGCAGGATCAGCGCCAGTCGCCGCGGCTCGCGGGCCAGCTTGACCAGGTCGCCCGTCACCTCGTTCAGCTTCGGGCGCACCTCGGTGGCCAGCCAGCGCCGCGACTTCGGCACGAACAGCAACGTGCCGAGGATGCCCAGCGCCACGCCGCCGATCAGGTACAGCATCGTGGCGCTCGGCACGAAGTGCGACAGGTGCATCGACGCGCCGGCGACCACGCTGAAGAAGATCAACAGCAACAGGTGCACGATCACCTGAACGGCCTGCTGCAGCGCGACGGCCGCGGTGGCTCGCATCGCCGACAGCCCACTCTTCTGCAGATATCGGGTGGACAGCGCGAGCCCGCCGACGCCGGCGGGCGTGGTGGTCGCGGCAAAAGTGTTGGCCACCTGGACGAATGACAGCCGCCAATAGTTGACCGTACCGTCGGTGCAGGCCCACAAAGCCGCGGCGGCGCCCAGGTACGTCAGGGCCGACACCGCCAGCCCGAGCAGCGCGTACCACCAGTTGGCGGACCTCAGCTGCGAGAAGAACGTGGGCGCGGTGCTGACGAAGGGATACGCGACATACACCAGCGCGCCGAAGAGCACCAGCTGAATCAGCTGGCTGCGGCTGAACCGGGTGATGGTCTCGGTCTTGATCTGGTCGGCGCCGGTCTGGCGCTTCACCTCCGCGCGGGCCGCCGAGATGACGGCGCCCGCATCCGAAACGGACTTTCGAATCGTCCGCGGCACAGCCACTTTCGTCAATCGGCGCGACGCGCTCAGGATGGCGTCCCGGTCGAACGCATCGATGGCCGCCGCCACCGCCGATTTGGGGTCATACAGCGCCGAGGTGGTCACGAGTAGCTGCGCGATGTCGGATTGCAGTTGGGCGTCGGTGGCGCCGTATTCGGCGTTGTGGAAGCCACCGAAGCGGACGGAGCCGGCATCGACGGTGATCTCGTTGCCGCGCAGATCGCCGTGGGCGATCTGCTGGTCGTTGAGGCTCCGCAATGCCTCCCACACCCGGCCCACGGGCGTCGACTGCGCGCAGCGATTGAGCGGCAGCCCGTGGGGCGGCTTGTGCGAGTAGAGAATCCAGCCGCGGTCGAGGGTGGCGACGGCGATCGTCGAGGTGTTGGCCAGGTCAACCTCGCCGATGGCGATCGTCATCAGCGCGCGGTGCTCGACGGCGCGGCGCATCGAGGCCACCAGCGGCGCGGTCTCGGTGTCACGCAGCCGCAGCTTGATCCAGAGTTGCCGCAGTGTGCCGCCGCTGCGCTGGTGCGGTCCGTACAGCTCGACGACCGCGGCGCCGTCGGGCTCCGCACATCCGGCCGAGAGGACGAGCGGCCCGCGGCCGGCGGGCCGGACCACGGTGAGCCGCGTGACCACGAACCCGCGCCTGGCCATCGCGCGCACCGCGGCCTCCAGCGGCACCTCGAGCGCGGGGGTCCCGACCACCAGCACCACCAGGGAGCCGACGAGCCAGCCGACCGCCAGGCCCAACAGGGCGCGGGCCGGCACGATGGCGCTGACCACCAGGTGGATCGGCACGAAGGCCAGCAGCAGCGCCCACCACCATCGCCGCCACCGCGCCGGCAACCACGGCCCCGAGACGGTCAGCACCGCCGCCAGCATGCCGATCCACCGCGGATCGTCGAGGAACTGGCCGAGCACGGTCTGCAGCCGTTCGGAGAGGTCGAAGTGCCAGCGCGGCGCCGAAAACCCGTTGCCGCCAATCGACAGCGGGAGCGCCGCCAGCACCGCGGCGGCCGCGTACGCCCCGAGCAGCTTCCACTGCCGGCCGACGATGAGGCCGATCAGGATCATGAACGGCAGGGCCAGGATCGCCACGCCGTAGGCGAGATACACCAGATCGGCCTGCCGCGGGGAGAGCACACCCACGATCTGCGAGATGGACTTTTCCAGCGCGTCCCACTGCGGCCGGGTGATCAGCGAACTCGTGATCACCACCGCGAGGAACGTCGCGCTCGCCGCGAGCCGCAGGATGTCGTTGGTGCGCCGGGTCAGCGGCTGCAGCAAGCTGCCGGAAACGCTGACCTCGCGCCCGTCGACTCGCATGGTGATCCTTCGGATCCGTTCGGCGCCGCAAACAATTGCCGCTTGCCGGCTCGCGGACAACTTAACCGGATAGCCGGTTGAGCGACAGCTCCCACCCATCCGGCGCGCGTACGGTCGAGTATGTAGGCGAACTATCGATTCGAGGGGACGCGCGTGGCCAGGACCGAGGACGACAGCTGGGAGATCACCGAGAGCGTGGGGGCGACGGCGCTGGGCGTGGCGGCGGCACGCGCCGCCGAGACCGACAGCGAGAACCCACTCATCTCCGACGAGTTCGCGCGGGTGTTCCTGCACGCCGCCGGCGAGGGCATGTGGAACTGGTTCGCCGCTCCCAACCTGCCCGACCAGATCGCCCAAGCCGAACCCGACCTGAAGCCGCGGATGCAGGGGATGGTCGACTACATGGCCGCGCGGACGGCGTTCTTCGACAAGTTCTTCACCGACGCCACCCGGGCCGGCGCGCGGCAGGTGGTGATTCTGGCCGCCGGCCTGGACTCGCGGGCCTGGCGCCTGGGGTGGCCCGACGGCACCACGGTCTACGAGCTGGACCAGCCGCGGGTGCTCGAGTGGAAGCTGTCGACGTTGCGGGACAACGGTGCCGAGCCGACCTGCCGCCTGGTGCCCGTCCCGGTCGATCTGCGCCACGACTGGCCGGCGGCCCTGCGGCAGGCCGGGTTTGACGCCTCGGCGCCCAGCGTCTGGTCGGCCGAGGGATTGCTGCCGTTCCTGCCGGCGGCCGCCCAGGAGCTGTTGTTCGAGCGGGTCCAGGCGCTCGCCGCCCCCGGCAGCCGAATCGCCGTGGAGGCGCCGGGCCCCGACTTCCTCGACGAGGCCGGCCGCGAGCGGCAGCGGCAGACGATGCAGCGCGTCCGCGACCTGATGGCCGAACTCGAACCGGAACGCGACATCCCCGACGTCGCGGACCTGTGGTACTTCGAGGAGCGCGAGGACGTCGGCGAATGGCTGTCCCGCCACGGCTGGGAGGTGGCGGTCACCCCGGCCGAGGAGCTGATGGCCAGCTACGACCGCAGGCCCCCGCAGGACATCGAGGGCGCCACACCCCAGACACTGTTCGTGGCGGCCGAACGGACCGAAAGGAATCAAAGCGCGAGATGAGCACAGCCAGAAGCGATGACGACAGCTGGGAGATCACCGAGAGCGTCGGGGCCACGGCGCTGGGCGTGGCGTCGGCGCGCGCCGCGGAGACGCGAAGCGAGAACCCGCTGATCTCCGACCCGTTCGCGCAGGTCTTCCTCGACGCCGCCGGCGACGGGGTGTGGAACTGGCACTCGGCCCCCCAGCTGCCGGACGAACTCATCGAGGCCGAACCCGAGTTACCGCTGCAGATGCAGGCGATGGTCGGCTACATGGCCTCGCGGACAGCGTTTTTCGACGAGTTCTTCCTCGCCGCGACGCGCGCCGGGATCCGCCAGGCGGTGATCCTGGCCTCTGGCCTGGACGCGCGGGCGTGGCGGCTGTCCTGGCCGGACGGCACGACGGTCTACGAGCTGGATCAGCCCCGGGTGCTGGACTTCAAATTGTCGACGCTGACCGAACACGGCGCGGAGCCGGCGTGCAACCGGATCGCGGTCCCGGTGGACCTGCGCCACGATTGGCCGACGGCGTTGCGCGAGGCCGGTTTTGACCCGTCGGCGCCCAGCGTGTGGTCCGCCGAGGGACTGATGCCGTACCTGCCGGCCGCCGCCCAGGAGCTGCTGTTCGACCGTGTGCACGGGCTCGCCGCCCCCGGCAGCCGGGTGGCCGTGGAGGCGCTGGGACCGAGATTCCTCGACCCGGAGTTCCGCGCGAAGCGCCGCGAGCGGATGGATCGGGTCCGCGCGCTGATGGCGCGGGTGGACCCGGGCCGGGAGGTGCCGAGGACCGACGAGCTGTGGTACTTCGAGGAGCGCGAGGACGTCGGCGACTGGTTCCGCCGCCATGGCTGGAGCGTGACGGTCACGCCGACCGACGAGCTGATGGCGGGATACGGGCGCACGGTGCCCGAGGAGGTCGCCGACGCCGTGCCGGGGAACCTGTTCGTGTCCGCGGAACGTCCGCGGGGCTAGCGGTGGGCGCGGCGAGCGACTCGACAACCCCATCAGCCTTAGCGCACCGCCCCAAGTAAGGAGCGCCCCGATGCGGGTATACCGATTCGACAACTCACGTGGACTCGACGGTCTCGAGATGAGTGACGAGCCCATGCCCGCCCCGCAACGCGGTGAACTGTTGCTCAAAATCCGGGCGGTGTCACTGAACTATCGCGACATCGCGATCCCGCTGGGGCGCTACGTGCGCGAGAGCAAGTCTGGCCTCGTGCCGTGCAGCGACGCTGCCGCCGAAGTGGCCCAGACCGGTGAAGGCGTTGATGACTACCGCCCGGGCGACCGCGTGGTAAGCGTCTTCCACCCCAGGTGGTTCGGCGGCCCGCTACCGGCGACGGCGAACTCCGACAGCTACGGCAGCGGGCAAGATGGCTGGCTCACCGAATACAAAGTGGTATCGCGGGAATCGGTGGTAGCCACGCCGGACGCCTTGACCGACGAACAGGCAGCGACACTGCCCTGCGCGGCCGTCACCGCCTGGAATGCGTTGGGCGGCCCCACGCCGATCCGCGCCGGCCAGACCGTGTTGACGCTCGGTTCGGGCGGTGTTTCCGTCTTTGCCCTGCAACTGGCCAAACTGCTGGGTGCTCGGGTCATCGCGACGACGTCGAGCCTCGAGAAAGCACAGGCCCTGACCACGTTGGGGGCCGACGATGTCATCAACTACCGCGACCACCCGCAGTGGAGTGAGCGGGTTCGCGCCCTGACCGACGGCCGTGGCGTCGATCGCGTCGTCGAAGTCGGCGGCCCCGCCACCATCGACCAGTCTCTACGGGCGGTCGGGATTGGCGGAGAGGTGACGCTGATCGGGTTCCTCAGTGAAGCCGACCCCGGCATCGATTATTTCCTCCTCAAGGGTGCCGGCGCGACAACCCGGTCGATCACGGTCGGGGACCGCAGCGATACGCAGGAGCTGGTGCGCGCAGTCGGCGCCACGGGTATGCAGCCGGTGATCGACCGGGTATTCGAATTCGATGACGCCGCAGCGGCATTCAACCGCCTGGCGGCAGGCGAGCATCTCGGCAAGATCGTCATCCGAGTGCGCTGACGGGCGTGGTGGGTCCCTTCCTGTCTCGAGCCGCTGACCGCGGGGAGGTTGTCATCTAGCGCTGCCGCCGCATTGCTCAGGTGCATCGTCGTCGCTGCCCCCTTCGTGGGCGCCGCGTGCGTGGGCGCGCCACCTCTGGAATCCGCGCCGGGCGGCGAACGCGCCGACGACGGCCGTCACGCACCACACGGCGATCGCCGCGTACGCCAACGGCGACGACCGGTTCCCGATCGACGCGCCCAGCGCGGTGTAGACGAATGCGCGCGGAACGGAACCGACGAACGATCCAATCACCATCTGCCACAAGGGGACTCCGAACGCCCCGAACGCGTAGGACGCCAGCGCATCGGAGATGCCCGGGACGAAGCGCTGGCCGACGACAGCCCACAGCCCGCGCCGCTCGATCAGCGCGTCGATGCGGTCGGCGCGCTTCGCACCCAGCAGCGCCCGGGCGCTGTCGCGCCCGGCCCGCCGGCCGATCAGGCTGGCCACGATCGCGGTGCCGACCGTCGCACCGAGCGTCACGAAGACGCCGAGGAGGGGACCGAACAGCAGCCCGCTGGCCGCGGCCAGGATCGAACCCGGCACGAACACGGCACCCAGCACGGCCGATGCCAGCACATAGGTCAGCGGCGCCGCCGGCCCCGTCGCGGAGACCACCCGCCGCAGCTCCTCCACGTGGACGACGCGCGCGATGGCCACCAGGTAGAACATCAGGAGCAGGAAGGCGACGAACACGGCGAGCCGCACGATATGGGCGCGCCGGGACGCGGGTTCGGGTGTCGGCGCGGAGCCGTCGCTGTTGTCCATGCTGACCGCGATTCTTCCGCACCGTGCGCGGTCGTCGTAGAGTGCCACACATCAGGGAGTCGCGGTCCCTGTGAGAGGCGTTCCCCGAAATGTCCGAGCACCCTGAGCCAGCGCGGGGCAAGCGGATCGTCGTCTGCCTCGACGGCACCGCCAACCAAATCGGGGCCGGCAACCTCACCAACGTCGCCAAGCTCTTCGAGATGCTGGACAAGGACGATCCGGCCGGGCAGCTCGCCTACTACGACCCCGGCGTCGGCACCTTGGCGCCCGCGTCGGCGCACTCGTCGCTGTCGCGCACGATCGACCTGCTGATCGAGAAGGCGTTCGGCCTGGGCCTGAAAGGCAATGTGGCGCAGGCCTACCGGTATGTGATGCAGCATTGGCGGCCGGGTGATGCGCTCTACATATTCGGCTTCAGCCGCGGCGCCTACACCGCGCGCGCGTTGGCCGGCATGTTGCTGCGGCCGGGATTGCTGCGGCCGGGCTCGGAGAACCTGCTGCCGTACGCGGTCGAAAAATACGCCATCAACCGCTATTTCACCCCGGACGAGTACGCCCGTTGGGCCGAGTTCGCCGGCGCGTTCTGCTGGCGTACCGAGGGCGAGCCGTTGTTTTCGACGGTGCGGCAGAACAGCCCGAATCAGGTCTGGCACCACGAGGTGCCGGTGGCGTATCTCGGTCTGTGGGACACCGTCAAGGCGGCCGGCTTCCTGCGGTTCGGCAACCTGCGCTGGCCCTACACGCGCTCGCTGCCCAACGTGGCGCGCATTCGCCACGCCGTCTCGATCGACGAACGCCGCCGTCCCTACCGCGAATACCTCGTCGAACGCCATCCGCGGGGGCTGGAGGAACGCTGGTTCGCAGGCGTGCACGCCGACGTCGGCGGCACGTTCATGCCCGACCACCGGCTCGCGACGATCGCGCTCAAGTGGGTCACCGACGGCATCGTCGGCGAACTGGCGCTCGATCCCGCCGCCTACCGGCGGCAGTGCGCGGTGACGGAGGACTTCGCCGACGCGCCGATCCACCACAACGGCAAGTTGTGGTACCTGGTCGGCTGCCGGCGCCGGCCCATGGGTCCCGACGCGCTGGTGCATCCGAGCGTGCTGGTGCGCCGTCGCGACAACCCGGGCTACTTGCCGAATCTGACCGACGAGGCGCAACGGCTCAGCGCCGACCCGACCGACTGGACGTCTCCCGCGTTGTGAAGGAGGAACCGCCATGGCACTCAGCTCGCTCACCGAGTTGGACCAATACAAGGCCGCGCCGTTTCCGCCCGGCTACCCCGAGGACACGCGGACGTTCTACAGTCCGGTCGATCGGGTGCACGAGGCGCTCAAGGCCTTGTTGACCTCGGCCAACAAAAGCATCGTGGTGGCGATGTACGGCTACGACGACGCCGAGTTGAATTCGGTGCTGCAGTCGGCGCTCAAGGACGAAAAGATGTATGTGCAAATGAGTCTCGACTCCACCCAGGCCGCGGGGAAGTCCGAGCGGGCCCTGCTGGCCCCGTGGCTCAACGACAAGATCGGCAACAGCATCGCGATCGGGCACAGCGAGAAGTCGGCGATCATGCACTTGAAGATGGTGATCATCGACGGCGTCGACGTCATCACCGGCTCGACCAACTGGTCCACCGGCGGAGAATCCAAGCAGGACAACCAACTCACCGTGATCCGGGACCCGTATGTGTGCGCGGAGGCGCGTTCGCGGATCGACATCATCCACGACGTCATGCTCAAGCAGATGGCCGCCGCGGCGCAATCCGGCGGTGCGCACTAGGGCGCGGCGCCGCCCGCAAACGATTGCAGCCGCTGGGCCAGTCCGGTCGCCCGCACCGCGCGGCGCTCGATCGCCGCCCGCACCGACGCCTCGGTACCCGACACCCGGACCTTGGCCTTCGCCCGGGTCACGGCGGTGTAGAACAACTCCCGGGTCAGTAGCCGCGAATCCTCCGGCGGCATCAGCACCGTCACCTCGTCGGCCTGGCTGCCCTGACTCTTGTGGATCGTCATCGCGTGCATGGTCTCGACGTCGGTGAGCCGGCTGGTCGCGAAGCGCAACGTTCCGGTGGCGCCGGCGATGACGGCCCGCAGCCCGTCGTCGCCGACCACGACCACCCCGGTGTCGCCGTTGTAGACCTTGAGCCCATAGTCGTTGGCCGTCACCAACAATGGCCGGCCCGCATACCACGCCGACGACGGCTGCTGACCCGTCTCCTCCGTGAGCCAGCGCTCCACCTGCCGATTCCAGTGCGACACCCCGTAGGGGCCGTGCCGGTGCGCGCACAGCAGCCGGTGCTCGTCGAGCGACGCCAGCGCCGCGTCGGTGGCGCCGAGGATCGCGGCCTCACGCACCCGCAGCGCGTGCGGGACCAGGACCGCGCGCAGCGCGTCGGTGGGACCGTCGGCGTCGAGCCATTCGATGTGCTCACCGCCGGCCCGCAGCAGCCCCATCACGCGGTCCGCGTCGCCCACCCGGATCGCTTCGGCCAACGCGCCGATCGACTCGCCGAATCGATGCGGGGTGCGCAGCGCCGCGACCCGCACGTCCGCTCGCGCCGTCAGCCCGTCGACCAGGTCGGCCAGCACCGCCCCGGCCTCCACCGAGGCCAGCTGGTCGGGATCGCCCACCAGGATCAGCCGGGTATCGGGCCGCACCGCCTCCAGCAGCCGGGCCATCATCGTCAGCGACACCATCGACGTCTCGTCGACGACGATCACGTCGTGCGGGAGCCGGTTGCCGCGATGGTGCTTGAACCGCACCGACGTATCCGGCCGCGAACCCAGCAGCCGGTGCAGCGTCGTCGCCGGCAGGCCCGCCAGCCGGCCGCGGTCCGCCGCGTCGAGCCTGCGCACCTCGGCGGCCACCGCCTCGGCGAGCCGGGCCGCGGCCTTACCGGTCGGCGCGGCCAGCGCGATCCGGGGCCGCGCCAGCCCGGCGCGCTCGGCCTGCCCGGCGAGCAGCGCCAGCAACCGCGCGACCGTGGTGGTCTTGCCGGTCCCGGGGCCACCCGTGAGCACGGTAACCGCTTGCGAGACGGCGATTTCCGCGGCCGCGCGTTGCTCTTCGTATCCCGGCGGGAAGAGTCGATCCGAATCCGGCGCGTCGCCCCGCGCGACGGGCGCGGAGAGCGCGAGCAGGTCGGCGCACACCTGCTCCTCCTCGAGCCAGTACCGGTCCAGGTACACCAGTTCGCCGAACAGCCGCAGCACCGGGGGTGACCCGAGCAGCGGGCTGGCGCGCACGGCGGCCATCCAGCCGGACGGGTCGGGCCACGGCAGGTCGGCGACGCCGACTTGCGCCGCCACCGCCCGCAGGTCCACGCACACCGAACCGCCGCGCAGCGCCCGCACCAGCAGCGCCACCGCCAACGCCACCTGCTCGTCCGGCTCGCCGGCGAGCGCCGTAAGCCGCTGCGCCACATGGACATCGGCGGCCTCGAACACGCCGGCATCGGTGTACGTCCGCAGCAGACCCTCGGCGGTGATCGCCTCCAGAGTCATGCGACGGCCCTCCCGTCGAGCAGGTCCGACAGCTCGGCGATCAACGACGAAGGCGGCCGCCAGCCGAACACCCCCGACGGATGACCGTCGACCACGGGCGTGGCCGCGCCACACATGCCGCGCACGAACAGGTAGAGAACACCGCCAAGATGCGCGTCGGGGTCGTAGCCCGGCAGGCGCCACCGCAGGAACCGGTGCAGGACAACGCTGTACAGCAGCGCCTGCAGCGGATAGTCCGAATGCAGCATCGCCTCGACCAAGCGCGGCCGGTCGTAATCGGCGGACGTCAACGGACGGTCCGGGTCCCCGAGCCAGTTGGTCTTGTAATCGACCACCACGTAGCGATGGCCCCCGGCTCCTTCGGGCACGCGCAACACGGCGTCCACCGAACCGGTCAGGTAGCCCCGCAACGGCTGCTCGCCGAGGGGGCGGCTTGACAGGCGGTCGGCGTAAGGCGCCAGCGCGTCGCCGGCTGGTAGGTGCGCTCGCAGCAACGCACCCATGTCCGCCAGCCGGATCTCGGGCGCGGCGGAACGCAGGTCGCCACCGGCGAGCGGGAATTCGAAATCCAGCTCGCGCAGTCGGTCCGGAAGCCCGATGCGCCGCAGCGTCAGGTTGCCGGCCAGCGGTCCCAGCGGCGTGTCGTGCATCGGCACCATGGCCGCCGCGAGCGCGTCGGGGGGCACGTCGACCGGCCACCACACCGAATGGGCGCGGACGTGCGCCTCCAGCTCGGCGGCCAGATCGGCGGCCAGCGGGTCGGCCGTCTCGAGCACGGCGTGCACCAGCGTGCCGAACTTCGCGCCCATCGGCAGGTCCGCCATCGGCGACGGCACCTCCGGCCCGGAAGCGTTCTGCGCCAATGGTATTTCGCCGGCCTCGTCGTCCAGCTCGGTGACCTCCGGCTCGCTGCTGACCCCGGCCTCCTCCGCGATCCGGATGAGGCCGGAGTAGGAGGTGCGCCGCCACCCGGTGTCGATGGCGCGGTGAAAGTGCCGGCTGTCGAGGTTGGTTGGCACCGGCTGCGGCGGCACGGACGGCGCGGCGGCCACCACCGACCGCTCGATCACCGGGCCGCCCGCGGCCTCCCATTCGCGCAAGCGGTCGAGGGCGTCGTCGTCGGAGATCTTCGCCGGCTCGCATCGGTCCGGCACGCACGGCTCTGCAGGCCGCCGGCCGCGCAGCAGCCGCGACAGCCCGCCGTTGGGTTCGTCGAACGCCGGTGACCACCACGCGATTACCTGCGACTGGGCCCGGGTCAGCGCCACATAGGTCAGCCGGCTGTCGTCGCTGGCGTCCTCCTTGCGGCCCAGTACCTCGACGGCCTTGAAGTCGGGGCTGTCCTTGCCGCCGATGTGCAGGCAGCGCACGCCCGTGTCGTGGAACAACACCACATCGCGGTCCTGGGTGTTGCGGTTGAACGCGAACGGCAGATACACGATCGGGTATTGCAGGCCCTTGCTCACGAACACCGTCATGATCTGCACGGCCGCCGCGTCGCTGTCCAGGCGCCGGTTGCGTTCGGGCGCGCCGGCGCGTTCCTCGCGCTGCCTGCGCAGCCAGTCGCGCAGCGCCGGCAGGCTGGAGCGCTCGCGGTGGGCGACGTCCTGCAGCAATTGCGCGATGTGGGCCAGGTCGGTCATGTGGCGTTCGCCGCCCTTGGCGGACAGCACCCGGTCGTCCATGCCGGAAAGCTGTGTGGCCTCGAAGATGGCGGCGACGCCGCGCTCGCGGGCGTGGCCGGCCCACTCCCGCAGGGTTTCCGCGACCCGGTCGGTCAGCGCGTCACCGCCGGCCGCCAGCGATTCCGCGGTCTCGCCGAAGAACATGGTGGCCGCGGCGGCGCGCACCATGCCGGGGCGGTGCGGTTGGTCGAACGCCTCCAGCAGGCAGAGCCAGTCTTCGGCCGCGTCCGAGCCGAAAACGTCGGAATCGCCGGTGTACACCGCCGGCACGCCCGCGTCGCACAGCGCCTGGTAGCAGGCGGCCGCGTCCTTGTGCTTCTCCACGATCACGGCGATGTCGCGGGCCCGCAGCGGCCTGCCCGCGAACGTCGCGCCGGCCGCCAGCAGGGCGCGGATGTCGCCGGCGAGGTCGGCGCCGATGTGGACGCGCAGCTCGTCGATCGGAAGATTCTGAATTCCGCTGCGCCCCAGCGTCGATCGCTGAACCACCCGCAATCGGAAGGGGTCGTTGTGCGGCGCGCCGGCGAGCCGGTGACCCCGATGGTAGGCGTCCACGTCGTCCACCACGATCGCGGGATCGCCGAGTTGGGCGCCGCGCAGCACCACCTGCAGGCGCTCGATGAGCGCCGCGTCGCTGCGCCAATTGGTGCCCAGCGTCTTCTTCTCACCCGCCGTCTCGGCCGCCCGCAGATACGTCACGATGTCGCCGCCACGAAACGCGTAGATGGCCTGCTTGGGATCACCGATCAGGATCAGCGTGGAGCGGCCGCTGAACGCGCGATCGATCACCTGCCACTGCACCGGGTCGGTGTCCTGGAACTCGTCGACCATGACGATCGGCCAGCGGTGGTGCATGCGCACCCGCGCGGGCGAATCGTCGGTGGCCAGCGCGTCGGCGAGCCGGCTCAGCAGGTCGTCGTAGTCGAGGACGCCCAGCCGGCGCTTGCGGGTGTCCAGCTCCGCGAGAACGTCTTTCGCGAATGCCACGCAGACGGCGGCACGTGAGCCGGGCTCGGGGTCCAACGGGCGCAGCTGCGTCGACGGGTTCTTGACGACCTCGCGCGCCAGGCGCAGCGCCTCGCGATAGGCCAGCGCCGGGTCGTCGCGCTCGCGACCGAAATGGGCGAGGTACAGATCGTCGACGATCTCGACGATCAACTCGTCCAGGCTTTCCAGCAGCGTGACGTTCGCGGTGGTGTCGCCGGCCACGCCGAGGGACTTCAGCACCAGCTGGCAGAACTGGTGGGTGGTGGCGATGGTCGCGGCATCGAAGCCCGCCAGGCCGTCGCGGAGCCGCTGCCTGCGCTCGGCCCGGTCCTGGTCCGTGCCGTCCAGCAGGTATGTCACCAACTCGTTGCCGCCGGCGGCCGACGGATCGTCGAAAGCCGCCACCGCCTCGACCATTTGACCGCGGACCCGTTCCCGCAACTCCTGGCTCGCGGCCCGGCCGAACGTGATCAGCAGCATCTGGTCCAGCGTCGCCAAGCCCTCGGCGAGGTAGCGGGTCACCAGGCCGGCCAGCGCGAACGTCTTGCCGGTGCCCGCGCTGGCCTGCAGCACCGTGGTCGACCGGTCGGCGGGCAGCGGGCCGAGCAGATCGAAGCGCTCCGTCACCTGACTCATCTCAGGGCTTCCTCTCGGCCCGCAGCATCGGCAGCCAGACCCGCGCGGCGTAGGCGCCCAACCGGGTGTCTTCGCCGTCGAACTCCTCACCGGGGCGCGCGGGCGCGATCAGGTCGGTCATCCGGGTGTTCTTGCCCCAGGCCCGCACGTGGGCCGGCTCCTCGTGCTCGTACTTCCACCGGTATTGGGCCTCGCGCAGCGGATCGTCGCCGCAATGCCGGGCGGCCGCCCACGCGTAGGACGTCTTGATGGGCAACGGAATCGGCTCCCGGCGGCCCGCGTCGTACACCGCCACCAGCTCGCGCAGCACCGCCAGGGCGTCGTCGTGAGGGCGTCCCAGCCCCTCCACCCGCGGGGTGGTGCCCCGTTTCAGGCGGCCGATGCACACCGCCGACCAGTCGCGGCCGGGATCGTGAGCGACCAAGGCCAGCAACGGAATCCACGACTCGAGCAGGTGCTTGCCGTCCAACTTGGAGTACGTCACCGACACCAGCCGCTCGCCGTAGACCGGCGACACCGTGCCCGTGAGCCGCCGCCCGGAGCCGAGATCGATGTCGACGTCATAGGCCCGGGCGTCGGCCCTGCGGTATTGCTGCGCCGCGGCCGCCAGCAGCGCGGCCTGGTCGCGGACCTCTGTCGCGGTGCGCCAGCCGAGTTGGCCGGGCGGCAAGGTGCCGCGCCGCCACTCGGCCTGCCGCGCATCGTCGGGTGTCCACCCGCGCAGGATGTCGCCCAGCATCCGGTCACCGACCGTCCACTCCTCGAGGGCATCCAGGTCGACGGGCATGGCGTCTTGCACGCCGTCGACATCCCGCGGCAGCGTGAAGTCCAGCGCGCGGAAGAAGCCCTTGACCGGATCCTTGAAGAAGCCGACCAGGTCGGCCAGGATGACGTCGTCGGCGGGCGGTGGCGGCAACGGCCCCGAGATGAACCGGGGCGCCTCGCCCCGTTCACCCGCGGCGACCCGGGCCGCCCGCAGCACCGTCGGGTCGAAGCTGAAGGGCACCTTCGGCACCAGCCTTCCCGGGATGACGTTGCGAATGTCGAAGGGCTGCAAGGGATGTTCGACCACGATTCGCGGGCGGATCTTCTCGCCCGAGACGGTCATGTCCAGCGTGTCCAACAGTTCGGCCAGCGGCACCGCCGGCGGGCGCGGTTGGCCCGAGTACTCGTTGGCCCCGGTGTAGGTGATGACCAGCTTCTCGGTGGCCGCGCCGATGGCGTCGAGCAGCAATTGCCGGTCCTCGGAACGGATGTCGCGCTCGCCGGTCATCGGGTCGCGCGCCAGCGCGTCGTCGCCGTCGACGACGCCGAGCCGCGGAAACACCCCGTCGTCGAGGCCGACGAGGCACACCACCCGGTGCGGCACCGAACGCATCGGGACCATCGTGCACACGGTCAGGGTGCCGGTGCGGAAGTTGGCCCGTGTCGGGCGTCCCGCGAGGCGTCCGTGCAGCAGCGCCCGGATGTCGGGCAGCCGCAGCGGGGTGTCCGCCCGCGGCCCGGCGTCGGCCAGCGTCGAGGCGAATTCCCGTTGCAGCTGGGCGGTCTGCCACAGGTCGGCGTCGTCCACGCGGGTCAACAGCTCGATCCCGTCGGCCAGCGCGGCCAGCCAGTCGCGCAGCGGCCTCGTTCCCGTCAGCGAGTCGACCACGCGCTGCAGCCGGGACACGAATTCGGCGAGCTGGCCGGCCAATTGGACGCGGTTGCTGCTCACATCGTCCAGCGGCAGCGTCGCGTCGATCCAGGCGTGCGAGTCGTCGGACATCGCCACGCCGGCCAGCACCCGATCGATGCCGAAACGCCAAGTATTGTGCACGAAGTCGACGTGGTAGGGCCGCCGGTGTTCCTGGTCGAACCCCCAGCGGATGTTCGCCTGGCGGACCCAGCGGGTGATGGCCTCCAGGTCGTCGTCGGTGAAACCGAAGCGGGCCCGCACCGGCGCGGCCTCGGCGAAGTCGAGCACCTCGCTGGCCGTCACCCGGCTGCCCGCCAGCGCCAGCAGCTGCGAGGCGACGCCGAGCAGCGGATTCGTTTGCAGCGGTGAGCGATCCGCGAGCCGCACCCGCAGCCGGTGCGCGGGATGCGCGCCGCGCACCACGTCGCCGAGCCCGAAGTCGGCGACGATCAGCGGCGCGTACGTCTCGATGTCCGGACACATCACCAGGATGTCGCGCGGCTCCAGCGTCGGGTCGTCTTGCAGCAGGCCCAGCAGCACCTCGCGCAGCACGTCGACCTGGCGTGCCGGCCCGTGGCAATTGTGCACCTGCACCGAGCGGTCGTCGTCGGCGAGCGTACGCCCTTGTGGCCGAACGGCATTCGCGGCGATGTCGGACTGCAGCCAGCCGAGCAGGGTGTCGGGCCGCTGCGCCGCGGGCAGGTACTCGTCGGTGTGCGGGCCGGCGGGCAGGCCGCGTTGCAGCTCGCGCAGGTCGCGCCCGAGCGTCGCCAGCAGCGGGTGGTTCACGGCGCGGTGGCCGGTGTCGGCGCGGCGTGGGATCGCCCCCCGGGCGCCGGCCAGCGCGCGCCAGAGTTCGTCGCTGGGATGCGGCAGCCACAGGTGCAGGTCGTGGTGGGCGGACAACGCGTCCAGCAGCTCCACGTCGGTGCGCGCCAACCGGGTGTGCCCGAACAGCGACAGCCGCTCCGGCAGGTCGGCCGGGCCTGTCCGGAGCCGGGTCACGGCCCGCTGATGGCGGACGTGCGGGGGATCGGCGGGCACCGCGGCCACCAGCGCCCGCCACAGCTCGGGCTGCCAGGCCAGGTCGGGGTCGAGGTCACTCGGGTCGCCGGCCAGCCAATCGGCGAGCAGCTCCGGACGCTGCCTGGCGTACGACGCGAACAGGCCGGCCAGCCGGCGCGCCACCGAGTAGCGGCGACCGCGGCGCAGCTCGGCCTCCGCCTCGGTCGACGCGAAGTGACCCAAATGCGTTGCCAGCGTGCGGCACCACGGTTCGTCCAGCGAGCAGTCGATCACAGCCAGCAGCGGCCACGCCATCGCGTCGGGTGACCACGGATCCTCGTCGGCCGTGCCGGTGAGTTCGGCGATCAGGGACGCCGGGTTGCGGAACGCGACTCCGGCGCACACCCCGTCACCGGCGCGGGAGCGGCCGAGCACATGCGACAGCCGCTGGCTGAGCCAGCGTTCAACGCCGCGCGCCGGCACCAGCACGAGTTCCTCGGTGAAGGGGTCGGTCGGTGGGTTGGCCAGCAGGGCGCCGAGGCCGTCGGCAAGGAGGTCGGTGCGTTCGGCACGGTGGAGATGAAGCGGCATCGCGGTGCCACGATAGCCCCGGACGCCGACAGGAGGGGGTTACTTGGCCAGCGTGAACTGGTTGATGTCGATGTAGCCGTCCCGGAACGCCTTGGCGCAACCGGTCAGGTACCTCATGTAGCGCTGGTAAACCTCTTCGGACTGGATCGCGACCGCCTCGCTGTGGCGGGCTTCCAGCGCCGCGGCCCACAGGTCCAGGGTGCGGGCGTAGTGCAGCTGCAGCGACTGCCTGCGGACCAGGTTGAACCCCATCTTCGACGCGTGGAACTCCACCATCTCGATCGGCGGCAGCTGACCGCCCGGGAAGATCTCGGTGGCGATGAAGTCGTTGAAGCTGGTCTGCTCCTCGGTCATCGGCAGGCCGTGCTCGACGATCTGCTCCGGTGTCAGCATGGTGATCGTGTGCAGCAGCATCACCCCGTCCTCGGGCAGGACGCGGTAGGCCTTCTGGAAGAAGTCGTCGTAGCGGTCGTAGCCGAAGTGCTCGAACGCGCCGATGGAGACGATCCGGTCGACGGGCTCGTCGAACTGCTCCCAGCCCTGCAGCAGCACCCGCCTGCTGTGCGTGGTGTTCATCGCGTCGAACATCTTCCGCACGTGCGCGGCCTGGTGCTGCGACAGGGTCAACCCGACCACGTCCACGTCGTATTTCTCGATCGCACGCCGCATCGTGCCGCCCCAGCCGCACCCGACGTCCAGCAGCGTCATCCCGGGCCGCAGGCCCAGCTTGCCCAGGGCGAGGTCCATCTTGCGCAGCTGCGCCTCTTCCAGCGGGATATCGCGCATCCGGTCGAAGTAGGCGCAGCTGTAGGTCATGGTGGGGTCGAGGAAAAGCCGGAAGAAGTCGTCGGACAGGTCATAGTGCGCCTGGACGTCCTCGAAGTGCGGCGTCAGGTTTTCAGTCATGCCGGCTACGCGCCTTTCTGATCCGGGGCCATTCAGCTGTACACGAGCCCGCGGCGCAGCTGGTTCACCATGGCTTCCCGGATGGGCCGGAATAAAACTTCTGCGGGCCCGTACGCGGGGAATTCCGACGACGTTACCCCCGTTTACCGGGCGTCAGCCCGAAACGAGGAGGAATGCATGGAGGCTTGGGACGCGATATGCGCGCGGCGCAACGTCCGGCAGTACACACCAGAGCCGGTTTCCGAAGGGGACCTCAACCGCATCGCCGAGGCCGGCTGGCGCGCGCCGTCGGCGAAGAACCGGCAGCCGTGGGACTTCGTCATCGTCACCGACCCCGAGCAGCTGCGGGAGCTGTCGACCGTCTGGCAGGGGGCCGGCCACATCGCCGCCGCGGCGGCCGCGATCGCGATCGTCGTGCCCGTGCCGCCCGATGAGCGCCGGGTGATCACCGACAACTACGACGTCGGCCAGGCCACGATGGCGATGATGATCGCGGCCACGGACCTGGGGATCGGCACGGGCCACTCGTCGGTGGGGGATCAGGAGAAGGCGCGCGCCATCCTGGGTGTCCCGGAGGACCGGCTGGTGGCCTTCCTGCTCGGCGTCGGGTATCCCGCCGACCGTCCGCTCACCCCGATCCGCAAGCCGAACCGGCGCCCGTTTTCCGAGGTGGTCCACCACGGACGTTGGTGAGCCGAAACGGCCGTAGGCTCGTCACCGTGCACGACCACCGGGGCGATTACGGAGTCGACGGCTCGTTCCACACCCTGTCCGCGCGTGGGCAGGCGATGGGCCTGGTCGCCCTGACCGGCGCGCTGGCCGGGTGGGCCGCGCTGGGCTGGGCGCGCGGCAAGCGGCTGACGGCCGCGCTGGCGGCCACGTCGGGCATCGGAATCGCTTCCAGCGCAACGCTTTACGCTTATGCGACGCGGGTCGGCAAGTTCGTGACGTGGACCGGGTGCTCGACGACCTTCACCTCACGGGCGATGAAACGGTACTCGACCTCGGCTGCGGGCGCGGCGCGGTGCTACTGGCCGCGGCCAAGCGGTTGCCGGGGGGCCGCGCGATCGGGGTGGACCTGTGGCACGCCGACCAGACCGACAACTCCCCGAAGGCCACCCTGGCCAACGCGGCGCTGGAGAACGTCGCCGATCGCATCGAGGTGCACACCGCCGACATGACCGCCCTACCGTTCGCCGACGAGAGCGTCGACGTGATCGTCAGCAACCTGGCGATCCACAACATCCCCACGCCGACGGGCCGGCGGACGGCCCTCGACGAGGCGGTGCGGGTGCTGCGCCCGGGCGGTCGGCTGGCCATCGCGGACCTTTGGGAGACCCGTCAACACGCCGCGCATTTGCGGGAGCTGGGTTGGCGAAACGTGCGGCGCCGCAACCTCGGATGGCGCATGTACTACGGCGGTCCGTGGTTTGCCACCCGGCTGGTCACCGCGACCAAGCCCTCGTGAGCGCCGGGCGGTCCCGAAGGTGCGCCGCGAGCGGCGCGTGCATGCTTGGGGGCTATGAACAGACATGAGATCACCGAGCAGATCGTCCTGTCTCGCCTGCGGCTCGGCCTGACCTGGCAACAGCTGGCCGACGCCATCGACAGGCCGGTGGTATGGACCACCGCGGCGCTGCTGGGCCAACACCCCATCCCCGCCGAGCTGGCAAGGGTGCTCGTGGACAAGCTCGACCTCGACGAGTCGGTGGTGCCCGTGCTGGCCGCGCCGCCGATGCGTGGCGGGCTGCCCACCGCGGTGCCGACCGACCCGACCATCTACCGCTTCTACGAGGCGCTGCAGGTCTACGGCGGTGCGATCAAGGAGCTGATCCACGAACAGTTCGGCGACGGCATCATGAGCGCGATCAACTTCAGCGTCGATCTGCAGAAGAAGTCACACCCGTCGGGTGATCGCGTCGTGGTGACCCTGGACGGTAAATTCCTTCCCTACCAATGCGTTTCGGCGGACGCCTGAATGCCGCCGGCCCCCAATCGGTAGGCCCGGTGCTCTGCGCCGGCACGCCGGGGCCGGTTCCGCCGAACCGGTGAAGTGACGACGCTTCGCGCGCGTGTCACACTGGCGTCGAGGAGGCGAAGGGAACGCGGTGGCGGCTTAACAGCTGCCACCGCGTTCGCCGTTCAGCTCAACAACATCTGCGGTGAGAGTTCCTTCAGCATCGCGTTGGCCCAGCGCATCTGCGCGCCTACAGGCCGAATTCGGCCTCGATGCCGTCGATCCCCGCGCGGATGGCCTTCAGTGCCTCGGCCCGGGCGCGCAGTTTGGTCGCGGCGTGGGCGTGCTGGCGCAGGCCGGCGAATTCGCGCGCGGCCTCCTCCGCGCGGCTCACCACCATCTCCGGCAGCACGATCTCGTCGACGAATCCGGCGGCCAGCGCCGTCTCACCGAAGAACGTCTTGGCCAGCCCGGCGGCCTGCTGGTACGCCGACTGCGTCAACCGCAGCTTCATGATCTCTAGGGCGGCGTACGGGATGACCATGCCGATCGCCACCTCGTTGGCCTGAATGTTGTAGGCGTGCGCGGCCACCCGGTGGTCGCCCGACGCCAGCAGGAACGCCCCCATCGCGATGGCGTGGCCGGTGCAGGCCATCACCACCGGCTTGGGATGCGACAACAGCCGGTAGGACAGCTCGAAGCCGCCGCGCAGCATGTCGATCGCCGGCTGCGCCTCGCCGGAGGTCAGGATCTTCAGATCGAACCCGCCGCTGAACACCCGCTCGTTGCCGGTGATCACCAGCGCCCCGGCGTTGTCCGCCTCGGCCCGGTCGATCGCCTCGCCCAGGGCCTGCTGCATCGTCGGGCCCAGGGCGTTGACCTTGCCGTCGTCCATCCGGATGACCGCGATGGAATCCTCGAGGCTGTAGTGAACCGGGCCGCTCATCAGTTGCTGGCTCCTTGCCGTCACGCCGGCTGGCTGTGGTGTTTGCCCAGGTCGTCCGGGGCCTCACTCCAGCGCAGGCTGACATCGGTGGGGTCGTCGAGCTGGCGGGTGCGCCAGCGGTCCTGCGTCTCCCGCACCGCGCCGTTGATCCGTTCGATCTCGCTGCGGAACACCTCGGGACGGGTTTCCTTGCTCGCGTAGTGGAAGTAGGTCAGCAGGCCGCGCAGCAGCTCCAGCTTCTGCTTCTCCCGCTTCGCCAGGTCGTGGGTGGTCATCAGCTCGATGCGCTGGACGGGCGGCAAGGAATCCCAGTCGAGCACCACCTGGGTTTCCAACGGAAGGCGGTCGTGTTCCCAGAACCGCCACCCGCGCGGGTGCTCCGGGGAGTCGAAGTAGCTGATGGTCCCGGTGAAGCGGGACTCGATGCCGCTGCCGATCTCGGCGCGGTCCAGCGCCGAGTCCCACACCATCCGCCACTCCTGGCCCGGCGCCAGGTACGGCAACTCGCGGGGAAGCCGGAGTTCGACGACGTCGGCGTAGCCGTCGGTCGCGCTCTCGTACTCGGCCACCGTCGGCGGGTTCACGAACGAGAACGTGATGTCGTACGCCGCGGTCTGACCGAAGTTCCTGACCACCAGTTCGATCACGTGCCAATCGGCGGGATGCGGTTCCATGAACATCGAGACCTGCGGGCGGGTCTGCTCCGCGGCCAGCCGACGGTTGCGGCTGATCTGCCGGTTGGTGAAGATCAGGGTGATGGCGGCGAGCGCGATCGCCGCCCATGCCGCCCACGCGATCCAGGTGCTGGATCCGACGTGTGTGATCCCGTGCCAGCTGTCCTGGATCCACCCCATGGAATCCACCCTCCGCTTATATCACAGGCCGGTTGCCGGCCCGTTGTGGTCGAGCGACCGTCAGCCGCCCATCAACATTCGCCATTGGGCGAGGTCCGCGGCGCGATACACGTAGTTGGAGCGCTTGACGTCCGACAGTGAAGCGCTCGGCTCCGCCGAATACCAGTGCCCCGGAAAGACCGTGGGGTCCCCGGGCAGGGTCGCGAGCCGCTGCAGGCTGCGGTACATCTCGTCGGAGTCCCCGCCGGGAAAGTCGGTGCGACCGCAGCCCTCCAGGAACAGCGTGTCACCGGCGACCAGGCGGCCGTCGAGCAGGAAGCACTGGCTGCCGGGCGTGTGGCCGGGCGTGTGCAGCAACTCGATCTCGATGTCGCCGATGCTGACCTTGTCGTGATCCTCGTGGGCGGTGAGGTCCCCGAGACTGATTCCGGTGACCCGCGAAACCCATTGCGCCTCATGAGTATTGACGTGCACCGGCACGGCCTTGCGGTCCAGCAGGTCGGCCAGGCCCTGCAGCGTGAAACCCATCATCGATCCACCGACGTGGTCGGGATGATGATGGGTCACCAGCACCCCGGACAGGTGCATGCCGTCGGCCTCGAGCGTGTCGATAAGGTCACCGGCCGCGTATGCGGGGTCGACCACCACGCAGTCGCCCGTTTGGCGGTCGCCGATCAGGTAGGCGAAGTTGCGCATCTGGGTCGCGACCATGTCGCCGGCGGCGAAGTCGCGGCCGGAGAGCAGTTGGCGAAAGTACAGCCGGTCCGTTGACACGTGACCAGACTAGGGCGTGCCCGAGCGGGGCCCGCAGCGCCGCCGCGAAGTTCGCCGGCCACCGTTCGCGAGCAGCGATTGTGTTCACGGCCGCTGGGTATTGTTGGCGCATGAGGAAGAAGGTCGAAATCGAGATCGACGTCGATCTGATCGACGAGGCGATCCGCCGCTTCCATTTGGCCGACGCCCGCGAGGCCGTCAATCTCGCATTGCGCACCCTGCTCAACGAGGCCGACGCCGACGAACCGGCCGAGGAGTACGACGAGTTCAGCGACCTCAGCGCGTGGCAGCCCCGGCCCGGCGGCGGCGCCGCCCCGTAGCGCCCATTGGTTTGGTCCGCTTGCGCGCCAGGCTGTACCCTCTTTTAGGCCCGCGGCAGCACGTCCGATTCGGGTGAACGGCCCCCTTAGCTCAGTCGGTAGAGCGTTTCCATGGTAAGGAAAAGGTCAACGGTTCGATTCCGTTAGGGGGCTCGGCGGACGCCGAGCAGGCGTGGGCGGCACTACCCCAAAAGGGGTGGCCAGAGGCGATGTAGCTCAGTCGGTTAGAGCGAACGACTCATAATCGTTAGGTCGCCGGTTCGAGTCCGGCCATCGCTACAACACAACAACGCGCAGTTTTTAGAGAGTTGAGAGAGAACCGTCATGGCTTCCAGTACCGACGTGCGGCCGAAGATCACCTTGGCCTGCGAGGTGTGCAAGCACCGCAACTACATCACCAAGAAGAACCGCCGGAACGACCCCGACCGCATGGAGCTGAAGAAGTTCTGCCCGAACTGTGGCAAGCACCAGGCCCACCGGGAAACCCGCTAGCGGCGCCCCACGACCGTTTATTCGCCACTGACTAGGTAGATTTTAGAGCCGTGCCGTTAAGCGAGAGCATCGTCGGGATGCATTACCGCTATCCCGACCATTACGTCGTGGAGCGGGAGAAGATCCGTGAGTACGCCGTCGCCGTGCAGAACGACGACGCGATGTTCATCGAGGAGAAGGCGGCCGCGGAGCTCGGCTATGGCGGCCTGCCCGCGCCGCTGACGTTCATCTGCGTGTTCGGCTACAAGGCGCAGTCGGCGTTCTTCAAGCACGCCAACGTTGCCGTCCAGGACGCGCAGATCGTGCAGGTCGACCAGGTGCTGAAGTTCATGGCGCCGATCGTGGCGGGCGACATACTGCACTGCGACGTCTACGTGGACTCGATGCGCGTTTCGCACGGCACCCAGATCATCGTGACCAAGAACATCATCACCAACGAGGCCGGTGATGTTGTGCAGGAGACCTACACGACCCTGGCGGGCCGTGCCGGTGAGGATGGAGAAGAGGGATTTTCTGATGCCACTGCGTGAGTTCAGCTCGGTGAAGGTGGGTGACCAGCTCCCGGAGCGGACCTACCCGCTGACCCGTCAGGATCTGGTGAATTACGCGGGCGTCTCGGGTGACCTGAACCCGATCCACTGGGACGACGAGATGGCCAAGGTCGTCGGGCTGGACACCGCGATCGCGCACGGCATGCTGACCATGGGCATCGGCGGCGGCTACGTCACCGCGTGGATCGGTGACCCCGGCGCCGTCACCGAGTACAACGTGCGGTTCACCGCGGTGGTGCCGGTGCCCAACGACGGCAAGGGCGCCGAGCTGGTCTTCAACGGCCGGGTGAAGTCGGCCGACCCGGAGACCAAGTCCGTGACCATCGCGTTGACGGCCACCACCGGCGGCAAGAAGATCTTCGGCAGGGCCATCGCGTCCGCGACCCTCGCATAGGTCCGGTCAATGGCACTGAAGACCGATATCCGCGGGATGATCTGGCGGTACCCGGACTACTTCGTCGTGGGGCGCGAACAACTCCGCCAGTTCGCGCAAGCCGTCAAGGACCGCCACCCGGCGCATTACAGCGAGGACGCGGCCGCCGAACTGGGTCACGACGCGATCCTGGCGCCGCTGACCTATGCGACGATCTTCGCCAAGCTGGTCCAGCTCGACTTCTTCCGCCACGTCGACATTGGCATGGAGACCCTGGTGATCGTCCAGGTCGACCAGCGGTTCGTGTTCTCCCGGCCGATCAAGGCCGGCGACAAGCTGTGGGCCCGGATGGACATCCACTCGGTCGACGAGCGGTTCGGCGCCGACATCGTGGTCACCAGGAACACCTGCACCGACGATGAGGGCCGGGTGGTCCTGCAGTCCTACACCACGTTGATGAGCCAGTACGCCGAGTCGGAGAACCTTAAATGGGACCCGGATTCCGGCCAGGTCGTCAGAACGGCGTAATTAGTATCTGGCTGGCGCGTCGATGTACACTCGGACCTCGGGGTTTTCCCAGCATTAGCGCGCTTTCCGGGATTCGAGCAATCGGAAGGCGCGCGTGTCATGTAAGCCCCGGTAGGTAAGCGCAGGTTGGCCTGCCAACCGCGAAGGGGCGTAGCTCAACTGGCAGAGCAGCGGTCTCCAAAACCGCAGGTTGCAGGTTCAAGTCCTGTCGCCCCTGCTGAACACGACGTCTGGCGACGATGCGGGCCTTTCCCGGCCCGGGGAGGAGCCGGACAAGAGATAGGGCGTGCCATGGTGGACACTGGAATAGTGGCCGTCCACCACGGGGCGGCCCGCGGGACACAAGCAAACTTAAGGAGCATGCGGTGAGCGACGAAGGCGATGCTGCCAACGACGCCACAAGCGACGGCGCTGACAGGGAGGACGACCGCGCGAGCGGCGGTCGGACCGCTGTGGTGACGCGGCCGCAGCGACCGACCGGCAAACGATCCCGGCAGCGAGCGGCCGACGCGGGCGAGGACGTCGACGTAGAGTCGGCGGACGAGGCCGAGGCCGCCAAGCAGGACAAGGGCGCCAAAGCCAAGAAGGCCACGAAGGGCAAGAAGCCGAAGAAGCCTGGAGACCGTTCGGCCAACCCGTTCGTCTTCGTCTTCAACTACCTCAAGCAGGTGGTTGCGGAGATGCGCAAGGTCATCTGGCCGAACCGCAAGCAGATGGTCACCTACACGTCGGTGGTGCTGGCGTTCCTGGCCTTCATGGTGGCGCTGGTCGGCCTCGCGGATTTCGGCCTCACCAAGCTCGTGCTGCTGGTGTTCGGCTGAGCGATAGATAGAGAGGACTGAAAACCGTGACTACCTTCGACGGTGACACGTCCGCGGGTGAAGCGGTCGACGTGGAAGAGCGCACCGAGGACGCTGAGACCACGGAAACCTCCGCGGCCGAAGCCCCCGAGGAGTCGACCGAAGAGGTCGACCCGGCGGCCGCGCTCAAGGCGGAGCTGCGCAGCAAGCCGGGTGACTGGTACGTGATCCACTCCTACGCGGGATACGAGAACAAGGTCAAAGCCAATCTCGAGACCCGCGTGCAGAACCTGGACGTCGGCGACTACATCTTCCAGGTCGAGGTGCCCACCGAAGAGGTCACCGAGATCAAGAACGGCCAGCGCAAGCAGGTCAACCGCAAGGTGCTGCCCGGCTACATCCTGGTGCGCATGGACCTGACCGACGACTCGTGGGCCGCGGTGCGCAACACCCCGGGCGTCACCGGGTTCGTCGGCGCGACGTCGCGGCCGTCGGCCCTGACGCTGGACGACGTGGTCAAGTTCCTGCTGCCGCGTGGCGCGACCAAGAAGGCCGCCAAGGGCGCGGCCACCACCGCCGCCGCCGCCGAGGCCGGCGGGCTGGAGCGGCCGGCCGTCGAGGTCGACTACGAGGTCGGCGAGTCGGTGACGGTCATGGACGGGCCGTTCGCCACGCTGCCCGCGACCATCAGCGAGGTCAACGGCGAACAGCAGAAGCTCAAGGTGCTGGTGTCGATCTTCGGCCGTGAGACGCCGGTCGAATTGACCTTCAGCCAAGTCTCGAAGATTTAGAACGTTAGTTAGGAAGGAACACCAACACCCATGGCCCCGAAGAAGAAAGTCGTTGGGCTGATCAAGCTGCAGATCGTGGCCGGGCAGGCCAACCCCGCCCCGCCGGTCGGACCCGCGCTCGGCCAGCACGGCGTCAACATCATGGAGTTCTGCAAGGCCTACAACGCCGCCACGGAGAACCAGCGCGGCCAGGTCATCCCGGTGGAGATCACGGTCTACGAGGACCGCAGCTTCACGTTCGCGCTCAAGACGCCGCCGGCGGCCAAGCTGCTGCTCAAGGCCGCGGGCGTGGGCAAGGGCTCGGCCGAGCCGCACAAGACCAAGGTGGCCAAGGTGACCTGGGACCAGGTTCGCGAGATCGCCGAGACGAAGAAGACCGACCTCAACGCCAACGACATCGACGCCGCCGCCAAGATCATCGCCGGGACCGCCCGGTCGATGGGCATCACCGTCGAATAGTTTCCGACACCGTGGGAGGGCCAGCTTCGGCCCGCTGCTTAACCACGACCCAACACCAGATTGGATGAATCAATGAGCAAGAACAGCAAGGCATACCGCGCCGCCGCCGAGAAGGTGGACCGCAACAACCTGTACAGCCCGCTGGAGGCGGCCAAGCTCGCCAAGGAGACCGCGTCGGCCAAGCAGGACGCGACCGTCGAGGTGGCGATCCGCCTCGGCGTCGACCCGCGCAAGGCGGACCAGATGGTCCGCGGCACGGTCAACCTGCCGCACGGCACCGGTAAGACCGCCCGCGTCGCGGTGTTCGCGGTCGGCGACAAGGCCGAGCAGGCCCAGGCCGCCGGCGCCGACATCGTCGGCAGCGACGACCTGATCGAGAAGATCCAGGGCGGCTTCCTGGACTTCGACGCCGCGATCGCGACGCCCGACCAGATGGCCAAGGTCGGGCGCATTGCCCGCGTCTTGGGCCCGCGCGGTCTGATGCCCAACCCCAAGACGGGCACCGTCACCCCGGACGTCGCCAAGGCCGTGGCCGACATCAAGGGCGGCAAGATCAACTTCCGCATCGACAAGCAGGCCAACCTGCACTTCGTCATCGGCAAGGCGTCCTTCGACGAGAAGGCCCTCGCGGAGAACTACGGCGCCGCCCTCGACGAGGTGCTGCGGCTCAAGCCGTCGGCCTCCAAGGGCCGTTACCTGAAGAAGATCACGGTGTCGACGACCACGGGCCCGGGCATCCCGGTGGACCCGTCCGTCACCCGGAACTTCGCCGAGGCCTGAGCCGCAGCAGGGCCGGCTACCCGCCGCACTCGGCGATGCGGCGCCGCAGGAACTCGCGGCCCGGCTCGGAACCGTTGACTGTCAACGCTTCTCGGTACCAGACGACGGCCTCGGCCGGCCTGCCCGCGCGCCGGAGCAGGTCGGCGCGCACCGTCGCGACGAGGTTGGAGCGGCTTAACCGGGCGTCGGGCGCCACCTCGTCCAGGGCGGCCAGGCCGGCGTCGGGACCGTCGCGGAAGCCGACCGCCAGGGCGCGGTTGGCGCGCACGACCGGCGAGTTGGTCAGCCGCAGCAAGCGGTCGTAGGCCGCGCAGATGGTGACCCAGTCCGTCCGCTCCCAGCTGGGCGCCGTCGCGTGCACCGCGGCGATCACTGCCTGCGCCAGGTAGGGGCCGCCCGATCCCTCGGCCAGCCGGAGCCGATCGAGCCCCCGGGCGATGCGGCCGCGGTCCCACCGGCGGCGGTCCTGGTCCTCGAGCGGGACCAGCATCCCGGCGTCGTCGACCCGGGTGGCCCGCCGCGAATCGTGCAGCAGCATCAGGGCGGCCAGCGCGTGGGCCTCGGGCTCCTGCGGCATCAGCGCGCACAGCTCCCCGGCGAGCCGGATCCCCTCGTCGCACAGTTCGTCGCGGATCGCCGACGGGCCGGCCGTCGACCAATACCCCTCGGTGAACACCGAATACACGCAACCCAGCACGTGCGGGGTGCGTTCGGGCAGCAGCTCGGCGGGCGGCACCCGCAGCGGAATGTTGGCGTGCCGAATCTTGCTCTTGGCGCGCGTGATCCGCTGGCCGATCGCGGCGTCGGTCTGCAGCAGCGCGCGGGCGATCTCGGTGACGGTCAACCCCGACACCAGCCGCAGCGTCAGCGCCAGTTGCGACTGGCGGTCCAGCGCGGGGTGCGCGCAGGTGAACATCATCCGCAGCTCGTCGTCGCGCACCGGCGACGGGTCGGTGTGTTCGGTGCGCGCCCGGATTTCGTCGACGTGATTTTTCAAGGCCGCCAATTCCTTTCCGGGGCGGACGGATTCGCGGCGCAGGCGATCCCGCGCCCGGTTGCGGGCGACGGTCACCAGCCATCCGCCGGGGTTGTCCGGCGGCCCGTCCCGGCCCCAGCTACGAAGCGCCTCGGCGCAGGCTTCCTGGACGGCGTCTTCGGCGATGGTGAGGTCGCCGGACCACCGCGCGAGCGCGGCGACGGCGGGCCCCCACTCCCGGCGAAAGACGCCGTCCAGGTCGGACACCGGCGACGCTCAGAGCCCCGAGAGCCCGGCCAGCTGCCGCACCTGCACCGTCGAGGCGGGGATCATCGACGCCAGCTTGACCGCCTCTTCGCGGTCCGCGGCGCTCAACAGGTAGATCCCGGTGGCGATCTCGGCGCCCTCCACGTAGGGCCCGTCGGTGATCAGCACCTCGCCGTCGCGCACCCGCACGGTCGTTGCCGTGGACCGATCGTGCAACGCGGCGCCGCCGATGATGTGATCGCCCGCGGCCGCATGCAGATCGGCGTGCTTTGCCGCCACCGCCTCCCACTCCGGCGTGCCCGGCGTGTGCGCCGATTCGGCCGGCTCCAGCAGCAGCGCGAGCCAGTCGTTGCCGGTCAGCTCGCGGGACAGCTCCACCGAGTGGACCGTGGGCCAGACCTCCACGGCACCGAACGTGGCGAGCGGGACGTCGCGCGCCAATGCCAGCGCCTCGTCGAGGTTCTCCGCTTCGAACAGGTAGAAGCCGCAGGCCACTTCCGCGGATTCGGCGAAGGGGCCGTCGGTGACCACCGGCGCATCCGGGCCGCCGGTGATGACCGCCGCCGCGGCGGCGGGCGCCAGGGCGTCCCCGGATTTGATCGCGGGGCCCGCCTTGGCGTGAAAGTTCCCCCAGGCGGCCATCGCGTCCGGGCTTTCGGGCGTGCGGTCCTGTTCCCTGCTGATCAATAGGGCGAAGTACTGCATCTCTCGTCACCTCCAGATAGCGAGCGAAGCCCCGTGCTCCACTCTCTACCCATCCGACGAACGACGCAGCCCTAATCCGACAGCGGCGGAGAAATCAGCTGACGGCTCCGGGCTTGAGGTAGGTCACCAGGCTGACGTCGAGTGCCTCGTCGGTGAAGTAGTGCTCGCACCCGCGCAGGTACTTGATGTAGCGGTTGTACACCTCTTCGGAGGTGACTTTGATGGCCTTGTCCTTGTTCGACTCGAGGGTGTCGCCCCAGATGTGCAGCGTCTTGATGTAGTGCGGCCGCAGTGAAAGCGGCTCGGGCACAACGAATCCCGCCTTCTCGCCGTGGTCGACCATCATCTGCGTGGACGGCAGGCGGCCACCCGGGAAGATCTCGGTGATGATGAACTTGATGAACCGCGCCGTCTCGAACGTCAGCTTCTTGCCGCGGGCGGCCAGGTCGTACGGGTGGTAGCTGACGCTGCTCTGCACGGTCATCCGACCGTCCTCGGGCATGATGTCGAACGTCCGCTTGAAGAAGTCGTCGTAGTTCTCGTGCCCGAAGTGCTCGAACGCCTCGATCGACACGATGCGGTCGACGGGCTCGGTGAAGTCCTCCCAGTTCTGCAGCCGGACCTCACGCGAACGGTCGCTGTCGATCGACGCCAACACCTGCTCGCAGCGGGCGTGCTGGTTCTTGGACAGGGTCAGGCCGATGACGTTGACGTCGAACCGCTCGACGGCGCGCTTCATGGTGGTGCCCCAACCGCAACCGATGTCCAGCAGGGTCATGCCCGGCTTGAGGTCCAGCTGGTCGAGGTTGAGGTCGATCTTGGCGTACTGCGCCTCTTCCAGCGTCATGTCGTCGCGGGCGAAGTACGCGCAGCTGTAGGTCCGCGTCGGGTCCTGGAACAGGGCGAAGAAGTCGTCGGAGACGTCGTAATGCGCCTGAATGTCCTCGGGAGCCGTCCGCGTCTTCGTCGGGCTAGTCGGTTGATCAGCCATTTTTCGTCTTGTTCTCCTGGATGGGGTTCGCCGCGTATTGCCCGCGGCGTGACGTGCAACGATACCGAAGTCTACTTTTCCAGCGTGAATTGGTTGCAGTCGATGTAGCCGGCGCGGAAAGCCCTGGCACAGCCGGTCAGGTATCTCATGTAGCGCTCGTAGACCTCCTCGGATTGGATATCGATCGCGTCGGCCCTGCGCGCCTGCAGGGCGCCGGCCCACAGGTCGAGGGTCCTGGCGAAGTCGGTTTGCAACGACTGGACGCGGGTGACCCGGAAGCCGGCCTTCGCCGCGTGTTCCTCGATCTTCTCGATCATCGGCAACCGGCCGCCCGGGAAGATCTCGGTCACGATGAACCGGATGAACCTGGCGACCTCCATCGTCAGCGGCAGGCCGCGCTCGATCACCTGCCTGCCGTGCAAACCGGTGATCGAGTGGAGCAGCATCACGCCGTCGCCGGGCAGCGAGGTGTGGGCGAACTTGAACAAGTCGTCGTAGCGGTGAAAGCCGAAGTGCTCCAACGCCTCGATGGTGACGATGCGGTCCACGGGCTCGCTGAACTCCGACCAGTCGCACAGCAGCGCCCGCCGCGAGCGGCCGGTGTCGATCCCGTCGAGCACCTCCTGGCAGTAGGCGTGCTGGTTTTTGGACAGCGTCAGCCCGACGACGTTGACGTCGTAGCGCTCCACGGCGCGTTTGAGCATCGAACCCCAGCCGCAGCCGACGTCGAGCAGCGTCATCCCCGGCTGGAGCCCGAGCTTGTCCAGCGTCAGGTCGAGCTTGGCGAGCTGCGCCTCCTGCAGGGTCATCTGCTCGCGGGGGAAATACGCGCAGCTGTAGGTCCGGGTCGGATCCTGGAACAGCGCGAAGAATTCGTTCGAGAGGTCGTAGTGCGCCCGCACGTCCTCCGAATTGGATCGCGTCCCTACAGCGCCGGCCGGGTTGTCAGACATCTGTCCTCCCCAGGGGCGGGCACGACAGAGGTGGCCGCCCACTCGGGGACGGTACTCGCCACGGATTCGAAACGCCGTATTTGCGCGCGCGTGCGCCGGAGTTTTTCCGGGCGGAGCGCTACTTGGTGAGCGTGTACTGCGCGACGTTCGAAATACCCTTGCGGAACAGGTCCGCGCAGCCGGTCAGGTAGCGCATGAAGCGGTCGTAGACCTCGACGGACTGGATGGCGATGGCCTCTTCGCGGTTGGCCTCCAGATTGGCCGCCCAGGTGTCCAGCGTCCGCGCGTAATGCGGCTGCAGGTATTGGATCTGCTCGATCGAGAAACCGCTGGCTTGCGCGAGGTCGACGATGTCGGGCTCGCCGCACATCTGCCCGCCAGGAAAGATTTCCTTGCCCAGGAAATGGAAGAAACGCAGATCCGACATCGTGATCTGAATGCCGCGATCCTTCCACGACGACTGCGGGTAGGTGAAAATGCTGTGCATCATCATCCGGCTGTTATCGGGCAGCGTCTTGTAGGCCCAATCCCAGAACGCGGGCCAGCGTTCCTTTTTGAAGGCGTCGAAGGCTTCGAAGCTGATGATCCGGTCGACCTGCTCGTCGAATTCCTCCCACCCCTGCAGCCGGGCCTCGGCCCGCCGCGTCGTGCCGAGGGCGGCCAGCCGCTCCTTGGTGCGGGCGTAATGGTTGCGGCTGAGCGTGATGCCGATGACGTTGACGTCGTATTTCTCCACGGCGCGGACCACGGCCCCGCCCCAGCCGCAACCGACGTCGAGCACCGTCATCCCCGGTTCGAGCTTCAGCTTGTCCAGCCCCAGGTCGAGCTTGGCCAGCTGCGCCTCTTCCAGCGTCATGTCGTCGTTCTTGTAGTAGGCGCAGGTGTACACCATGTTGGGGTCGAGGAACAGCGCGAAGAAGTCGTCTGAAATGTCGTAGGTTGCCTGCGACTCTTCGTAATACGGCTTCAGCTTGGCCATTGGTGGACCCACCTCCTTGGACAACCGTACAACCCGGCGACGTGGACTGAGATCGCAGGGGAAGCGTTTCGTTCGAGTGATTTTGGCTTAGCCGGCTTTGGCGAAGTTGGTCGTCAGCACGCCGATCACCTGATCCCACAACTGCTGTGGCAGATCATGGCCCATCCCGTCGAATAACACCAATCGAGCGCCGTCGATGGCCCCGGCCACCGCGCGGCCGCCGAAGGGCCGCATCAGCTTGTCGGCCCGGCCGTGGATCACCACGGTCGGCGCGGCGGTCCGCCGGTTGTAGCGCTTCAGGCTGCCGCTGCCCAGCACGGCGTCGAAATGCCGGGCGACGCCCCACGGGTAATAGCTGCGTTCGTAGCTTTCGATGGCCTCGGCCCGCAGCTGCTCCTCGGATGCCAGGTAGCGCCGGCTGCCGATGATCTTGCTGACCCGGATCGCGTTGTCGACGATCACGTCGCGCGGCGAGTTCGGCGCCGGGCCCTTGATGAGCGCCAGTAACTGGCGCGGCCCGGGCGGCGGCAGACCCGCCGAATTGTTGCTGGAGAAGATGACTCCGAGGGTCTTGGTCCGCTCGCGGAATCGTGCGGCGAAGATCTGGGCGATCATGCCGCCCATCGACGCGCCCACGATGTGCGCGTCCTCGATCCCCAGGTGATCCAGCACGGCCGCGGCGTCGTCGGCCATGTCCTCGAGCTTGTACGGCGCGTCGCTCGGCAGCCCCAGCCAGGAGCGGGCCAACCGCGTCACCAACGGCTGGCCGGTGCCGCGGTGCTGCGTCTTGCTCGACAGGCCGACGTCGCGGTTGTCGTACCGGATCACGCGCAGGCCGTGGCGGACCAGCCGCTCGCAGAAGGCGGTTCGCCACAGCACCAGCTGGGCGCCCAGCCCCATGATCAGCAGCACGGGCGGGTCGTCGATGTCGCCCATGTCCTCGTAGTAGAGCTTCAGGTCGCCCCTGGGATCGAAGACAGTGGCGTGCCCGGTGCGGACCTCCATCAGACCTCTTCGGATTGGTGCTCGCGGCTGACCTCGACCATGAAGTTCGCGAAGTATCCGGTCAGCTGGGGGTCGGACATCATCTGCCACTTGGGGGCCAGCAATTTCATGTACCGCTCGACGTAGAGGAACTGCTTGCCGATCAGCACCAGCTCGCGGGGCAGCTTGACGTCGTAGGCGTCGGCCAGCGCCGACAGCTGCCGCCCGATGTCGGCGTAGGACATGTCGCCCAGCGTCGACATGGTCAGCGGGGTGGCGAAGCGCTCCAGATCCTTGGCGGCCTGGGCCTCGGGCTTCATGGTGCCGACGGCGCCCATCAACACCACGATCTTGCCCGCCGCGGCGTGGTCCTTCTTGACCAGCAGTGCGTACACCAGCTCGCGCAGCAGCCAGCGGGTGCGCGGGTCGATGCGGCCCATGATCCCGAAGTCGAAGAACACGATGCGGCCCTGGTCGTCGACGTAGAGGTTGCCCGCGTGCAGGTCGCCGTGGAACAGGCCGTGCCGCAGGCCGCCCTCGAAGAGCGAGAACAGCAGCGCCTTGACCAGCTCCGTCCCGTCGAACCCGGCCTTGCGGATGGCGGCGACGTCGTCGATGCGGATGCCGTGCACCCGCTCCATCGTCAGCACCCGCTCGGAGGTGAAGTCCCAGTGCACCTGCGGCACCCGGATGTTGCGGCCCAGCGGCGAGGCGTGCAGGTGCGAGACCCACGCGTCCATCGACTGCGCCTCGAGGCGGAAGTTCAGCTCCTCGGCCAGGTTGTCGGAGAAGTCGGCGACCACGTCCTGCGCCGAGAGCCGGCGACCGAGCTTGGCCAGCTCGACGGCCTGGGCGAAGCGCTTGAGGATCTGCAGGTCGGCCGCGACCCGGCGGCGGATGCCCGGGCGCTGGATCTTGACGACGACCTCCTCGCCGGTGTGCAGCGTCGCGTAGTGCACCTGGGCGATGGACGCCGACGCGAACGGCGTCTCCTCCCATTTGGCGAACAGCTCGGCGGGGTCGCCGCCGAGCTCCTCGACGAGCAGCTTGTGCACCTCGTCGGTGTCCGCCGGCGGCACCCGGTCGAGCAGGCCGCGGAACTCGCGGGACAGCGATTCGCCGAACGCCCCGGGGCTGGACGCGATGATCTGCCCGAATTTCACGTACGTCGGGCCGAGGTCGGCGAAAGTCTGCGGGAGCTGCTTGATCACCTTCTGCTGCCACGGGCCCTTGCCCGGCAGCTTGGTGATGACGCGCGCGGCGGTGCGCGTTACTTGCCAACCGGTGACGGCCACCCGGGCCGCCTCGATCGGCAGCGGCACGCGGTCAAGCCTGGCCACGTCTCGATGCTTGGTAGAGCTCATTTAAAGCAGTCTGCCAAATCGGTGGTGTCAAGGCCCAATCCTCTAGCTCGGCCTCCAGGGTTGCACCCAGCCCTGGATCGCCCAGCCCTCCCGCGCCGCGATCAGCTCGTACATCGTGGCGCCGTCGATCGATTCGCGGACGATGTCGGCGTGCCCGGCGTGGCGGGCCAGCTCGTTGATGACGTGCAATATCACCCAGCGCACCGACCAGGCCTCCTGGTTCTTGGGGAACCACGGAATGTCCTTCGGCACGGGCACGGCGGCGTCGAGGTCCGCGGTCTTGACCAGTCGCAGCGACTCGGCGTTCTGTTCTTCGAACGCCCGGAGCAACCCGTCCAGCGTCTCGTCGGGCCTCATCACGTGCTGGTCGGCGAATTCCTGCGCGATCTGCTCGAACGGACGCGGGTCTTTCGGCGGCGCGCCCGGTGCGGCGGCGACGCGTCCCATCCAGCTGCGCTGCATCGCGGTCACGTGCTTGACCAGCCCACCGATCGACAGCGCGCTGACCGAAGGGGTGGACCGGGCCTGTTTGTCGGTGAGGCCGTGGCTGACCGCGAAGTACGCGCTCTGGTGGAATGCCAGGTACTCGTGCAGGGCGTTGCGTTCGTCGGCCACCGGCGGGGCGAGGGCGGGCATTAGCCGATCGTAGATGGCCGGCAGGCCGTAAAGTGCGGGGATGCAGCTGGTTTCGGCCCATTCGACCGAGCTGTTCGTCGGGCCGCCGGAGGCGCCGGTGCAGCTGGCGCGGGTGTCCGTCGCCGCGGTGGCCGAGCCCACGCCGATCCGCATCGACGGTGACGGCGTCAGCGGTGAGGCGGTTGCCGGGGCCGGCGACGAGCTGGTCGAGGTTCCCGTCCGGGTCGACCGCCCGGTCGCCGGGCAGCGGCGGGCGGTTCAGGCGGTGGCCGGCGGCGCCGCGCTGCCGTTCGAATTCGTCGTGGCCGAGCCCGGCTGGACCATGTTCATGGTCAGCCACTTCCACTACGACCCGGTGTGGTGGAACACCCAGGGCGCCTACACCAGCGAGTGGGTGGCGGACCCGCCTGGTCGGCAGACCAACAGCTTCGAACTGGTCCACGCGCACCTGGAGATGGCCCGTCGCGAGCCGGAGTACAAGTTCGTGCTGGCCGAGGTCGACTACCTCAAGCCGTACTGGGACACCCACCCCGAGGACCGCGCCGACCTGCGCCGCTTCCTTGCGCAGGGTCGGGTGGAGGTGATGGGCGGCACCTACAACGAACCCAACACCAACCTCACCAGCCCGGAGACCACGATCCGGAACCTGGTGCACGGCATGGGGTTTCAGCGTCACGTGCTGGGCGCGGACCCGGCCACCGCCTGGCAGCTCGACGTGTTCGGCCACGACCCCCAGTTCCCGGGGATGGCCGCCGACGCCGGGCTGACGTCGAGCTCGTGGGCCCGCGGCCCGCACCACCAGTGGGGCCCGGGCGCGGACGTCGACCGCATGCAGTTTCGCAGCGAATTCGAGTGGATCGCCCCGTCGGGCCGCGGCCTGCTGACCCACTACATGCCCGCGCACTACGGGGCGGGCTGGGGGATGGACTCGTCGGCCTCGCTCGCCGAAGCGGAGGACGCCACCTACGCGCTGTTCCGTCAGCTCAAGCGGGTCGCGCTGACGCGCAACGTGCTGCTGCCCGTCGGCACCGACTACACGCCCCCGAACAAGTGGGTCACCGCCATCCACCGCGACTGGGCCGCGCGCTACACGTGGCCACGCTTCGTGTGTGCGCTGCCGCGGGAGTTCTTCGCGGCCGTGCGCGCCGAGCTGGCCGAGCGCGGCCGCGTGCCGTCACCGCAGACCCGCGACATGAACCCGATCTACACCGGCAAGGACGTGTCCTACATCGACACCAAGCAGGCCAACCGGGCCGCGGAGAATGCCGTCCTGGAAGCCGAGCGGTTCGCCGTGTTCGCCGGGTTGACGGCCGGCGCCGAGTACCCGCAGGCCGCCCTGGCCAAGGCGTGGGTGCAGCTGGCCTACGGCGCGCACCACGACGCCATCACCGGGTCGGAGTCCGACCAGGTGTACCTCGACCTGCTGACCGGCTGGCGCGAGGCGTGGGAGCTGGGCCGCGCGACCCGCGACGCCTCGCTGGCGCTGCTGTCCCGGGCGCTGGGCGGCGACGTCGTGGTGTGGAATCCGCTGGCGCAGCAGCGCACCGACGTCGTCACCGCGCGGCTCGACGCGCCGCTCGAGGCCGGGGTGCGGGTCCTGGACGCCGACGGCAACGAGCTGCCCGCACTCGTCGAGGACGGGGGCCGGTCGGTCAGCTGGCTGGCGCGCGGCCTGCCGTCGCTGGGCTGGCGGGCCTACCGGCTCGTTCCCGGGGGCGGACCGGCCGGCTGGGAGGCGGTGCCGGGCCCCGCGATCGCCAACGGGCGCTACCGCCTCGAGGTCGACCCGGAGCGCGGCGGCGGAGTGGTTTCCCTGGTCCAGGACGGCCGGGAGCTGATCGCCGACGGCCGGGTGGGCAACGAGCTGGCCGTCTACGAGGAATACCCGTCGCACCCGACGCAGGGCGAGGGCCCGTGGCACCTGCTGCCCAGGGGGCCGGTGGTGTGCTCCTCGGAGTCGCCGGCCCGGGTGCAGGCCTACCGCGGACCGCTGGGGCAGCGGATCGTCGTCACCGGCCGGATCGGGGGGCTGCTGCGCTACACCCAGACCCTCACCCTGTGGCACGGCGTGCCGCGGGTGGACTGCCGTACCACCATCGACGAGTTCACCGGGGCCGACCGGCTGGTGCGGCTGCGCTGGCCCTGCCCGGTGCCGGGCGCCATGCCGGTCAGCGAGGTCGGCGACGCCGTCGTGGGACGGGGCTTCGCCCTGTTGCACGACGGGGACCGCTCGGTGGACACCGCGCAGCACCTGTGGACGCTGGACAACCCGGCCTACGGCTGGTTCGGCCTGTCGTCGGCGGCGCGCGTCCGGGTGGGCACCGCCGTGCGGGCGATCTCGGTGGCCGAGGTGGTCACCCCGGACGAGGCGGAGTCGGGGCCGCTGGCCCGCGAGCTGATGGTCGCGCTGGCGCGCGCCGGGGTGACGGCCACCTGCAGCGGCGCGGACAGGCCCCGCTACGGCGACCTCGACGTCGATTCCAACCTGCCCGACGTGCGGATCGCGCTGGGCGGACCGGCCCGCAACCCGTTCACCAGGGCGGTGCTGGCGCAGGCCGGTCCGGCGTACGCCGACGAACTCGACCGCCAGTTGGCGGCGACCGGCCGGGCCAGGCTCTGGGTGCCGGCCGCGACGCCGTTGGCGGCGGTGTGGCTGCCCGATGCGGACCTGCGCGCGCCGGCGGCGCTGCCGCTGCTGGTGATCGCCGGGCGCGACGAGGAGGACCTTTCCGCCGCGATCGCGGAGCTGGCCGACGACCTCGGCGACGCCGAAGTGCTCGTCACCCAGCGGGCGCCGGCGGGCATCGGCGAGTTCGACGACCGCACCGTCGCCCTGCTCAACCGCGGCGTGCCCAGCTTCGCCGTCGACGCCGAGGGCACCCTGCACACCGCGCTGATGCGCTCCTGCACCGGCTGGCCGTCGGGCATCTGGATCGACGAGCCGCGCCGCACCGCCCCGGACGGCTCGAACTTCCAGCTTCAACACTGGACGCACGCGTTCGACTACGCCCTGGTCTGCGACGACGGCGACTGGCGGCGCGCCGAAATCCCCAGCCGCAGCGCGCAGTTCGCCCACCCGCTGCTCGCCGTCACCGCGGGCGGCGCGGGCGGCGCGCCGCCCGGGACCGGATCCCTGCTGCGCGTCGAACCCGCGGGCCGGGTGCAGCTGGCCGCCCTGAAGGCGGCCGGCAACCCGCTCACGGCGGGCAGCGCCCGGCCGGTCGACCCCCGCTCGGTCGCGCTGCGCCTGGTCGAGACGACCGGGGCGGGGGCCGGCGTGGTGATCGGCTCGGACGTCGGCGAGCTCGCCGACGTCCGCGCGGCCGACCTGCTCGAAACCGCACGGCCCGGCCGCCCGCTCGAACTGCACGGCTACCAGGTGGCGACCGTGCTGGCCCGCTTCGATACGCCGCGCGCGCCGTCGGCGCCCGTCGCGCTGGCCCCGCACGCCGAAACCGCCCAGCCGTTGTACGCGCGCTACTGGCTGCACAACCGGGGCCCCGCCCCGCTGGGTGGCCTGCCGGCCGTCGCGCATCTGCACCCCGCGCGGGTGGCCGCCGAGCCGGGCGACGAGGTCGTGCTGCGCCTCACCGCGGTCAGCGACTGCAGCGATGCCACCCTGGCCGGCACCGTCACCCTGGTGTGCCCGCAGGGCTGGTCGGCCAAGCCCGACGAGCTGCCCCTCACGCTGCGCAGCGGCGACTTCCGCGAGACCGACGTGGCGGTGTCGGTGCCCGCCCGCGCCCGGCCGGGCCGGTACCCGGTCCGGGCCCAGCTCCGCATCACCGGCGACGAGGCCCCGGCCGCCTGGCGCCAGACGGTCGAGGACGTGTGCATCGTTGAGGTCGGCGCGGCCGGCGACGGGGAGCTGATCTACCTCGCCGAGGGGCCGGCCGACATCGAGGTGGCCGCCGGTGCCGCGGCGGCGCTGACCGTCACGGTCGGCAGCCGCGCCGGGGCGGACCTCGCCCTCGAGGCGCATCTGATCAGTCCGTGGGGCACGTGGGAGTGGCTGGGCCCCGCCGCGGCGGGCGCGGTCCTGCCCGCCCTCGGCGCCGCGGACCTCCGCTTCTCGGTGACCCCGCCGGCCTGGCTGGAGCCGGGCCAGTGGTGGGCCCTGGTCCGGGTCGGCTGCGCCGGCCGGCTGGTCTACACCCCGGCGGTCAAGGTGACCGTGACATGAGCGTGGTCGCGACGGTCGCGGGCGTTCCGGTCCCGGTCGACGAGGTGGACGCGGCCGAAATACGGCTGCGCGGCCGGCGGGGGGCGACCGCGCTGCCGGCCGGCGGCACCGCCGAGGGGCGTCAACTGCGGCGCTGGCTGACCCAGCTGATCGTGACCGAGCGGGTCGTCGCCGCCGAGGCCGAGGCCCGGGGCCTCAGCGGGCGGGGCGCGCCCAGCGAGCAGGAGCTGCTGCCCGACGCGACGGCCCGGCTGGAGCTCGGCAGCGTCGCGGCGGCGGTGCTGGCCGACCCCCGCGCGCGGGCGCTGTTCGCCGACGTCACCGCCGCGGTCCGCGTTTCCGACGAGGAGGTGGCCGCCTACCACGCCCGCAACCCGTTGCGGTTCGCCGAGCCGCGCCGGGATTCGGGCGGCTGGCGGGCCCCGCCCACGGCCGGGCCGCCGCTGGACGACGTGCGCTCGGCGATCGCCGCCCACCTGCGGGCAGCCGCGCGGCGCCGCGCCTTTCGGGTGTGGCTGGACGCGCGGCGGGCCGCGCTGGTGCGGCTCGCTCCCGGCTACGAGCATCCCGGCGACCCGCACCAACCCGACAACACCCACCGGCACTGACCGCGATGCTCACCCTCTGCCTGGACATCGGCGGCACCAAGATCGCCGCCGGCCTCGCCGATCCCGACGGCGCGCTGGTGCACACCGTCATCCGGCCCACGCCCGGCGGCGGCGCCGAGCAGGTGTGGGCCGTGGTCGAGGCGACGATCGCCGACGCGCTGCGTGCGGCCGACGGCGCGGTCGCCGCGGTGGGCATCGGGTCGGCCGGCCCCATCGACCTGGGCGCCGGAACCGTCAGCCCCGTCAACATCAAGGGCTGGCAACGCTTCCCGCTGCGCGACCGGGTGGCGGCCGCGGTGCCGGGCGCGCCGGTACGGCTCGGCGGCGACGGCCTGTGCATGGCGCTGGGGGAACACTGGCGCGGCGCGGGCCGCGGCGCGGATTTCCTGCTGGGCATGGTGGTGTCCACCGGGGTGGGCGGCGGGCTGGTGCTCGGCGGCGTTCCCTACACCGGCCGCACCGGCAACGCCGGCCACGTCGGGCACGTCGTGGTGGAGGACGGCGGCCCGCCCTGCGTGTGCGGCGGGCGCGGCTGCGTGGAGGCGATCGCGTCCGGGCCGTCCATGGTGCGCTGGGCCCGGGCCAACGGGTGGTCCGCCCCGCCCGCCGCCGGCGCCCGCGCCCTGGCCGCCGCGGCGGCGGCCGGGGACCCCTTGGCCCTGCGGGCATTTCGCCGGGGGGCCACCGCGCTCGCGGCGATGATCGCGTCGGTCGGCGCGGTCTGCGACCTGGACCTCGTCGTCATCGGGGGAGGAGTGGCCAACTCCGGTGGCCTGCTCTTCGATCCCCTGCGGGAGAAGCTGGCCGAATACGCCAGGCTGGACTTCCTGGCCGGTCTGCGGGTGGTGCCGGCCGAACTCGCCGGCGAGGCGGGCCTGGTCGGCGCGGCGCGACTGGCCGGCCTGCGCTGAGCGCCGGACGGCCGCCGTTTTGGCTGACGGGGAGGGGTCAGGCTATCCTGGTGCCCGATCCACCGAAGACCGTCGGTCACCGAGCAATCGGTTGAAGGTCCGGGAGCATCCCGGCGGCCCACGCAGGAGGACGAGGCAACAGCGCCGGCACGCGCCGGCGCGCAGTCACGCCCCGGCCGCATCCTGCGCCGGGGCGTTCGTCGTTCCAGCGGTGGTCACTGACGACACGTCGCATGGCTTTCACTTCAGGAGGTACGCATGGCCAGGGCTGACAAAGCCACCGCCGTTGCAGACATCGCCGAGCAGTTCAGGGAGGCGACCGCGACCCTGATCACTGAGTACCGCGGCTTGACCGTGGCCAACCTGGCCGAGCTGCGCCGGTCGCTCAGCGGCTCGGCGACCTATTCGGTGGCCAAGAACACGCTGATCAAGCGGGCGGCGTCCGAGGCCGGCGTCGAAGGCCTCGACGAGCTGTTCGCCGGGCCGACCGCGATCGCGTTCGTCACCGGCGAGCCGGTCGACGCCGCCAAGGCCATCAAGACCTTCGCCAAGGACAACAAGGCGCTGGTCATCAAGGGCGGCTACATGGACGGTCGCGCGCTGACCGTCGCCGAGGTCGAGCGCATTGCCGACCTGGAGTCGCGCGAGGTGCTGCTGGCCAAGCTGGCCGGCGCCATGAAGGGCAACCTCGCCAAGGCGGCCGGCCTGTTCAATGCTCCCGCCTCGCAGGTCGCTCGCCTCGCGGCCGCGCTGCAGGAAAAGAAGGCCGCAGAGACCCCCGCGACCCCCGCGGCCCCCGCGGCTCCCGAGGCTCCCGCCCCGGAGGCCGCGGCCCCCGAGGCCACCGAGGCGGCCCCAGAACCAGCTTCGGAAGCGCCCGCAGAGGCGCCGGAAACCCCGGCCGAAGCCGAATAAACCCCAACCGGAAATCAGGAAGGACCCACACACCATGGCGAAAATGTCTACCGACGACCTGCTTGACGCCTTCAAGGAAATGACCCTGTTGGAGCTCTCCGACTTCGTCAAGAAGTTCGAGGAGACCTTCGAGGTCACCGCGGCCGCCCCGGTCGCCGTCGCCGCGGCCGGCCCGGCCGCCGGTGGCGCCCCCGCCGAGGCCGCCGAGGAGCAGTCGGAGTTCGACGTCATCCTCGAGGCCGCCGGCGACAAGAAGATCGGCGTCATCAAGGTGGTCCGCGAGATCGTCTCCGGCCTGGGCCTCAAGGAGGCCAAGGACCTGGTCGACAGCGCGCCCAAGCCGCTGCTGGAGAAGGTCGCCAAGGAGGCCGCCGACGAGGCCAAGGCCAAGCTGGAGGCCGCCGGCGCCACCGTCACCGTCAAGTAGCTCCACGCCGAAAACCCCCCGGGACCGCCGTGTGCGGTCCCGGGGGTTTCGTCGTCCTCAGCGCCTGGAGTCCACCGACAGCGTGACGCGCTCGCTTGAATCACCCAGGGCCACAAGCAGATTGGTGAACATCGAGACGAGCACGGGCGCGACCGCCGCGCCGTCGTCGCCGTAGAACCCGGCCAGCTCCAGCATCACGAAGCCGTGCACCTGGGACCAGAACTGGGCCGCCGTGGCAACGATCGTCGGGTCGTCGTCCGGGGCACACGCGGTGATGCGGCCGGCGATTATCGACCGGCGCATGGCGCGGACCACGTGCGCGAAGCTCGGAATGTCGCGTTCGATCTCGGCCACCGTGAGGGTCAGGACGTTGCCCGCGGGGGCGTTGATGCCGTGCGCGCTGGTGCTGCCGAACATCAGCCGATACATGTGCGGGTGCTTGATGGCGTAGCGCCGGTAGGCCGCACCGATGACGAACAGGTCGGCGACCGGATCGTCCGTCTCCGGGACGGCCAGCGCGGCGTCGAACTGGCGCAGGCCCTCTTCGGCCACCTCGGCGATCAGGCCGCGCATCCCGCCGAAGTGCGTGTACAGGGCCATCGTCGACGTTCCGGCCGCGCCGGCGACCTTGCGGGTCTGCAGCGCATCGGGGCCGTTCTCGTGCAGCAGGTCGACGGCGGCGCGCAACATCTCGTCGCGGACGCTGCGCTGCCCTCGCGCCAATTCCGAAGTCATCGTTGCCATCCTCCCATCCGCGGCGTAGCGTCCCTATAACAGCGTCATATCAATGTTATAGGAGCTCAAAGATGACGGTCGCAGAAACCGCAGAAACTTCGAACCCGTATGTCGAGGGCCTGCTGGCGCCGGTGGCCGCCGAGGTGACCGCCACCGACCTCCCGGTCACCGGACACATCCCCGAACACCTCGACGGCCGCTACCTGCGCAACGGCCCCAACCCCGCCGAAGAGGTCGACCCGGCTACCTACCACTGGTTCAGCGGCGACGGGATGGTGCACGGCGTCGCGCTGAGCGGGGGCAGCGCCCGCTGGTACCGCAACCGCTGGGTGCGCAGCCTGTCGGTGTGCGCGGCCCTGGGCGAGCCGACCCCGGGCCGGCTCGACCCCCGGGCCGGCATGCTCTCGCTGGGCGCCAACACCAACGTCTTGACCCACGCCGGGCGCACCCTGGCGCTGGTCGAGGGCGGGGTGGCCAACTACGAGCTGACCGACGAGCTGGACACCGTCGGGACGTGCGACTTCGACGGCACGCTGGCCGGCGGCTACACCGCCCATCCGCACCGCGACCCGCGCACCGGCGAACTGCACGCCGTCTCCTACTCGTTCGCCCGCGGGCGGACCGTGCAGTACTCGGTGATCGACACCCGGGGGCGGGCCCGCCGGACGGTCGACATCGAGGTGTCGGGCTCGCCGATGATGCACGACTTCTCGCTGACCGAGAAGTACGTGGTCATCTACGACCTGCCGGTGACGTTCGACCCGGCGCAGGCGCTGCCGCAGGCCATGCCCCGCTGGCTCGGCCTGCCGGCGCGGCTGGCGATGCAGTCGCTGATCGGGCGCGTGCGGGTGCCTAGCCCGATCAACGCCATGATGAACCGCAGCCCCAAGCACTCCGACCGCATGCCGTACGCCTGGAACCCCGGCTACCCGGCGCGCATCGGCGTCATGCCCCGCGAGGGCGGAAATGCAGACATCCGCTGGTTCGAGATCGAGCCCTGCTACGTCTACCACCCCCTCAATGCCTACTCCGAGATGCGGGACGGCGCAGAGGTTTTGGTGCTCGACGTGGTGCGGTACTCGCGGATGTTCGACCGCGACCGGCGGGGGCCCGGCGAGACCCCCCCGACGCTGGACCGGTGGACCATCAACCTGGCGACCGGCGCGGTGGCCACCGAATGCCGCGACGATCAGCCGCAGGAGTTTCCGCGGATCAACGAGGACCGACTCGGCGTCCCGCACCGGTTCGGCTACACCGTCGGGGCGTACTTCGCCGGCGGCGCCTCCGCGTTGTACAAGCACGACTACGCCACCGGCGCCCGTGCGGTCGCGCCGCTCGATCCCGACCTTTTGCTCGGCGAGATGTCCTTTGTGCCCAACCCCGGCGCCGCCTCGGAACAACGCGCCGAGGACGACGGCGTCCTGATGGGTTACGGCTACCACCGCGGCCGAGGCGAGGGCCAGTTGGTGTTGCTGGACGCGGGGACCCTCGAGCCCGTGGCCACGGTGCATTTGCCGCAGCGGGTGCCGATGGGATTTCACGGCAATTGGGCGCCCACTGGCTAACGCGCGTCGAATAGGATCGAGGGGACCGGCGACGGCGGGATCTCAGGTCAGCCAATTTTTGCCGGCTGTGCCACGCAACCCTGATGCCGTTCAGCAAGCGTGCGCTACAGTGACTCATGCCACATAAAAGGGCAGGTGGCGGGCATGAGCGTCGACGGAAGGATCTCCCATGGGTGTCGCTATTGAGGTGAACGGCCTCACGAAGTCCTTCGGATCGTCGAGAATTTGGGAAGACGTGACCCTGGAGATCCCGGCCGGGGAGGTGAGCGTCCTGCTGGGGCCGTCGGGTACCGGCAAATCGGTGTTCCTGAAGTCCCTGATCGGTCTGCTGCGCCCCGAGCGCGGCTCGGTGGTGATCGACGGCACCGACATCCTGCAGTGCTCGGCCAAAGAGCTCTACGAGATCCGCACGCTGTTCGGCGTCATGTTCCAGGACGGTGCCCTGTTCGGTTCGATGAACCTGTTCGACAACGCCGCCTTCCCGCTGCGCGAGCACACCAAGAAGAAGGAAAGCGAGATCCGTGACATCGTCATGGAGAAGCTGCAGATGGTGGGTCTGGGTGGCGACGAGAAGAAGTTCCCCGGCGAGATCTCCGGCGGTATGCGCAAGCGCGCCAGCCTGGCCCGCGCGCTGGTGATGGACCCGCAGATCATCCTCTGCGACGAGCCCGACTCCGGTCTGGACCCGGTCCGCACCGCCTACCTGAGCCAGCTGATCCTCGACATCAACGCCCAGATCGACGCCACCGTCCTGATCGTCACGCACAACATCAACATCGCCCGCACCGTGCCGGACAACATGGGCATGCTGTTCCGGCGCAAGCTGGTCATGTTCGGTCCCCGCGAGGTGCTGCTGACCAGCGACGAGCCGGTGGTGCGGCAGTTCCTCAACGGCCGCCGCATCGGCCCCATCGGCATGTCCGAGGAAAAGGACGAGGCGACGATGGCCGAAGAGCAGGCCGCCCTCGAGGCCGGCCAGCACGCCGGCGGTGTGGAGGAGATCGAGGGCGTGCCGCCGCAGATCGTCGCGTCCCCCGGGATGCCCGAGCGCAAGGCCGTCGCCCGGCGCCAGGCGCGGGTGCGCGAGATCCTGCACACCCTGCCGCAGAAGGCGCAAGCCGCGATCATCGACGACATGGAGGGCACCCACAAGTACCGGGCGCACGAGGTCGGCGACTAGCGCGCCCGGCCGGAAAGTTCGCGATAACTTCGCGTAACTCGACGGCTCGCCCTCTTGACGACGGGCCGTAAACGGGCCAGTCTGTTGGGCAGCATGTATCCAGCGGAGAGTCGAGATGCCAGCCAGCGCCGATGTCCCTGGATGTCCTGTGCTGGACAGTTGAGGAATGCGCCGCCCTACGCTATTGTTGGACGTTGCGCTGGCTACCTCCTGCCCACCTCACCCGCCACCTGACACCGTGGTCTAAGCCTGAGCCCCCTGTAAGCGGCTTAGTTCTTTCATCGTGCGCGTGAGATCCGGACAGTTCGTCCGCCGGCCTAACCGACACAATTCGCGGCGAACGCAACCGGTGGTTCCGGTCTTCGTGAGTCGCACGAGGTGCTGGAAGGATGCATCTTGGCTGATTCCCGCCAGAGCAAAACGGATCGCCCACAAAGTTCCTCTAATGGAAGTTCCCTAAACGGCTCCGTCCCCGGAGCGCCCAACCGAGTTTCCTTCGCCAAGCTCCGCGAACCGCTTGAGGTTCCCGGCCTGCTCGACGTGCAGATCGACTCCTTCGAGTGGTTGATCGGCTCGCCGCGCTGGCGCGAGGCCGCCATCGAACGTGGCGAGCCCAGCCCGGTCGGCGGCCTCGAAGAGGTGCTGTACGAGCTTTCGCCGATCGAGGACTTCTCCGGCTCGATGTCGCTGTCGTTCTCCGACCCCCGTTTCGACGAGGTCAAGGCGCCGGTCGACGAGTGCAAAGACAAGGACATGACGTACGCGGCCCCGCTGTTCGTCACGGCCGAGTTCATCAACAACAACACCGGCGAGATCAAGAGCCAGACGGTGTTCATGGGTGACTTCCCGATGATGACGGAGAAGGGCACGTTCATCATCAACGGCACCGAGCGCGTGGTGGTCAGCCAGCTGGTCCGCTCGCCCGGTGTGTACTTCGACGAGACCATCGACAAGTCGACCGAGAAGCTGCTGCACAGCGTCAAGGTGATCCCCAGCCGCGGTGCGTGGCTGGAGTTCGACGTCGACAAGCGCGACACCGTCGGCGTGCGCATCGACCGCAAGCGCCGCCAGCCCGTCACCGTGCTGCTCAAGGCGCTGGGCTGGACCAACGAGCAGATCCACGAGCGGTTCGGCTTCTCCGAGATCATGATGGGCACACTGGAGAAGGACAACACGGCGGGCACCGACGAGGCGCTGCTGGACATCTACCGCAAGCTGCGGCCGGGCGAGCCGCCGACCAAGGAGTCCGCGCAGACCCTGCTGGAGAACCTGTTCTTCAAGGAGAAGCGCTACGACCTGGCCCGCGTCGGCCGCTACAAGGTCAACAAGAAGCTGGGCCTGCACGCCGGCGAGCCGATCACGTCGTCCACGCTGACCGAGGAAGACGTCGTCGCGACCATCGAATACCTGGTGCGCCTGCACCACGCCCGTACGGATGGCCAGGCCGCTGTCATGACTGTCCCCGGCGGCATCGAGGTGCCGGTGGAGACCGACGACATCGACCACTTCGGCAACCGGCGGCTGCGCACCGTCGGTGAGTTGATCCAGAACCAGATCCGGGTCGGCATGTCCCGGATGGAGCGCGTCGTCCGCGAGCGGATGACCACCCAGGACGTCGAGGCGATCACGCCGCAGACGCTGATCAACATCCGGCCGGTCGTCGCCGCGATCAAGGAGTTCTTCGGCACCAGCCAGCTCTCCCAGTTCATGGACCAGAACAACCCGCTGTCGGGTCTGACCCACAAGCGCCGCCTGTCGGCGCTGGGCCCAGGCGGTCTGTCCCGTGAGCGGGCCGGGCTGGAGGTCCGTGACGTGCACCCGTCGCACTACGGCCGGATGTGCCCGATCGAGACCCCGGAGGGTCCGAACATCGGTCTGATCGGCTCGCTGTCGGTGTACGCCCGGGTCAACCCGTTCGGCTTCATCGAGACGCCTTACCGCAAGGTGGTCGACGGTGTGGTCACCGACGAGATCCACTACCTGACCGCCGACGAGGAGGACCGCCACGTGGTGGCGCAGGCCAACTCGCCGATCGACGCGAAGGGCCGGTTCGAGGAGTCCCGCGTGCTGGTCCGCCGCAAGGCGGGCGAGGTCGAGTACGTGCCGTCGTCCGAGGTGGACTACATGGACGTGTCGCCGCGCCAGATGGTGTCGGTGGCCACCGCCATGATCCCGTTCCTCGAGCACGACGACGCCAACCGTGCCCTGATGGGCGCCAACATGCAGCGTCAGGCTGTTCCGCTGGTGCGCAGCGAGGCGCCGCTGGTGGGCACGGGCATGGAGCTGCGCGCGGCGATCGACGCCGGCGACGTCGTCGTCGCCGACAAGGCCGGGGTGATCGAGGAGGTCTCCGCCGACTACATCACCGTGATGGCCGACGACGGCACCCGGCACACCTACCGGATGCGCAAGTTCGAGCGGTCCAACCACGGCACCTGCGCCAACCAGTCGCCGATCGTGGACGCCGGGGACCGGGTCGAGGCCGGCCAGGTCATCGCCGACGGCCCCTGCACCGAGAACGGTGAGATGGCGCTGGGCAAGAACCTGCTGGTGGCGATCATGCCGTGGGAGGGTCACAACTACGAGGACGCGATCATCCTCTCCAACCGACTGGTTGAGGAGGACGTGCTCACCTCGATCCACATCGAGGAGCACGAGATCGACGCCCGCGACACCAAGCTGGGCGCCGAGGAGATCACCCGGGACATCCCGAACGTCTCCGACGAGGTGCTGGCCGACCTCGACGAGCGCGGCATCGTCCGCATCGGCGCCGAGGTGCGCGACGGCGACATCCTGGTCGGCAAGGTCACCCCGAAGGGTGAGACCGAGCTGACCCCGGAGGAGCGGCTGCTGCGGGCGATCTTCGGCGAGAAGGCCCGCGAGGTCCGCGACACCTCGCTGAAGGTGCCGCACGGCGAGTCCGGCAAGGTCATCGGCATCCGGGTGTTCTCCCGCGAGGACGACGACGAGCTGCCGGCCGGTGTCAACGAGCTGGTCCGCGTGTACGTGGCCCAGAAGCGCAAGATCTCCGACGGTGACAAGCTCGCCGGCCGGCACGGCAACAAGGGTGTGATCGGCAAGATCCTGCCCGTCGAGGACATGCCGTTCCTGCCGGACGGCACCCCGGTGGACATCATCCTGAACACGCACGGTGTTCCGCGACGGATGAACATCGGCCAGATCCTGGAGACCCACCTCGGGTGGGTGGCCAAGTCCGGCTGGAACATCGAGGGTTCGCCCGAGTGGGCGGCCAACCTGCCCAAGGAGCTGCAGAGCGCGGAGCCGAACGCCATCGTGTCGACGCCGGTGTTCGACGGCGCCCGGGAGGCGGAGCTGCAGGGCTTGCTGTCCTGCACGCTGCCCAACCGGGACAACGAGGTGATGGTGGACGGCGACGGCAAGGCGGTGCTCTTCGACGGCCGCAGCGGTGAGCCGTTCCCGTACCCGGTGACCGTTGGCTTCATGTACATCATGAAGCTGCACCACCTGGTGGACGACAAGATCCACGCCCGCTCCACCGGCCCGTACTCGATGATCACCCAGCAGCCGCTGGGCGGTAAGGCGCAGTTCGGTGGCCAGCGGTTCGGTGAGATGGAGTGCTGGGCCATGCAGGCCTACGGCGCGGCGTACACGCTGCAGGAGCTGTTGACCATCAAGTCCGACGACACGGTCGGCCGGGTCAAGGTGTATGAGGCGATCGTCAAGGGCGAGAACATCCCCGAGCCGGGGATCCCCGAGTCGTTCAAGGTGCTGCTCAAGGAGCTGCAGTCCCTGTGCCTGAACGTCGAGGTGCTCTCGTCGGACGGCGCGGCGATCGAACTGCGCGAAGGCGAGGACGAGGACCTGGAGCGGGCTGCGGCCAACCTGGGAATCAACTTGTCGCGCAACGAATCCGCCTCTGTTGAGGACCTGGCTTAATCACTTTTAGTTACTAAACCCGCAAGGGGAAAGGGAGTTACGTGCTCGACGTCAACTTCTTCGATGAACTCCGTATCGGCCTGGCCACCGCGGAGGACATCAGGCAATGGTCTTACGGCGAGGTCAAGAAGCCGGAGACGATCAACTACCGCACGCTGAAGCCGGAGAAGGACGGCCTGTTCTGCGAGAAGATCTTCGGACCGACTCGCGACTGGGAGTGCTACTGCGGCAAGTACAAGCGCGTCCGCTTCAAGGGCATCATCTGTGAGCGCTGCGGCGTCGAGGTGACCCGCGCCAAGGTGCGCCGCGAGCGGATGGGCCACATCGAGCTCGCCGCGCCGGTCACGCACATCTGGTACTTCAAGGGTGTGCCTTCCCGGTTGGGCTACCTGCTCGACCTCGCCCCGAAGGATCTCGAGAAGATCATCTACTTCGCGGCGTACGTGATCACGTCGGTCGACGACGAGATGCGGCACAACGAGCTGTCCACGCTCGAGGCCGAAATGATGGTGGAGCGCAAGGCCGTTGAGGACCAGCGCGACGCCGACCTGGAGGCCCGCGCGCAGAAGCTGGAGGCCGACCTGGCCGAGCTGGAGGCCGAGGGTGCCAAGGCCGACGCGCGCCGCAAGGTGCGCGACGGCGGTGAGCGGGAGATGCGCCAGCTGCGCGACCGCGCCCAGCGCGAGCTGGACCGGCTGGAGGACATCTGGAACACCTTCACCAAGCTGGCCCCCAAGCAGCTGATCGTCGACGAGAACCTCTACCGCGAGCTCGTCGACCGCTACGGCGAGTACTTCACCGGCGCGATGGGCGCGGAGTCGATCCAGAAGCTCATCGAGAACTTCGACATCGACGCCGAGGCCGACTCGCTGCGTGACGTCATCCGAAACGGCAAGGGGCAGAAGAAGCTTCGCGCCCTCAAGCGGCTGAAGGTGGTCGCCGCCTTCCAGCAGTCCGGCAACTCGCCGATGGGCATGGTGCTCGACGCGGTCCCGGTGATCCCGCCGGAGCTGCGCCCGATGGTGCAGCTCGACGGTGGCCGGTTCGCGACCAGCGACCTGAACGACCTGTACCGCCGGGTCATCAATCGCAACAACCGCCTCAAGAGGCTGATCGACCTCGGCGCGCCCGAGATCATCGTCAACAACGAGAAGCGGATGCTGCAGGAGTCCGTCGACGCGTTGTTCGACAACGGCCGCCGCGGCCGCCCGGTCACCGGGCCGGGCAACCGCCCGCTCAAGTCGCTGTCGGATCTGTTGAAGGGCAAGCAGGGTCGGTTCCGCCAGAACCTGCTCGGTAAGCGTGTCGACTACTCGGGCCGTTCGGTCATCGTGGTCGGCCCGCAGCTCAAGCTGCACCAGTGCGGTCTGCCCAAGCTGATGGCGCTCGAGCTGTTCAAGCCGTTCGTGATGAAGCGGCTCGTCGACCTCAACCACGCGCAGAACATCAAGAGCGCCAAGCGAATGGTGGAGCGGCAGCGTCCCCAGGTGTGGGACGTGCTGGAAGAGGTCATCGCCGAGCACCCGGTGCTGCTGAACCGGGCACCCACCCTGCACCGGCTGGGCATCCAGGCCTTCGAGCCGATGCTGGTGGAGGGCAAGGCCATTCAGCTGCACCCGTTGGTGTGTGAGGCGTTCAACGCCGACTTCGACGGTGACCAGATGGCGGTGCACCTGCCGCTGAGCGCCGAGGCGCAGGCCGAGGCCCGCATCCTGATGCTGTCGAGTAACAACATCCTGTCGCCCGCGTCCGGCCGTCCGTTGGCCATGCCGCGACTGGACATGGTGACCGGGTTGTACTTCCTGACCACCGAGGTCGACGGCGACAAGGGCGAATTCCAGCCCGCCGCAAAGGATCAGCCCGAGGTCGGGGTGTACTCCTCGCCGGCCGAGGCGATCATGGCCGCCGATCGCGGCGTCCTCTCGGTGCGGGCCAAGATCAAGGTGCGACTGACGCAGCTGCGTCCGCCGGCCGAGGTCGAGGCCGAGGTGTTCGGTGCCAACGGCTGGCAGCCGGGCGACGCCTGGATGGCGGAGACCACGCTGGGCCGGGTGCTGTTCAACGAGCTGCTGCCGGTGGGCTACCCGTTCGTGAACAAGCAGATGCACAAGAAGGTGCAGGCCGCGATCATCAACGACCTCGCCGAGCGTTACCCGATGATCGTGGTCGCGCAGACCGTCGACAAGCTCAAGGACGCCGGCTTCTACTGGGCCACCCGCAGCGGTGTCACCGTGTCGATGGCCGACGTGCTGGTCCCGCCGCGCAAGAAGGAGATCCTCGACCAGTACGAGGAGCGGGCCGAGAAGGTCGAAAAGCAGTTCCAGCGTGGCGCTTTGAACCACGACGAGCGCAACGAGGCGCTGGTGGAGATCTGGAAGGAAGCCACCGACGAGGTCGGTCAGGCGCTCCGCGAGCACTACCCGAGCGACAACCCGATCATCACGATCGTCGACTCGGGTGCCACGGGTAACTTCACCCAGACCCGGACGCTGGCCGGCATGAAGGGCCTGGTGACCAACCCGAAGGGTGAGTTCATCCCGCGTCCGGTCAAGTCGTCGTTCCGCGAGGGCCTGACCGTGCTGGAGTACTTCATCAACACGCACGGCGCCCGAAAGGGTCTGGCGGACACCGCGTTGCGTACCGCCGACTCGGGTTACCTGACCCGTCGTCTGGTGGACGTGAGCCAGGACGTCATCGTCCGCGAGCACGATTGCGAGACCGAGCGCGGCATCCTCGTCGAGCTCGCCGAGCGTCAGCCCGACGGCACCCTGATCCGTGACCCGTACATCGAAACCTCGGCCTACGCGCGGACTTTGGGCACCGACGCGGTCGACGAGGCGGGCAACGTCGTCGTCGCCCGCGGCGAGGACCTGGGTGACCCGGAGATCGACGCGCTGCTGGCGGCGGGCATCACGCAGGTCAAGGTGCGTTCGGTGCTGACGTGCACCACGGGCACCGGGGTGTGCGCGACCTGCTACGGGCGGTCGATGGCGACCGGCAAGCTGGTCGACATCGGCGAGGCGGTCGGCATCGTCGCCGCGCAGTCCATCGGTGAGCCGGGCACGCAGCTGACGATGCGTACCTTCCACCAGGGTGGTGTCGGTGAGGACATCACCGGCGGTCTGCCCCGTGTGCAGGAGCTGTTCGAGGCCCGCGTCCCGCGCGGCAAGGCGCCGATCGCCGACGTCACCGGGCGGGTGCAACTCGAGGAGGGCGAGCGCTTCTACAAGATCACCATCATTCCCGACGACGGGAGCGAGGAGGTCGTGTACGACAAGCTCTCCAAGCGGCAGCGGCTGCGCGTGTTCAAGCACGACGACGGTTCCGAGCGGGTGCTGTCCGACGGCGACCACGTCGAGGTGGGCCAGCAGCTGATGGAGGGTTCGGCCGACCCGCACGAGGTGCTGCGCGTGCAGGGCCCGCGCGAGGTGCAGATCCACCTGGTCCGCGAGGTCCAGGAGGTCTACCGCGCCCAGGGTGTGTCGATCCACGACAAGCACATCGAGGTGATCGTTCGCCAGATGCTGCGCCGCGTCACCATCATCGACTCGGGCTCGACGGAGTTCCTGCCCGGTTCGCTGATCGACCGCGCGGAGTTCGAGGCGGAGAACCGCCGGGTGGTGGCCGAGGGCGGCGAGCCCGCCGCCGGTCGCCCGGTGCTGATGGGTATCACGAAGGCGAGCCTCGCGACGGACTCGTGGCTGAGTGCGGCGTCGTTCCAGGAGACCACGCGAGTGCTGACCGATGCGGCGATCAACTGCCGCAGCGACAAGCTCAACGGTCTGAAGGAGAACGTGATCATCGGAAAGTTGATCCCGGCGGGTACCGGCATCAACCGGTACCGCAACATCCAGGTGCAGCCGACCGAGGAGGCCCGGGCCGCCGCGTACACGATCCCGTCCTACGAGGATCAGTACTACAGCCCGGACTTCGGCCAGGCCACCGGAGCCGCGGTTCCGCTGGACGACTACGGGTACTCCGACTACCGCTAGTCCACACAGAAAAAGCCCCGGGTCTCGGCCCGGGGCTTTTTCGTACCCGTTCGCACCCGACGCTCGCGTCGGCGGCCCTTACTACACTGGCGACGTGCTCATCGGTTCACACGTCCACAACGACGACCCGCTGGCCGCCGCCCAGGCGGACGGGGCCGACGTGGTGCAGTTCTTCCTCGGCAATCCGCAGAGCTGGAAGAAGCCGAAGCCCCGCGACGACGCCCCGACGCTCAAGGCCTCGGCCGTGCCGCTCTACGTCCACGCGCCGTACCTGATCAACGTGGCATCGGCGAACAACCGCATCCGCATCCCGTCGCGCAAGATCCTGCAGGACACCTGCGACGCGGCCGCGGAGATCGGCGCGACGGCCGTGATCGTGCACGGCGGCCACGCGGACGACGACGACATGGAGGCCGGGTTCCAGCGCTGGGTCAAGGCGCTGGACTACCTGGAATCCGACGTGCCCGTGTACCTGGAGAACACCGCGGGCGGCGACCACGCGATGGCCCGCTATTTCGACACCATCGGCAGACTCTGGGATCACATCGGCGACAAGGGAATCGGCTTCTGCCTGGACACCTGTCACGCCTGGGCCGCGGGTGAGGCGCTGGTCGACGCGGTCGACCGGATCAGGGCCCTGACCGGACGCATCGACCTGGTGCACTGCAACGACTCGAGGGACGCGGCGGGTTCGGGCGCCGACCGGCACGCCAACTTCGGTACCGGCCAGATCGATCCCGAGCTGCTCGTCGCGGTGGTCACGGCGGCCGACGCGCCCGTCATCTGTGAGACCGCCGACGAGGGACGCAAGGACGACATCGCGTTCCTGCGGGAAAAGACCGGCGGCTGAGACCCGGCCCGTGCTCGGTCGGCTCGCAACCCTCCTCGGGGTCGTCCTGCTGGTCGTGAGCTGTTCGCCGGCGCCGCCCTCGGGCTTCGTCACCGGGACCAGCCTGCACCACCTCGATGTCGGCGGACACGATCGCAGCTACCGGCTCTACGAGCCGGCGGGCAAACCGGCTTCGCCGCCGCTGGTCGTCGTGCTGCACGGCTATTCCGGGAGCGCCCGGCAGGTCGAAAGGGATTACGGCTGGGACGAATTGGCCGATTCGGCCAAGTTCGTCGTCGCCTACCCGGACGGTCTGGACCGTGCGTGGAACGTCGAGGGGGAGACGTGCTGCGGCCGGCCAGGACGGGAGGGCGTCGACGACGTCGCGTTCATCAGCGCGGTCGTCGCCGACGTCGCCAAGCACCTCGGCACCGACCCCGCCCGCATCTATGTCTCCGGTATGAGCAACGGCGGCATCATGTCCTACACGCTGGCGTGTGCCACCGACATCTTCGCCGCGATCGGTCCGGTCGCGGGCACGCAGCTGAACCGATGTCCCAATCCGCGTCCGACGTCGATCATGCACATTCACGGCACGGCGGACCGGCTGGTGCCCTACGGCGGTGGGCAGGGTTTCAGCGTCATCAACGGCCCTTCGGTACCCGACGTGAATGCGTTCTGGCGCAACGTCGATCAGTGCGCGAGCCCGTCCACCACCAGCAATGGCCCGATCACCACGTCGACGGCGGGGTGTGCCGGCGGCCGCGGCGTCACGCTCATCACGATCGAGGCGGGCGGGCACGAGTGGCCGCCGTTCGCCGCCCGCGACCTGTGGGAATTCTTCGCCGCGCACCCACGATGATGCCGTATTACAGCTCTTGTGCGGCTGTCGAAAAAATGTAACATGAGGGGCATGTCGGATACGCATGTCGTCACCAACCAGGTTCCTCCGCTGGAGAACTACAACCCCGCGACGTCCGCGGTGCTCGTCGAGGCCCTGATCCGCGAGGGCGGGGAATGGGGCCTGGACGAGGTGACCGAGGTGGGCGCGATCGCCGGTGGTCCCCAAGCCCAGCGGTGGGGCGAGCTCGCCGACCGCAATCGGCCCATCCTGCACACCCACGACAAGTACGGCCACCGGGTCGACGAGGTCGAGTACGACCCGGCCTATCACGAGCTGATGCGCACGGCGATCGCCAGCGGCATCCACGCGGCGCCGTGGGCCGACGAGCGCCAAGGCGCCCACGTGGTGCGGGCGGCCAAGATGTCGGTGTGGAACGTCGAGCCCGGCCACACCTGTCCGATCTCGATGACCTACGCCGTCGTCCCCGCGCTGCGCTACAACCCCGAACTCGCGGCGGTTTACGAGCCGCTGCTCACCAGTCGCGACTACGATCCCGAGCTCAAGCTGGCCACCACCAAACGCGGCATCACCGCCGGCATGTCGATGACCGAGAAACAGGGCGGATCCGACGTGCGCGCCGGCACCACGCAGGCCACCCCGAACGGTGACGGCAGCTACCGCCTGACCGGGCACAAGTGGTTCACCTCGGCCCCGATGTGCGACATCTTCCTGGTCCTCGCGCAGGCCCCGGGCGGGTTGTCCTGCTTCCTGCTGCCGCGCATCCTGCCCGACGGCAGTCGCAACCGCATGTTCCTGCAGCGGCTCAAGGACAAGCTCGGCAACCACGCCAACGCGTCCAGCGAGGTCGAATATGACGGCGCCACGGCGTGGCTGGTGGGCGAGGAGGGGCGTGGCGTCCCCACCATCATCGAGATGGTCAACCTGACCCGGCTGGACTGCACGCTGGGCAGCGCGACCAGCATGCGCACGGGCCTGACCCGCGCGATCCACCACGCGCAGCACCGAAAGGCGTTCGGCGCCTATTTGATCGACCAGCCGCTGATGCGCAATGTGCTCGCCGACCTGGCCGTCGAGGCCGAGGCCGCGACCATCGTCGCGATGCGGATGGCCGGCGCCACCGACAAGGCGTTGCGCGGCGACGAGCAGGAGGCGCTGCTGCGCCGCATCGGTCTGGCGGCCAGCAAGTACTGGGTGTGCAAGCGCGCCACCCCGCACGCCGCCGAGGCGCTGGAGTGCCTGGGCGGTAACGGCTACGTCGAGGATTCGGGCATGCCGCGACTGTTCCGTGAAGCGCCGCTGATGGGCATCTGGGAGGGCTCGGGCAACGTCAGTGCGCTGGATACGTTGCGCGCCATGGCAACCCGCCCCGAATGCGTCGAGGTCCTGTTCACCGAGCTGTCCGAGAGCGCCGCGGCCGACCCGCGATTGGGCGCTCACGCCGACCGGCTACGGGCCGATCTCTCCGACCTGGACACCATCGCGCACCGGGCCCGCAAGGTCGCCGAGGACATCTGTCTCGCGCTGCAGGGATCGCTGCTGGTGCGCCACGGGCACCCCGCGGTCGCCGAGGCCTTCCTGACCACCCGGCTCGACCGCCAGTGGGGCGGGGCCTACGGCACCATGCCCACGGGCCTGGATCTGGCCCCCATCCTGGAGCGTTCACTGGTAAAGGGCTGAGCCGCAACATGACTCACGCGATCAGGCCCGTCGACTTCGACAACCTGAAGACGATGACCTACGAGGTCACCGACCGGGTCGCCCGGATCACCTTCAACCGGCCGGAGAAGGGCAACGCGATCGTCGCGGACACCCCGCTGGAGCTCTCGGCGCTCGTCGAACGGGCCGACCTGGATCCCAACGTGCACGTGATCCTGGTGTCGGGCCGCGGCGAGGGCTTCTGCGCCGGTTTCGATTTGAGCGCGTACGCCGACCGCACCGGCTCGGCCGGTGGCACCGGCGGCTATGCGGGCACCGTGCTCAGCGGAAAGACCCAGGCGGTCAACCACTTACCCGATCAGCCGTGGGACCCGATGATCGACTACCAGATGATGAGCCGGTTCGTGCGTGGTTTCGCCAGCCTGATGCACGCCGACAAGCCGACGGTGGTCAAGATCCACGGCTACTGCGTGGCCGGCGGCACCGACATCGCGCTGCACGCCGACCAGGTGATCGCCGCCGCCGACGCCAAGATCGGCTACCCGCCGACCCGGGTGTGGGGCGTGCCGGCGGCGGGCCTGTGGGCGCACCGGCTGGGCGACCAGCGCGCCAAGCGCCTGCTGTTCACCGGCGACTGCATCACCGGCGCGCAGGCCGCCGAATGGGGCCTTGCGGTCGAGGCGCCGGATCCGAAGGACCTTGACGAGCGCACCGAGCGGCTGGTGCAGCGGATCGCCGCGGTGCCGGTCAACCAGCTGATCATGGTCAAGCTCGCGCTGAATTCGGCCCTGTTGCAACAGGGGGTGGCCACCAGCCGGATGGTCAGCACCGTGTTCGACGGTGTCGCCCGGCACACCCCGGAAGGCCACGCCTTCGTCGCCGACGCCACCGAACACGGCTTCCGGGAAGCGGTGCGGCACCGCGACGAGCCCTTCGGGGACTACGGCCGCCGCGCGTCACAGGTCTAACCCATGGCCCCCATGACGGCCCGATCGGTGGTGCTCAGCGTGCTGCTGGGGGCCCACCCCGCGCACGCGCGGGCCAGCGAATTGGTCAGGCTTACCGCGGATTTCGGCATCAAGGAGACGACCCTGCGGGTGGCGTTGACCCGCATGGTCGGCGCCGGTGACCTGATCCGCTCCGCCGACGGCTATCGGCTCTCCGATCGCCTGCTGGCCCGGCAGCGACGCCAGGACGACGCCATCGACCCACGGGTGCGCCCATGGGGCGGGGAGTGGGTCACGCTGATCGTGACCAGCGTGGGCGGCGACGCGCGCACCCGGGCCGCGCTGCGGAACACCATGCACGGCAAGCGCTTCGGTGAACTACGCGAGGGCGTGTGGATGCGCCCCGACAATCTGGAGCTGGACCTCGATCCCGAGATCGACGCCCGCGTGCGGGTCCTGCGGGCGCACGTCGACGACGCCGCCGAGCTCGCCGCCCAGCTGTGGGACCTGCCGGGGTGGGCCAGGGCCGGTAACCAGCTGCTCGACGAAATGTCCGCCGCGCCGGACATTCCCGCCCGGTTCGTGGTGGCCGCCGCGACGGTGCGACACCTGCTCACCGACCCCGTGCTGCCCGACGAACTGCTGCCCGCCGACTGGCCCGGCGCGCGGCTGCGTGCGGCCTACCATGACTTCGCCACTGAGCTGCTGCAGCGGCGGGAACCACTATTCGCGGAGGCAAAATGAGCGACGAAGTGCGCATCGAACGCAACGGCCCGGTGACGACGGTGATCCTGAACCGGCCGGCCGCCCGCAACGCCGTCAACGGCCCCACGGCCGCCGCGCTCTACGCGGCGTTCGACGAATTCGACCGCGACGACACCGCCTCGGTCGCCGTGTTGTGGGGAGACGGTGGAACCTTCTGTGCCGGCGCCGATTTGAAGGCCTTCGGCACGCCGGACGCCAACGCCGTGCACCGCACGGGCCCGGGCCCGATGGGGCCGACGCGAATGGTGTTGTCCAAGCCGGTGATCGCCGCCGTCAGCGGCTTCGCGGTCGCCGGGGGTCTGGAGTTGGCCGTCTGGTGCGACCTGCGGGTGGCCGAGGAGGACGCCGTGTTCGGCGTGTACTGCCGCCGCTGGGGAGTGCCGCTGATCGACGGCGGCACGGTGCGGCTGCCGCGGCTGATCGGACACAGCCGCGCGATGGACATGATCCTCACCGGCCGCGGCGTCAAGGCCGACGAAGCGCTCGCGATGGGTCTGGCCAACCGCGTCGTGCCCAACGGTCAGGCGCGGCAGGCGGCCGAGGAACTGGCGGCGCAGCTGGCCGCGCTGCCGCAGCAGTGCCTGCGGTCCGACCGGCTCTCGGCGCTACACCAATGGGGGACAACGGAATCCGAGGCAATCGACTTCGAATTCGCCAGCATCTCCCGCGTCGCCGCCGAAGCGAACGAAGGAGCGGGACGGTTCGCCGCGGGCGCGGGCAGGCACGGGGCTCCCGCAAGCTAGCTCGATCGGTTACGGTGCCAACCGCACCCGGCCGGGCGGCCCCGGCGGGGGCTCCGGATCGGCGCCGCCACTGCCGGGAGGGCCCCCCGGCGCGGGGGCGGCCGGCGGCCCCTGTTGCGGCCCAGGCTGCGGTGCCTGCTGCGGCGGCGGCGGTTGTTGCGGTGGAGACGGCGTCACGACCGGTCGGGGCGGCGCCAAGTTCTGTGCGGTGGGCGGCGGTGGCGGCGGCAGTTGGGGTGGCTCCGGCGGGGCGGTTTCCCCCACGGGCAACGCGCCGCAGCCCGCCAGGCAGACTTCGCCCGTCGGTGTCTGCGACGCGACGCCGATCACGTGCAACGCGGTGATCCGCGGCGCCGGCTCGGTCGCGCCGGGCAGGGCATTCGCCATGCCTTGGAGCGAAGCGATCTTCGGCTGATCGTTCGGGCAGTACGCCTCGACGGCGGCGGAGATGAAGCGCGCGATGGTGCGCGCGACGCGGTCGGCCGGGTAAGGGCCGCCGGACGAGTTGGCTTTGAACGCGCGTTCCCTCATGTCGTCGACCACGCCGTCCACCGGCATTCCGCCGTCGAGCTGGCGACAGACCCGATGGGCCGTGGCGATGAGGCTGGGCACGTTTTCGAGGGCGGGGATGCCCTTTTGGTCCAGCAGCGCCACGAACTGATCGTCGGGGTTGGGGTCGGCCGCCGCGGCGCCGTGGGGGAGCAGCACGACGCCGATCAGTACCGCGATGGCCGCGACCATTGCGCCGGCGCGAATGGTGGTACTGGTGAACATGCTGGGTTCCGTTCTGCCGGCATCATCATATGCCCGCGCCCCGCTCCAGGCACCTCGGCACCGCGCGGCGCGTTCAGGTGCCCGGCCGCGGCGGTCCCGGTATGAAATCGGTTGTGGCGCAACGGCGCCGCGCTGCCGCGTCCGGGAATTGCGCGAGACATAAACCATGGCGGCTCGACCCGGCGTGTCGTCGCCATGGTTTACGTGTCGCGTGAGGCCGGCCGGCGGTCAGCCGCCCTTGGTGATCGTGTTGCCCGAGCCAAGGTTGTCGACCTTGGGCGCTCCATCCTTGTAGGTGATGGTGTTGTTGAACCCGATCACGCTGATCCGGGTGTCCACCTTGTCCAGGGTGATCTTGTTGTTCGCGCCGCCGACCGTCACCGTCGCGCAGGAGCCGGTGATGGTGAGCGTGTTGTCCGAACCGCCCACGTTCAGCGACTTGCCGCTGGCGCAGTCAAGCGTCGCGGTGGTGCCCATCGACCCGTAGGTGAGCGTGTTGCCGATCTCGACCGACGCGGTGGTGCTGGCCCCGCCCGACTGCGTCGTGGTGGCCGCCCCGGCGCTTGTCGTCGTCGTCGGGCTGCTCTTGGTGGTCGTGCTGGAACCCGCGGGCGGGTTTGCCGTCGAGCTGCAGCCGGCCACCAACACGGCCGCGACGGCCGGGGCCACGGTGAGCGCGATCAGCCCCGAGGGGCGGTCAAAGATGCGGGCGGACAATGTTCCTCGATTCCCCTCGGTTGGATGGTGATGTGTTGCCGGGCCTAGCCGGGCACCTGCTGGAGCCGGTTGGTCATGCCCAGCTCGCGGCCGCGGTCCCAGAGGACCGGCGCGCCGTTGTGGAAGAACACCGTCTGGTCGTAGCCGTAGACGGTGATGTCGTGCGAGACCGAATCGGCGACGACCGTGTTGGACGAGCCCATCACCGTCACCGCGTAGCAGTTGCCCAGCGCCGTGACGTTGTTGAAGGAGCCGTTGACGAACAGCGTGGCGTCGTTGCAGTCCAGCGTCTGCTGGATGCCCTGGCCGACGATGTGGGTGTCGCCGTTCTTGGCGTGCGCGGCGGGGGAGGGGGTTGCGGCGACGGTGATGACACAGGTAGCCAGCGACCCGGCGACGGTCGTCCAGTGCACTGCGGGCCCCCTTTGTGACGGGAAATCAGCTGGACTGAGATTACGTCCATCCGGCCATGGCGGAAATAGTTTCGCGACCGGCGTCAACTAGAGTCATTAGTTAAGCATTCCGAACATCCCAAGCGAAGGGCCCGCCATGGCAGCTCAGCCCGAAACGCCGACGGCGGCCGGGCGCCCGCGCGCGGGGCGGACCGGCTCCCGCCCGGCCAAGCTGAGCCGCGAGGGCATCATCGACGGGGCGCTGACCTTCCTGGACCGGGAGGGCTGGGACGCCCTCACCATCAACGCGCTGGCGACGCAGCTGGGCACCAAGGGCCCGTCGCTCTACAACCACGTCGACAGCCTGGAGGACCTGCGCCGCGCCGTGCGGATCCGCGTCATCGACGACATCATCACGATGCTCAACAGGGTCGGCGAGGGCCGCGCCCGCGACGACGCGGTGCTGGTCATGGCGGGCGCCTACCGCAGCTACGCGCATCACCACCCCGGCCGGTACTCGGCGTTCACCCGGATGCCGCTGGGCGGCGACGACCCCGAATACACCGCGGCGACCCGGGGCGCGGCCGCCCCGGTGATCGCGGTGCTGTCCTCCTACGGTCTCGACGGCGACGAGGCCTTCTACGCGGCCCTGGAGTTCTGGTCCGCCCTGCACGGCTTCGTGCTGCTGGAGATGACCGGTGTCATGGACGACATCGACACCGACGCGCTGTTCTCGGACATGGTGCTGCGCCTGGCGGCGGGTCTGGAACGGCGCGTCACCCACGACGGCGCCCGGGGCTAGCTTTGATGGCGACGACCCGCTTCACCCGGCCGCGCCGGGCTCGCGATCGCCGCTGGGCTTCGATGGCGACGACCCGCTTCACCCGGCGGCGCCGGGCTCGCGATCACCGCTGGGCTTTGATGGCGACGACCCGCTTCACCCGGCGGCGCCGGGCTCGCGATCGTCGCTGGGCCGCCGCTTTGACCTGCGAGACCGCCGGCGGGTATTGTGGAGGCTCGTGCCTGGCGGCTTACGGCGCCTAACCGTAAGGAAGTGGATGCCGGGCGAATTCGCATGTCCACGATGCATCGGATCCCCCTCCGGTGCGCAACGCGTGCGACACACCCGGCCGCGGGGTAGTGCGACCGGGCATAACCGCAGTACGAAGACTTGAGAACCGCCGACAGACGCAAAACACGAACACAGAAAGCCGCCTAGATGCCAACCATTCAGCAGCTGGTCCGCAAGGGTCGCCGCGACAAGATCGCCAAGGTCAAGACCGCGGCCCTGAAGGGCAGCCCGCAGCGCCGTGGCGTATGCACTCGCGTGTACACCACCACCCCGAAGAAGCCGAACTCGGCGCTTCGGAAGGTCGCGCGCGTGAAGCTGACGAGCCAGGTCGAGGTCACCGCCTACATCCCGGGCGAGGGCCACAACCTGCAGGAGCACTCGATGGTGCTGGTGCGCGGTGGCCGAGTGAAGGACCTGCCCGGCGTGCGCTACAAGATCATCCGCGGTTCGCTCGACACCCAGGGCGTCAAGAACCGCAAGCAGGCCCGCAGCCGTTACGGCGCGAAGAAGGAGAAGAGCTAATGCCGCGCAAGGGGCCCGCGCCCAAGCGTCCGCTGGTCAACGACCCGGTCTACGGATCGCAGCTGGTCACCCAGCTGGTGAACAAAGTTCTGCTGCAGGGGAAGAAATCGCTGGCCGAGCGCATTGTTTATGGTGCGCTTGAGAACGCCCGGGAAAAGACAGGTACTGACCCCGTGATCACGCTCAAGCGTGCTCTCGACAACGTCAAGCCCGCGCTGGAAGTGCGCAGCCGCCGCGTCGGTGGTGCGACCTACCAGGTGCCGGTCGAGGTCCGTCCGGACCGGTCCACCACGCTGGCGCTGCGCTGGCTTGTCAGCTTCTCGCGGCAGCGCCGGGAGAAGACGATGGTCGAGCGGCTGGCGAACGAGATCCTGGACGCCAGCAACGGCCTGGGGGCCTCCGTCAAACGGCGCGAGGACACCCACAAGATGGCCGAGGCAAACCGCGCCTTCGCGCACTATCGCTGGTGATCACGCCGGCATAGTCGCCGGCGCGCACACGACAGCAACCAAGCAATCGAAAGAGTGGGAAGACTTCTGTGGCACAGAAGGACGTGCTGACCGACCTGACCAAGGTCCGCAACATCGGCATCATGGCGCACATCGACGCCGGCAAAACGACGACGACCGAGCGCATCCTCTACTACACCGGTATCAGCTACAAGATCGGTGAGGTGCACGACGGCGCCGCCACCATGGACTGGATGGAGCAGGAGCAGGAGCGGGGGATCACCATCACCTCCGCGGCTACCACCTGCTTCTGGAACGACAACCAGATCAACATCATCGACACCCCGGGCCACGTCGACTTCACCGTCGAGGTGGAGCGCAGCCTGCGCGTGCTCGACGGTGCCGTTGCCGTCTTCGACGGCAAGGAGGGCGTCGAGCCCCAGTCCGAGCAGGTGTGGCGGCAGGCCGACAAGTACGACGTCCCGCGGATCTGCTTCGTCAACAAGATGGACAAGATCGGCGCCGACTTCTACTTCTCGGTCCGCACCATGGAGGAGCGGCTGGGCGCCAACGTCATCCCGATCCAGCTGCCCGTCGGCTCCGAGGGCGACTTCTCCGGCGTCGTCGACCTGGTCGAGATGAAGGCCAAGGTGTGGAGCCCCGAGGCCAAGCTCGGCGAGAAGTACGACGTCGTCGACATCCCGGCCGACCTGCAGGAGAAGGCCGACGAGTACCGCACCAAGCTGCTCGAGGCCGTCGCCGAGACGGACGAGGCGCTTCTGGACAAGTACCTGGGCGGCGAGGAACTGACCGTCGAGGAGATCAAGGGCGCGATCCGCAAGCTGACCATCAGCTCGGAGGCGTACCCGGTCCTGTGCGGCAGCGCGTTCAAGAACAAGGGCGTCCAGCCGATGCTGGACGCGGTCATCGACTACCTGCCCTCGCCGCTGGACGTGCCCCCGGCCGTCGGCCACGCGCCGGGCAAGGAGGACGTCGAGGTCATCCGCAAGCCGTCGACCGACGAGCCGTTCGCCGCGCTGGCGTTCAAGGTGGCCACGCACCCGTTCTTCGGCAAGCTGACCTACGTCCGGGTCTACTCGGGCAAGGTCGACTCCGGCAGCCAGGTCATCAACTCCACGAAGGGCAAGAAGGAGCGGCTGGGCAAGCTGTTCCAGATGCACTCCAACAAGGAGAACCCGGTGGAGACCGCCTCGGCCGGTCACATCTACGCGGTGATCGGTCTGAAGGACACCACCACCGGTGACACCCTGAGCGACCCGAACGACCAGGTCGTCCTCGAGTCCATGACCTTCCCGGACCCGGTCATCGAGGTGGCCATCGAGCCCAAGACGAAGAGCGACCAGGAGAAGCTGTCGCTGTCGATCCAGAAGCTCGCCGAGGAGGACCCGACGTTCAAGGTGCACCTGGACCAGGAGACCGGCCAGACCGTGATCGGCGGGATGGGCGAGCTGCACCTGGACATCCTGGTGGACCGCATGCGCCGCGAGTTCAAGGTCGAGGCGAACGTCGGTAAGCCGCAGGTGGCCTACAAGGAGACCATCAAGCGCGCCGCGAACAACGTCGAGTTCACCCACAAGAAGCAGACGGGTGGCTCGGGCCAGTTCGCCAAGGTGATCATCAACCTCGAGCCGTTCACCGGCGAGGACGGTGCGACCTACGAGTTCGAGAACAAGGTCACCGGTGGCCGCATCCCCCGGGAGTACATCCCGTCGGTGGACGCCGGGGCGCAGGACGCCATGCAATACGGTGTGCTGGCCGGCTACCCGCTGGTGAACCTCAAGGTCACCCTGCTCGACGGCGCCTTCCACGAGGTCGACTCGTCCGAGATGGCGTTCAAGATCGCCGGTTCGCAGGTCCTGAAAAAGGCTGCGCAGCAAGCACAACCGGTGATCCTGGAACCGATCATGGCCGTCGAGGTCACCACGCCCGAGGACTACATGGGCGATGTGATCGGCGACCTGAACTCCCGCCGTGGCCAGATCCAGGCCATGGAGGAGCGGAGCGGTGCACGCGTCGTCAGGGCGCACGTGCCGCTGTCGGAGATGTTCGGCTACGTCGGCGACCTGAGGTCCAAGACCCAAGGCCGGGCGAACTACTCCATGGTGTTCGACTCGTACGCCGAAGTACCGGCCAACGTGTCGAAGGAGATCATCGCGAAGGCGACGGGTCAGTAAAAATCCCTGCGGAGTAATCTTGCCGGGTCATTGCAAAGCCTTGGGCGCGGCACAACTGAAAACACCAACACTGCTTTAACAAGCACCAACAAGTCCAGGAGGACAACGAAGTGGCGAAGGCGAAGTTCGAGCGGACGAAGCCGCACGTCAACATTGGGACCATCGGTCACGTTGACCACGGCAAGACGACGCTGACCGCGGCTATCACCAAGGTTCTGCACGACAAGTACCCGGACCTGAACGAGTCCCGCGCGTTCGACCAGATCGACAACGCGCCCGAGGAGCGTCAGCGCGGTATCACCATCAACATCTCCCACGTGGAGTACCAGACCGACAAGCGCCACTACGCGCACGTCGACGCCCCCGGTCACGCCGACTACATCAAGAACATGATCACCGGCGCCGCCCAGATGGACGGGGCGATCCTGGTGGTCGCCGCCACCGACGGCCCGATGCCGCAGACCCGCGAGCACGTGCTGCTGGCGCGTCAGGTCGGCGTGCCCTACATCCTGGTCGCGCTGAACAAGGCGGACATGGTCGACGACGAGGAGCTCCTCGAGCTCGTCGAGATGGAGGTCCGCGAGCTGCTGGCCGCCCAGGAGTTCGACGAGGACGCCCCCGTGGTGCGGGTCTCGGCGCTCAAGGCGCTCGAGGGTGACGCCAAGTGGGTCGAGTCCGTCGAGCAGCTGATGGAGGCCGTCGACGAGTCGATCCCGGACCCGGTCCGCGAGACCGACAAGCCGTTCCTGATGCCGGTGGAGGACGTCTTCACGATCACGGGTCGTGGCACGGTGGTCACCGGTCGCGTCGAGCGCGGCGTGATCAACGTGAACGAGGAAGTCGAGATCGTCGGCATCCGCCCCGCCAGCACCAAGACCACGGTCACCGGTGTGGAGATGTTCCGCAAGCTGCTGGACCAGGGCCAGGCCGGTGACAACGTCGGTCTGCTGCTCCGCGGTATCAAGCGCGAGGACGTCGAGCGCGGTCAGGTCGTCACGAAGCCCGGCACCACCACGCCGCACACCGAGTTCGAGGGCCAGGTCTACATCCTGTCCAAGGACGAGGGCGGCCGGCACACGCCGTTCTTCAACAACTACCGCCCGCAGTTCTACTTCCGCACCACCGACGTGACCGGTGTGGTGACGCTGCCGGAGGGCACCGAAATGGTGATGCCCGGTGACAACACCAACATCTCGGTCAAGCTGATCCAGCCCGTCGCCATGGACGAGGGTCTGCGGTTCGCGATCCGCGAGGGTGGCCGCACCGTGGGCGCCGGCCGGGTCGTCAAGATCATCAAGTAGGTCCAGTTCGCCATAGAGCCCGGATTGCCGAATGCGGCAATCCGGGCTTTATGCGTTTTACCGGGCCCGGCGCGGGCGGCTCCGCTACGATCCCCTGATAAGGGAGTCGGGGGAAGATGGCCGGGAGGTTGGATGTCCTTCGTTTTCACGACGCCTGAGTACGTCGCCGCAGCCGCGTCGGACCTCGCCAGGATCGGCTGGACGATCACGTCCGCCAACTCGATGGCGCTGGGCCCGACGTCGAACGTGCTGGCCCCGGGTGCCGACGAGGTGTCGGCCAGCATCGCGTCCCTGTTCGGCGCGCACTCCCAGGTCTACCAGGCGCTCAGCGCGCAAGCGGCGGCGTTCCACCAGCAGTTCGTCCAGCTGATGAACGGCGGCGCGGCGCAGTATCTTGCCACCGAGGCGGCCAACGCCTCGCCCCTGCAGAGTGCGGCGGCCCCCGCGTCGATGGCGGCGCAGCTACCCGCGGTGACGGCCGCGGGCGGTTCGGCGCCCGGCGTACCGGCGGGCCCCGTGGCCTCGGCGATCGCGCCCGCCTCGGCGCTCGCGGGCGCGCAGGCGCAGGCCGGCCAGACGGCGGCCGCGGCCACCGCGGGGCCGGCGGTGGTGGCACCGGCCACCACATCGGCGACGCCGGTGCGGATGGTGACGCCCGCCTACACCCCGGCCACCGCCCCCCAGCCCGCGGCGACGGCACCGACGCCGATGAACCCGCTCGCGACCACGCCGGCGCAGGTCGAGACGCCGCAGGCCGCGGCGGCCCCGGCGATGCCGGTGTCCACCGGCGGCACGCCGGTGAAAATGGTGTCGGCGCATTCGCCCGCCGCGGCGCCGCCCGCGGGGTCTTCGGAGCGCCCGGCGCCGACGGTCATCCCCAAGATCGACTGACGCCCGCCCGGTTTGCGCGTATGGCGCGCGCGGCGACAGCGCGGAAGCTAACCTGACACGAAAATCCCCAGCAAGGGTAAGGAGACACTCGTGTTGGCGCGCTATCTCAAGGCACAGTTGGTTGTTTTGCTGTGTGGCGGCCTGGTCGGGCCGATTTTCCTGGTCGTCTACTTCACCCTCGGACTCGGCAGCCTGCTGCAGTGGATGTTCTACGTCGGTCTGCTGATCACCGTCGCCGACGTGCTGATCGCACTGGCGTTGGCCAATTACGGCGCGAAGTCGTCGGCCAAGAACGCGGAGCTCGAGCAGAGCGGCGTGCTGGCGCTGGCCCAGATCACCGGGGTCACCGAGACGGGCACCTGGATCAACAACCAGCAGGTGGTGAAGGTGCACCTGCACATCGCGGGGCCCGGCTTCCTGCCGTTCGACAGCGAGGACCGGGTGATCGCCAGCGTGACCCGGCTCGGCAACCTGTCCGCCCGCAAGCTGGTAGTGCTCGTCAACCCCACCACCAACGAATACCGGATCGACTGGGAGCGAAGCGCTTTGGTCAACGGCCTGGTACCCGCGCAGTTCACCGTGGCCGAGGACAACAAGACCTACGACCTGAGCGGCCAGGCCGGCCCGCTGATGGAGATCCTGCAGATCCTCAAGGCCAACAACGTTCCGCTCAACCGGATGGTCGACATCCGGTCGAACCCGGCGCTGCGCCAACAGGTCCAGGCGGTGGTGCGCCGTGCGGCCGAACAACAGGCGCCCGCCGCGCAGCCCCAGCCGGCGACCGCCGGGGGGCCGGCACCGGTGGCGACGCCCCCGCAACCGTCGATCGCCGCGCGGCTGCAGGAACTCGAGACCCTGCGCGCCAGCGGAGCGCTGACCGACGAGGAATACAACAGCCGGCGGGCCCAGATCATCTCCGAAATCTGACCGCCGGGCGAGTTAGAACAGGTTTCAGTTTCGCTGCTAGCCTTGCCTCGTGGCTGATTCACTGCAAGGTCGGGTGGCATTCATCACCGGCGCCGCCCGCGCCCAGGGCCGCTCGCACGCGGTGCGGCTCGCCCGGGAAGGCGCCGACATCATCGCGCTCGACATCTGTGCGCCGGCGTCGAAGAGCCTGACCTACACACCGGCCACGCCGGAGGATCTGAGCGAGACCGTCCGGCTGGTGGAGGCCGAGGGCCGCAAGGTCTTGGCCCGCGAGGCCGATGTTCGCGACGACGCCGCGCTGCGCCAGCTGGTGGCCGACGGCGTCGAGCAATTCGGCCGGCTCGACGTCGTGGTGGCCAACGCCGGGGTCCTGAGCTGGGGCCGGCTCTGGGAGCTCACCGACGAGCAGTGGGACACCGTGATCGGGGTCAACCTGACCGGCACCTGGCGCACGCTGCGCGCCGCGGTGCCCGCGATGATCGAGGCGGGCAACGGCGGCTCGATCATCGTGGTCAGCTCGTCGGCGGGGCTGAAGGCCACGCCGGGCAACGGCCATTACTCGGCCAGCAAGCACGGCCTCACCGCGCTGACCAACACGCTGGCCATCGAGCTCGGCGAATACAACATTCGGGTCAACTCCATCCATCCCTACTCCGTCGATACCCCGATGATCGAGCCGGAGGCCATGATGGAGATATTTGCGCGCCACCCCAGCTTCGTGCACAGCTTCCCCCCGATGCCGTTGCAGCCCAACGGGTTCATGTCGCCCGACGAGGTGGCCGACGTGGTGGCGTGGCTAGCTGGCGACGGGTCGGCCACGGTGACGGGCACGCAGGTCCCCGTCGACAAGGGCGCATTGAAGTACTGATCGCCGATCGTGGTATGAACTCCACGTGACCGCGAGCAAAGGGATAGTGATCGTCGGTGGCGGTTTGGCCGCCGCCCGGACAGCCGAGCAACTCCGCCGAGCGGAGTACACCGGCCGCGTCACGATCATCAGCGACGAGGTGCATTTGCCCTACGATCGCCCGCCGCTGTCAAAAGAGGTGCTGCGCAAAGAGGTCGACGACGTCGCCCTCAAGCCCCGGGCGTGGTACGACGAGAACGACATCACCCTGCGGCTGGGCGCGGCGGCCACCGCCCTGGACACCGCGGCGCAGACCGTGACGCTGGCCGACGGGTCCGTGATCGGCTACGACGAACTCGTCATCGCGACCGGCTTGGTGCCGCGGCGCATCCCGACGCTGCCGGACCTCGAGGGCATCCGGGTGCTGCGCACGTTCGACCAGAGCATGGCGCTGCGCGAGCATGCGTCCTCCGCGCAGCGTGCCGTCGTCATCGGCGCCGGCTTCATCGGCTGCGAGGTGGCGGCGAGCCTGCGCAGCCTCGGCGTGGACGTCGTGTTGGTCGAGCCGCAACCGACGCCGTTGGCGTCGGTGCTCGGCGAGCGGATCGGCGAGCTCGTCGCTCGCCTGCACCGCGAGGAGGGGGTCGACGTCCGCCTCGGGGTCGGGGTCGCCGAGGTGCGCGGCGACGCGCGGGTGGACACGGTGGTGCTGACGGACGGCACCGAGCTGTCCGCCGGCCTGGTGGTCATCGGCATCGGGTCGCACCCCGCGACCGGCTGGCTCGAGGGCAGCGGCGTCGCGGTCGACAACGGCGTGCTCTGCGACGAGGCCGGGCGGACCAGCGCGCCCAACGTGTGGGCGCTCGGCGACGTCGCCTCCTGGCGCGACGCCACGGGACATCAAGCGCGCGTAGAACATTGGAGCAACGTCGCCGACCAGACCCGCGTCGTGGTGCCCGCGATGCTGGGGCAGGATGTGTCGTCGGCGGCCGTCGTCGTGCCCTACTTCTGGAGCGACCAGTACGACGTCAAGATCCAGTGCCTCGGCGAGCCGGAGGCCACCGACACCGTGCACCTCGTCGAGGACGACGGCCGCAAGTTCCTGGCCTACTACGAGCGCGACGGGGTGCTGGTGGGCGTGGTCGGCGGCGGGATGCCCGGCAAGGTCATGAAGGTGCGCGCGAAGATCGCCAACGGCGCACCCATTTCGGACGTGCTGGGCTGAGCCCTAACGCCACTGCACCGGCGGGCCGTGCGGGTGGCATTCGCCGAGAATTTCCAGTTCGCCGCCCGGCCAGCGACGCGCCCGCACCAGGAAGCGGATCGGCGCGTCGGGCGCGTCGCGGGCCGGCTCCAGCGTGAGGTGGACGAACGGTGACCGTTCGTCGGCCTGCTCGCCCAGCGCGCGGACCCTGGCGCGGACCGCGTCCCGCTCCTCGTGGGTCAGGTACTGCCACGTGATCGAGTGCCACAGCACCGTCAGCGCGCCCTCGGCGAGCGTCAGCCCGGCGACTGCGTCGGCCGCCGACAGGCGCTGCAGCCGCGCCGGCACCCGGCGGGCGACCTCGACGGCGCCCCGCAACCGCTCGAGCCGGGCCGTCTGGTCGGGCCAGACGTAGCTCAACACGGTGAGTTCCCCGTCGGCCGCGGTGACATCGATGGGTGCGATGTCGAACCCGTGCCGCTCGACGATCCGCACCCCGCCGTGGGGCGGCAGCGTGCCGCGCCACGCGTCCTCGATGGTCACGGGCGAATCGCCGGGGCCCCACTGGCCGTCGGTGAACCGGTAGCGGTAATGGTCGGCGCGCAGATTGAGTCCCGCGCTCGAGCCGATCTCGAAAAGCCTTATCGGCAAACCCGATTCGTCGTTGGCGCGCAGCAACCCACCGATCAGCGCGGCGGATCGGCCGACCTCGTTGGTCTGCGGCGGTTGCCGCAGGGCCGCGCGCAGCGCGTCGGCGTGTTCGGCCGCGACGCCCTCGATCTCCGGCCAGGCGGCCTCGGCGTCCCAGCTGCCCCCGGTGCTGGGGTACCACCGGCGCAGCAGCGGTGCCCGGCCGTCGAGCACCAACCGGTGCAACCCGCCGAGCAGACGCAGCGGCACCGCAAGCCGCGCGGGGTCCTCCTCGTGCCCGGACAGGATCGTTGCGAAGACGCCCCCGGACTCGACGTCGCGGGCCACCAGCTCGAAAAGCTCGCCGTACATGGGGGACCCGGAGCGGGCGCAGAACCGCCCCTGCGCGCGCAACGTGTGCAGCAGGTGGTCGGCGGTCACCGATCCAGCCTGTCCAGCCCGGCGCCGACGACGTCGAACGCGTTGCCCAGCGCGGTCGGCAGCGGCACGGACTCGTCGCCGAGCCAGTGCTCGTAGGCGGCCAGCGCGACCCCGAGCATCGTCCAGGCGGCCGTCTGGGGCAGCAGGTCCGTCGTCTTGCGGTCCGACCGGCGGGCCACGAAGCCGGCGATCACCTCGCGCCAGCCCGCGTACATCGTCATCGAATAGGCCTGCAGCTCGGCGGTTTGCAGGATGACGCGCATGCGCTGGCGGTGTCGCGCGGTCTCGGACTCGTCAAAGGTGTTGAACGCCAACAGCGCGTCGCGCAGCGCCCGGCCCAGCGGCACACGCGGATCGACGTCGTCGAGCAGGTCGCGCAGGCGCGCGAGGTGGGTGTCGAAGTCACCCCACGGGATGGCGTTCTTGGAGGCGTAGTAGCGGAACAGCGTTCGCCGGGAGATGCCCGCGGCCTGGGCGACGTCGTCGACGCTGACGTCGGCGAACCCGCGGGCGCTGAACAGCTCGATGGCGACGTCGGTGATGTGGTGCGGCGTGGTCGAGCGGCGACGGCCCACCCGCGGCTGCGGCACCATGACACCCGCCCTTCCATTTCGGCACTCGATGCCATATTCTGACGAAGCTTGTGACTCGATCCCCATCGTTGTCAAGAACCGACGAAAGGCAATGACCCGTGGACCACGAAACCGAGACCGAGACCCAACTCGTCACCGAGACCCTGGTCGAAGAGGTGTCCATCGACGGCATGTGCGGGGTGTACTGACCTCCGTGTTCGACCCCGACCGCGGCTGGCGGTTGCACCCGCAGGTGGCGGTTCGCCCCGAACCCTTCGGGGCGCTGCTCTACCACTTCGGCACCCGCAAGCTGTCCTTCCTGAAGAACCGCACCATCCTCACGGTGGTGCGGTCGCTGGCCGACCATGCCGACGTCCATTCCGCCTGCCGTGCGGCGGGCGTGGACGACGCGGGGGAGGCGCCCTATCTGCACGCGCTGGGCGTGTTGGCCGATTCGAAGATGTTGGTACCCCAGGAGGCCCCATGACAGCCACCGTGCCCCGGCTCATCGAGCAGTTCGAGAGCGGCCTGGACGCGCCCATCTGCCTGACGTGGGAGCTGACGTATGCGTGCAACCTGGCGTGCGTGCACTGTCTTTCGTCCTCGGGCAAACGCGATCCGCGAGAGCTTTCCACCCGTCAGTGCATGGACATCATCGACGAGCTGGAACGCATGCAGGTGTTCTACGTCAACATCGGCGGCGGGGAACCCACCGTCCGGCCCGACTTCTGGGAGCTGGTCGACTACGCCACGGCGCACCACGTCGGGGTGAAGTTCTCCACCAACGGCGTCCGCATCACCGAAGAGGTCGCCGCCCGGCTGGCCGCCAGCGACTACGTCGACGTGCAGATCTCGCTCGACGGCGCCACCGCGGAGGTCAACGACGCGGTCCGCGGTCCGGGATCCTTCGCCATGGCGGTGCGCGCGCTGGAGAACCTGGCGGCCGCCGGTTTCTCCGACGCGAAGATCTCCGTCGTGGTGACCCGGCACAACGTCGACCAGCTCGACGAATTCGCCGCTCTGGCAAGCCGTTACGGCGCCACCCTGCGGATCACCCGGCTGCGGCCCTCGGGACGCGGCGCGGATGTCTGGGAGGATCTGCACCCCACCGCCGCCCAGCAGGTCCAGCTGTATGAGTGGCTGGTGGCCAAGGGTGAGCGGGTGCTCACCGGCGACTCCTTCTTCCACCTGGCGCCGCTGGGCTCCTCCGGGGCGCTGGCCGGCCTGAACATGTGCGGCGCCGGCCGCGTGGTGTGCCTGATCGACCCGGTGGGCGACGTGTACGCCTGCCCGTTCGCCATCCACGACCGCTTCCTGGCCGGGAACGTGTTGACCGACAACGGGTTTGACAATGTCTGGAAGAACGCCCCGCTGTTTCGGGAGCTGCGCGAGCCGCAGTCGGCCGGCGCCTGCGGCAGCTGCGGGCACTACGACGCCTGCCGGGGCGGCTGCATGGCGGCGAAGTTCTTCACCGGCCTGCCGATGGATGGGCCGGACCCCGAGTGCGTGCAGGGCCACAGCGAGGCGGCACTTGCCCGCCGGCGCGAGACGCCGCGGCCCCGCGCCGACCACTCCCGGAAATCCGGCGGCCCCGTGCTCCTGAAACTGTCGCGGCCCCCCGCGCGCCTGTGCAACGAAAGCCCCGTGTAGACCATGGCCGGACAATGGTTCGAGACCGTCGCCATCGCGCAGGAACGCGCCAAACGGCGACTGCCCAAATCCGTCTATTCGTCCCTGATTTCCGCGAGCGAAAAAGGGGTCACGGTCGGCGACAATGTCGCGGCGTTCAGCGAACTCGGTTTCGCGCCCCACGTCGTCGGCGCCCAGGAAAAGCGTGACCTGTCGACCACCGTTATGGGTCAAGATATTTCACTGCCGGTGATCATTTCGCCCACCGGTGTCCAGGCGGTCGACCCCGACGGGGAAGTGGCCGTCGCGCGGGCCGCCGCGGCGCGCGGAACGGCGATGGGACTGTCTTCGTTCGCGAGCAAACCGATCGAGGAGGTCATCGCCGCCAACCCGAAGGTGTTCTTTCAGGTGTACTGGCTCGGTGGCCGGGACGCGATCGCCGAGCGGGTGGAACGGGCCCGCCAGGCCGGCGCGGTCGGTCTGATCGTCACCACCGACTGGACGTTCTCCCACGGCCGCGACTGGGGCAGCCCCCAGATCCCCGAGGAGATGAACCTGCGGACCATCCTGCGGCTGTCGCCGGAGGCGATCACGCGTCCGCGGTGGCTCTGGAAGTTCGGCAAAACCCTGCACCCGCCCGAGCTGCGGGTGCCCAACCAGGGTCGCCGCGGCGAGCCCGGCCCGCCGTTCTTCGCGGCCTACGGGGAGTGGATGGGCACGCCGCCCCCGACGTGGGAGGACATCGCCTGGCTGCGCGAACTGTGGGGTGGCCCGTTCATGCTGAAGGGCGTGATGCGCGTCGACGACGCGAAAAGGGCTGTGGACGCGGGGGTTTCGGCGATCTCGGTGTCCAACCACGGCGGCAACAACCTGGACGGCACGCCGGCGTCGATCCGGGCTCTGCCCGCGGTGGCCGCCGCGGTCGGCGATCAGGTTGAGGTGCTGCTCGACGGCGGCATCCGCCGCGGAAGCGACGTCGTCAAGGCGGTGGCGCTGGGCGCGCGCGCGGTGATGATCGGCCGGGCCTACCTGTGGGGCCTCGCGGCCGCCGGCCAAGCCGGCGTGGAGAACGTCCTCGACATCCTGCGCGGCGGCATCGACTCGGCGCTGATGGGGCTTGGCCACGGCGGCGTTCACGACCTCGGCCCGGATGACATCCTGGTGCCGCCCGGCTTCACCCGGGCGCTCGGTGTGCCGCCCGCCGGGGACGGCTGAGCAGCTAATACCGATATTCCGGGCAGATTTGTCCGGAATGATTGACGGCCCGCAAACCGTGGTACAAGCGTGGTGCCCGTGACGGACGAGCACAAATATCGAATGCCCGATGAACCACCCAGAAAAAAATAGTTTTCACCAGACAACAATTGGTGCACGCCAGGTGAATTCGTCCTACCATCACCGAGTGCCCGTACTCGGCGAATTAGCGGTGGCTACCTCGAGCCAGCTATCGGGCACTTCGCCGTCGATATTGATCCCGCTCGGGTCCACCGAACAGCACGGTCCGCACCTGCCGTTGGACACCGACACCCGCATCGCCACCGCGGTCGCGCGCGGCGCCCGCGCCGGCTTGCCGGGCGACTGGTGGGTGGCACCGGCCGTCGCCTACGGCGCCAGCGGCGAGCACCAGAGCTTCGCCGGAACGATCTCCATCGGTACCGAAGCCCTGACCGCGCTGCTGGTGGAGTACGGCCGGTCGGCCGCGGGCTGGGCCGGGCGCCTGGCCTTCGTCAACGGTCACGGCGGCAACACCGCCGCGCTGATCGCCGCCGTGACCCGGCTGCGGGCCGAGGGCCGCGACGCCGGCTGGTGCCCATGCCTGGCCGGCGGAGCCGACGCCCACGCCGGGCACACCGAAACCTCGCTGGTGCTGTACATCTCGCCCGAGGACGTGCTGACCGACCGGTGGCTGGCCGGCAACCGGGCGCCACTGCCCGAATTGCTGCCGTCGATGCGCCGCGGGGGAGTCGCCGCGGTCAGCCCGGTCGGCGTGCTGGGGGACCCGACCACCGCGACCGCCGCCGAGGGCAAGCGCATCCTCGACGAGATGGTGGACGGCTGTGTCCGTCGAGTGGCCCGCTGGTCGCCCGGGCGCGACGGAATGCTGACATGAGCGCACCCCGGCTGCCCGACGGCTTCGCCGTCCAGGTCGACCGCCGCGTCCGGGTGCTCGGCGACGGCTCGGCGCTGCTCGGTGGTTCGCCGACCCGGCTGCTGAAGCTGGCGCCCGCCGCACAGGACATGCTGTGCGACGGCCGGCTGAAGGTGCGCGACGACGTGAGCGCCCAGCTGGCCCGCACCCTGCTGGACGCCACGGTGGCGCATCCGCGGCCCGCTGGCGGCCCTTCGCACCACGACGTGACGGTCGTAATCCCGGTGCGGGACAACCTTTCCGGCGTGCGCCGCCTGGTGAGCTCGCTGCGCGGCCTGCGGGTCATCGTGGTGGACGACGGTTCCTTCCCGCCGATCGAGCCGGCCGACTTCGTCGGCGCGCACTGCGACGTCGAGGTGCTGCGGCACGCGCGCAGCAGGGGCCCGGCTGCCGCCCGCAACACCGGGCTGGCCGCCTGCACCACCGACTACGTCGCCTTCCTGGATTCCGACGTCGCGCCGCGCCGTGGGTGGCTGGAGGCGCTGCTCGGACATTTCTGCGACCCCACCGTCGCCCTGGTCGCGCCGCGCATCGTCGGTTTGTCGCACAGCGAGAACGTGGTGGCGCGGTACGAGGCGGTGCACTCCTCGCTCGATCTCGGCGAGCGGGAAGCGCCGGTGCTGCCCCACAGCACGGTGTCCTACGTGCCCAGCGCGGCGATCATCTGTCGCTGCGCGGCCCTGCGTGGGGTCGGCGGGTTCGACGAGACCCTGCAATCCGGCGAGGACGTCGACCTGTGCTGGCGGCTCATCGAGGCGGGCGCCCGGCTGCGTTACGAGCCCATCGCGCTGGTCGCCCACGACCACCGCACCGAACTGCGGGATTGGCTTGCGCGCAAGGCCTTCTACGGCGGCTCGGCGGCCCCGCTGTCCGTCCGTCACCCGGACAAGACGGCGCCGGTGGTGATCTCCGGCTGGGCGTTGATGACGTGGATCCTGATGGCGTTCGGGACCAGCCTGTCGCAGCTGGCGTCCGTCGTCGTCGCCGTCCTGACCGGTCGCCGGATCGCCAGGGCGATGCGGGGCGCCGAGACGTCGATCACCGACGTGGTGCTGATCGCGGGCCGGGGGCTGTGGTCCGCGGCGCTGCAGCTGGCGTCCGCCCTGTGCCGCCACTACTGGCCGCTCGCGCTGCTGGCCGCCATGGTGTCGCGACATTTCAGAAATGTCGTGCTGGTCGCGGCCGTCATGGACGGCGTGGTGGACTGGCTGCGCCGCCGCGACGCCGTCGGCGACGACGCCGAACCGATCGGCCTGCTGACCTACCTGTTGCTCAAGCGTGTCGACGACCTGGCATACGGGCTCGGACTGTGGTGGGGTGTGCTGCGGGAGCGCAACCTGCGCGCGCTGAAACCGCAGATTCGGAGCTAGCCGCCACCTTGATCCCGCACAGCGACGTGCTGATCGTCGGTGCCGGCAGCGCTGGATCGGTTGTTGCCGAACGTCTTTCCGTCGAGCCCCGCCGCTCGGTGACCGTGCTGGAGGCCGGGCCGGCCCTCGATGACCCCGGATTGCTCGCCCAGACGGCCAACGGATTGCAACTGCCGATCGGGGTGGGCAGCCCACTGGTGCGCCGCTACCAGACCGACCTCACCGACCGGCCCGTGCGCCGCCACCCGATCGTGCGCGGGGCCACGGTCGGCGGCTCGGGCGCGGTCAACGGCGGCTACTTCTGCCGCGGGCTGCCCCGCGACTTCGATCGACTGGGGCTGCCCGGCTGGGCCTTCGCCGATGTCCTCGCCAGTTTCCGCGCCATCGAGACCGACTTGGATTTCGGCGGCCCCGCCCACGGCGACAGCGGCCCCATTCGGGTTCGGCGCACCCATGAAATGACCGGGACCACAGAGCGTTTCATCGCCGCCGCGCGACGCGCCGGGTTCGCCTGGATCGAGGATTTGAACGACATTGGGCCCGAACCGGTTTCGGGAATGGGCGCCGTGCCGCTCAACATCGTCGACGGTGTGCGTACCGGATCGGGCGCCAGCTTTCTGCTTCCGGCCCTGAGCCGGCCGAACCTGACGCTGCACGCGCGGACGCGCGCGCAGCGGCTGCGATTCGCCGGGACGGCGGCCGTCGGTGTCGACGCGATCGGCCCGCACGGCCCGGTGACCGTCACCGCCGACCGGATCGTGTTGTGCGCCGGCGCCATCCAAACGGCGCAGCTGCTCATGCTCTCGGGCATCGGGCCGAGGGACGCGTTGCAGGCCGTCGGCGTGCCCGTGGTGGCCCCCCTGCCGGTTGGCGCATCGTTCAGCGATCACCCCGAATGGGTGTTGTCCACCGATTGGGCGGTGGCCCCCGGCCGGCCGGTGCTCGAGGTCGTCCTCAGCACCGCCGATGGCCTCGAGATCAGGCCCTACACGGGCGGATTCGTCGCCATGACCGGCGACGGCACCGCCGGCCACGCCGACTGGCCGCACATCGGCGTGGCGCTGATGCAGCCGCGGGCGCGCGGACGCATCACGCTGGCGTCGGCGGATCCCGACGCGGCGCCCCGCATCGAGCATCGGTATGACAGCGAGCCCGACGATGTCTCGGCACTGCGCCTCGGGGCGGAGATGGCCCGCGAATTGATCGGTGGGGCAACCGATATCGGCGCCCCGGTGTGGTCCACGTCGCAACACCTTTGCGGCACAACGCCGATGGGCCCCGACACCGACCCGAGGGCCGTCGTCGACCCGCGCTGCCGCGTGCACGGCATCGACAACCTGTGGGTGATCGACGGCTCGATCCTGCCCACCATCACCAGCCGCGGGCCGCACGCCACCATCGTGATGATCGGGCACCGGGCCGCGGAATTCGTTGATTGAGGTGGGGGCGGGCCCGGCGGTGAGGGCATGGGGCCCGCCCCCTGAGCGGTTGATGTTCATGCGGTCCACGTAGATGGCCACGACAAGTGGCTGTGCGCGCGCGGGTATGCGTCGCGCGAACGATGCGTCGCAATATTCGTGGACTGCACGACCGCCACCTCGCTTGTTCGACCTCCTTTCTCCTCGCCTGAAAAGAGTTCAGCGGCTTGGCATCACGCCCGCCGCGGAGGGGAACGCTCCCGCGCCCACACCAGGGAGACCGGCCAGCGAGTTCGGCGTCCGCGGGCGCGCGTCGAGAGCGCGGTGCCCGTCGGATCGGTGGACACGGTGGTTACCGCTCGGCGACGGCACCGCCGCGCCGAGGGCAATTCGCAGGTGGGGTGCCGGGCCGGCTCGCTCGCTCGCCGCAGGCGTATCCATTCGGCCTCCACGATCGCCGCCGCCTCGCTCAGCGCCGGGCAACCCGGCTCGACCACGGTCGTATCACCAATCAACACCACATCCACCTCGCGCTTACTTCAGAGATGACCTGTATCTGTCGATGTACATCCGGTGATACCAGAATCGGCGGCCGGTTTCAAGCACTCCCGGCGGCGGTGAGTCGGTTGAACCCGATGTCGGACAACGGCATTGGATTCGCTCCGAGCGGGTCAGCGGCGACGTCGGGCGAGCAGGCCGCGGACCGGCCGCAGCTGCCGGCCGTCGCGGCCGGGGGCCCAAATCCCGACCAGCATCGCGGCGACGGCGACGATCACGGCCATCGTGATCGTCGACGCGTGCAAGGCGGCCAGGAACGCGGTCTTGCTGGCCTCGGCGAGCTGGTGACCCTGGGGCCCCAGCCGGCCGGCGACCTCGACGGCCTTGGCCAGCGAATCGGTGGCGGGGCCGCGGACCGACTCGGGGAAATCCGCCAACTTCGGCGCGAGCTCGTGCGAATAGCGGCCGGCCAGAATGGAACCGGCCACCGCGATGCCCAGCGCGCCGCCCATCTCCCGGGAGGTGTCGTTCACCGCGGAGGCGACGCCCTGCTTCTCGTCGGACACCGCGCCCATGATCGCCGACGTCGTCGGTGCCGTGCAGATTCCGATGCCGGTGGCCAATATCAGTGTCGGCCAGGCGAATTCCAGATAGGAGGAGTGCAGATCCAGCCGGTACATGCAGGCGAAGCCGACCGCCATCAGCAGCGTGCCGATGAACAGCACAAGCCGCAGGCCGAGTTTGGGCACGTACCAGAACGACAGCGCCGAGAAAATGCCCAGCGGCACCATGAACGGGCCGAAGGAGATCGCCGTCGCCAAGGCCGAGTAGCCCATGATCTGCTGCACGTATTGCATGCCGATGTAGAAGAACCCGAACGTCGCGCCGAACAGGATGACGATCGCGGCGACGCCGGTGGCGAAATTGGGGTCGGCGAACAGCCGGACGTCCAGCAGCGGTTGGCGTCCGTGCCCGGCGAGCCGTAGCTCGGCGACGCCGAACGCCGCGGCGAGCGCCGCGCCCGCCGCGAGGCCGCCCCAGACCAGCGGGTCGCTCCAGCCGCGGGTCGGCGCCTCCAGGATCGCGGCCACGGCGATCGCCACGGCGGCGCCGATGAGGACCGCGCCCAGCGAATCGATCCGCGGCGCGCCGCTGTCCCGCGACGAGGAGACGGTGCACGCCAGCGCGAAGATCACCAGCCCGGCGGCACCCAGGGACCAGAAGATCGCGTGCCAATCCCAGAACCGCAGCAGCAGGCCCGAACCGATCATGCCGAGCACGCCGCCGGATCCGGCGGTGCCGGCCCAGATCCCGACCGCCTTGGTGCGGTCGTCCTTCGGGTAGGCGACGGTCAGCAGTGACAGCGTCGCCGGCATCACGAAGGCGGCACCGATCCCGGCCAGCGCCCGCCCGGCGATGATCTCCGCCGGGCTGTGCAGCATCGCGGGTGCCATCGAGCCGACCGAGAACACCACCAGCCCGATCAACAGCGCGCCCCGCCTGCCGTAGCGGTCACCGATCGCGCCCGCGGGCAACAGCAGGCACGCCAGGGCCACGGTGTAGCCGTCGACGACCCAGTTGAGCTGAGACTGGGTGGCGGAGGTGGCCACCGCCAGGTCCCCCAGCGCGGTATTCAACGCCGTCATCGACGCGACGACGAGCGCGACGCCCATGCACGCGACGGTCAGCGTCCAGTTCCGCGCTCGGGGGCTACCGCCGATGCTGACTCGATCAGTACGCTGGTCGGGCCGGGCCAGGGTTTCGACCATGATGCGCCTCCTCACGGTGGCGTTGGGAAGTTTCGAGACTACTGGTCTTGTAGGTAGACCGATAGTCTCGTTCCCAAACAGGGAGGTGGGTCACAATTACCGGCGGCACGACCGATCCCCGTCCAGCGCGCTCGCGGGCTCGTTTGCTCGAGGCCGCCACCACGCTGCTGCGATCCGGGGGCCCCAGCGCGGTGACCGTCGACGCGGTCACCCGTACCGCCAACGTGGCGAGGGCCACGCTGTATCGCCACTTCCCCAGCGGAAACGATCTGCTCGCAGCGGCTTTCAACACCCTCATCCCGGCGTCCCCGACTCCGCCCGCCGAGGGTTCGCTGCGGGATCGCCTGGTGGCGGTGGTCCTGGCCCAGGCCGAGTCGGTGGCTCAGGCGCCGGTGCTCATGACCGCCATGTCGTGGCTGGCGCTGGGTCGGGACCTGGACGAGATGCCCGAACCCCGCGACTCCGCCGTGAAGAGCACGGCGATCACGACGCTGCGTGAGCGCATCGCCCAGCAGTACGCCGCGCCGTTCGACGCCATCTTCGACAGCCCCGAGGCCGCCGAGCTGGGCGAGGTGGACCGGTCGCGGGCCATCGCGATGCTGATCGGGCCCATCGTGCTGGGCCGCCTGTCCACGCTTCCCGACTTCGATTACCGCGAGTGCGCGCTCGCCTCGGTCGACGGTTTCCTCTATGTTCAGCGCACACACAGCCGGGCGGCCGCGGCGAGCGTCGAACCGGCCGGTGCCTGAGGCCACCCGGGTGCCCTGAGACGCCGAAAGAACCAGGTCGGCGGCCTCCGCCCGGGATTTGGCCAATCCCATGATCTAGGGCATACTGTTCAGGTTGCCTTGGGCCAGGTTCGCGCCTGGTCGGGCATACGACCAGCGCCCACAACGGGCGCGTCCGGTCCCATCCTTGGAGCGCGACAATTTCGCCGCGGTCCAGGCTGCGTGAGGGTGACACACCCGACCGCGGGGGCCGGTGGACCACGACAGGTAAACAGCGGCGCAGTATCCGGCGCGACGCTCGATCGGCCACAGGTTGATCAGCGCGCTGGGAGCACCAGGTCCGGACACGGATTTTTGTAAGTGGAGTGAGGGTAGGAGAAGCGTGGCGGGACAGAAGATCCGCATCAGGCTCAAGGCCTACGACCATGAGGCCATCGACGCATCGGCGCGCAAAATCGTCGAGACCGTCGTCCGCACGGGTGCCAGTGTCGTAGGTCCGGTGCCGCTGCCGACTGAGAAGAACGTGTATTGCGTCATCCGCTCTCCGCATAAGTACAAGGACTCGCGGGAGCACTTCGAGATGCGTACTCACAAGCGGCTGATCGACATCCTCGACCCGACGCCGAAGACCGTCGACGCGCTGATGCGCATCGACCTTCCGGCCAGTGTCGACGTCAACATCCAGTAGGAGATCCAGAGCTCATGGCAAGAAAAGGCATTCTGGGTACCAAGCTGGGCATGACGCAGGTGTTCGACGAGAACAACCGGGTCGTCCCGGTGACGGTGGTCAAAGCAGGGCCCAATGTGGTCACCCGGATCCGCACACCCGAGCGCGACGGTTACAGCGCCGTGCAGCTGGCGTACGGGGAGATCAGCCCGCGCAAGGTGAACAAGCCGGTGACCGGGCAGTACAGCGCCGCGGGCGTCAACCCGCGCCGGCACCTCGCCGAGTTGCGGCTCGATGACGAGGCCGCCGCAAGCGAATACGAGGTCGGCCAGGAGCTGACGGCGGAGATCTTCGCCGACGGCGCCTACGTCGACGTGACCGGCACCTCCAAGGGGAAGGGCTTCGCCGGCACCATGAAGCGCCACGGCTTCCGCGGCCAGGGCGCCAGCCACGGTGCGCAGGCCGTCCACCGCCGGCCGGGTTCCATCGGTGGCTGCGCCACCCCCGCTCGGGTGTTCAAGGGCACCCGGATGGCGGGCCGGATGGGCAACGACCGGGTCACGGTGCAAAACCTGGTGGTGCACAAGGTCGATGCCGAGAACGGCGTGCTGTTGATCAAGGGCGCGGTCCCCGGCCGCACCGGTGGGCTCGTGGTGGTCCGCAGCGCGATCAAACGAGGTGAGAAGTAATGGCTGACTCGAGTGGCTCGAAGATCCTGAAGATCGACGTCAAGACGCCCGACGGCAAGGTCGAGGGCTCCGTCGAGTTGCCGGCCGAATTGTTCGACGCCCCGGCCAATATCGCGCTGATGCACCAGGTGGTGACCGCGCAGCGGGCGGCGGCGCGCCAGGGTACGCACTCGACGAAGACCCGCGGCGAGGTCAGCGGCGGTGGGCGGAAGCCGTACCGGCAGAAGGGAACCGGCCGCGCCCGTCAGGGTTCGACCCGGGCCCCGCAGTTCACCGGCGGTGGCGTCGTGCACGGCCCCAAGCCGCGCGACTACTCCCAGCGGACCCCGAAGAAGATGATCGTCGCGGCGTTGCGCGGCGCGTTGTCCGACCGGGCCCGCAACGGCCGGATCCACGCGGTCACCGAGCTGGTAACCGGCCAGACGCCGTCGACCAAGAGCGCCAAGGCGTTCCTGGGCACGCTGACCGATCGCAAGAAGGTGCTGATCGTGATCGGCCGCAGCGACGAGGCCGGCGCCAAGAGCGTGCGCAACCTGCCCGGCGTCCACATCCTGACGCCGGATCAGCTCAACACGTATGACGTGCTGCGCTCCGACGACGTGGTCTTCAGCGTCGAGGCCCTCAACGCCTACATCGGCGGCAACACGGCTAGCACCGAGGAGGTTTCGGCGTAGATGGCGACCATCACCGACCCCCGCGACATCATCCTGGCCCCGGTCATCTCCGAGAAGTCCTACGGGCTGCTGGATGAGAACGTGTACACCTTTGTGGTGCACCCCGATTCGAACAAGACGCAGATCAAGATCGCCATCGAGAAGATCTTCTCCGTCAAGGTCGCGTCGGTGAACACCGCGAACCGGCAGGGCAAGCGTAAGCGCACCAGGACCGGATACGGCAAGCGCAAGGGCACCAAGCGGGCCATCGTCACGCTGGCGCCGGGCAGTAAGCCGATCGACCTGTTCGGGGCCCCGGCCTAGTTAGAGGAAGACCTGATTAGACATGGCAATTCGTAAGTACAAGCCGACGAGCCCGGGCCGCCGTGGCTCCAGCGTGTCCGACTTCGCCGAGGTCACCCGGGCGGAGCCGGAGAAGTCGTTGGTGCGCCCGCTGCATGGCCACGGTGGCCGTAACGCGCACGGCCGCATCACCACCCGTCACAAGGGCGGCGGCCACAAGCGCGCCTACCGCGTGATCGACTTCCGTCGCAACGACAAGGACGGGGTCAACGCGAAGGTCGCGCACATCGAGTACGACCCCAACCGCACCGCCAACATCGCGCTGCTGCACTACCTGGACGGCGAGAAGCGTTACATCATCGCGCCGCAAGGCCTTTCGCAGGGTGACGTGGTCGAGTCGGGCGCGAACGCCGACATCAAGCCGGGCAACAACCTGCCGCTGCGCAACATCCCGGCCGGTACCGTGATCCACGCCGTGGAGCTGCGGCCGGGCGGTGGCGCCAAGCTGGCGCGGTCCGCCGGCTCGAGCATCCAGTTGCTCGGCAAGGAGGGCACCTACGCGTCGCTGCGTATGCCCAGCGGTGAGATCCGCCGCGTCGACGTGCGCTGCCGCGCCACGGTCGGCGAGGTGGGCAACGCCGAGCAGGCGAACATCAACTGGGGCAAGGCCGGCCGGATGCGGTGGAAGGGCAAGCGCCCCTCGGTCCGTGGTGTGGTCATGAACCCGGTGGACCACCCGCACGGTGGTGGTGAGGGTAAGACCTCCGGTGGCCGGCACCCGGTGAGCCCGTGGGGCAAGCCCGAGGGCCGCACCCGCCACCCGAACAAGGCCAGCAACAAACTCATCGTCCGGCGCCGGCGCACCGGCAAGAAGCACGGTCGCTAGGAACTCGAGGAGTAGCCAACCATGCCACGCAGCCTGAAGAAGGGCCCGTTCGTCGACGACCACCTGCTCAAGAAGGTGGACGCGCAGAACGAGAAGAACACCAAGCAGGTCATCAAGACCTGGTCCCGGCGTTCGACGATCATCCCGGACTTCATCGGCCACACCTTCGCCGTCCACGACGGGCGCAAGCACGTCCCGGTGTTCGTCACGGAGGCGATGGTCGGTCACAAGCTTGGTGAGTTCGCGCCGACGCGCACCTTCAAGGGACACATCAAGGACGACCGGAAGGCCAAACGGCGATGACCTCAACTGAATTCCCGTCGGCGGTCGCCAAGGCGCGGTTCGTGCGGGTCTCCCCGACGAAGGCGCGCCGGGTGATCGACCTGGTGCGCGGCCGGTCGGTGTCCGACGCGCTCGACATCCTGCGCTGGGCGCCCCAGGCCGCCAGCGAGCCGGTGGCCAAGGTGATCGCCAGCGCCGCCGCCAACGCGCAGAACAACAACGGGCTGGACCCGGCCACCCTGGTGGTTGCCACGGTCTACGCCGACGAGGGCCCGACCGCGAAGCGCATCCGCCCGCGCGCCCAGGGCCGGGCGTTCCGGATCCGCAAGCGCACCAGCCACATCACCGTGGTGGTGGAGAGCCGGCCGGCCAAGGACCAGCGCTCGGCGAAGTCGACGCGGGCCCGCCGCGCCGAGGCCAGCAAGGCCGCCGCGAAGGCGCCCGCCAAGAAGGCCGCGTCGAAGGCGCCGGCGAAGAAGGCACCCGCCAAGAAAGCCGCGGCGAAGTCCGCTCCGGCGAAGAAAACTACGTCTGAGACTTCTGAGGCGAAGGGAGGCTCAGACTAGTGGGCCAGAAGATCAACCCGCACGGCTTCCGGCTGGGCATCACCACGGACTGGAAGTCCCGCTGGTATGCCGACAAGCAGTACGCGGACTATGTCAAGGAAGACGTCGCGATCCGGCGGCTGCTGTCCACCGGTCTGGAGCGCGCCGGCATCGCCGACGTGGAGATCGAGCGCACCCGCGACCGGGTGCGGGTCGACATCCACACCGCGCGCCCCGGCATCGTGATCGGCCGCCGCGGCACCGAGGCCGACCGCATCCGCGCGGACCTGGAGAAGCTGACCGGCAAGCAGGTTCAGCTCAACATCCTCGAGGTCCGCAACCCCGAGTCGCAGGCCCAGCTGGTGGCGCAGGGCGTCGCCGAGCAGCTGAGCAACCGGGTGGCGTTCCGCCGTGCCATGCGTAAGGCCATCCAGTCGGCGATGCGCCAGCCCAACGTCAAGGGCATCCGGGTGCAGTGCTCGGGCCGCCTCGGCGGCGCGGAGATGAGCCGCTCGGAGTTCTACCGCGAGGGCCGAGTGCCGCTGCACACGCTGCGCGCCGACATCGACTACGGCCTGTACGAGGCCAAGACCACCTTCGGCCGGATCGGTGTGAAGGTGTGGATCTACAAGGGCGACATCGTCGGCGGGAAGCGGGAATTGGCCGCGGCCGCCCCGGCGGGCGCCGACCGCCCGCGCCGCGAGCGTCCGTCCGGCACCCGTCCCCGGCGCAGCGGTGCGTCGGGTACCACGGCGACCAGCACCGAGGCCGGCCGCGCCGCCGCGGGCGCCGAGGAGCAGGCCGCTGCGGCCGAGGCCCAGCCCGCCGAAGAACCGCAGAGCACGGAGAGCTGAATCATGTTGATTCCCCGCAGGGTTAAACACCGTAAGCAGCACCACCCCCGCCAGCGCGGCATCGCCAGCGGCGGCACGGCGGTGAACTTCGGTGACTACGGCATTCAGGCGCTCGAGCACGCCTACGTCACCAACCGGCAGATCGAGTCCGCCCGTATCGCCATCAACCGCCACATCAAGCGTGGTGGCAAGGTGTGGATCAACGTCTTCCCGGACCGTCCGCTGACCAAGAAGCCCGCCGAGACCCGCATGGGTTCGGGTAAGGGCTCCCCGGAATGGTGGGTGGTCAACGTCAAGCCGGGCCGCGTGCTGTTCGAGCTGAGCTACCCCAACGAGCAGGTGGCCCGGGCGGCCCTCACCCGTGCAATCCACAAGTTGCCGATCAAGGCACGCATCGTGACTCGAGAGGATCAGTTCTGATGGCAGTGGGAATTTCGCCTGGTGAACTGCGTGAGCTCACCGACGAGGAGCTGACCGAGCGTCTGCGCGAATCCAAGGAGGAGCTGTTCAACCTCCGCTTCCAGATGGCGACCGGGCAGCTGTCGAACAACCGCCGGCTGCGCACGGTGCGTCAGGAGATCGCGCGCGTCTACACGGTGTTGCGCGAACGAGAACTGGGCCTGGCTTCCGGGCCCGACGGTAAGGAATCGTGATGGCAGAAGCGAAGAAGGCGGCGCCGAAGGCTGCCGCGAAGGACGCCGGCTCGAAAGAGAAGGGCCCCAAGAACACTCCGGCCAACCCCAAGGTGCGTGGCCGGCGCAAGGTGCGCATCGGTTACGTGGTGAGTGACAAGATGCAGAAGACCATCGTCGTCGAGCTCGAAGACCGCGTGCGTCACCCGCTGTACGGAAAGATCATCCGTACCACCAAGAAGGTGAAGGCGCACGACGAGAACAGCACCGCCGGCATCGGCGACCGCGTCTCGCTGATGGAGACGCGCCCGACCTCGGCCACCAAACGGTGGCGGCTCGTCGAAATCCTGGAGAAGGCCAAGTAGCCGCGAAGCGACATCGAAACGCCCGGGTCCCGGTGGTCCCGGGCGTTTTGCTTTGCGGGGGGCGGCGGTCGGCGAAAAGCGATCGGAATTTTCGCCGCCGCGTTACTCTCGGCGCATGTCGCCTGACTCCCGCACCTTCGAGGGCAAGATCGAGCTGGATATCCGGGATTCCGAGCCGGACTGGGGCCCGTACGCCGCGCCGACGGCACCCGAGAACTCGCCCAACATCCTGTACTTGGTCTGGGACGACACCGGCATCGCGACCTGGGATTGTTTCGGCGGCCTGGTCGAGATGCCCGCGATGACCCGCATCGCCGAGCGGGGCGTCCGGCTGTCGCAGTTCCACACCACCGCGCTGTGCTCGCCGACCCGCGCGTCGCTGCTCACCGGCCGCAACGCCACCACGGTCGGCATGGCCACCATCGAAGAATTCACCGACGCGTTCCCCAACGCCAACGGCCGCATCCCGTTCGACACCGCGTTGCTCTCCGAGGTGCTCGCCGAGCGCGGCTACAACACGTACTGCGTCGGCAAGTGGCACCTGACGCCGCTCGAGGAGTCCAATCTGGCGTCGACGAAACGGCATTGGCCGACCTCGCGCGGCTTCGAGCGGTTCTACGGATTCATGGGCGGCGAGACCGACCAGTGGTATCCCGACCTGGTCTACGACAACCATCCGGTCAACCCGCCGGGCACACCGGAGGACGGCTACCACCTCTCGAAGGACCTGGCCGACAAGACCATCGAGTTCATCCGCGATGCCAAGGTGATCGCGCCGGACAAGCCGTGGTTCAGCTATGTGTGTCCGGGCGCCGGGCACGCGCCGCACCACGTCTTCTCCGAGTGGGCGGACCGCTACGCCGGCCGCTTCGACATGGGCTACGAACGGTACCGCGAGATCGTGCTGGAGAACCAGAAGTCGATGGGCATCGTGCCGCCCGACACCGAGCTGTCGCCGGTCAACCCGTATGCGGACGTGACCGGGCCGCAGGGGGAGCCGTGGCCGCTGCAGGACACGGTGCGGCCGTGGGACTCGCTGAACCCCGACGAGAAGAGGCTGTTCGCCCGCATGGCGGAGGTGTTCGCCGGCTTCCTGAGCTACACCGACGCCCAAATCGGCCGGATACTGGACTATTTGGAGGAATCCGGTCAGCTCGACAACACCATCATCGTGGTGATCTCCGACAACGGCGCCAGCGGCGAGGGCGGTCCCAACGGGTCGGTGAACGAGGGCAAGTTCTTCAACGGCTACATCGACACCGTCGAAGAAAGCATGAAGCTGTTCGACCACTTGGGCGGACCCGAGACCTACAACCATTACCCCATCGGCTGGGCGATGGCCTTCAACACCCCGTACAAGCTGTACAAGCGGTACGCCTCGCACGAGGGCGGCATTGCCGACACGGCCATCATCTCCTGGCCCAATGGTGTTGCGGCACATGGGGAAATTCGCGATCACTACGTCAACGTCTGTGACGTCACGCCGACCGTCTACGACCTGCTCGGCATGACGCCGCCCGAAACCGTCAGGGGGATTGCGCAGAAGCCGTTGGACGGCGTGAGTTTCAAAGCGGCCCTTGCTGATCCGGCCGCCGACACCGGGAAGCAGACCCAGTTCTACTCCATGCTCGGCACCCGTGGCATCTGGCATCGTGGCTGGTTCGCCAACACCGTCCACGCGGCGACGCCGGCCGGCTGGTCGCATTTCGACGCCGACCGTTGGGAGTTGTTCCACATCGAGGCCGACCGCAGCCAGTGCCACGACCTGGCCGCCGAGCACCCGGACAAATTGGAAGAACTCAAGGCGCTGTGGTTCTCCGAGGCCGCCAAATACAACGGGCTGCCGCTCTCGGACCTCAACATCATCGAGACGATGACGCGGCCCCGCCCGTACCTCGGCGGCAACCGCTCCAGCTACGTCTACTATCCGGACTGCGCGGACGTGGGCATCGGCGCCGCCGCCGAGATTCAGGGCCGGTCGTTCTCGCTGGTCGCCGAGGTCACCATCGATACCACCGGCGCGGAGGGCGTGCTGTTCAAGCAGGGCGGCGCGCACGGCGGGCACGTGCTGTTCATCCAGGACGGGCGGCTGCACTACGTCTACAACTTCCTGGGTGAGCGCCAGCAGGTGGTGTCCTCGTCGGGCGCGGTGCCGCTGGGCAAACACCTGCTCGGCGCGAGTTATTCGCGGACCGGCACCGTAGCCAACAGCCACACGCCGCTCGGCGATGTCACGTTGTTCATCGACGACGAGGTGGTCGGCACGCTGGCCGATGTGCAAACCCATCCCGGAACGTTCGGGCTCGCGGGCGCGGGAATCACCGTCGGGCGCAACGGCGGCTCAGCGGTATGCAGCCGCTACAAGGCCCCGTTCTCGTTCACCGGGGGCATCGTCGCGCAGGTCACCGTCGACCTGTCCGGCCGCCCCTACGTCGACGTGGAAACCGAGATTGCGCTTGCCTTTTCGCGCGACTGAAGTCGCGGCGCTGTTGGCGTTGGCGGTTCTCGCGGTGGGCTGTGAGAAGACCACCGCCGGCACGGCCACGGGCGGGGGCTCATCGTCGACGGTCGCCACGACCTCGACGACGCGGGTGCCCGACCCGGCCGCGCCGGTGCCCGGCGTCGAAACCACGCTGCCCGACCACATTCCGCCCAATGCGCTGGTGTGTTTCCCACCGCCGCCCGCCACCGGGTCGATGACCAAGGCGTCGGTCGCGGATCCGGCGGCGCCGGTGCTGACGGTCCCGCTGCCGGACGGCTGGCCGACGACCCCGGGCACCGGTGACGTCGCATTGACGGCGACCGGCCCCGACGGCATGTCGGCGCGGGTCAGCATCGCCCGCACGGACCTCGATCCCGGCGGGGCGTTCCTGCGCTACGCCACCGACTTGCGAACGGCCAGGCCGGGAATCAACGTCACCGTCACCGCCGCCCAGTTCTGCGGTTACAGCAGCCAGCTGCTCAGCGGCACCGGAGGCGGCGCCGGTGCAAACGACATCGCCGACCGGATCACCCATGTCTGGACGAACACCCAGACGTATTTGGTCGTCGTCCATCTGGAGGGGCCCGGCAAAGCGCCCGGCTTCGACGCGGCCAAATCCACCGTGATGCAGCAATTCGCGGTCATCATTCCCTGAAACTTGTCGTTTGCCCTGCTAGCATCTGGCCCGTGATGCCTCAATGACCGCCGGGCCTCCGGCGCCGCCCGCACCGCCAGCGCCGACCGGCTCCAGGGGCCGGCAAATCGCGATCGCCTTCGGCATCGTCGTCGCCGTCATCGTCATCTATGTGCTGTCGCTGATCGCCGTGCATCTGCTGGCCAAATCGGCGCCAGCCCTGCCGCCGGTGGATTTCAGCAAGCTCGAGGCCGAGGACAGCATCGTGCAGGTGCACCTCGAGAAGCTGGACACCGTCGCGAACCGGCTGACGGTGAACGTGCTTGTCTACCCGAAGGATTCGCTGTACGACAAGAACTTCGGTGTGCTGACCACCGACGCGGCGGTGCGGCTCTATCCGGAGAACGATCTGGGCGACTTGCAGTACCCGGTGGGGAAGGCGCCCGCGCAAGTCAGCACCGGGCTGGTCGCCCACGGCGATCCCGGTAACTGGCCATTCGACTCGTACAAGACGGAAGTCATCGCGGCCGACGTGTTCACCGGCACCGGTCAGAACCGCGAAAAGGTGCCCGCCCGTGTGGAAGTCACCGGAAAGCTGGACGGCTGGGACGCCACGGTGACGCGCGTCCACGACCCCGAAGACGCCAACCCCGACGTCCAGGACAACGTGATCATCACGTTGGAGAGGTCCAAGGGCCCGCTGATTTTCGACGTCGGCATCTGCCTGGTCCTGATCGCGTTGCCGGTGCTGGCGCTGTGGGTGGCGATCCCGATGGCGTTGGGCCGGACGACCTTCTTGCCGCCGCTGGGAACGTGGTTCGCGGCGTTGCTGTTCGCCGTCGTCCCGCTGCGCAACTTCCTGCCCGGATCCCCACCGCCGGGGTCGTGGATCGACCAGGCCATCGTGCTATGGGTGCTGATCGGGTTGGTTACCGCGATGTCCCTGTTCATCGTCGCCTGGTGGCGATCCCGCGAGCGGAAGAAGCCGACTTAGGCTCGGATCACTCGGAATTCGGCGCGTCGACGGAGCTGATCGCGTCGACGGCGCTCGAGACCCGGGACTGGAAGTCGGGCGACAGCGGGATGTAGCCGCTCTTCGCCAGCTCGACCTGCCCGGGCCCGATCGCCGCCTGGAGGAACGCCTTGACCGCCTTGGCCACGTCCAGGGTGGGGTATTTGGAGCAGACGATCTCGTAGGTGGCCAGCACGATCGGGTAGACGTCGGGCTGGGCGGGGTTGTAGAACGACGAGATGTCGAGCACCAGGTCGTTGCCGCTGCCGATGATCTTGGCGCCGGTGATGGTCTTGCCGACCGTGTCGGTGCCGATGCGCACCGGCCGCAACGACCTGCGGCTCGCCGGGGTTTTGATCTCGGCGGCGTAAAGCCCTTGCTGCAGTGCGAAAGACAGCTCGTTGTAGCTGATCGCGCCCTCGGTGGATTTCACCAGCGCCGCGGTGCCGTTGTTGCCCTGCGCGCCGGTGCCGACGCCGCCGTTGAAGGCCTTGCCGGTGCCCTTGTTCCAGGCCCCGCCGGACGCCGCCTGCAGGTAGGACTGGAAGTTGTCGGTGGTCCCGGACGCGTCGCTGCGATAGATGACGCGGATGTCCTCGGCCGGCATGGACGCGTTGAGCGCCGTGAGGGCCGGGTCATCCCAGCGCGTGATGGTGCCGTCGAAGATCTTGGCGATCGTCGACGCGTCGAGCACCAGCGAGTCGACCGAGCCCAGGTTGTACGTGATGGCCAGCGGGCCGAACACGACGGGCAGGTTCCAGGCGTCGGCGCCACCGCAGCGTTGTTTGGCCGCCGCGTACTGGTTTCCGGACAGGGGCGTGTCCGACCCGCCGAAATCCGTTTTGCCGGCGAGGAAGTCGCTGATCCCGGCGCCCGACCCGTTGGCCGTGTAGTTGAGGGTCTGCCCGGCGCACACCTTGCCGTAGGCCGCGACGAACTTTGTCATCGCGTTGGCCTGTGCGGTCGAGCCGCTGGCCGTCAGGGTTTGCTTGCCGCCGCAGTCCACCTTGGCGCCGGCGGCGTAGGCCAACGTCGGGTGTGGGTCGGCGCTGCATGCTGAGACGGCCACTGCCGCCGCAGCGAGCAGGCTGATGGCGGCCGCCGGTGGGGTGCGCTTCACGTTGGTTGGCTCCTGGGGACTCCGGATCGGGCCCGAACGGGCGACGACGCATCTGACGCCCGGCGGCGACGGCGAGCACTGGGGCGACTTGCCCCGTTTCGACACACGTCGAGACTTACCGCGATCCCGCCCGCCAAGCAAACAAACATCAGGTGAACGGGCCACCCCGGCCCGTGACTGCCCACGGCCGCTGCCGGTGCCGGTGAAGCACTTGGAGGTGGATTCGCTGGCGCGAAGGTCCCGTGCCCGGCCGAGCGGATAAATCGGCTGATCCACTCGATAATTGGGATTTGTCACCGGGAAGTGCAAAGTTCGCTACGATCTCTCTCGTGTCGCCTCAGGGCGGTGCATCGATCAATCTCTAACAAGGAGAATGATGGCCAGTCACGCGTCTCCGCCCCAGCAACAGCCCGTCGCGCCAGCAACCCCACCCCCCGCCGCCACGGCGACGGCGCCGTCCGCGGCGCCGGAGCGGAAGCCCAAGCGGCGCCTGATCGTCGGCATCGGCGCCCTGCTGGGCTTCGTGGTGCTCTACGTGTTATCGCTGTTCGGCTTCCACCTGCTGGCCAGGTCCGGGGAGGCTCTGAAACCGCCGGACCTGAACGCAACCAGCGACACGGTGGTGCTGGTCCGACTCGAGAAGCTGGACACCATCGCCAATCGCCTGACGGTGAAAGTGCTTGTCATTCCCGAAGATTCGATGTTCGACAAACGACTGGACGTGTTGAAGACCGACACCGCCGTCCGCATGGATCCGCCCAACGACCTGGGCGACCTGCAATACCCGGCGGGGAAGTCGCCGGCGCAGGTCGCCACTACGATCGAGGCGCACGGTGACCCCAACAACTGGCCGTTCGACTCCTACCGCACCGACACCCTCTCGGCGGATGTCCTCGTCGGCCAGGGCGACGCCCGGCAGTACATCCCGGCCCGGGTCGAGGTCGCGGGCGCGTTGGACGGCTGGGACGTGAGCGTCCAGCGCGTCGGCGAAGCCAGCCAGGAATCGGACCGGCCGGACAACGTGGTCATCACGCTGCACCGGGCCAAGGGTCCGCTGATCTTCGATCTCGGCATCTGCCTGGTCCTCTTCGCGCTGCCCGCGTTGGCGTTCGCGGTGGCCATCCAGATCGCGTTGGGCAGGCGCAAATTCGTGCCGCCGTTCGTGACGTGGTTCGCCGCGATGCTGTTCGCGGTCATACCCATCCGCAACTTCCTTCCCGGGTCGCCGCCGCCCGGGGCGTGGATCGACCAGGCGCTGGTGATCTGGGTGCTGCTCGCGCTGGTCGGGGCGATGGGGCTGTACATGCTCACGTGGTACCGCCAGTCCGACTGAGGCTCGTACCCTGAAAGGGTGCTCACCGAGCTGGTCGACCTACCCGGCGGATCGTTTCGCATGGGCTCGACCAGCTTCTACCCCGAAGAGGCGCCCATCCACACGGTGACCGTCGCGGCGTTCGCGGTGGAGCGGCACCCCGTGACCAACGAGCAGTTCGCCGAATTCGTCTCGGCCACAGGGTATGTGACCGTGGCCGAGCAGCCGATCGACCCGGCGCTGTACCCCGGCGCCAACCCGGCCGACCTGTGTCCCGGTGCCATGGTGTTCCGCCCCACGCCGGGCCCGGTCGACCTGCGGGACTGGCGGCAATGGTGGGAATGGGTGCCGGGCGCGAATTGGCGGCATCCGTTCGGCCCGGACAGCGACATCGCGGACCGGCCCGATCACCCGGTGGTGCAGGTGGCCTACCCCGACGCCGCCGCCTACGCGCGCTGGGCCGGCCGGCGGCTGCCGACCGAGGCCGAGTGGGAGTACGCGGCCCGTGGCGGAAGTGCCGACACGTACGCGTGGGGGGAGGAGCCGACCCCCTCCGGTCGACTAATGGCCAACACCTGGCAGGGCCGGTTCCCGTATCGCAACGACGGCGCCCTCGGCTGGGTGGGCACGTCGCCCGTCGGCACCTTTCCGCCCAACGGATTCGGCCTGCTCGACATGATCGGCAACGTCTGGGAATGGACCGCGACGGAGTTCTCCGCGCACCACCGGATCGGCGGACCCCCCAAATCCTGTTGCGCCCCGACGGGGCCGGCGGACCCCGGTGTCAGCCAGACCCTGAAGGGCGGATCGCACCTGTGCGCGCCGGAGTACTGCCACCGGTATCGCCCGGCCGCCCGATCGCCCCAGTCGCAGGACAGCGCGACCACCCACATCGGGTTTCGCTGCGTCGCGCAGCAAACGGACCCCGGTCGCGGCGACGCCGCCCAACGCTGAAGCGACGAACGGGTTGCCGCCGCATGGACGGCGGGTGACGAGGCGTTCGTCGGCGCGCACGGTGAGCACGAGTTCGCTAGCATCTGACCACGTGTGGCCCTCGACCAGCCCCGGATCACCCGTGGGTTGCCCATGACCGCCGCCGCCGCCGCGGCATCGGCCC
>NZ_LZJW01000086.1 GCF_001667885.1 Mycobacterium scrofulaceum | reverse complement strand
CAGGGGGTGTCGTCGGCCGGGTTGCACATGCCCGGGGCGGCGAGTTTGGCCAGCACCGCCTCGAGGGTGGCGCGGGCTTCGGGGGTGAGCAGGCCGCGTAGCTCGGACATGCCGTCGGGGCCTTGCTTGCTCAGGGTCAGGCCGCGGCGCCGGGCGCGCTCGGCGTCGGTGTAGCGGCCGTCGGGGTTCAGGCAGTCGGCGATGTGCGCGGCCAGCGCGGCCAATTGTTCGGGCCGGTAGTGCGTTCCGTGGGTGGCCAGGTCGGCCTCGGCGGCGGCGCGGGTGGCGGCATCGACCCAGCCGGGCAGCCGGTGGAAGAACTGGCGGATCACCGCCACCTGCCCGGCACCGAGCTTTCCCTCTCGCTGGGCGGCCGCGGTGACCGGCAGCATCGGCTCGAGCGGTTCCCCGGTCAGCCCATGCCGCGGGCCCAAATCCACCGCCTCCTTGACCCGCCGCGACGCCTCGGCCCGGCTGATCAACGTCGCCTCGGCGACCGCATGCGCCAGCGTGCCGCCCAACTCCTCGGGGGTGGCTTGATGGGCCAGGTTGTTGATCAGCGGATGCTCCAGCGCCGGCAACTGGCGGCGCACCTGCTCGCAGCGTTCCAGCATCGCCAGCTGCTGCTGCACCGTCATCGCGTCCACCGGCAGCGCGCGGGCGCGGGCCAACACGCAATCCAAGTCATCGAACACCGCCTCGGCGTCGGGATGACCACTAAAACTCATACCGCCAAACTAGCCACCCCCACCGACAAAAACGGCCCCAAAAACCGCCACAGATGCACACTCAAAAAATCGGCGCCAAAAATTTTGGAATTCGTTTGGTGCGAAGAATCGGGGGCCTTGGTCAGCAGCGAAATATTGTGGGCATTGATGAGGCGCAAGAGATTTGGACGACAGGCCCTCAACTGAGGTCGTCGACCAGAATGTCATTGACCGCCCGCAGATCCTCGATTGCCTGGTGCACGAAGGCATCCGTCCGCTCGAGATCCTCCGGGCTGGTGTTCGGCCCCAGTGTCATGCACAGGTGCATCGCGGTGTGAAAGTCGTTGATCTCGTTCTGCAGCGCGCTCGTCAGGGCGGGGTCCGGCGTGGGCAGATGGGCCTGGAGGCCGACGACCTGTTCGTCGTGCACCGCCGAACATGCCGAGCGCAGGGCGTTCAGGTCGTTGGCTTCGATGGCGTCGACCGCCGCCTGCATGAACTTCTTCGTATTGGCCAGGTGCTCTTGAGCCTGCGAATACCACTCCGCAACGCCGGGGTAGACGGCACCCGCGTTCCCCGCCGACGCCACCGTGAACAGAGCCGCCGCGACAGCGACACCACCCAAGCGCTGGCTAACCTGCCGGACCCGACTCATGTCTCAAGGCTCCGCGCCCGGCGACCCGGTCGATAGGGCCTTCCGTCACGCGGGGAGTGCGTCCCAGGGACGATGTGAGGACTTAAGCCCCTCCCCCCGCCCGCCGGCCGGGCACAAGCATGGATCGTGGCTGCAACCGGCACCCGAAGGAGCCGAGCATGAGACCAGCGATCGCGGGGTTGGCAACGGTGCTCACGCTGTCCGGGGCGCTGTGGACGGCGGACTTCATGCTCGGTGTCGGCGCCGCCCATGCGGTTTGCTCGACGAACAACGGCGGTAACCAGCCGCCGGAGTGCGCCCCGCCCGAGGGACCGCCGGGCTGCTACACCTCACACATCTGCAGCCAGATGTGGTGCCCGAACGTGGGCCAGATGCGGCGGATGCCGGACTGGGACATGAACGTTTGCCACACCTATTACTTCGCCCCCGACTCCGGCCTGCCCGCGCTCATTGTCCAGGGACAGCCGCCGGGCCTGCGGTTGCCGCCGAACACGGGCGTCTGCCCGCCCCTGGCCTGGATGTGCCCGTGAATCAGAGCGTCTCGTCGAGCTCGCCGAGCCGATCGGTCAACCGCAAGTTCTCCGAATAGTCGACGGGGCAGGCAATCACCGAGACGCCGTCATCCGCCAAAGCGGTTTGCAGCGTCGGTAACAATTCCTCGGCGCTATTGATCCGATATCCCTTGGCGCCAAAGCTTTCCGCGTACTTCACCACGTCGGGGTTGCCGAACTTCACGTAGTAGTGGGCGCCGAGTTCGAGGTCCATCTTCCACTCGATCAGGCCGTAACCGCCGTCCTCCCAGATCAGCACGACCAGCGGTATCCGCTCGCGAACGGCGGTCTCGATCTCCTGCGAGTTCATCAGGAACGCGCCGTCCCCGACGACCGCGAGCACCTTCGAATCGGGCCGCGCCAGCTTCACACCCAACGCGCCGGGCAGCGCAAATCCCATGGTCGACAAGCCGTTTGACACCAGGCAGGTGTTGCACTCGTACGTCGGGTAGAGCCGGGCCATCCACATCTTGGTGGCGCCGGTGTCGACCAGGACCACGTCGCTGCGGCCTAGCGCCGCGCGGGTGTCGGCCACCACCCGCGCCGGGGCCAGCGGATAACGTGAATCCTCTTGCCCGCGAGTGAATTCCTCGGCGAGCAGGCCGTGGCCAGGAACCTCCGGATCGGCCTCGTAGGCGTGGCCATCCAGCCCGTCGGTCAGCGCGTTCAACGAGGCGCTGATGTCGCCGATGATCCCGACGTCCACCGAATAGTGCGCGTCCACCTCGGCCGGAAACCGGTGGATGTGGATGATCTTCTTGTCCGCCTGCGGGTTGATCCGGACGGGGTCGAACTCCTGCAGTTCGTACCCGACAGTGATCACCACGTCGGCGTTGTCGAAGCCGAAGTTCACGTAGTCATGCCGCATGAACCCCAGCGTCCCGATGCTGTTGGGATGATCGTCGGGCATCACACCTTTGCCATGGAAAGTGTTGGCGACGGGGATGCCGAATTCCTCGGAGAACCGCACCAGGGCCGCGGTGGCGTTGCCGCGGGCGGCACCGTGTCCGGCCAGCACCACCGGCCGCTTGGCCTGGCGCAGGATGTCGACCGCGCGCTGCACCTGACCGGGTGCGGGCGCGTCGGCGCGAACGACGTTGCGCGGCAATGGCGTCAGGTCATAGTCGGTCTCGTCGACGTCGATGTGCTCGGGCACCGCGAGGTAGACGGCGGCCGGGCGCTCGGTCTCGGCGACCTTGAACGCCTTGCGGAACATCTCGGGGATGGCGCGCGCGGTGGGGATGCCGGCGGCCCACCGCGTGATGGGCGCGAACATCGACACCAGGTCGACGTACTGGTGCGACTCCTTGAACTCCCGGTCGTGGCCGACCTGAGCGGAGATGGCGACCAGCGGGGTGCTGTTGGTGGTGGCGTCGGCCACCCCGAGTTGCATGTTGATCGCGCCGGGGCCCAGGGTGCTCGACACCACCGCCGCCCGCCCCGTGACCCGCCCGTACATCTCGGCCATGAAGGCCGCGGCCTGCTCGTGCCGGGTGAGCACGTAACGGATGCTCGACGAAGCCAGCGCCTGCACGAAGCGGATGTTCTCCTCCCCCGGCAGGCCGAAGACCACGGAAACGCCCTCGTTTTCCAGGCACTTGACCATCAGCTCGGCCGCTTTACTCATCCGGCACCTCCCTTGAGGGAACGATAGTGGCAGGCTGGGTGTTGAACCTCTTACCAACCCCGAAGCGAAGGATTGCAGCGTGCCCATCGCCACGATCAACCCGGCCACCGGCGAGACGGTGAAGACCTTCACCCCGGCAACCGACGAGGAAGTCGACGCGGCCATCGCCCGCGCGTACGCCCGGTTCCAGGACTACCGCCATAACACCACCTTTGCCCAGCGCGCGCAGTGGGCAAACGCGACCGCCGACCTCTTGGAGAAGGAGGCCGACGATGTCGCCGCGATGATGACCTTGGAGATGGGTAAGACGCTGAAGTCGGCCAAGGCCGAGGCACTCAAGTGCGCCAAGGGCTTTCGTTACTACGCGGAGAACGCCGAGCAGCTGCTGGCCGACGAGCCGGCCGACGCGCAGGCGGTCGGCGCCAAGCGGGCCTACACCCACTACCAGCCGCTCGGGGTGGTTCTGGCCATCATGCCGTGGAACTTCCCGCTGTGGCAGGCCGTCCGGTTCGCCGCTCCGGCGCTGATGGCCGGCAACGTCGGGATCCTCAAGCACGCCTCGAACGTGCCGCAGTCCGCGCTCTACCTGGCCGACGTGATCGCCCGCGGCGGCTTCCCGGAGGGCTGTTTCCAGACGCTGCTGGTCTCCTCCAGTGCCGTCGAGCGCATCCTGCGCGACCCGCGGGTGGCGGCCGCGACCCTGACCGGCAGCGAGCCGGCCGGGCAGTCGGTCGCCGCAATCGCCGGCGACGAGATCAAGCCCACCGTGCTCGAGCTCGGCGGCAGCGACCCGTTCATCGTGATGCCGTCGGCGAACCTGGACGAGGCCGCCAAGACGGCGGTCACCGCGCGCGTTCAGAACAACGGCCAGTCCTGCATCGCGGCGAAGCGGTTCATCATTCACACCGACATCTACGACGCGTTCGTCGACAAGTTCACCGAGCGGATGCAGGCGCTCAAGGTCGGCGATCCGACCGACCCGGACACCGACGTGGGCCCGCTGGCCACCGAGTCCGGCCGCGACGACATCGCCAAGCAGGTCGACGACGCGGCCGCCGAGGGCGCCACGATCCGGCTCGGCGGCAAGCCCATCGACGGGCCGGGGTGGTTCTACCCGCCGACGGTGGTCACCGACATCACCAAGGACATGGCGCTCTACACCGAAGAGGTGTTCGGCCCGGTGGCGTCGATGTACCGGGCGAAGGACATCGACGAAGCGATCGAGATCGCCAACGCCACCACGTTCGGGCTGGGGTCCAACGCCTGGACCAATGACGAGGCCGAGCAACAGCGCTTCATCGACGACATCGAGGCCGGCCAGGTCTTCATCAACGGCATGACGGTGTCCTACCCCGAGCTGGGCTTCGGCGGCGTCAAGCGGTCCGGTTACGGCCGCGAACTCGCCGGCCTCGGTATCCGCGCCTTCGTCAACGCCAAGACGGTGTGGGTCGGCGACGACGACGCCGGGGACGCCGCCGGCGGCAGCAAGGTCGAATAACGCCCGCGGTCAGGCGGACGCGCCCGCCAGCGCCTTCTCGTCCTCGTCGGCGAAGGTGTCTTCCAGCTGCAGCGGCGAGTAGTCGAGGTCGATCTCTTCCAGCGGCCGCCCGCGGGCGCTGGAGATGGTGCCGAAGCGCCGCATGCCCTTGTCGGCCGCGTACTGCATGAACTCGTCCACCGACAGGCCGAACGGCATCGGGTCGTACAGGGAGAAGCTCTCCTCGATGAGGCGCAACCCCAACGGCATGAGCTCGTTCATCCGTGTCTCGAAGACGCCCCAGTTGGCGTCGTCGGCCGCGACGTGACGGCGGCAGGTGAACGTGCCCCACGCCATGTGGCGCCGCTCGTCGTCGCCGATGCGCCGGACCAATTCCTGCATGCCGGGCAAAATGCCGCGCTCCACGCAGATCTTGTGCCAGCCGAAGTAGCCCGTGAGCGCTAGCATGCCCTCGACCATGTGGTTGTAGGTGACCGACGCCCGGACCTGCGCGGCCGGTGACGGGTCGACCGACAAGGCGTTGAGGGAGTCGGGCAGCTCCTCATAGAAGATCGTCCGGTAGGTGGGGATGTCGTCGAGGTACTGGTGCAGGTCGTCGGTGACGCCGACCGCGTCCAGCCACATGCGGAATACCTGGACGTGCTTGGCTTCCTCGAACGCGAACTGCGTCAGGTACATCTCGTCGCCTAACCGGCCCTCGACCCGCATCGCGGACATGAACGGCTGGATGTCCTCGGTCACCGCTTCCTCACCGGCGATGAACTCCGCGCACAGCCGGGTGGCGTAGTGGCGTTCGTCGTCCGAGAGTTGCTCCCAGTCGGCGCGGTCACGGGAGAAGTCGATGTCGGCCGGGTCCCAGAACTTCGCGTTGCCGCCGGCGAACAGCCGCAGCGGCAGGCTGTCCCAGTTGAGTCCCCCTCGAACCATCGAGTTCGTATGCGTGCGTGTCATGAGACCTCCTCGGATTGTTGTGGAGCTGTGGGGACGGGCGGGCGCGGGTCCGCTTTTGTCGAAGCAGCGAAGGCGGCGGCCAGCACACCGACGAGCCGGCGCACGGCCAGGGCCGGCTGCTCCGGGGTGGGTTCGTCGAGCCCGAGAACGGGGTCCAGGCCGCGCATGTAGGGCGCCAGCGCGAGGTGCGGAAAGATCAAGAGCAGCAACGACAACAGCGCGTCGGTGTCCGAGTCGGCGCGCAGATCGCCGCGCTCCTTCGCCTCGCGAACGAGCGGCCGCATCACTTCCAGGTAGTGCCGGTGGATGACGTTCTGCACGCTGACGCGGGCCTCGGTGTCGACTTCCAGGGTGGCGGCGGCGTGCAGCGCCCGTTCGTGCGGGTGGTCGGCGAAGTAGGCCACCCACGCGTCGAGCCAGTCGGTCATAAAGTCGAAGAACGGCCGGCTCGGGTCCAGCTCGCGGATGCGGTCTTCCATGTACGCGCGCACCCGCTGGCTGGCGATGTCGGCGATGAACGCGAACAGGTCGCGCTTGTCCGCGAAGTACTGGAACAGGCTGCCTTTCGCGACGCCGGCCTTGCGCGCGATGACGTTGAGGCTGCCGCGGGAGAACCCGTGCGCCCCGAATTCCTGCTCCGCGGCGGCGATGATGGCGGCGCGGCGGGCGGGGTCGACCCGTGCCCAAGTCACCGTTGGCATGCGGCCTCCTAGCGTCGATGACCACTGGTCATATTACGGTGAGCTGCGTCACAGTCAAGAGGTTAGGACGTTGTCATCCTGCCGAGCGTCACGCCGGCGTGACGCCGCCTTCCGAGCGCCACGCTGGCGTGACGCTCGCGCCTAGGGCCGCATCTGGTAGGCGCCGTTGAGGGGAAGGATGTACTCCTTCCAGATCTGCGCGTAGCGGGCGGGGTCGTGGGCCGGGCGGCGGATCATGCGCGTCGCGAAGCGAGCCTGGTCGTCGGTGGTCGCGGGCTTGTCGCTCAGTTCCACGGCGTAGCCGTTGAAGTCGCGGACCAACACGGCGAAGATCCCGTCGATCAGCGTCTCGTCGACGTCCGAGAGCGCGGCCTCCTCGAGGATGAGTTGCGCGTAGGGCACCGTCGCGAACAACTGGCCAACCGCGAACGCGAAGTCGACGTCCCGCTGCTGGGCGGCGTCGGGGGTCGCGCTGGCCAACATGTCGGCGAGCACGTCGATCTGCTTGCGCAGCAACGCGACATTGGGCAGGTGGGCGAAGGCGTCGAACGGCGCGCGCCAGTCGTGGAAGCGCACCTTGCCCAGACCCCCGGTCGGCCCCTGCGCGAACAGGAACGCGTCGTCGGCCGCATCGTCGCGCCGGCCGATGATCGGCAGCTCGCCGTTCGGGGCGAACAGATAATTGGGCATGAACTTGGCCAGCAGCCCGATGTTGATGTGCACGGTGCCCTCAAGCCTTGGCAGCAAACCGATTTCGCGCGTCATGGCCTCGAAGATGGTGTCCTTCTCGACGCCCTTGGCGGCGATCACGTCCCATAGGGCGGTGATCACCCGCTCGCCTTCGCTGGTGACTTTGGCCTTGGTCAGCGGGCTGTACAGCAGGTAGCGCCGGTCGTCGGCCGACGCGCTGCGCATGTAGTCGCAGGCCCGGGTGCACACCAGCCGCATTGCCACCAGCCGCAGGTAGGCGTCGGTGAGCAGGCGCCGCACGTGGCTGAAGTCGGTGACAACGGTGCCGTACAGGACGCGATTGGAGGCATGGGTGACCGCCTCGTACATCGCGTGCGTACACATGCCGACGGCGCCCCAGCCCAGGTTGTACTTGCACACGTTGACGGTGTTGAGGGCCGCGTGGAACGCCCCTTGGCCACGGTGCAGGATGTCCGCCTCGGTGACCGGGTAGTCGCGCAGCGCATAGTTGGCGACGTAGTTCTGCGAGTTCACCACGTTCTTGATCAGGTCGTACCGATCGTGCTGGGAGTCGGCGGTGAAGAACACGTACTCGTCGGAGCCCGCGATCTTGCCGAAGGTCGACACCATCCGCGCCACGTTCGCGTTACCGATGTAGTACTTCTCGCCGCTCGCGGTCCAGCCCCCGCCAACGACACTGTCGGACGGCGTCAGAATCATGTCCGTCTGGTAGACGTCGGCGCCGTGGGTCTGCTCCGACAAGCCGAAGGCGAACACCTTGCCGGCCTCGAGCTGCGCGGCGGCCTTGCGCTTGGCGTCGGTGTTGTCGCTCATCCAGATCGGGCCCAGACCCAGCGCCGTCACCTGGAAGGGGTACCAGTAGTTCAGGCCGTAGAAGCCCACGATCTCGGCGAACTCGCTGATCCGATAGGTGTCCCAGCGGCAGTCGTCGGCGCCGTACTCGGACGGCGTCAGCAGCGAGGCGAAGATGCGCTCGCGCCCGATGTGGTCCAAAAAGTCGGAGTACCACACGCGTTCGTGGTCGTCATGCTTCAGCCGCGCCTTGCCCCGCGACTCGAAGAAGTCCACCGTCGCGGCCATGATCTCCCCCGAGCGACGGTCTGGGTATTGACGTTGCAGATGATTGGGATTGAGCAGCATGACGGGGCTCCCGCGGGTTCCGGTTGGGACGAGGGTGACGGTACTGCACCGCGGGGGCCGTCGGGGCGGACCGGAACAAATCGGCACTGTTGTCCGACCACCGAGTCGACCTAGCATCAGTCACGTGTCAGAACTCAATACCGCCCGCGGCGCCATCGATACCTCCGACCTCGGCGTGACGCTCATGCACGAGCACGTGTTCATCATGACCACAGAGATCGCGCTGAACTATCCCGAAGCCTGGGGCGACGAGGAAAAGCGCGTTGCCGACGCCGTCAATCGGCTCAACGAGTTGAAGGCCCGCGGAGTGGACACCATCGTCGACCTGACCGTGATCGGGCTGGGCCGCTACATTCCGCGCATCGCGCGCGTCGCCGCGGCGACCGACCTGAATATCGTTGTGGCGACTGGGCTTTACACCTACAACGATATCCCCTTCCGGTTCCACTATGAAGGCCCGGGCGGGTTGTTGGACGGCCCGGAGATCATGACGGAGATGTTCGTCCGCGACATCGAGCAGGGCATCGCCGACACCGGCGTCAAGGCCGGGATCCTCAAATGCGCCACCGACGAGCCCGGCATCACCCCCGGCGTCGAGCGGGTGCTGCGCGCCGTCGCGCAGGCGCACAAGCGCACCGGGGTGCCGATCTCCACCCACACCCACGCCGGCCTGCGGCGGGGACTCGAACAGCAACGCATCTTCGAAGAGGAGGGCGTCGATCTGACCCGAGTGGTCATCGGCCATTCCGGTGACAGCACCGACATCGGGTACCTCGAGGAGCTCATCGCCGCGGGCTCGTATCTCGGGATGGACCGGTTCGGCCTGGACGTGATCTCGCCGTTCGAGGAACGGGTGAAGATCGTGGCACAGATGTGCGAGCGCGGGCACGCCGACAAGATGGTGCTCTCGCACGACGCCAACTGCTATTTCGACGCGCTGCCCGAAGACCTCGTACCCCAGATGGCGCCGAACTGGCATTACCTGCACATCCACAACGACGTCATCCCCGCCCTCAAGGAGCGCGGCGTCACCGATGAGCAACTGAAGACCATGCTGGTCGACAACCCCCGCCGCATCTTCGAGCGGCAGGGCGCATATGAGTGAGCCGGTCCCGCCGATCGGCACCCAGATCGCGGCGCTGGCCGCGCTCGCGCCCGACGAGCCCGCCGTCACCTGCGACGGCCTGACGCTCACCCGCGCCGAACTCGACGCCTCGACGAACCGGTTGGCCCGCGCCTACGCCGACCGCGGCGTCGGTGTCGGCGACTACGTGACCATGGTCCTGCCCAACTCGGTGGAGTGGATCCAGGCCGCGGTGGCGTGCTGGAAGCTGGGCGCGGTGCCCCAGCCGCTGTCGGCGCGGTTGCCGGACGCGGAGCTGCAAGGGCTGCTCAACTTGCGGCCGCCGGCGCTGCTGGTGGGCCGCGAGCACCACGAAATACCCAGCGTGCCAGCCGGTTTCGCTCCCGGCCCGGAATGCTCCGACGCGCCGCTGCCGGAAGCGGTATCGCCGGTGTGGAAGGCGATGGGTTCCGGCGGCAGCACCGGCCGGCCCAAGCTCATCGAATCCGCGGGTGACACCCGGATACCGGCGGCCATCGGCTATCCGCTGGGCGCGCAGCCCGGCGACACGACGCTGGTGCCGATCCCGCTGTCGCACAACACGGGGTTCACCACGGCGACCATCGCGCTGCTGATGCGCCATCACCTCGTGGTGATGAGCCGGTTCGACCCGCACCAATTCCTGCGGCTGATCACCGACCATCGCGTCACGTTCCTGACCACGGTGCCGACGATCATGCAGCGGACGCTGCCCGTTTACCACGCGGATCCCGCGTCGTACGACCTGTCGTCGCTGCGCCGGTTCTGGCACATGGGCGCGCCGTGCCCGCCGGCGATCAAGCAGGCCTGGATCGACCTCCTGGGCCCCGAGGTCGTCTGGGAACTCTACGGCGGCACCGAATTACAGGCGCTCACCTTCATCTCCGGCGACCAGTGGCTCACCCACCGCGGCTCGGTCGGCGTGGTGGTCGCCGGGGAGATGCGGGTGCTCGACGACGACGGCAACCCGTGCCCGCCCGGCGTAGTGGGCGAGATTTACATGCGGCCCGCGCCCGGCAGCGCGCCCACCTACCGCTACGTCGGCGCCACGGCCAAGTCCCGCGATGGCTGGGATTCCCTTGGAGATCTTGGCCATTTCGACGCCGACGGCTTCCTCTACCTGTCGGACCGCCGGGTCGACATGTTCACCGTCGGGGGCCGCAACGTCTACCCCGCCGAGATCGAGAACGCCTTGTCGGCGCACCCGGATGTGCTGTCCTGTCTGGTCGTCGGTGTGCCCGACCCGAACTCGGGCGACCTGGGTCAGGTGCCCTACGCGCTGGTCCACGCGGCAGACGGTTCCGCGCTGGACGCCGCGGGCGTACAGGAATTCCTGCGCGAACGCATCGCGGGATACAAGGTGCCGCCCACCCCCGACTTCATCGAGTTCGTCGACGCCCCGTTGCGCGACGACGCCGGCAAGGCCCGGCGGTCGGCGGTGCGCGCCGAGATCATCGCGCGGCTCCAGGCGGCCGCGCCCCGCTGACGGGCACCAAGAATCCTCCAAGGCCGCGGCCCCACCATCGGGCCATGCAGATCGAACCCTTGAGCACCGAGCTGATCGAACGCTATCTGCGATCGCGTGATTTGCGGTTCTTCAGAAGCGATGACGGCGAGGAGTTCTTGATGCTGCCCAGCTACGAGCGCGGCAGGTTGCACGTGAACCTGCGGATCAACGGCCTGCGGCGGGACATCTTCGAGATCTCGATCAGCCCCGCCGGGCATTACGACGCGACCGAGCGGCCCCGGCTGATGGAACTGGTCAACGACTGGAATCGCGAAACCCATTGGCCCAAGGCGTTTGTGCGCGAGACGGCCCTGCCGAGCCAGGTGAGCGTAGTCGGCGAGAACGCTTACCTGCTGACCGACGGCATCCACGTCGAGGCGTTGGGCAATCTCGTCCGATCCACCGTCGAGTACGGGGCCGATCTGTTCAAGAAGATCGAGCGGGCCATCTGCCTGCCGTCCGCGGACACGCTCGAGGAGTGGATGGACCGCACCGGCTAGGGTGCGATCGCGTCCGCCTCCGCGTCGGCGACTTCGTCGGCTTCGGCCGGACTCTCGTGTTTCTCCCAGCGCCGCAACGCTTCTCGGCAGGGAGACTCGACCAGCCCGTAACTGACGGCCGCGATCGCCCACCCGAAGATCAGCGTCAGCACCAGCACGGAGGGCATCCGGCCGGTGAAGGCGAACGTCCCGAGCACCGGGAACACCATGGCCAGCGCGGCCAGGTGCCACACGAACAAGCCGTAGGACCACCGCCCCAACGTCACCATGACGGTGCTGCCCAGCAGCCGGTGCGGCGTGTCGATCCGATCCAGCACCAGGGGTGCGACCAACGCGAACGCCACCAGCGAGCCCGCCGCCGTCTTCACCGCGAACTGCGTTGCGGTGCCGGGAATCAGGCCCTCGGGCCCGGCCAGCGGGGAGGCCGCCAGCAGGTAAGCCAGCACGGCGACGACGGCCATCACGACACGGTGCCGCGCTAACCGCGCCGGCAGGCCGACCGGGCTGTGCACCCACTCCGCGAGCAGCATCCCGGCGGCGAACCAGGAGAAGAATGCCGGCGGCCAGTTGAGCGGATTGGTGCCCGACCCGAAATGGATGGGCACCCAGCCCCACGCCCAGCTGAGCGCCGCCAGCGCGGCGATCACCGGAACCCGCGCGCCGACCGGCAGGCGCCGAGCCAGCAGCGCCAGGATCGGCAAAGCCAGATAGAAACTGACCTCGACTGACAGGCTCCACATCTGGGTCAGCCCCCCGGTCAGGGTGAGGGGCACGTAGATCTGGGTGAGGGTCAGGTTGGCCAACCACACGGTCGGGCTGGCGTGGTCCGCGTCGGGCAGCAGCGACAGGATCACGACGACCGCCACCACGTAGGCGGGCATGATGCGCACGAACCGCGACCGCAAATAGTGGCCCGTGCGGGGCGGCGGCCGCAGGCCGCGCGCAGCGGCGGCGTGCCCGCGCCACAACAGGAATCCCGACAACGCGAAGAACACCGCGACGGCCAGATCGAAGCGGCCGAACAGCCGCCCGGACACACCGCTGGAATGCCCGGTCTGGAAGGCGACGTGCGTGACCACCACGCCCATGGCCGCGCATGCGCGCATCCCCTCCACCGCGGGCAGGAAGCTGCGGATCCCACCCACCTGTTGTCCTCCGGTCACCCCCACAGTTTGCATCTGCGGCGTTGGGGAACGAATGGGTAGACCGCAGAGCAACCGGTTGGTAAGTCGAGCCCTTACGTTCTGCTGTTAGGGTCAAACGGGTTTGCCTCGGTGCTTGCTCAGGTCGGGGTGGGTCGCGGCCGACGGCGCAAAGCGAGAGCACTAGGAGGGCACAGCAACGTGAACCGAGCAGTCATGTTGCGGTTCGCCGCATGCGGGATCATCGGACTGGGAGCCGCCCTGCTGATCGCCGCGCTGCTGTTGTCGACCTACACCACCAGCCGGATCACCAAGGTCCCGCTCGACATCGACGCCACGCTGATCAGCGACGGCACCGGAACCGCGCTCGACGCCGCGTCGCTGTCGACGGACCACGTCGTCGTCAACCAGAACGTGCCGCTGGTGTCCCAGCAGCAGATCAGCGTCGAGTCGCCGGCCAACGCCGACGTGGTCACGCTGCAGGTCGGCAGCTCGGTGCGGCGCACCGACAAGCAGAAGGACAGCGGCCTGCTGCTGGCGATCGTCGACACCGTCACCCTGAACCGCAAGACGGCGATGGCCGTCTCGGACGACACCCACGCTGGGGGCTCCGTCCAGAAGCCGCGCGCGTTCAACGACGAGAACCCGCCCACCGCGATGCCGCTGCGGCACGACGGGCTGGCCTACCGGTTCCCGTTCCACACCGAGAAGAAGACGTACCCCTACTTCGATCCGATTGCGCAGAAGCCGTTCGACGTCAACTACGACAGCCAGGAAGACGTCAACGGCCTGACCACGTACAAGTTCACCCAGAACATCGGCTACAACGCCGACGGCAAGCTGGTGGCCCCCGTGGCGTACCCGTCGCTGATGGCCGGCAACGAGGACGCCAAGCAGACCACGTCGGCGTCGATGTGGGGCATCCAGGGCGGTGACCCGAACGAACAGATCACGATGACCCGGTACTACGCCGCGCAGCGCACCTTCTGGGTGGACCCGGTGTCGGGCACCATCGTCAAGGAGACCGAGCACGCCAACCACTACTTCGCCCGCGACCCGCTCAAGCCGGAGCTGACGCTGGCCGACTACAAGGTGACCTCCAACCAGGACACCGTCGAGTCGCAGGTCAACGCGGCCCGCGACGAGCGCGACCGGCTCTCGTTGTGGTCGCGGGTGCTGCCGATCACCTTCACCGCGGTCGGGCTGATCGCGCTGGTCGCCGGCGGCCTGCTCGCCTCATTCAGCCTGCGCACCGAGAGCGCGTTGACCGATCCCGGCCTGGACCGGGGTGACCAGGACTTCTTCGGCCGCAGCGGGCTCGAGGAGCCGGTTCCCGGCGCCGAGGCCGAGACCGAGAAGCTGCCCACGCAGCGCCCCACGGCGCGCGAAGATCCCGGCGCGGAACCGCCCACCCTCGGCTCCGACGACCCACCCGAGTCCGGGCCGCCCGAGCCCACCAGCCCGCCCGAACGGGAATAGCCCGCCGCGTGCGCTGGACCCGGCCCGGGTACGCGCTGGTCTTGGCGCTGCTGGTGGTCGGACCGCTGCTCAAGCCCGGCTATTTGCTGCTGCGCGATGCGGTTTCGACGCCGCGGTCGTATGTGTCGGATACCGCCCTGGGGCTGACGGCGGCGCCGCGGGCGGCGCCGCAAGACTTCGCGGTGGCGTTGGCCTCGCATGTGCTCGACGGCGGCGTCGTGGTCAAGGCGCTGCTGGTGCTGGGCCTGTGGCTCGCCGGATGGGGCGCGGCCCGGCTGGTCGCGACGGCGCTGCCGGACGCGGGTATGGCCGGCCAGTTCGTCGCCACCACCCTGGCGATCTGGAATCCTTACGTCGCCGAGCGGCTGCTGCAGGGCCACTGGAGCCTGCTGGTCGGCTACGGCTGCCTGCCCTGGGTCGCGACGGCCATGCTGACGCTGCGGGCGGGCGCCGGCTCGTTCTTCGGGTTGGCCTTCTGGATCGCGCTGGCCGGGCTGACGCCGACAGGTCTGTTGCTCGCAGCGACGGTCGGCCTCGTCTGCGCCGCCGGCCCTGGGGCGGGCCGGCCCCGCTGGCTGTGCGCCACGGTGGCGCTGGGCGCCGCGCTGGTGGCGGCGCTGCCCTGGCTGACCGCGGCGGTCCTGGGCGCGTCCCTGGCCGCCCACACGGTCGCGAACACGTTGGGGGTCGCCGCGTTCGCCCCGCGCGCCGAGCCGGGCCTCGGGACGCTCGCCAGCCTGGCCGGCCTCGGCGGGATCTGGAACGGCGAGGCCGTGCCGATCTCGCGGACCACCCTGTTCGCGGTGGCGTCGACCGTGGTGCTGCTGGGCATCGCGGCCGCCGGGTTGCCGACGGTGCTGCGCCGCCAGGCGGTGCGTCCACTGCTGGCGTTGGCGGCGGCGGCCGTTCTGGTGCCGGCCGCGTTGGCCACCGGCCCGGGGCTGCATCTTTTGGCCGCGGTGGTTGACGCCGTGCCCGGCTTCGGGGTGCTGCGCGACGGGCAGAAATGGGTGGCGCTGGCGGTACCGGGATACGCCCTGGCGGGCGCGGGCGCGGTGGTGACGCTGCAGAGGTGGCTGTGGCCGGCGATCACGGCGCCGGTCTGCTGCCTCGCGCTGATCTTCGCGCTGCCCGACCTCGCCTGGGGCGTATGGGGCCAGGTGTCGCCGGTGCAGTATCCGCGCGGGTGGGCCGCGGTGGCCGCCGCGATCAACGAACGGCCCGCGACGGTGGCGGTGTTGCCGGCCGGCACCATGCGGCTCTACGGCTGGTCGGGCCGCGCCCCGGTGTTGGATCCGCTGCCCCGCTGGGTGCGCGCGGACGTGCTGAGCACCGGCGACCTGGCCATCTCGGGGACCATCGTTCCCGGCGAGGGCAGCCGCGCCCGAGCGGTGCAGCAGTTGCTGCTGGCCGGGCCCGATCCGGCCGCGCTGGCCCCGGCCGGGGTGGGCTGGCTGGTCGTGGAGTCGGACACCGCCGGCGACATGGGCGCGTCGGCCCGCACCCTCGATGCGCTGACGCCGGTCTACCGCGACGACGACATCGCGCTCTACCGGATCGGCGGCGACACCCCCGGGGTGGCCGCGGGCGCGCGCACGGCGACGCTGCTCGCGCATCTGGCGTGGCTGGCGGCGCTGCTGGTGGGCGGGGCCAGCGCGCTGGTGAGCGCGTGGCGCTCGCGGTTAGCCCCAGCGATTCCGCGACACTTAAACGACGGCGACGACACGCCGACAAAGGCCGCCAAGGATTAAGTCTCGCGGGGTGGCTTTCGCGGGGTGGAGTCTTGGCGCTACACCACGCCGCTGACCCGGTGGCCCGTCCGCACGGCGTCGAGGACGGTGCGCATGGCGTCGGCGCTTTGCCGCCACGAGAATTCACCGCTTCGGGTGTGGGCCTTGGCGCCGAGCTGGTCGCGCAGCACCGGGTCGGAAAGCAGCTCTTCGAGCCGGTCCACCAACTCGGCGTGGGTGTCGACCAGGATCCCGGTCACCTCGTCGACGATCGAGTCCGACAGGCCGCCCGACGATCGGTAACCGATGGTCGGCACCCGGTGCTGGGCCGCCTCGACGACCGCCAGACCCCAACCCTCCTTGCGCGACGGCAGCAGCTGCACCCAAGAGCTCTGCAGCACATGGTGTTTGGTCACGTCGTCGACGTGACCGTGGAAGGTCACCGCGCCCGAGATGCCCAGCCGGCC
>NZ_LZJW01000085.1 GCF_001667885.1 Mycobacterium scrofulaceum | reverse complement strand
GACCCCGCGCAGCCGCTGGCCGACGTCGAGGTCGACGCCGAGCCGTTGGTCACCGCACCGGTCGACACCGAGCGCGCGTTGACCGCGCCGTTGGTGGCCGCGGCGGCCGACCTCGTCGGCACGGCGAGCGCCGCCTTGAACCGGGCCGTCGAACACGCGAAGACGCGCCGCCAGTTCGGCACGCCGATCGGCGCGTTCCAGGGCATCAAGCACGCGCTGGCCGACAACTACGTCGGATTGGAGCGCGCCCGCAGTCTCACCTACGCCGCGGCCGCCCGGCTGGACGACCCGACCACGACGCCCGCGGAGGCGTGGACCACCGCGGCGCTCGCCAAAGCGGCGGCCGGCGATGCGGCCACCAACTGCGCGCGGACCGCGGTGCAGGTGCACGGCGCGCTCGGGCAGACCTGGGAGCACGACGCCCACCTCTACGTCCGGCGCGCCTGGCAGGCCGCAGCGATGCTGGGCGACAGCCGCGCCCTTTACCACGAGGTGGGCGTCGTGCTCCCAGGTCTGCCCGAGCGCGCCGTGCACCTGCACCGCGGTCCGCGCGCAGTTGGTGGCCG
>NZ_LZJW01000084.1 GCF_001667885.1 Mycobacterium scrofulaceum | reverse complement strand
CCCGCAAGCGCGTGGCAGACTATCCGGTCGACCGGCATCGCGTCCAATTGGTCGCGGTTCCAACCACGTCGGGCACCGGTTCGGAAGTCTCCCCGGCGGCGGTTCTGACGGTGGGCGGTAAGAAGGAGACGCTGGTCGATTACAGCCTGGTGCCCGACGTGGTTGGAACCGCGACCAATTGGACGCGATGCCGGTCGACCGGATAGTCGGCCACGCGCTTGCGGGGATCGAGGAACGGCATCGTCAACTCCTCGAGGTCCTTCTCCGGGTGCTCGTAGAACAGCCGGATCGCCTTGCCGGCGTCGAGCACCGAACCGCCGCCCACGGCGATCAACAGATCGGGTTGGGCCCGCTCGAGCAGCGCGACACCGCGGCGAATGGTCGTCTCGTCGGGCTCCGGCGTCACCTCGCTGAAGACCTGCACGTGTTCGGCGCGCAACTTGCCGCGCAGCTGGTCGACCACGCCGCGCTCTTCGGTGAGGGCATCGGTGATGATGACGATCGTTTCGCCGTCGAGCTCGCGCAGGTTGTCCAGTGCGCCTTCGTTGAAGTAGGTGTTGGACGGGACGCGGAACCACTGGGGCGGGGTGCGCCGCCGCGAGACCGTCTTGATGTTCAGCAGCTGCCGGTAGTTGACGTTCTCCGTCGTGCTGGATCCGCCCCACGTGCCGCACCCCAGCGAGAAGGTGGGGGTCAGGTTGTTGTACACCCCGCCGAGGGCTCCGACCGCGGTAGGGGCGTTGACCAGAATGCGGCCGGTGCGGACCGCGAGGCCGTACGCGTCGATGACGTCCTCGTCGTTGGCGTAGATGGCCGAGGTGTGGCCCAGGCCGCCGTGCTCGGTGACCAGGACGGCGACGTCGATGGCGTGCTGGACGCTGCCGGCCCGCACCACCCCGAGCACCGGCATCAGCTTCTCCTGCAACAGCGGATGCGCGGCCAGGTCGTCCAAGTCGGCGGGCAGTTGCGCCAGCAGTACCTTGACGGTCGGTGACACGCTGAAGCCCGCCCGCTCGGCCAGCTCCGACGCCTTCTGCCCGATGGCATCGAGCGACACCTTGTCGCCGCAGCCAAACGCAAAGTCCGCCAGAGCGTTTGCCTCGTCGGGGGTGAGCAACTGGGCGCCCATCCGCTCGAACTCGGCCATCATCTCGTCGTAGACCTCGTCGTCGATGATGCAGGTTTGCTCGGCCGGGCAGATGACCGAAGAGTCAAAGGTTTTCGATATCAGGATGTCGACGACGGCGCCCTTGATGTCCGCCGTCTTGTGGATGTAGATGGGCGCGTTGCCGGGACCGACGCTCAGCCCGGGCTTTCCGGCCGAATTCGCCAGCGCCACGATCTTCGGTCCACCGGTCACCCAGATGAAATCGACGCGCGGATGTTTGAACAGGTAATGGGTGACCTCGTGTGCGGCATCGGGGATCACCTGTAGCGCCCCCGGCGGCAGCCCGGCCGCTTCGGCCGCGGTGCGGAGGATCTCCACGCTGCGCTCGCAACAGCGGACCGCATACGGTGACGGCCTGAAGAGCACCGCGTTGCGGGTCTTGGCGGCGACAATCGCCTTGAACAGCACGGTCGACGTCGGGTTGGTCACCGGCGTGATGGCCAGCACCACCCCGATCGGCTCGGCCACGTAGGCGATGTTGTGCTCGACGTCCTCGTCGATGACCCCCACCGACTTCTTGCCCCGCAGATAGTCGTGCAGGAACTCGGTGGCCACATAGTTCTTGACGACTTTGTCCTCGAAGACGCCGAAACCCGTCTCCTCGATCGCGACGCTAGCCAGCTCCCCCGCGGCGCGCACCCCCGCGCGGACCATCGCCTCGACGATGGCATCGACCTGCCGCTGGTCGAGGTTGCGGAATTCCCGGGCCGCCGCGGCCGCCGCATCGACGATCGCGTCGACCTCGTGTCTGCGCTGGTCGACCACGTCGGGCGTTGCGATGGAGGTCTCGGTTTGCGTGGTGGTCATGATCGCGTTCTCGGTTCAGGAAGGGATACTGGGGGGTCCAGAATGAGCAGATGCTACGTCGTACGCCGCCGCGCAAAGTAGGGCTGAAAGGCCCTCGACGAGCCGGCCCGGCCACGCCACCTCCGGCGGGTGCGGGACGTCGGCGGTCGCGCACCAAGCTCACCGCCTAGCTGACCGAGGCCTCCCCGCGCATTCCGGGCATCTCGGTGCCCGAGCCCAACTATGCTCTTGCCAACTCCAGCAATGGCGTGAACAGCCCGCCGGCGACCCGGACACCCGAGAAGCGCTGACTTCAAGGAGGTTTCGATGAAAACGAAGGCGGCGGTGGTGTGGGGGCTGCACCAGAAATGGGCAGTCGAAGAGGTCGACCTGGACGGGCCGCGGGAGAACGAGGTTCTGGTCAAGGTGGCCGCCGCCGGGCTGTGCCACTCCGACGACCACCTGATCACCGGTGACATGCCGATGCAGCTACCGGTGGTCGGCGGCCACGAGGGCGCCGGTGTCGTCGTCGACGTCGGCCCGGGCGTGACCGAAGTTGCCGAGGGCGACAAGGTCGTGCTGAGTTTCATTCCGGCCTGCGGCCACTGCGATCCCTGTGCGCGCGGGATGAGCAACCTGTGCGTCCTCGGTGCGGCCATCATCGCCGGACCGCAACTCGATGGCACCTTCCGCTTCCACGCGAAAGGCCAAGCGCTGGGCCAAATGTGCGTCCTTGGGACGTTCTCCGAGTACACCGTGGTGCCGATGGCCTCGGTGATCAAGGTCGATCCGTCCACGGCGCTGGACACCGCCGCACTGGTCGGCTGCGGAGTCACCACCGGCTACGGCAGCATGGTGCGCACCGGAGCGGCCCGCGACGGTGACACCGTGGTGGTCATGGGCGTGGGCGGGATCGGGATGAACGCGGTGCAGGGCGCGCGGATCGCGGGCGCACGCGTGATCGTCGCGCTCGACCCGGTGGAATACAAACGCCGGCGTGCGCCGGAGTTCGGGGCCACCCATACCGCGGCGACGGTCGAGGAGGCCCAGTCCCTGATCACCGACCTGACGCGCGGCCAGATGGCCGATGTCTGCGTGGTCAGCACGGACACGGCCGAGGGAAGCTATGTGGCGCAGGCGCTGAGCCTGGTCGGCAAGCGCGGTAGGGTGGTGATGACCGCGATCCCGCACCCGACGGACGCTTGCGTCGACATGTCGCTGTTCGACTTGATCATGTACGAAAAGCAGTTGCGCGGTTCGGTTTTCGGTTCGTCGAATCCCCGCCACGACATCCCCCGGATGCTTGAGATGTATCACGCCGGGCGGCTGAAGCTCGACGAGCTCGTCACCCGCGAGTACACGCTCGACGAGATCAATCAGGGCTACGACGACATGCGCGCCGGGGTGAATCTCCGCGGTCTGATTCGGTTCTGAACCGGAGGGCGGTTACGGCAAGAAGTTGGTGCCGCTCGTCAGGTTTTCCCACTCCTCGATCTCGGCCGCCCGCGCGTCGGCCACGTGGCGGTAGATGGCCAGCGCGTCGGGGCCAAGCAACAGGAATCCCGGGGGGTCGCTCGACTCGACCGCCGCGATGATCGCGGTGGCCGCCTTGGCGGGGTCGCCGGGCCTGGTTGCCGTGCATGGTGTCGTTCTCCTTGCGCCGCTGCCCGGCCGTCGCGGCGTAGTCGTCGATCACGGTGTCCGACTGGACCAGCGAGCGACCGGCGAAGTCGGTGCGAAACGCCCCCGGCTCGACGATGGTCACCGAAATGCCCAGCGGGGCAAGCTCACCGCGCAGCGCGCCGCTCATTCCCTCGATGGCCGCCTTGGCCGCCGCGTAATAGCCCGAGCCCACCGGGGTCACCGTCGCGCCGATCGAGGAGATGTTCACGATCGCGCCGCCGCGGCGTGCCCGCATGCCGGGCAGGACGGCCTTGATCATGGCGACGGTGCCGAAGAAGTGCGTGTCGAACAGGGTCCGTACCGCGGCGTCGTCGCCCTCCTCGACCGCGGCGCGGTAGCCGTAGCCGGCGTTGTTGACCAGCACGTCGACGCGGCCGAACCGGTCGTGGGCGGCCTGCACGGCCGCGGCGACCTGCGCCGGGTCGGTCACATCGAGGGCGGCGGCGAGCACCCGGTCCGGTGCGGCCGCCGCCAGGTCGGCGACCTTGGCGACGTCGCGCGCGGTGACCACGACGTCGTGGCCGGCGCCGACGACCGCTTCGGCGAGCGCGCGTCCGAGCCCGGTGGAGCATCCGGTGATCAGCCAGGTGGTCATGGAAATCCTCAGCCTTCGAATGCCGGACCGTCGAAGCGGTCACGGGTGATGAAATCCGATACCGGCCGGCGGCGCAGCTTCGTCAGCTGGCGCACCGGCTTGCCGAGGGGCACGACCGCGGCAACCGCGTGCAGATCGGGAATGCCCAACAATTCGCGGACCTGGTCCTCGGCCGCGATGGCCATGGTGGTGATGGTGCCGCCGTACCCCTCGGCGCGGGCGGCCAGCAGGATGTTCCAGATCAGCGGGTACACCGACGCGCCGCCGGCCAGCCCGACGCGGTCCAGGTCTTGATCGACCGAGGCGACGACGGTCAGGTCGACCGAAACGACAAGGACGACAGGCGCGTTCGCGATCGGCGCGACGAAGGTGTCGGGAATGTCGGTCCGGTCGATGACGTCCCGCGGCACCTGGCTGGGATGAATGGGGTTCCAAGGGTTTTCACCGGCCTGCAGCTGGGCGAAGTAGCGGCGGGCCGCGCCCGTGCCCAGCTCGGCGAGCCGGCTCCGGGCCTGCGGGTCGCGCACCACCGTGATGTGGGCGCCCTGCCGGTTGCCCCCGCTCGGGGCGAACCGGGCGTTGTCGAAAATCCGCGCCAGCACCTCGTCGGGCACTGGGTCGTCGGTGAATTCGCGCGCCGCGAACGTCGTTCGCATGACGTCATATAGCTCCATCGGCGCGTCACGCGCTCGCCGGGGCGCGGCGCTCCAGGCGGAAGGTGCGCTCGAATCCGGCCGGCTGCGTGGTCAGGGTGACTTCCACCGCGCCGCTGGGGGCGATGACGTAGCGCTCCTCGACGTCGGGGCCGTCCCGCCATCGGCCGACCGGCTGACGCCCGAGGTCGTCGCGATCACGCAGCGCCGGGTCGAAGGGGAAGAGCACCGGATCGTAGGGCGTGATGTCGCCGTCGGGCCGGCCGTTGACCAGACGGCTGCATTCGACGAACCGGAAGTGCCCGATGTTGTGCGCCGCGCGATAGGACCGCTTCACCACCAGCGGGGTGTGACCGTCGGCGGGCAGGGAGACGTCCTTGCACACGATCGGGTCGAAGACCACCCCGGCGCCGGCCTCGGCCTCGCGGAAGACGCCGAAGTTGCGCGAAAAGCGTTCGGAGAGCGCGAAATCGGACTCCTTGTCGAGGAAGACCGCCAGGCCGATCGCGGTGGCCGCGAACGGGTGCGGCGAGCGTTTGACCCGCTTGTCGCCGAAGGTGGTGCGCAGCATCCGCGAAACCAGGGGGAAGCTCCCGGCGCCGCCCACTACGTAGATGCCGGCGACCTCCGACCACGTCACGTCCTTGCCGCCGTCGGCCGGATTGCGCAGCACGCGGTCGAGCAACTTCATCGTCTTCTCGACGAGCGGCGCGCACACCGAATAGACGTCGTCGACGGCGCAGGAGAACGGCGGCCGGTCCGCCCCGTCGACGCCGGTGAGGTCGACCAGGAAGCGGCGCGTCTGCGGCCCCACGCCTTCCTTGCGGGCGGCGCACTCCTCCCGCAGCAGGTCGCGGGCCGCCGCGTCGACGCCCGACAGTTGCGACCGTTGAAGGACGAGTTCGACGATCGCGTCGTCGAAGTCGTCGCCGCCGAGGCGCTGGATGCCCTCACTGATGACGACCTCGTTCGCGTGCCCGGTCATCTTGAGCAACGAGGCGTCGAAGGTGCCCCCGCCCAAGTCGTAGATGAGGACGTACTCCCGCTTGGCGGTGATGGTGGAGCGGTAGCGGTGCGCGTATTCCAGGCTGGCGGCCGACGGCTCGTTGAGCAGCGCGACGACGTGGAAGCCCGCCGCCACGAACGCGTCCAGCGTCAAAAGGCGTTGGGCGCTCGACGCGTTGGCCGGCACGCTGATCGCGGCCTCGATGGTTTCCCCCGCGGTGAGGCTGGCGTTGGAGCGGCGCAGCAGGTCGCTCTTCAGCTGGGCCAGAAATCCGGTGAGCAAATCGGCCAGGCGATGGCTGCGGCCGGCCAGGCTCACCTCGGTCTGCGGTCCGGCCTCGTTGAGCAGGCGTTTGAACGATCGCAGCACCGACCAGCCCGGGTCGTGCCGTACCGCGCCGGCGTCCGCGCCGAATCGCAGGTCCCCGGCGGCGTTGGCCGCGACGATCGACGGCCACGCGTCGAGGCCGTCAAACGAGATGACGGGATAGTTGCCTCGGTCGACGGCCGCAACGACGGTGTGTGTGGTGCCAAAGTCGATGCCGACTCTCATCGCGCAATTTTAGGACCGCGCCGGGGCCTTTGGGGCAACCATTTGTCGCGGCGTGCCGCTGATGGTTCAGTCCTCGAAATGGCGTTCGTAGTCGCAGCGCTCGAGCCACCACTGCAGGTTGTAGGTGCCCGTCGCGATGAGCATCATCAGCGCAGCACCGGCCCCGAGGGCGAGGCCGTTCATAGTCTTCCCATTTCGCGAGCCATCAGGGCATCGTCGAGAAATCCGTGCTGCCGCGGGTAGTGCCGGGGCCGTCGATCCGGGGCGTGCGGCGGGGGAGCGAATACGCGGCGCGCCGTCGCGACGAGCCGGGCGCCGATGCCGTCCCGGCGGGCGGCCAGTGCGGCCGCACTGCCGAACAGCACTTGCTGGGGGGTGATCAGGACGTCGGTCGATGACACCGCAGGCTCGCGCGCCGCCGTGGACGGTTGAACCGCGGTCGCATCGACGGTTGGGGTGGTGGGGAGTCCCGTTGATGGAACGATCATGGGAATGCCTTCCGTACCGCCGGCCCGTCGACCAGGTATTTCTTCCCCATACGGTCACGGTACGGCCGGGGTCACGCCCTGACATGCGTAGTGCGCTACCTGCTTTCGCGAAGCCCGGTGACGCAGGTATGAGCCGTCAGGCGGTCAATGCTTGCGGGCGGCAACGCCGCTCGGCGTCGATGCCGGCAGCGCGTCCCAACTCTTCCGCACCTCGCGCTCGGCGGCGGTGGCGATCAGGCCCGACGGCGCGAACCGCCTGGACGGGACCGGGGCCTCCTCGGTGAGCGGCCGGCCCGGACCCCGAATCGCGCCCAGCGCCACGATCACGCCGATGATCACCACGATGACGACGACCAGCGCGAACAAGATGGACAGGGTGCCCTGGATGAAGGTGTTCCTGATGACGTCGTCGAGCTGATGCGGGTTCTTGGCCGAACCGAACGACGTGCGGCCCGCGTTGCGCGCCGCGAGGTACTGGAAGTGCTGCGTCCAGTAGCCGACGTTCGGGTCGCCCGAGAAGATCTTCTGCCACGAGGCGGTCAGCGTGACGGCCAGATCCCACACCAGGGGCAGCCCCGGAATCCAGGCCCACCGCAGGAGCCCCTTCTTGATGACGACGACGGTGATGACGGTCAGCGCGATCGCCGCGAGCAGCTGGTTGGCGATGCCGAACAGCGGGAAGAGCGTATTGATGCCGCCGAGCGGATCGGTGACGCCCATCAGCAGGATGCCGCCCCAGCCGGCGGCCACGGCCAGGCTGCACGCCCAGACACCCGGGCGCCAGCTCGGGTTGCGCAGCTTGGCCAGCGGTCCGCCCAAATTTCCCAGGGTGTCCGACAGCATGAAACGCGCGACGCGGGTGCCGGCGTCGACGGCGGTCAGGATGAACAGCGCCTCGAACATGATCGCGAAGTGATACCAGAAGGCCTTGAGGGCCGCTCCGCCGAAGACGCGGTTGAGCACCTCCGACATGCCGACCGCAAGCGTCGGGGCTCCGCCGGTGCGCGACACGATCGACTTCTCGCCCACGCTCGCCGCGGCCTGGGTCAGTTGGTCAGCGGTCGTCGGGGTCCCCGACAGGCCGAGGCCGTTGACGTAATGCGCGGCGGTGGCCGCGGTGCCGCCGGTCTGCGCGGCCGGGGCGTTGAGCGCGAAGTACAGGTGCTGGTTCAGGATCGACGCGCTGACCAACGCCATCACCGCGACGAACGATTCGGTGAGCATGCCGCCGTAGCCGATGAAGCGCATCTGGCTTTCCTTCTCCAGCAGCTTGGGCGTCGTGCCGGAGGAGATCAGCGCGTGGAAGCCGGACAGCGCGCCGCACGCGATGGTGATGAACAGGAACGGGAACAGCGATCCGGGAAACACCGGCCCGTCGCCGCGGGCGGCGAACCCCGAGACAGCGGGCGCCTGCATAACCGGGTGTGCGATGAAGATGCCGAGCGCCAGCAGGGCGATCGCACCGACCTTCATGAACGTCGAGAGGTAATCGCGCGGCGCCAGCAGCAGCCACACCGGCAGCACCGACGCCACGAAGCCGTAGCTGACGATCAGCCAGGACACAGTCACCGGTGACAGGTTCAACCACGATGCGCCCCAGGAGGTTTCGGCAACCCAGTTGCCGGAGACCACGGCGAGCATCAGCAGCGCGAACCCGATCAGTGAGACCTCGGCGACCCGCCCGGGTCGCAGGAACCGCAGGTAGCACCCCATGAACAGGGCGATGGGGATGGTCATCGCGATCGAGAACACGCCCCACGGGCTCTGGGCGAGTCCGCGCACCACCACCAGCGCCAGCACCGCGATGATGATCACCATGATGACGAGGACGCCGACCATGGCGGCGGCACCGCCGGTGACGCCGAGTTCGTCGCGCGCCATCTGGCCCAGCGACCGGCCCCTGCGCCGGGTGGAGATCCACAGCACCAGGTAGTCCTGCACCGCGCCGGCGAACACCGCACCGAGGATGATCCAGATGCTGCACGGCAGGTAACCCATCTGGGTGGCCAGCACGGGGCCGACGAGGGGACCGGCCCCGGCGATCGCGGCGAAGTGATGGCCGAACAGCACCCGCCGGTCGGTCGGCACGTAGTCGGAGCCGTCGTCGAGGATTTCGGCCGGGGTCGCGTGATCGTCGCGCGGGCAAACGATTTTCATCTCGATCAGCCGGGCATAGAACCGGAACCCGAGGATGTAGGTGCAGATCGCCGCGACCACGAACCAGACCGCGTTCACCGTCTCGCCGCGCGCGAACGCGATGATCGCCCACGCGACGGCACCGAGGACGGCGACGGCCGCGAACACGACCTTGTGCCGGACGGTGATGGGGGAGCGGTCGACGATCGCGACGGGCGGCAGCTGGTCGTCGGTGTGGATGTAGCTGACGTCTTTGTCGTGCGCTTTCACGGCCACGGCCGAAACCCTACGCGCGCGAAACGACCAGCGCTCGGTTTGTCAGTACAGCGCCCGCACCGTCTCGATCGTGTCGGCCTCGGACGGGCTTTTGTCGTCCCGGTAGCGCAGCACGCGGGCGAACCGCAGCGCCACACCGCCGGGGTAGCGCGAGGATTTCTGGACGCCGTCCAAGGCCACCTCGACCACCTGCTCGGGTCGCAGTCGCACGACGTGACCGTCGGTCCCGCCGACGGCGAGTTCGCTGAACCGGGCGGTCTGCCAGTCCAGCATCGCGTCGGTCATGCCCTTGAAAGTCTTTCCCACCATGACGAATTCGCCCGTGTCGGGGTCGCGCGCCCCCAGGTGGATGTTGGACAGCTTGCCGCGTCGGCGCCCCGATCCCCACTCCACCGCCAGCACCACCAGATCGAGCGTGTGCACCGGCTTGACCTTGAGCCAGCCCGCGCCGCGGCGGCCCGCCTGGTACGGGGTCTGCGGCGCCTTGGCCATGACGCCCTCGTGGCCGGCGGCGAGCGTCGCCTCCAGGAATCGGGCCGCCTCGGCGGCGTCGGCGGTGACGAGCCGGTCGACCCGCTGCGTGGCCGGCACCAGAGCGTCCAGGGCGGCCAGCCGCTCGGCGGTCGGTGCGTCGAGCAGGTCGGCGCCGTCGCGGTGCAGGATGTCGAAAAAGAACACCGAAAGTGGTTGCACTGCTCGGGCTTTGGCCACGTCGACCGATCGGCCGAACCGCGACGCGGTGACCTGGAAGCGGTGTGGTGAGTTGTCGGGCCGCAGCGCGATCGCCTCGCCGTCGGCGATGAGGTCACGCACCGGCAGCGCCAGCGTCGCCTCCACCACCTCGGGCAGCCGGGCGGTGACGTCGTCGAGGCTTCGGGTGTAGACGGTGACCTCGTCGCCGGACCGGTGGATCTGCACCCGGGCGCCGTCCAGCTTTGCCTCGAAAATCGTTGTGCCACCGTGGCGTTCGAGAGCGTCGGACACCCCGGCCGCGGCCTGCGCCAGCATCGGGCCGACCGGCCGACCGACGCGCAGGGCGAACGCGTCCAGCGCTTGGGCGCCGCCGCCCATGGCGGCGGCCGCGACACCGGGCAGATCCCCACCCAGCATCGCCGCGCGCTGTACCGCCGCGAGGGGAATGCCGGCGGCCTTGGCCACCGCGTCGGCCATGATCCCGGCCAGGGCCCCCTGGCGCAGCTCCCCGCCCAGCAACCGCAGCAGGAAGGTCTGCTCGGCGTCGGTCGCCGCGGCGAACAGGCCGGCGATGAGCTCGGCGCGCCGCCCCTGCGACCCCTTGCCCGACACCGCACCGATCTCCGAGAAGCCGGCGTCCACCCCGGTGACGGTCAACGTCGGATGCGACGCCGGTGGCGGCCGCGACCGCAGCGAGGCCCAGCCCACCCCGATCTGGCGCTGGCGCAGCTCACCCGAGAGCCAGGAGACGACGATGGCGACCGTGTCGGGCTCGTCGGCCGCGCGGCGCAACAGCTCGGCGATGTGGGCGACCTTGCTCAACCGCGACGACGTGCCGCCCACGTCAAGTGAGGTGGTCGCCACGTCGAGAAGGAGCACGAAATCAGCTTGGCACGGCTCTTGAACAAGGCGGGGTCAACCCTGGGCGGCGCACACGCTAGCGTGCCCACGTAACGTTACAGATTGCTAGGGATCTGACAACCCCGAAAGGAAGGGTCCGGATGGAGATCAACGGGAAGAAGGTCGTCGTCATCGGCGGCGCGTCGGGAATGGGTCGCGCCTCAGCGGAGCTGCTGGCCGAGCGCGGGGCGGAGGTCGCCATCCTCGACCGCGAGGGTTCCGACGGCAAGACCGTCGCCGAAGCCGTCGGCGGCGCGTTCTATCCGGTCGACGTGACCGACTTCAAGGGCACCGAGGAGACGCTGCAGACCGCCGTCGACAAACTGGGCGGCCTGCACGTCGTCATCACCACCGCGGGCGGCGGCATCGCCAAGCGGACGATGACCAAGTCCGGCCCCCACGACCTCGAGTCCTTCCAATCCGTGATCGACCTCAACCTCATCGCCACCTTCAACATCAGCCGGCTCGCGGCCGCGCACATGGCCAAGAACGAGCCCGAGGACGAGGAGCGCGGCGTCATCATCAACACCGCGTCCATCGCGGCCTTCGAGGGCCAGATCGGGCAGGTCGCCTACACCGCCGCCAAGGCCGGCGTCGCCGGCATGTGCCTGACCATGGCCCGCGACCTGGGCTCGCTGGGCATTCGCGTGCTGGCGATCGCACCCAGCCTGTTCGCCACCGGATTGACCCAGGGGATTCCGGACGAGTTCGCGTCAGCCCTCACCAAGGACGCCGCTTTCCCCAAGCGTCTCGGCCGGCCGATCGAGTACGCGAAGCTGGCCGCTGCCATCGTGGAGAACCCGATGCTCAACGGCCAGTGCCTTCGGCTGGACGCCGGCCAGCGGTTCGCGCCGAAATAGCAGCCACCCCCACGGGGCGCCCTCCTCGCATTAAGTACACTCTTTAGGCAGCCGCCCCGCTTCCCCTCGAAGCGGGGCAGGCTACCCAGCCGGTAGCGAGGAGGGCCCTCATGGGTATCGCACTGACCGACGACCACCGCGAACTCGCCGAGGTCGCCCGCGCGTTTCTGACCTCGCAGAAGGCCCGTTGGGCGGCGCGGTCACTGCTCGACGCCGCCGAGGAATCCCGCCCGCCGTTCTGGCAGAACCTCGTCGAGCTGGGCTGGCTCGGCCTGCACGTCGACGAAGAGCACGGCGGGTCCGGATTCGGGCTGCCCGAACTCGTGGTGGTCGTCGAAGAACTCGGCCGGGCCGTGGCGCCGGGGCCGTTCGTGCCGACCGTGATCTCGTCGGCGGTGATCGCCAAAGACGGTAGCGCCGAACAGAAGTCGCGGCTGCTGCCCGGATTGATCGACGGCACCGTCACCGCGGGGGTCGGGCTTAACGGCGGGGTGCGGCTCAAGGACGGCGTCGCCGACGGGGACGCCGGGATCGTGCTCGGTGCCGGACTGGCCGAGCTGCTGCTGATCGCCGCGGGCGAGGACGTGCTGCTGCTCGAGCGCGGCCGGGCCGGCGTATCGGTCGAGGTGCCGAACAACTTCGACCCGACCCGGCGCTCCGGGCGCGTCCGCCTGGAGAACGTCAGCGTCAGCGCCGACGACATCCTGACCGGCGGGCGGGCCGGTGCACTGGCCCGCGCCCGGACGTTGCTGGCCGCCGAGGCGGTGGGCGGCGCGGCGGACTGCGTCGACGCCGCCGTGGACTATGCCAAGGTGCGCCAGCAATTCGGGCGCACCATCGCCACTTTCCAAGCGGTGAAGCATCATTGCGCCAACATGCTGGTGGCCGCCGAAGCGGGCGTGGCCGCGGTGTGGGACGCGTCGCGTGCGGCGTCGGAGGACGAGGACCAGTTCCAGCTGGCCGCCGCGGTGGCGGCGGCGCTGGCGTTCCCCGCCTACGCGCGCAACGCCGAGCTGAACATCCAGGTGCACGGCGGCATCGGATTCACCTGGGAACACGACGCGCATCTGCACCTGCGCCGCGCGCTGGTGATCGCGGCGCTGTTCGGTGGTGACGCGCCGGCCCGGGATGTCTTCGAGCGCACCGCGGCTGGCGCCAAACGGGAGAACAGCCTGGACCTGCCGCCCGAGGCCGAGGAGTTGCGCACCCGGATCCACGCCGACGCCGCCGAAATCGCCACCCTGGACAAGGCGGCGCAGCGCGACAAGCTGATCGAGACGGGCTACGTCATGCCGCACTGGCCCAAACCCTGGGGCCGCGCCGCCGACGCGGTGGAGCAGCTGGTGATCGAGGAGGAGTTCCGCGCGGCCGGCATCAAGCGCCCCGACTACTCGATCACCGGCTGGGTGATCCTCACCCTTATTCAGCACGGAACCGATTGGCAGATCGAAAGATTCGTGGAGAAGGCGCTCCGCCAGGAAGAGATCTGGTGCCAGCTGTTCTCCGAGCCCGAGGCCGGCTCCGACGCGGCGTCGGTCAAGACCCGCGCCACCCGCGTGGACGGTGGCTGGAAGATCAACGGGCAGAAGGTCTGGACCAGCGGCGCGCAGTACTGCGCGCGCGGCCTGGCCACCGTGCGCACCGACCCCGACGCCCCCAAGCACGCCGGCATCACCACCGTGATCATCGACATGAAGGGCCCGGGCGTCGAGGTGCGGCCGCTGCGGCAGATCACCGGCGGTTCCGAATTCAACGAGGTGTTCTTCAACGACGTGTTCGTCCCCGACGAGGACGTCGTCGGGGCGCCCAACTCGGGGTGGACGGTCGCCCGCGCGACGCTCGGCAACGAGCGGGTCAGCATCGGTGGCAGCGGGTCGTTCTACGAGGGTCTCGCGCCCACCCTGGTGCAGCTCGCGCAGCAGTCGGATCGCTTGGCGGGGGCGCCGGTTCGGATCGGAAACTTCCTCGCCGACGACCACGCGCTGCGGCTGCTGAACCTGCGTCGCGCGGCCCGCAGCGTCGAGGGGGCGGGGCCCGGCCCGGAAGGCAACATCACCAAGCTGAGGCTGGCCGAGCATATGGTCGACGGCGCCGCGATCTGGGCGGCGCTGGCCGGCCCGGAGGTCGCGCTGATGGACGGGCCCGGCGCGGTGGTGGGCCGGCTGGCGATGGGGGCGCGCGGCATGGCGATCGCCGGCGGCACCTCGGAGGTCACCCGCAATCAGATCGCCGAGCGCATCCTCGGCATGCCGCGCGACCCGCTGATCAACTAGCGGCCCGGGTCAGGCGGGCGCGAACAGCGGGGCCCCGCCGCTGCCCCGTTCCGGCCGGATGGTGACGGGCATGCCACACCTCACCGAATCCGGTTCGCAGTCAACGACATTCGCCGCCACCCGCAGGCCCTTTTGTTCGGCGAGCTCGACGATCGCGATCACGTACGGAACCGGGATCTCCGGGTTGTACGGGTGGTGGTTGACGGTGTAGGTGAACACGGTGCCACGCCCGGACACCGGCCGCGCCACCAGTTGGCCCCCGCAGGCGCGGCACTGCCCGGCCGCCGGATGCACCCAGCGCGCACAGTCCTCGCAGTATTCGATGAGCAGCGGCTCGTCCGACACGACGAATACAGTACACTCAATTGATTCGATGGTCTGACGGGCGGTGTGGATGACGCATTTCGAGAAGGACGCGATCCTGTCCGGCATCGGCATTTCGCGGATCGGCCGGCGCACCGGCATCGCGGGGCTGGACCTGACCATGGAAGCGGTGCGGTCCGCCATCGAGGACGCCGGGTTGGCCGCCTCCGACATCGACGGCATCGCGACGCTGGGCGACACCCCCGCCGGGGAGGTCAACGCCCAATTGCGGATCGAGGCGGCCGACTGCGGGTCCGGCTTCGGCACCGGCGGCCTGCTGAGCCCGGTGATGTCGGCGTGCCGCGCGGTCGCCGAGCGTCGCGCCCGGCACGTGGTGGTGTACCGGACCATCCAAATGCTCGGCGGCACTGTCCCGGTGAAGCCGCAGGAGAACGCTCCCGCGCCGCCACTGGCCCGGATGTTCGAAACCCCGGAGGGTGCGGAGCGGCCCGCCGTCGGCGCGATGGACGACGTCAACGACCTGGTCGCGGCCAACGCCTACTCCGCGGCTAACTGGCTGGCGCTCAACTGCCGGCGTCACATGGAGCTGTACGGCACCACCAAGCAACAGCTGGGCTGGGTGGCCCTCAACGGCAGGCGCAACGCCGCCCTGAACCCGCGCGCCGTGTACCGCGACCCGATGACCATGGCCGACTACCTGAGCGCGCGGCCGGTGTCCACCCCGTTTGGGCTGCTGGACTGCGACGTCCCGATCGACGGGTCGATCGCGGTGGTGGTCTCGCACGCGGACTACGCCCGTGACTGCCCGCACCGCGCGGTGGCGGTGGAGGCGGTCGGCGGATCCGACGGTGCCGGGGGCTGGTTCCACCGCGACGATTACCCGAAGATGGCGATGTCGGACGCGGCGGCGCAGATGTGGTCGCGCACGGACCTCAAGCCGGCCGACCTGAAGGTCGCCGAGTTGTACGACGGCTTCACCTATCTCACCCTCGCGTGGCTGGAGGCGCTGGGCGTTTGCGGCGACGGCGAGGCCGGCCCGTTCGTCGAGGGCGGCGCGCGGATCGCCCGCGACGGTGAACTACCGCTGAACACCTACGGCGGCCAACTGTCGGCCGGGCGCATGCACGGTTACTGGGCGTTGCACGAGGGTTGTCTGCAGCTGCGCGGCGACGCGGGGGAGCGACAGGTGTCGCGTCGCCCGGACGTCGGCGTGGTGTCCGTCGGGGGCGGTCCCGTCGCCGGCTGCATGTTGCTGACATGCTGAAAATGCCTGCGCCCAAACGTCGTTGGGCCTGACATGAGCACCGGCCTGGCGAACAAACTGGCTTCCCAAATCGCGCGGGACCTCGAGGCGGAGATCGTTCGCCGCGGTTGGGCCATCGGCGAATCGCTGGGTTCCGAGCACGCGTTGCAGGAGCGCTTCGGGGTGAGTCGCTCGGTGCTGCGCGAGGCCGTCCGGCTCGTCGAACACCATCAGGTCGCCCGAATGCGCCGCGGGCCGGGCGGCGGCCTGATCATCTGCGAGCCCGACGCCGGGCCCGCCACCCGCGCCGTGGTGATCTATCTCGAACACCGCGGCACGACGCTGAGCGACCTGCTCAACGCGCGCCTGGTGCTGGAACCGTTGGCGGCTTCGCTGGCCGCCGAACGGATCGACGAGGCGGGCATCGCCCGGTTGCGGGCGGTGTTGCGCGGCGAAGAGGAGTGGCGTCCCGGCCACCCCAAGCCTCGCGACGAGTTCCACATCGCCTTGGCCGAGCAATCGAAAAACCCGGTGCTGCAACTGTTTGTCAACGTGCTGATGCGGCTCACCACCCGGTATGCCCTACAGTCGCGGACCGACTCGGCCTCCGAGGCCATCGAGGCGGTCGACCGGATGCACATCGACCACTCCGAGTTGGTCGAGGCCGTCACCGCCGGTGACTCGGCGCGCGCCAAGACGCTCAGCCAGCGGCACGTCGAGGCGGTGACCGCCTGGTTACAGCACCACCACCCCGGCACCCCGGGCCGGCGGCGCAGGCCGCGGCCGCTCAACGTCGAGGCGCTCCGCGGCAAGCTGGCGGAGATGCTCGCGGCCACGATCGGTGACGACATCGCGGCCAGCGGCTGGCAGGTCGGTTCCGTCTTCGGCACCGAGGCGTCCCTTCTCGAGCGGTATCGGGTGAGCCGGGCGGTGTTTCGCGAAGCGGTGCGGCTGCTCGAGTATCACTCGATCGCGCACATGCGCCGCGGTCCCGGCGGTGGCCTCGTCATCGCCAGGCCTCAGGCGCAGGCCAGCATCGACACGATCGCCTTGTACCTGCAATACCGCGACCCGAGCCGCGAGGACCTCCGTTGCGTCCGGGATGCCATCGAAATCGACAACGTCGCCAAGGTGGTCAAGCGGTGCGGCGAACCCGAGGTGGCGGCGTTCCTGGCCGCCCACCGGTCCGAGGTCGATGAAGCGCCCGGCGATGTGGCGGATGCCGCGGTGGAGGAGTTCCGTTTTCACGTCGGACTGGCCCAGCTGGCCGGCAACGCGCTGCTCGATTTGTTCCTGCGCATCATCGTCGAGCTGTTCCGGCGGCACTGGTCGAGCAGCGGGCAGGCGCCGCCGACCTGGGCCGACGTCCTGGCCGTGCACCACGCCCACCTGCGGATTGCCGACGCGATCGAGGCGGCCGACGAGAGCCTGGCCCGCTACCGCGTTCGCCGCCATTTGGACGCCGCCGCCTCCTGGTGGCTCTAGCGAATACTGAGTTCTCAGATGTGATCTGCAGCGCGGTATAGCGAAGGCCCGCTGCGGGTATTGGGGAGTGAGAACGTAGACGGCCGGTCCAGCAGGGGGTTGGCATTCAGTGATCGAAAGTGGGAGTGCTGGAGTGACGACGGGCACTGAAGTAGGCCGGCTCGGTTTCGTCCACTCCGCACTCATCTACCAATCCCACCAGGAGTACCTGGATTTCGTGACCCGCTTCATCGGTGATGGCCTGGCGATGGACGAGGCGGTGCTGGTCGCGGTCCCGTCCGAGAAGTTGGCCTTGCTGCGCGACGCGCTCGGCCCGGGCGAGGTGCCGGCCGATCTCCAACTGGTCGACATCACGGAGGCGGGGCGTAACCCGAGCCGGTTCATGGCGATGGAGGGGTGTTTCGTCGACGACCACCCCGACCGGCGGGTGCGGATCGTCAGTCAACTCGCGTGGCCGGGCCGCACCGAGGAAGAGTTGGTCGCCTGCGTGGAGCACGAGGCGCTGCTCAACGGGGCCATGGACGGTTACCAGGTGACCGGCCTGTGCCTTTACGACGGGAGCCGGCTCGACGACGACGTGCTCGCGGACGCCAGGGCGACGCACCCGCTGTTGTGGCGGGGCGGCGCCCTGCAGCGCAGCGCCGACTACGCGCCCGACGCCGTCTTGCAGCGGTGCAACCGACCGCTGCCCGCCAATCCGGGGGCCGTCACCTACACGGTGCGGAAGTCGTCGGACCTCAGCCCCGCGCGGTCGTTCGCCGTCAACTACGCGGGCTGGATTGGCTTGTCCCAGGACGCAATCGAAGATCTGCAACTGGTCGCCACCGAGCTGGCCAGCAACAGCTTGATGTACACCGACGGGGCCTGCCAGCTCGCCTTCTGGCGCGACGACGGATATCTGGTCTGCGAGGCGCGCGACACCGGGTGTTTCGAGGATCCGTTGGTGGGCCGCCTGGACCCTGGGCCATGCGGTCCCGCGAGCCGGGGCCTGTATCTGGTCAACGCGATTTCGGATTTGGTGCGCACCCACACCACGCCGAGCGGAACGACCATCCAGGCCTATCTCCGGTTCGAGCCGCCGGCCGGGCCGACCGGATAAAGCAAGCGGCCCCCGGGAGGGTCCCGAGGGCCGCTTGAAAATCAGCTAAAGGCCTAGGGCGCCGGTAATGCCGCCCACAATGCCGCCGACACCGCCACCGGTGGCCCCACCGATAAGGCCGCCGCTGCCGGCCGCTGCCGAAGCGCATCCGGTCGGTAGTAACAACACCGCGGCCACCCCGGTGGCCGCCGCGACCGATTTAAGGGTTTTCATGGTGCTTTTTGCCTTCATGATGAGCCTTCTTTCATCATTCCTTCGAGGGGTTGTTGCACAGCCGTTGAACGACTGTTGCCCTCGCCTCATACCCCCTGTTGCACACACGTAAACCAAAATTTCCGATCAATTTCGCGACGGATCGCCCCGTTATGCCGCAGGGCGGAACTTGCACGTCAGCGCCCTATGGGGCTAGAGTCTGCGCTCGTGCGTCTTCTCGATCGAGCCGTAGTAGCTAGCACCCGCAGCGGGGTCTGACCTAGACCGACCCCCCGCTGTGGGTCGGAAGCTACTGCCGTCGGTCACTCCTTTCGACCGAAGAAGACCGGCACCATGACCATTCCCGAGCGGCTCGATCCGTCCACCAACCAGACCGGCCCGTGCCCCGCCACGGCGTGGTTCACCCGGCAGTTCGGCGCCCCACTGCCCCGCGGGCTGCGGGAACAGGCGGGCGCGATGTGCTGGGAAGATTTCGTCACGACTTACGCCCACGCGGGCGGGCCCGTCCGGCTGGGCAGCTGGGCCTGCATGGACACCGCCCGGCGGCCGGGGCCGCAGGCCCGCAACTTCGAAGCCGTCATCGCCGTCGGCGACCGCATCAGCACCTCGACCGCCGCCGCGACCGGCCCGATCGCGGCGCTCAGCGCGATGCTGCACGAGCGCGGAATGCCGGTGGAGATCGTCAAGTTCCATCAGGTGCAATCCGGAGGGTGCACCCTCACGTTCGTCTGCGGCAGCAACGGGGCCCGCGCGGAATGGGGGATGGGCTGGTCGGACGATTCGACGCAATCGGCGTTGCGCGCGGTGATCGCCTGCGCCAACCGACTGCTCGCCTGAGCCCTACAGCGGGCGCAGGACGATCGGCATGCCGTCCATCGGGATGGGCATGCCGCCGTAGTCCCAGTGCGGCTGATAGCCCGGCCGCGCCAGCTCCAACCGGTAGCGGCGTAGCAACCGGTGCACGACGGTCTTGACCTCCAGCTGACCGAACACCATGCCGATGCACTTGTGCGCCCCGCCGCCGAACGGCGCGAAGGCGTATCGATGCTTCTTGTGCTCGGAGCGGGGCTCGGCGAAGCGCTCGGGGTCGAATTTGTCTGGGTCCGTCCACAATTCGGGCAGCCTGTGGTTCATGCCAGGCCAGATGGTGATGTTGGTCCCGGCCGGGATGTAGTGACCGAGCAGCTCGGTGTCGCGAACGGCCTGCCGCATGTTGAACGGCAACGGCGTGACCATGCGCAGCGACTCGTTCATGATCAGTTCGAGCGTTTCCAGCTTCTCCAGCGCTTCGATGTCCAGCGGGCCGTCGCCCAGCCGCGCCGACTCTTCGCGCGCCCGCTCCTGCCACTCCGGGTTGGCGGCCATGTTGTAGACCATCGTGGTGGTCGTCGACGTCGACGTGTCGTGCGCGGCCATCATCAAAAAGATCATGTGGTTGACGATGTCGGCGTCGGTGAAGCTGTTGCCGTCGTCGTCTTCGGTGTGGCAGAGCACCGTGAGCATGTCGGTCCCGGTCGCGTGGCGGCGTTCTTGAACCCGCTCGATGAAATAGTCCTCGAGCAGCTTGCGGGCCCGCAGCCCGCGCCACCACTTGAACGGCGGAATGGGCTGCCGGATGATCGCGCCGCCCGCGCGCGTGGTGATCGTGAACGCCTGATTGACCTTGGTCACCAGCTCGTGGTCGGTGCCCGGCTCGTGCCCCATGAACACCAAGGAGGCGATGTCCAGGGTGAGTTCCTTCATCGCTGGGTGGAACAGGAATCGGGCGTCGTTCGTCGGCCAGTTGGCGACGATGTCGCTCGCCACTCGGTCGATGTGCTCGACGTAGCCGGTCAGGCGGGTGCGGGTGAAGGCTTCCTGCATGATGCGGCGGTGGTACATGTGCTCGTCGAAGTCCAGCATCATCAGGCCCCGGTTGAAGAAGGGCCCGATCACCGGGTGCCAGCCCTTCTGCGAGAAGTCCTTGTTCTTGTTCGAGAACACGGCCTGCGTGGCGTCGGGGCCGAGCGCGGTGACCGCGGGCATGATCGGCGAGTCGAGGTAGTGCAGGGGGCCGCGGGTGCGATACAGGTGCAACGCGTAGTCCGGGCCGCCCCGGAACATCTCGATGATGTGGCCAAGGATCGGGAGGCCCGCGTCGCCGACCACGGGCTTGAGGCCGCTGCCGGCGGGCGGTTCGGCCAGCACCTTGGTTTCGAAGTCGTGGGCGAGCAGGCGCTTTTCCACCGCACCCATCCCCGGGATCGTGTTCAGCGTCGGGGTGAACCGGCGCCGCGCCTGGTCCAACAGGTATTGCGGCGTACTGATGGTGGCGGTCATAGACGCTCCTTCGCGTTCCCTCCGAGGTGACAGCCGTCACTGTCTAATAACCTTCGGGAAAAACTTGACGGCTGTCAAGTTTGCTTTTTCAGCGGCGTGGTGCAAGGTCGGGGAATGAGCAGCCACCCCGCCACCCCGGAGCCGGGCGGGCAACGGCGCGGCGACAAACAGCGCCAGGCGATCCTGCATGCGGTGCGGGAACTGCTGCAGGAGAAGCCATTCGCGGAGCTGTCGGTCAGCACCATCAGCGTGCGGGCGGGGGTGGCCCGGTCCGGCTTCTACTTCTATTTCGATTCCAAGTACGCCGTTCTCGCCCAGTTGATGGCCGAGGCCGCCGAGGAACTCGAAGAGCTCACCCAGGATTTCGCCCCGCGCGAGCCGGGGGAGTCCCCTGAGCAGTTCGCCAAACGCATGGTCGGCAGCGCGGCGGCCGTCTACGCGCACAACGACCCGGTGATGACCGCCTGCAACGAGGCCCGCAACACCGACGTCGAGATCCGCAACCTGATGGACCGGCAATTCGAGGTGGTGCTGGCCCAGATCGTCGCGATCGTGGAGGCCGAGATGAAGGCGGGGACCGCTCACCCGATCAGCGACGACCTGCCCACCCTGATCCGCACCCTCGCCGGTACCACCGCGCTGATGCTGACCGGTGATCCCATCCTGGCCGGCCGCGACAGCGATCTCGACCGCCGCGTGCGCGTCCTCGAGCGGTTGTGGCTGCACGCGCTCTGGGGCGGGCGTCCGTAGGGCGCTACCGCCGGTATCGTCACGGCAATGGGGCAGCAGGGGTACTTCGCAGGCAAACGGTGTCTGGTCACCGGCGCGGCCAGCGGCATCGGCCGCGCAACCGCGTTGCGGCTGGCCGCCGACGGCGCCGAGCTCTATCTGACCGACCGGGACCGCGACGGGTTGGAGCTGACCGTGGCCGACGCCCGCGCCCTCGGTGCGGAAGTGCCCGCGCACCGCGCCCTCGACATCGCGAACTACGACCAGGTGGCGGCGTTCGCCGCCGACATCCATCGCGACCACCCGAGCATGGACGTCGTGCTCAACGTCGCCGGAGTGTCCGCCTGGGGCACCGTCGACCGGCTGACCCACGATCAGTGGAGCAAGATGATCGCGATCAATCTGATGGGTCCGATCCACGTCATCGAGACCTTCGTCCCGCCGATGGTGGCGGCCCGCAACGGCGGGCACCTGGTCAATGTGTCGTCGGCGGCCGGATTGGTGGCGTTGCCATGGCATGCGGCTTACAGCGCAAGCAAATACGGGCTGCGCGGCCTGTCGGAGGTGCTGCGCTTCGACCTGGCCCGGCACCGCATCGGGGTGTCGGTGGTGGTTCCGGGCGCGGTCAACACCCCGCTGGTTCAAACCGTCGAGATCGCCGGCGTGAACCGCGAAGACCCGAAGGTCGCCCGCTGGGTGAACCGCTTCAGCGGGCACGCCGTGTCGCCGGAGAAGGCGGCCCAGAAGATCCTGGCCGGGGTGGCCAAGAACCGCTACCTCATTTACACGTCGCCGGACATCCGGGCGCTGTATGCGTTCAAGCGGCTGGCCTGGTGGCCCTACAGCGTGGCGATGCGTCAGGTCAACATCGTGTTCACCCGGGCGCTGCGGCCCTCCCCGGCACCGTTAGTCGCCCATGGCCAGTTCGAGGCGCACCCCGAGCAGCCGGACCGGGCGGTTGAGCTCGAATAGGTGCAGCACGCGCAGCGCCGCGGCGACGATGGTGTCCCGGTCGGTGGTGGGGGCCTCGAGTTTGCGTATTTTGGTGCGGGTGTAGAACGTCGCGGTTCGCACCGTGACCGCGACCCGGGTCACGATGCGGCCCGACGCCAGCACATCCGCCAGCGCTTGGTCGGCCAATTGTGTTATGGCCGAATCCATTTCGGCACGGTCGGTGAGGTCGCGCGGGAAGGTGACGACGTGGCTGCGCGAGCGCGGGATCCACGGCTCGGCGCTGACTCGCGCGTCACCGCCGCCCTTGGCCAGCAGCAGCAGCCACAAACCCGTGCGCGGGCCGAACGCCGAGGTCAGCAATTCGGCATCGCTGTTCGCGAGTTCCCACACCGTCGTTATCTCCAGCGCCGCAAGCTTTTTCGCCGTCTTGGGACCCACGCCCCACAGCGCGTCGACCGGACGGTCCGCCATCAGGGTCATCCAGTTCGCGTCGGTGAGCGTGAAGATGCCCGCCGGTTTGGCGAAGCCGGTCGCGACCTTGGCGCGCTGTTTGTTGTCGCTGATGCCCACCGAACAGGACAGCCCGGTTTCCGACGTGATGACCGTCCGGATCTCTTCGGCCACGTCGGTCGGGTCCGCCCCCGCGACCCCGACGTATGCCTCGTCCCAACCCCACACCTCGACCGGGTGTCCCAGGTCGCGCAGCACCCCCATCACCTGTTCGGAGGCCGCGTCGTAGGCGGCGGCATCCGACGGCAGGAAGGTCGCCTCGGGGCAGCGGCGGGCGGCGGCCCGCAGCGGCATGCCGGCCCGAACGCCGAATTCCCGGGCCTCGTAGGACGCGCAGGTGACCACCTTGCGCGGTTCGGTCGGATCGCCGCTGCCGCCGACGATGACCGGCCGCCCAATTAGCTCGGGATGACGGCGCAACTCGACCGACGCCAGGAACTGATCGAGGTCGACGTGCAGGACCCACAGCGGTGCCGGCGCGGTCATTCCGCTATCGCCCACAAAGCTTGCGCGCCAAGCTTTCCCATGCGTCACCCAACGTCTGCAGGGTGTGGCCGCGTTCGTTGAGCTGGTGCTCGACATAGTTCACCTGGAGGAGGGCCAGCAGGGCGTCGGTTTGAGCGTCGAGGTCGCCGGTGGTCTGCGCCGCCTGGAGCAATACCCGGATGTGGGTGTGGTGCACCAGGACGGGCGCGCTGTAGCGGGTCTGCGGATCGCGGTGGGCCTCCGACAGCAGCTCATGATGGGTGTGGGCGAAGCAGATGCGTTCCCGGCCGAACGCCACCAGCCGGTCGATCGGCGGGGCGTCGGGTCCCAGTGGCGGCGGCCCGAACAGGAAGGCCTGCTGGCTGGCCTGCTCGTCCTCGTCGAGCAGCACCATCATCAGGCCGGCGCGGCTACCGAACCGGCGAAACAGTGTGCCCTTGCCGACCCCGGCGGCGGCCGCGACGTCGTCCATGGTGACCGCGTCCGCGCCGCGCTCGGCGATTAGGCGGCGGGCGGCATCCAGCAGGAGGGCACGGTTGCGCGCCGCGTCGCCCCGCTCCGGCTGGGCCGCTTGGAGTGGGTAGACGGGCAATTCACCCGACCGCTCGGCACTGCTCATTCCTGTACTTTAACGCGGCGGGAATACAACCGGACTGTAGTCCGGTTGTGTGTGCGAGGATGGAGTCCAACGACTGAAGGGAAACGGAACGGTGGCAGACAACATCAAGGTCTTGGCGTTAGTGGGGAGCCTGCGCACGGCGTCGATCAACCGGCAGATCGCCGAACTGGCGGCCGACATCGCCCCCGACGGCGTCACCGTGACGGTGTTCGACGGGCTGGCGGACCTGCCGTTCTACAACGAGGAGATCGACGACGCGATGAACGCCGACGCTCCGCCGCTGGCCCCGGTGGTCGCGCTGCGGTCCGCGGCGGCCGGCGCCGACGCCGCCCTGGTGGTCACGCCGGAATACAACGGCAGCATCCCAGCCGTCATCAAGAACGCGATCGACTGGCTGTCCCGCCCGTTCGGCAACGGCGCGCTGAAGGGCAAGCCGCTGGCGGTGATCGGTGGGTCCTTCGGCCAATACGGCGGGGTATGGGCCCACGACGAAACCCGTAAGTCGTTCGGGATCGCCGGCGCCCGCGTCGTCGAGTCGATCAAGCTCTCGGTGCCGTTCAAAACCCTGGAGGGCAAGGCCCCCGCGGAACACGGCGAGCTCTCGGGCAACGTGCGCGATGCCCTCGGGAAGTTGGCCGCCGAAGTCGCCTGATTGGCAGAAGTCGACAAGCCGACCGCCGGGCGACCAGCCAGGTTGCCGCAACCGCATAGCCAAAGCCGCCAGCCCTCGCTGGCGGCTTTGCTAGTGGTGGGGTAGGCGGCGCCGATCGGGGCGGCATCGAAGCGCGTCGGCCGGGTTTGTCGGTGGCCGGTGATACAACGGTCAGCATGTACGCCTACGACGCAGAATGTGACCTGCGACACGCCGGGCGTGTCCGCCGCGGAGGCCTTACGACCAGCGAATTTCAGAATTGTTATTCCGAACATGTTGTATCTCGACATCTTGTCAGCCACTAGGTGTAGTGTTTCGAGCACCGGCAGATCCCAGGTTCACCAGGCCGACCGGGGCTTGGTTCACCACCCGAAATCGGCTCACCAGGTCATCGACCCCGACGGCCGCAGGACGGGAACGTGGGTGCTTGACGGGCCGCTGAAACACAGCGCAGAAAGCATTTGTTGCAGTACCCGAGTAGTTGCCAGTCCGTTACCAGTCCCACCTTCCGCAAAGGAGCGGCTTCCATGAGCATCACCGTGTACACCAAGCCGGCATGCGTGCAGTGCAGCGCCACGTTCAAGGCCCTCGACAAGCAGGGCGTCGGCTACGAGAAGGTCGACATCACGCTCGACAACGAGGCGCGCGACTACGTGATGGCGTTGGGTTACCTGCAGGCCCCCGTGGTGGTGGCGGGCAACGACCACTGGTCGGGCTTCCGGCCGGACCGCATCAAGGCGCTCGCGGAATCGGCGCTCAGCGCTTGAGCAGTTAGCGACGGACGTTAGGCAAAGAAGGAGGTTGCGGTGCACTCGCGCAACCTGGTCTATTTCTCCTCGGTGTCGGAGAACACCCATCGCTTCGTGGAGAAGCTGGGTGTTCCCGCCACGCGGATACCGCTGCACGGGCGCATCGAGGTCGACGAGCCGTACGTGCTGATCGTGCCCACGTACGGCGGCGGCCGGGCCACCCCGGACCTCAATGCCGGGGGCTACGTCCCCAAGCAGGTCATCGCTTTCTTGAACAACGAACACAACCGGTCGTTGATCCGCGGTGTCATCGCCGCGGGCAACAACAACTTCGGCGCCGAATTCGCTTATGCGGGCAACGTGATCTCGCGCAAATGCGGCGTTCCGTACCTTTACCGCTTCGAACTGATGGGAACCCCGGACGACGTGGAAGCCGTCCGCGCGGGCTTGGAAGAATTCTGGAAGGAACAGACGTGCCACCAACCGTCACTGCAGAGCCTGTAACGTCCGGCGCGCACGCGTTGCCCGGGGAGACGGACTACCACGCGCTGAACGCGATGCTGAATCTGTACGACGCGGACGGCAAGATTCAGTTCGACAAGGACGTGTTGGCGGCGCGCGAGTATTTCTTGCAGCACGTCAACCAGAACACCGTCTTCTTCCACAATCAGGACGAGAAGCTCGACTACCTGATCCGCGAGAACTATTACGAGCGTGAGGTTCTCGACCAGTACTCGCGCAACTTCGTCAAGTCGCTACTGGACCGCGCCTACGCCAAGAAGTTCCGGTTCCCGACGTTTTTGGGCGCGTTCAAGTACTACACCTCCTACACGCTGAAGACGTTCGACGGGAAGCGCTATCTGGAGCGCTTCGAGGACCGCGTCGTCATGGTCTCGCTCACCCTTGCGGCCGGTGACACCGCCCTGGCCGAGAAGCTGGTGGACGAGATCATCGACGGCCGGTTCCAGCCGGCCACCCCGACGTTCCTGAACTCGGGCAAGAAGCAGCGCGGCGAGCCGGTGAGCTGCTTTCTGCTGCGCATCGAGGACAACATGGAGTCGATCGGGCGATCGATCAACTCCGCGCTGCAGCTGTCCAAGCGCGGCGGCGGGGTTGCGTTGCTGCTGACCAACATTCGCGAGCACGGTGCGCCGATCAAGAACATCGAGAACCAGTCCTCGGGCGTCATCCCGATCATGAAGCTGCTCGAGGACTCGTTCTCCTACGCCAACCAGCTGGGCGCTCGCCAGGGCGCCGGCGCGGTGTACCTGCACGCGCACCACCCCGACATCTACCGCTTCCTGGACACCAAGCGGGAGAACGCCGACGAGAAGATCCGGATCAAGACGCTGAGCCTGGGCGTGGTGATCCCCGACATCACCTTCGAGCTGGCCAAGAAGAACGAGGACATGTACCTGTTCTCGCCGTACGACGTCGAGCGGGTCTACGGCGTGCCGTTCGCTGATATCTCGGTGACCGAGAAGTACTACGAGATGGTCGACGACGCGCGCATCCGCAAGACGAAGATCAAGGCGCGGGAGTTCTTCCAGACGCTGGCCGAGCTGCAGTTCGAGTCCGGTTACCCCTACATCATGTTCGAGGACACGGTGAACCGGGCGAACCCGATCGAGGGCAAGATCACCCACTCGAACCTGTGCTCGGAGATCCTGCAGGTGTCCACGCCGTCGGAGTTCAACGACGATCTGTCGTATTCCAAGGTGGGCAAGGACATTTCGTGCAACCTCGGTTCGCTGAACATCGCCAAGGCGATGGATTCGCCGGACTTCGCCCAGACGATCGAGGTGGCGATCCGCGCGCTGACCGCGGTGAGCGACCAGACGCACATCACGTCGGTGCCGTCAATCGAGCAGGGCAACAACGAGTCTCACGCGATCGGGCTGGGACAGATGAACCTGCACGGCTACCTCGCCCGGGAGCGCATTTTCTACGGCTCCGAAGAGGGCATCGACTTCACCAATATCTACTTCTACACGGTGCTCTACCACGCGCTGCGGGCGTCGAACCGCATCGCCATCGAACGGGGCCAGGCGTTCGGCGGTTTCGAGAAGTCGAAGTATGCCTCGGGCGAGTTCTTCGACAAGTACACCGAGCAGGTGTGGGAGCCGCAGACCGACAAGGTGCGTCAGCTGTTCGCCGACGCGGACATCCGCATCCCCACTCAGGATGACTGGAAGCGGCTGAAGGAGTCGGTGCAGGCGCACGGCATCTACAACCAGAACCTGCAGGCCGTTCCGCCGACGGGCTCGATCTCCTACATCAACCACTCGACCAGCTCGATCCACCCGATCGCCAGCAAGGTGGAGATCCGCAAGGAAGGCAAGATCGGCCGCGTCTACTACCCGGCGCCCTACATGACCAACGACAACCTGGAGTACTTCCAGGACGCCTACGAGATCGGCTACGAGAAGGTCATCGACACCTACGCCGCCGCCACCCAGCACGTCGACCAGGGACTGAGCCTGACGCTGTTCTTCAAGGACACCGCCACCACCCGCGACGTGAACAAGGCGCAGATCTACGCCTGGCGCAAGGGGATCAAGACGCTGTACTACATCCGGCTGCGGCAGATGGCTTTGGAGGGAACCGAGGTCGAGGGCTGCGTGTCCTGCATGCTCTGACCGCGCCGTCGGGGATCCGGGTGCCTAGTCTGCCCAGGTCAGGGGCTCGGCAGGCACCCGGAGGGGTATGGTGCATGACGTGGTGAGAATTCCGCGACCGCCGCACCCCAGCGTTAAGCCGCCTGGGGCGAAGGTCGACGCTCGCAGCGAACGCTGGCGCGAACACCGCAAGAAGGTGCGCGGCGAAATCGTGGACGCGGCCTTCCGCGCCATCGACCGCCTGGGCCCCGAGCTAAGCGTGCGGGAGATCGCCGAGGAGGCCGGCACCGCCAAGCCGAAGATCTATCGGCATTTCCACGACAAGTCGGATCTGTTCCAGGCCATCGGGGAGCGGCTGCGCGACATGCTCTGGGGGGCGATCTTCGCGGCGATCGACCTGAAGACCGACTCGGCTCGCGAGGTGATCCGGCGCGCCGTCGACGAGTACGTCAACCTGGTCGACCTGCACCCCAACGTGCTGCGGGTCTTCATCCAGGGCCGCTCGGCGGCCAGCCCCCAGATCCTCAACGAGGGCCGCGGGATCACGCTGGCGATGGCCGACCTGTTCGACAACGAGCTGCGCGAAATGGAGCTGGACCACGCGGCGTTCGAGCTGGCCGCACATGCCGCCTTCGGTTCGGCCGCCTCGGCCACCGAATGGTGGCTGGGCCCTGACCCGCAGAGCGCGCGCCGCATGCCGCGCGACCAGTTCGTCGCCCATCTGACGACGATCATGGTCGGGGTCATCGTCGGTACCGCCGAAGCGCTCGGCATCGCGATGGACCCCGACCAGCCGGTGCACAGCGTGGTGCCCAGCAACCCCGCGGCGAGCTGAGGACTTTCGGCACGTTGACATCGTTGCGGCGATCGTCAACACTCGTGCCATTCGATACCCTGGGTACTGGGTATCTGGAGAGCTAACAGGAAGATCGATCCACCGTGACCGACGTTGTGACACGCGCCGAACCGACATCCGCACACCAGCCCGTGCACGCCCGCGCCATCATCATCGGGACCGGGTTCTCCGGCCTGGGGATGGCGATCCGCCTACAGCAGCAGGGCGTGGACTTCGTCATCCTGGAGAAGTTCGACGACGTCGGCGGCACCTGGCGTGACAACAGTTACCCCGGCTGCGCCTGCGATATCCCCTCGCACCTGTACTCGTTCTCGTTCGAGCCCAAGCCCGACTGGCGCAACCCGTTCTCCTACCAGCCCGAGATCTGGGACTACCTCAAGGGAGTCACCGAGAAATACGGGCTGCGTCGCTACATCAAGTTCAACTCGCACGTCGATCGAGCCCACTGGGACGACGACGAACAGCGCTGGCACGTCTTCACCGAGGACGGCCGCGAATTCGTCGGGCAGTTCCTGATCTCGGGCGCGGGCGCGCTGCACATCCCGTCGCTGCCCGACATCGAGGGCCGCGACGAATTCCGCGGTCCCGCTTTCCATTCCGCGGAGTGGGATCACGGCGTCGATTTGACCGGCAAGCGGGTGGCGATGATCGGGACCGGCGCCAGCGCGATCCAGATCGTGCCGGAGATCGTCGGGCAGGTCGCCGAACTTCAGCTCTACCAGCGCACCCCGCCGTGGGTGGTGCCGCGCTCCAACCCCGAGATTCCGGTGGCGCTGCGCCGGGCCATGGCGAACGTCCCCGGCCTGCGGGCGCTCGTGCGAGTCGCGATCTACTGGGGGCAAGAGGCACTCGCCATCGGGATGACCAAGCGCCCCAACGCGCTGAAGTTCATCGAGGCCTACGTCAAATACAACATCCGCCGTTCGGTGAAGGACCGGGAGTTGCGTCGCAAGCTGACCCCGAACTACCGGATCGGGTGCAAGCGAATCCTGAACTCCTCCACGTACTATCGCGCGGTCGCTGACCCGAAGACCCAGCTGATCACCGAACACATCGCGCGGATCACGCCCACCGGAATCGTCACCGCCGACGGCACGGAGCGCGAAGTCGACGTGATCGTCTACGGCACCGGATTCCACGTCACCGACTCCTACACCTACGTTCAGATCAAGGGCCACAACGGCGAGGACCTGGTGGATCGCTGGAACCGGGAGGGCATCGCGGCTCACCGCGGCATCACCGTCGCCGACATGCCCAACCTGTTCTTCCTGCTGGGACCGAACACCGGCCTGGGACACAACTCGGTGGTGTTCATGATCGAGTCCCAGATCCGCTACGTCGCCAGCGCGATCAAGACCTGCGACAAGCTGGGCGTGCAGGCGCTCGCCCCCACGCGCGCCGCCCAGGACGCCTTCAACGACGAGTTGCAGCGCAGGCTGGGGCCGTCGGTGTGGAACAGCGGTGGCTGCGCCAGTTGGTACCTCGACGAGCACGGCAAGAACACCGTGCTGTGGGGTGGCTACACCTGGGAGTACTGGCGGGAGACGCGCTCGGTCAAGCCGGAGGAGTACGAGTTCTTCGGCAACGGGGCAGACGCCAAGCGCGTGGCCGCGGCGACCGCGCAGGGCTGAGCCGGCGAGAAGGCGTCGGTCGCTCGGGCCGATTCGTCGTTTGTGTTCATTCGGGATGTGAGCCGCGGTGCAGCTCTTACACTGAATGGGCAATGTGCGCTTATCAGATCGTCGTGGTCGGCACCGATGGCTCCGACTCGTCGCTCCGTGCCGTGGAACGCGCCGCCGCCACGGCCGCGGATCACGGCGCGACCCTGATCGTTGCGACGGCGCATCTCCCGGTCCACGAGGAACGCGGCCGCTACGCCATCCCGCCGGGGAGCGACCACGGTCAGGACTACCGCACGTTGGGCCATGCCCCCGTCTATGCGATCCTGCAGAACGCCAGGGAGCGGGCGCACCAGGCCGGGGCCAAGGACGTCGAGGAGAGGGCGATCGTCGGTCCGCCCATCAACGCGCTGGTGCAGCTCGCCGAGGAGGTCAATGCCGACCTTCTGGTCGTCGGCAACGTCGGGCTCAGCAGCGTCGCCGGGCGGTTACTGGGATCGGTCCCATCCGAAGTCTCCCGCAGGGCCAAGACCGACGTCCTGATCGTCCACACCTCCGGCTGATCGGCGAGCCGTAGCCGCCGCTATGCGGTTGCGGCGCTTTGCCATTCGCTTGACTGCGAGCCTTTCGCGAATGAGCGAAGGCTCATTCGCACGATGCGATCCAGCACCCGGTCGGAGACGACCCGGCTGACCCGCGTGAGGATCGCGGCGTCGCGACCGATGGTGTATCGGGTCCTGGGACGGGGCGTGGTCGCCGCCTTGACGATGACCCTGGCGGCGTGTTCGGCGGAGACGCCATCCTGGCCGAACGATCGGGCCTGGGCGGTGACGGCTGCCGCGAGCGCGTCGTAGCGCTCGAGCTGGGCGGCGGTCATGTCGGCCATCAGTGCCTGCGCGGTGGCGATTCCCCGCTCGGCCATTTCGGTTCTGACCGCGCCGGGTTCGACGACGACGACCTTCAGCCCGAGATCGCCGACCTCGCGGCGCAGCGCATCGCTGACCGCCTCGAGCGCGAACTTCGAACCGGCGTATGCGCCGTAGGTCGGCAAGACGACCTTCCCGCCGACGGAACTGATGTTCACGACGGTGCCTTTGCCGGCCAACAGCGCCGGCAGCAGCGCCTGAGTCATCGCGATGTGTCCGAACAGGTTGACCTCGAACTGCTTGCGCCACTGCGCCACCGGCAACGTCTCCACCGGCGCATTGATCGCTATCCCGGCGTTGTTGACCAGCGCGCGCAGGGGACGGTGCAGTGGATCGTTCGCCACGCGCTCGGCGATTGCGGCCACGTCCGACTCGACCGTGATATCCAGGATGTGCGGTTCGATGCGGTCGGCCCGCAGCGCGTCGGCGTCGACGTCGCGACGCACACCGGCGAGAACGTGAAAACCATTGCGGGCCAATAGCCTTGCGGTTGCGGCGCCCATGCCGGTCGATGCGCCGGTCACGACGATCAGCTGGTTGCGGTCGGTGGAATGCGGGGAAGTCATGGCGGTCTCCAGAACGGTTGAGTTGACGCTGTCATCTCAACCTAACAGCTTGGTTGACGTTGTCAACTCAACCGCCGTCATATGCTCGGCGGGTGACGACACGTGCGGAGAGTGCGGCGGCCACTCGCCGTTCGCTCCTCGAGGCCGCGGAGGTGCTGCTCGACCTCGGCGGAGTCGAGGCCGTGACGCTGCGCGAGGTGGGGGCCCGCAGCGGCGTGTCGCGCTCGGCCGCATACCGCCACTTCGCCGACAAGCAATCGCTGCTCACCGTCCTCGCCACGAACGCGCTGAGCGAATTGGGCGATGCTCTCGAGGTGTTGGCCGCCAGCGACGACCCGCCCGAGGTCACCTTGCGTTCCGGTCTGCTCTCGCTGATCGCCCTCGGCCGCGACCGGCCGCATCTCTACCGACTGATGTTCACCCCGCCCCCGGGTGAGCCCCCCGAGGCGGCGGTGCGGGCCGCCGAGCGGACACAGGACCTGTTCCTGGGCATCGTGGGCCGCATCACCGGTCCCAGCCGGGCGCGGCTCTACGGCGCGCTGCTGCTCACCACCGCCCACGGCATCACCGGCTTGGACCTCAGCGGCCACCTCGATTTGGACAAGTGGCACACCGACGCCGAAGAGCTTGTGGACACGATCATCGCGCTGTTGCCCAAGGGGAAGTGATGCGGATCAGCTTTCGCGCCTGAGGAGTTCGGTGAAGGCGTGCGCGGCGGCGTCCACGCCGGCCTGGTCGTCGGTGCCGGCGAGATCCAGCAGCAGGCCGCGGATGACGGCGAGCCCGAGCCGGGCCAGCGCGGGGTCCGAATCACCGTCCAGCGCAGCGATTTCCGCGAGCCACCCGTCGACCGCGCCGGGAACCATTCGGGCGAAAGGTCTTTCGCCCTGCGCGGCGCGGGCGTAGCACTCGAAGAAGAGGCGCTCCCATTGACGCAACTCGGGTCGCCGGACGTCGGCCCACATCGCCGCGAAGCCCTCCGCCGGGGTGCGGGGCAAGTCGGCCAGGACACCCATCTGGCGGCGCTCCACCTCCTCGACGACCGCCAGCAGCATATCCTCGCGAGAACCGAAGTGATGCAACAGCATTCGGTGGCTGGTGCCCACCGCGGCGGCCACGTCGCGCAGCGATCGGTCGCCGACACCGCCCGCCGCGAACTCGGCGACGAGCGCGTCGAGCAACTGCCGGCGCCGTTCGGAGTCAGGAGTGCGCGCCATCGGCACGGCTGAGTTGCTCAGACCGGGCCTTGAGTCCTTGAGCCTCGAGCTTGAGGAATCGCTTGGTCTTGTTGGCCATCAGCCGGCCGACCAGCGCGCCGAACACACCGCGCTGATCCAGTTGCTGACGCACCAACGTGCGGCCGCCGGGCAGCGCGATGACGTCGTGCCGGGCGCTCACCAGCGCACCGGGGGAGCGCTGGACCCACGTCCACGACGAGCCGGGCTCGATCTCGGTGACCTTCCAGACCAGCTTCGCCATACCGGGCTGCTTGATCGCGAACCGCCTGCCGACCTCGAGCGCGGGCCCATCCCGGCCGACCAGCGACGTCACCGAGGCGGTCCACTCGGGCCAGCGCTGGACGTCGCTGAAGACCTCCCACACCCGCTGCGGCGGTGCGTCGATCTCGATACTGTCTTCGGTAAACATGTACCAAATGGTACATCCAGGCCGGGCGCTCGGGTAGCTTCCGTCCGCGGCGATCGCGTCATACTTGGGGGAGTGACCCGAACGCGGAATCCCGGCACGACACGCAAACACAACTTCTTGTGTTCCGCCGCGTTGTCGTACCCCAGGGGTAGTGTTTGGAGCCTGACGTCCCTCAGGCAAAACGGCGTGTGAAGTGGGGTTCTGGTGACCGAAAACATGAAGCTGATTGACCGCGTTTCGGCGATCAACTGGAACCGGCTGCAGGACGAGAAGGACGCCGAGGTGTGGGACCGGCTGACCGGAAACTTCTGGCTGCCGGAGAAGGTGCCGGTGTCCAACGACCTGCCGTCGTGGGCGACGCTGACGGCCGGCGAGAAGCAGTTGACCATGCGGGTCTTCACCGGGCTGACGCTGCTGGACACCATCCAGGGCACCGTCGGCGCGGTGAGCCTCATCCCCGATGCGCTGACCCCGCACGAGGAGGCCGTCTACACCAACATCGCCTTCATGGAGTCGGTGCACGCCCGCAGCTACAGCAACATCTTCTCTACGCTGTGCTCGACCGCCGAGATCGACGACGCGTTCCGCTGGTCGGAGGAGAACCCCAACCTGCAGCGCAAGGCCGAGATCGTCATGCAGTACTACAAGGGAGACGAGCCGCTCAAGCGCAAGGTGGCCTCCACGCTGCTGGAAAGCTTCCTGTTCTACTCCGGCTTTTATCTGCCGATGTACTGGTCGAGCCGGGCCAAGCTGACCAACACCGCCGACATGATCCGGCTGATCATCCGCGACGAGGCCGTGCACGGCTACTACATCGGCTACAAGTACCAGCGTGGGCTGGCGCTGGTCGACGAGGCCAAGCGCGCCGAGCTCAAGGACTACACCTACGAGTTGTTGTTCGAGCTCTACGACAACGAGGTCGAGTACACCCAGGACCTCTACGACCAGGTCGGGCTGACCGAGGACGTCAAGAAGTTCCTGCGCTACAACGCCAATAAGGCGCTGATGAACCTGGGCTACGAGGCGCTGTTCCCGCGGGACGAGACCGACGTGAACCCGGCGATCCTGTCGGCGCTGTCGCCCAACGCCGATGAGAACCACGACTTCTTCTCCGGCTCCGGCTCGTCGTACGTGATCGGCAAGGCCGTCGTCACCGAAGACGAGGACTGGGACTTCTAAGGCCCCCAGTCGCCTCCGGCTTTAGGACGGCGGAGGTGGCGCGACGGGTCGGCACACATTAGCGCCGGGGTCCCACCAGTTGCCGGGGCCGCAATCCGGGGGCGGTGTGCCCAACGGCTGGCAGGCATTGGTCCCCGGGTTCCACCAGTTGCCGGGGCCGCAATCGGGTGGCGGTGTCCCTAACGGTTGGCAGGCATTGGCTCCCGGGTTCCACCAGTTGCCGGGGCCGCAATCGGGTGGCGGTGTCCCTAATGGTTGGCAGGCGTTGGCTCCCGGGTTCCACCAGTTGCCGGGGCCGCAATCGGGGGGTTGAGCCGAAGCCGTCCCCGCAGACACCGCTGCCACGTAGGTCATGGGCGCTATTGCCATCATGACGACGCCCGCCATGCGGCGCATAAGCATGCTCATCGAAGGACCTCCCATCAGGAAACCTGCAGATCTAGAAGATTGACCTTGACCTCGAGCTTTAAACGGTCGACTCGCCTTGGGCTCCGCCGTCGCGGAAAGGGCATCGGCACACCTACAGGCTTTGAGTCAGGTCCCCGATTAAGAGAATCGGGCCGGCCGCACCGTCGGGGGGGAGGGACTGGGGCCGGCCCGATCTACTATTCAGACACCGGCTGCGCGGATTTTCTTCCCGGCGAGCTCTTAGCGCTGCCCGCCGGTGGCGGCACCCAGGCCTGCAGGACCTTGCGGCCGATCAACTGGCAGCCGTGGGTGTGTGCCAAAAGCTTTGCGGCCCTGGTGAATTCCTGATTACTCACCACGATGCTCCTGGCGCACCCGTGGTGGCGTGCGCCGGAGACCACCTGCTGGACGGCCGCGACACCCACCGATTTGCCGTAGCGCTTGCACTGGACCGCGACGCAGTGGCCGTCCTGCTCGGCGATCAGGTCGACGCCATAGTCGCCGACCGGCGGGGTGAACGTCACCCGCCAGCCTGCCCGGCGCAGGCGTGCGGCCACATAGCCCTCGAACTCGACCCCATCCATGGCGTCGATCGCCCGCATGGAGGCGTCGGCGCGCCCGCCACGCGGCCATCGGCGCTTGGTCGACCAGCCGACCAGCACCTCGAGCAGCAGCATCAGGTAGAACGCCTGAAACCCCATTCCCGGGCTGTGTTCGGCGACGCCGACGAACAGTCCGCAGGCAAGCGGGATCACGACGAGTGCGGTGAGCACGCCTCGATCGTAGGGAGGGGCGACGACAAAGTGGTCTTTAACCGCAAGCGCCGGGCCCGACGCGCAGGTGTTCGGGCCATGAACGGCCAGTGAATAGTGGGGATCCAGGGACGGCTCGCTAGCGCGGGTGCTGCCACTGCCCGACACTGTTCTGGTGACGAAACCCGCCTCCGCTGAGAAGGATCACCGCCACCACTTCTGCCGTTCCGTCATTCGGTGGCTGCAGGTCGGCTACCCGAACGGCGTGCCCGGCCCGGACCGCGTGCCGTTGATGGCCCTGCTCCGCAGCACGCCGCTGACCGAAGACCAAATTCGGGAGGTGGTGCGCAACATCACCGCCAAGGAAGGGTCACCCGAGACGATCGATCACCCGATCGATCGCGACGAGATCGCCGAATTCATCTCGGACATGACGCAGTTCGACGCCGGCAAGGAGAACGTCATCCGGGTGGCCGCGACGCTGGCCGCGGCCGGATGGCCGCTGGCCGGCATCGACGTCAGCGAGGTCGTCCCCGACGACGAGCACGCCGAGGCGGCCGAGGTCATCGCCCGTGACTGCGCACCCGACGCGCCGTCCGAGGTCGCGTCATAGCTTCGAGATGTCGATGACGAAGCGGTAGCGCACGTCGCTTGCCAGGACGCGCTCGTAGGCCTCGTTGATGTAATCCGGCTCGATCAGCTCGATTTCGGGCGTCACGTCGTGCTCGGCGCAGAAGTCCAGCATCTCCTGGGTTTCGGCGATCCCGCCGATGTTCGACCCGGACAGGCTGCGGCGCGCCAACGCGAGAGCGAACGCCGGCACCTCCATGGGGTGCTCGGGGATGCCGAGTTCGACGAGCGTGCCGTCGACTTTGAGCAGCTTCAGGTAGTCGGCCAAGTTCAGGTTGGCCGAGACGGTGTTGAGGATCAGGTCGAAGCTGCCGCGCAATTTGCGGAACGTCTCGCGGTCGGAGGTGGCGTAATACTCGCTGGCGCCCAGGCGCAGCCCGTCCTCCATCTTCTTCAGCGACTGCGACAGCACGGTCACGTGGGCGCCCATCGCGGCACCCAGTTTGACGCCCATGTGGCCCAGCCCGCCCAGGCCGATGATCGCCAGGCGGGTGCCCTCGCCGGCCTTCCAGTGCCGCAGCGGCGAGAACAGCGTGATCCCGGCGCACAGCAGCGGCGCCGCCTTGTCCAGCGGCAGGGCGTCGGGGACGCGCACGACGTAGTTCTCGTCGACGACGATCGCCTGGCTGTAGCCGCCCTGCGTCACGGTGCCGTCCCGATCGATGGCGTTGTAGGTGCCGACCATGCCCCGTTCGCAGTACTGCTCGAGCCCGGCCCGGCAGCTACTGCATTCGCGGCACGAGCCCACCATGCAGCCCACGCCGACGCGGTCGCCCACCTTGTGCTTGGTGACCTCGGGGCCGACGGCGGTCACCACGCCGGCGATCTCGTGGCCGACGACCAGCGGGTAGTGCGGCTCGCCCCACTCGCCCCTGACGGTGTGGATGTCCGAGTGGCAGATGCCGGCGAATTTGATGTCGATCGCGACGTCGTGCGGGCCCGGGTCGCGGCGGGTAATGGTGGTCTTGGTCAACGGTTCGGTTGCCGACGCGGCGGCATAGGCCGAAACAGTGCTCATTGATATCCCTCTTCGATGTCGATGCGTCCTGAAGAAGTTTAGCTAAGGTAATGTTCTGCGGCCACCTGGCGGGCGGCCGCTAGTTGATCGGGGCGTTCACCAGCCGCAGGTCGTCGACGATGCCCCGGGCGGCGACCAGGCCCTCGCCGGTCTGCCAGACCTCGTCGTTGACGACGTAGACGCGGTTGTCGTGGTTGGCGGAAAGCTTGCGCCAGGGGTTGCTGTCCAGCACGGTGGCGGCGCGCTGGGCGGCCGCCGGTGACGCACACGACACGTAGATGACGTCGGCGTCGGCCGCGGACAGGTCCGGGTTCTTGGCGAGGTCGCCGTCGGTGGCGCCGATCTCGATGTAGGGCTTGTCGGTGAACCGCTGGGCCGCGGGCCGGTCCACCCCGACCGCGCCCAGGACGCTGGCCGGGAAGTTGTTGGTGCCGTAGACGCGGATCTTATCGGTGGTCAGCTGCACGATGGACGCCTGGAAATGGGATGCGTCATGCCGGGCGCCGATGTCGCTCGCCCGCTGCGAAAAGCCATTGAGCAGCGCGTCGGCCGCAGCGCCGCGCGACGTCGCGGCGCCCACGCCGCGCAGGTTCTCCTGCCACGCGGCGCCGGGCGCCGCGGTGAACACCGTCGGCGCGATCCCGGCGAGCTGGGGATACAGCTTGGGAGTCAGCCCCTGTGACCCCAGGATGAGGTCGGGGTGTTTCGCCGCGATCCCGGCGAGGTCCGGGTTGCTGCGGGTGCCGACGCCGGGGATCGGATGCACGGCATTGCCCAGGTAGGCGGGCTGGCTCGCGGATCCGTCCGGCAGGGCGGCGGCCACCACCCGCGACTGCAGGCCCAGGGCGCACAGGGCGTCGAGCTGGTCGCCGGACAGCACCACGATGCGCTGCGGCTCCGCGGGAACCTCCACGACGTCCGGTGTCACGCCGGCCGCGTTGTGGGCCTGCCGCGTCTTCGGTCCTGGGTCGGCCGCCGCGGCATCCCGCGCGCACGAATCGTCCGGTCGCCGGTCGTTGCCGAGCACCCCGGCGCCCGCGATCTGGGTGGTGGGGGTGACCAGGGCGGGGGTCGTCGCCGAGGTGGCGGGCTTGCCGGATCCGCAGCCGCTGCAGGTGACGGCGACGGCCGCCGCCAGCGCGGCGACCGCGCGCAGGAAAGCGGTTCTGATCATGCCGAAAAGCACGCGTCAGACGCTAACACCCGCGCGCCCCGCGTCCGGCACGCCGAAACGACACGCCGCACCGCCGAGCCGTTTACGACAGTTTGTAGGACCAGCCCTGACGTCGCCATGATCGGCGGTTAAGATTCGTGTCAGCTCTGTTTTTTGGGCCCCTGTCCTAACTGTTTGGAGAAGCTGTTGACAGCCGAAGCGCCCCCCTTGGGAGAACTCGAGGCCGTTCGCCCGTACCCGGACCGGACCGGTCCCAAAGGGAACCTCGTCTACAAACTGATCACGACCACCGATCACAAGATGATCGGCATCATGTACACGGTCACCTGCTTCGTCTTCTTCTTCATCGGCGGACTGATGGCCCTGCTGATGCGCACCGAGCTGGCCGCGCCGGGACTGCAATTCCTGTCCAACGAGCAGTACAACCAGCTGTTCACCATGCACGGCACGATCATGCTGCTGCTGTACGCGACGCCGGTCGTGTTCGGGTTCGCCAACCTGGTGCTGCCGCTGCAGATCGGCGCTCCCGACGTGGCGTTCCCGCGACTGAATGCGTTCTCGTTCTGGCTGTTCCTCTTCGGCGGCCTGACCGCGTCGGCCGGCTTCATCGTCCCCGGTGGCGCGGCCGACTTCGGCTGGACGGCGTACACGCCGCTCTCCGACGCCGTCCACTCTCCGGGCGCCGGCGGGGACCTGTGGATCACCGGCCTGATCGTCGCCGGTCTGGGCACCATCCTGGGTGCGGTCAACATGATCACCACCGTGGTGTGCATGCGCGCGCCCGGCATGACGATGTTCCGGATGCCGATCTTCACCTGGAACATCCTGGTGACGTCGATCCTGATCCTGATCGCGTTCCCGATCCTGACCGCCGCGCTGTTCGGCCTGGCCGCCGATCGGCATCTAGGAGCGCACGTCTATGACGCCGCAAACGGCGGGGTCCTGCTGTGGCAGCACCTGTTCTGGTTCTTCGGCCATCCCGAGGTGTACATCATCGCGCTGCCGTTCTTCGGGATCATCACCGAGATCATCCCGGTGTTCTCCCGCAAGCCCGTCTTCGGTTACACCACTTTGGTTTACGCGACGCTGTCCATCGCCGCGCTCTCCGTCGCGGTGTGGGCGCACCACATGTTCGCCACCGGAGCCGTTCTGCTGCCGTTCTTTTCGTTCATGACGTATCTGATCGCGGTGCCGACCGGTATCAAGTTCTTCAACTGGATCGGCACGATGTGGAAGGGCCAGATCACCTTCGAGACACCGATGCTGTTCTCGGTGGGCTTCCTGGTGACCTTCCTGCTGGGCGGTCTGACCGGCGTGATGCTGGCCAGCCCGCCGCTGGACTTCCACGTCACCGACACCTACTTTGTGGTCGCGCACTTCCACTACGTGCTGTTCGGCACGATCGTGTTCGCCACCTTCGCCGGTGTCTACTTCTGGTTCCCCAAGATGACCGGCCGGCTGCTCGACGAGCGGCTGGGCAAGCTGCACTTCTGGTTGACGTTCATCGGCTTCCACACCACCTTCCTGGTGCAGCACTGGCTGGGTGACATGGGCATGCCGCGCCGCTACGCCGACTACCTGCCCTCGGACGGCTTCCAGCCGTACAACATCGCCTCGACCGTTGGTGCGTTCATCCTGGGCGCGTCGATGTTCCCGTTCGTCTGGAACGTGTTCAAGAGCTGGCGCTACGGCGAGGTCGTGACCGTCGACGACCCTTGGGGTTACGGCAACTCCCTGGAGTGGGCGACCAGCTGCCCGCCGCCGCGGCACAACTTCACCGAGCTGCCCCGAATCCGTTCGGAGCGCCCGGCTTTCGAGCTGCACTACCCGCACATGGTGGAGCGGCTGCGCGCCGAGGCGCACGTGGGACGGCACGCCACGGCGCTGGAATCGCCGAAGGGATTCGGGCCGCGCACCGAACCCGATCGCTCGACTCCTGACCAGTAGCGGCGGTAGCCGCAGGTGAATTCACCACCGAAGGTGTCGGTGCTGATCACCGTCACCGGAGTGGACCAACCGGGCGTCACGTCGGCCCTGTTCGAGGCGCTCTCCCGGCACGGCGTCGAGTTGCTCAACGTCGAACAGGTGGTGATTCGGCACCGCCTGACCCTGGGCGTGCTGGTGTGCTGTCCCGCCGACGTCGCCGACGGCCCCGCCCTGCGGCATGACGTCGAATCGGCCATCCGCGGGGTGGGCCTCGACGTCAGCATCGAGCGCAGCGATGACGTGCCGATCATCCGCGATCCCTCGACCCACACCATCTTCGTGCTGGGCCGGCCCATCACCGCCGGCGCGTTCGGGGCGGTGGCCCGGGCGGTGGCCGGCCTGGGGGTCAACATCGACCTCATCCGCGGTGTCTCCGACTACCCGGTGACCGGGCTCGAGCTGCGGGTGTCGGTGCCGCCGGGATCCGACGCCGCGCTGCGGACGGCGCTGAACCAGGTGTCGGCCGAGGAGCGGGTGGATGTGGCGGTCGAGGACTACACGCTGGAGCGGCGGGCCAAACGGCTGATCGTGTTCGACGTGGACTCGACGCTGGTGCAGGGCGAGGTCATCGAGATGCTGGCCGCCCGCGCGGGCGCCGAGGGCAAGGTCGCCGCCATCACCGAGGCGGCCATGCGGGGCGAGCTGGACTTCGCGCAGTCGCTCGAACAGCGGGTGGCAACGCTGGCGGGCCTGCCCGCCAGCGTGATCGACGAGGTCGCCGAGCAGCTGGAGTTGATGCCCGGCGCGCGGACCACGCTGCGGACGTTGCGCCGCTTGGGTTTTCACTGCGGTGTGGTCTCCGGTGGCTTCCGGGGGATCATCGAGCCGTTGGCCGAGGAGCTGATGCTGGACTACGTCGCGGCCAACGAGCTGGAGATCGTCGACGGCAAACTCACCGGGCGGGTCGTCGGGCCGATCGTCGACCGCGCCGGCAAGGCCACGGCGTTGCGGGACTTCGCGGAGCGGGCCGGGGTGCCGATGGCGCAGACCGTCGCCGTCGGTGATGGCGCCAACGACATCGACATGCTGGCCGCGGCCGGGCTGGGCGTGGCGTTCAACGCCAAGCCCGCGCTGCGCGAGGTGGCCGACGCCTCGCTGAGCCACCCCTACCTGGACACGGTGCTGTTTCTGCTGGGCGTCACGCGCGGCGAGATCGAGGCCGCCGACGCGGTGACCGGCGAGGTCCGCCGGGTGGAGATCCCGCCGGACGCGTAGCGAGCACTCGCCGTCGCGCTGGGTGTGCGCTCAGGGCGGCGACACGCCGAGGGGGGCCGCCATGGCGTCACGGTCAACGCCGACGTTTCACGCCCGAGTGGGCCCGCAACCCGCGACGGGCGGGAATTGGGGGCTTGTGCGTTGCCTCGCAAGGGATACGGCACGATGGGCGGGTGCCCGCCGACCAAACGAACGAGGCAGCCGACCCCGACCTGCTGATCGACTTCAGGAACGTGTCGCTGCGCCGCGGCGGTAACACGCTTGTCGGGCCGTTGGATTGGGCGGTCGAGCTCGACGAGCGCTGGGTGATCGTCGGTCCGAACGGGGCCGGCAAGACGTCGCTGCTGCGGATCGCAGCGGCGGCCGAGCACCCGTCGTCGGGGATCGCCTTCGTGCTCGGCGAGCGGCTGGGCCGGGTGGACGTGTCGGAGCTGCGGTCCCGGATCGGCCTGAGCTCGTCGGCCCTGGCGCAGCGGGTACCCACCGACGAGGTGGTGCGCGACCTGGTCGTCTCGGCCGGCTACGCGGTGCTGGGCCGGTGGCGCGAGCGCTACGAGGACGTCGACTACCGCCGGGCCGTCGACATGCTGGAGAGCCTGGGCGCCGAGCACCTCGCGGACCGTGCCTACGGAACGCTGTCGGAAGGCGAGCGCAAGCGGGTGTTGATCGCGCGCGCGCTGATGACCGATCCCGAACTGCTGCTGCTCGACGAACCCGCCGCCGGGCTGGACCTGGGTGGCCGTGAGGAGCTGGTGGCGCGGCTGGCCGACCTGGCCGCCGACCCCGACGCCCCGGCGCTGGTGCTGGTCACCCACCACGTCGAGGAGATACCGCCCGGCTTCAGCCACTGCATGCTGCTGTCCGAGGGCAAGGTGGTCGCCGCCGGATTGCTGACCGACGTGCTCACCGCGGAGAACCTGTCCACCGCCTTCGGCCAGTCGATCGCGCTCGACGTCGTCGACGGCCGCTATTTCGCCCGCCGCGTCCGCACCCGCGCAGCCCACCGGAGGCAGCTATGACGTCACCGACCGAAGAGGCCCCGCTCGTTCCGAGGCCGGCGGCGACCGTGATGCTGATCCGCGACGACCCCGACGGCATCGCAGTCTTTCTGATGCGCCGGCACGCCAAGATGGAGTTCGCCGCGGGCACGATGGTGTTCCCCGGCGGCGGCGTGGACGATCGTGACCGCAACGCCGACTTGGGTGGGATCGGGGCCTGGGCCGGCCCGCCGCCGCAGTGGTGGGCGGAGCGCTTCGGCATCGAGCCCGACCTGGCCGAGGCGCTGGTGTGCGCCGCGGCCCGGGAGACGTTCGAAGAATCCGGTGTGCTGTTCGCGGGGCCGGCCGGCGACCCGGACGGGATCGTGGGCGACGCGTCGGTGTACGCCGACGCCCGCCGCGCGCTGGCCGACGGCACCCTGTCGTTCGCGGATTTCCTGCGCCGAGAAAACCTCGAGTTGCGCGCGGACCTGCTGAGGCCGTGGGCCAACTGGGTGACCCCCGAAGCCGAGCGCACCCGCCGCTATGACACCTATTTCTTCGTCGGGGCCCTGCCGGCGGGGCAGCGGGCCGACGGCGAGAACACCGAATCGGATCGCGCCGGCTGGACGACGCCCCAGGCCGCCATCGACGACTTCTCCGCCGGGCGCTGCTTCCTGCTGCCGCCGACCTGGACCCAGCTGGATTCGCTGGCCGGGCGGACCGTCGCCGACGTGCTGGCCGTCGAGCGGCAGATCGTGCCCGTGCAGCCGCACCTGGAGATCCAGGGCGAGAACTGGGTGTTCGAGTTCTTCGACTCCGACCGTTACCACCAGGCACGCGAGGCCGGCGGGATGGGGTGGCGGCATTGAGCGAGTTCGTCAGCACCGTGGTCAGCGACGGCACGCGGGACGCCGGCCTGGCCATGCTGCTGCTGTCACGGCCGCCGACGAACGCGATGACGCGGCAGGTCTACCGCGAGATCGTGGCCGCCGCGGGCGAGCTGGGGGAGCGTGACGACGTGGCCGCGGTCATCCTGTTCGGTGGCCACGAGATCTTTTCGGCCGGCGACGACATGCCCGAGTTGCGGACGCTCAGCGCGCCGGAGGCCGAGACCGCGGCCCGGGCGCGGCAGCGGGCCATCGCCGCGGTGGCGGCCATCCCCAAGCCGACCGTGGCCGCGATCACCGGCTACGCGCTGGGCGCCGGGCTCACGCTGGCGCTGGCCGCCGACTGGCGCGTCAGCGGCGACAACGTCAAGTTCGGCGCCACCGAGATCCTGGCCGGCCTGATCCCCGGCGGCGACGGCATGGCCCGCCTGACCCGCGCGGCCGGGGCGAGCAGGGCCAAGGAGCTGGTGTTCAGCGGCCGGTTCTTCGACGCCGAGGAGGCGCTGACGCTGGGGCTGATCGACGAGATGGTGGCCCCCGACGACGTCTACGACGCCGCCGCCGGGTGGGCCCGCCGCTTTCTCGACGGTCCGCGAGACGCCCTGGCCGCCGCGAAGGCGGGCATCAACGACGTGTTCGAGCTGGGTCCCTCCGAGCGGGACGTCGCCGAGCGGCGCCGGTACGTCGACGTGTTCGCCGCTGGTCAGACCGGTGACGACGACGCCGAACCCGGCGCCCGTTAGGCTGCCCTGCATGACGACGAGTTCGACCGATGCCGTTCCCAACCCGCACGCCACCGCCGAAGAGGTGGAAGCGGCCCGGCACGACAGCAAGCTGGCCCAGGTGCTCTACCACGACTGGGAGGCCGAGTCCTACGACGAGAAGTGGTCGATCTCCTACGACCAGCGCTGCGTGGACTACGCCCGGGACTGCTTCGACGCCATCGTTCCCGCCGAGGTGCAGCGCGAGCTGCCCTATGACCGTGCCCTCGAATTGGGCTGCGGCACCGGCTTTTTCCTACTCAACCTGATCCAGTCCGGGGTGGCCCGGCGTGGATCGGTCACCGACCTGTCGCCCGGGATGGTCAAGGTGGCCACCCGCAACGGGCAATCCCTCGGGCTGGACATCGACGGCAGGGTCGCCGACGCCGAGGGAATCCCTTACGAGGACAACACTTTTGACCTGGTCGTCGGGCACGCCGTGCTGCACCACATCCCCGACGTCGAGTTGGCGCTGCGGGAGGTCGTCCGGGTGCTGCGCCCGGGCGGGCGGTTCGTGTTCGCCGGCGAGCCGACCACCGTCGGGGACACCTATGCCCGCACGTTGTCGACCCTGACCTGGCGCGTGGCGACCAACGTCACCAAGCTGCCGGGCCTGGACGGCTGGCGGCGGCCGCAGGCCGAACTCGACGAATCCTCCCGCGCCGCGGCGCTCGAGGCGGTCGTCGACCTGCACACCTTTGAGCCGGGCGACCTGGAGCGGATGGCGGGCAACGCCGGTGCGGCCGAAGTGCAGACGGCCACAGTGGAATTCACCGCCGCCATGCTGGGGTGGCCGCTGCGCACGTTCGAATGCGCGGTGCCGCCCGGACGGCTCGGCTGGGGCTGGGCGAAGTTCGCGTTCAACAGCTGGAAGACGCTGAGCTGGCTGGATGCGAACGTCTTGCGGCACGTGGCGCCGAAGGGCTGGTTCTACAACGTGATGATCACCGGGGTCAAGCCCTCCTGAGTGACGGCCTCGCCTTCACCGCTGAGGACGTCCGGTACCTGCGGTCGGAATCCGGTGCCGCCGCGCTGGGGGCGGTCGGCGAGCTCGAGCTGACCGACGCGACCCTGGTCGCCGATGTCGCGGCGGCGCGCGCGCGATTCGGGGACCGGGCGGCGGTGTTGGTGGAGACGGTGTTGCTGCGCCGGCGCGCCGCCGAGAAACTGGGCGGCCTGGACACCGAAATCCCCGTGTCGAACTGGCTATTCACTGACGAGGCGCTGCAGCAAGCCACCGCGGCGCCGGTGGCGCTGCACCGCGCCGGGCGGCTCGCAGAGGCCGGAGCCGAGGTCCACGACGTCACCTGCTCGATCGGCACCGAGCTGGCCGCGCTGCGCTGCGCGGGGGTGCGGGCGGTCGGCAGCGACCTCGATGCCGTGCGGTTGGCGATGGCCCGGCACAACCTCGGGGAGTCCGCTGTGCTCTGCCGCGCCGACGCCCTGGCTCCGGTGACTCGCGACGCCGCGGTGCTCGCGGACCCCGCGCGGCGCCTCGGCGGGCGGCGCCGCTTCCGCCTCGACGACTACCGGCCGGCGCTGGGCGCCCTGATCGACACCTACCGAGACCGCGACCTCGTCGTAAAATGCTCTCCCGGAATCGATTTCGATGACCTGGGTCGACTGGGTTTTTACGGCGAGATCGAGGTGACGTCCTACCGCGGCGCGGTGCGCGAAGCATGCCTCTGGTCGCCCGGACTGACCCAGCGCGGCGTCCGACGCCGCGCCAGCGTCCTCGATCGCGGCGAGCAGGTCACCGACGCCGACCCGGACGACTGCCCCGTGCGGCCGGCCGGGCGATGGATCATCGACCCCGACGGCGCGGTGGTCCGGGCCGGGCTGGTGCGCCACTACGGCGCGCGGCACCGGCTGTGGCAACTCGACCCCGACATCGCCTACCTGTCGGGGGACGAGCTGCCGGCGGCGGTCCGGGGGTTCGAGGTGCTCGAGCAGCTGGCGTTCGACGAGCGGCGGCTGCGCCAGGCCCTCTCGGCGCTGGACTGCGGGACGCTGGAAATCCTGGTTCGCGGCGTGCGGGTGGACCCCGACGCGTTGCGGCGACGGATGCGGCCGCGCGGCACCCGGCCCCTGTCGGTGGTCATCACCCGCATCGGCTCGAAGGCCGCCGCACGTGCGGCGGCCTTCGTCTGCCGGCCGTCACGGTAGCGCCGGGTAGGCTGGTGCGATCGCTCTGCCAGGCGCCCAGCCCCCGCCTAACCTGCAAGGACAATAGAAGAATGCGTTATCTGATAGCGGCCGTGGTGCTCGCATCGGCGGCCCTGTTGGGTTGGCCGGCGGCCGCAGCCCCACCGTCGTGTGCCAGCTTGGGCGGCACCACCGAGGACGGCCAGATGTGTCGCCTGCGCGCCACCGGCCCCACCTACACGCTGAACATGGTGTTTCCCGCCGACTACCCCGACGAGCAAGCGCTGGCCGACACCATCACGCAGAACCGGGACGGCTTCGTCAACGTCGCCCAGAGTTCGGGGTCGCGGGACCAGCCCTACCAATTGGAGGCCACCACCGAGCAACACAGCTCGGGTCAGCCGCCGCACAACACCCGCAGCGTGGTGCTGAAGTTCTTCCAGGACCTCGGCGGGGCGCATCCCTCGATCTGGTACAAGGCCTTTAACTACAACCTCGGGACGAAGCAGCCCATTACCTTCGACAATCTGTTCGCGCCGGGCACGACGCCGCTGGACAGCATCTTCCCGATCGTGCAGCGCGACCTGGAACGCCAAACCCCATTGGGCGCAGCCATTTTGCCGTCGACCGGGCACGATCCGACCCATTACCAGAACTTCGCCATCACCGACGACGAGCTGATCTTCTATTTCGCGCCCGGCGAGATATTGCCGGCGTTCGCCGGGCCGGTCCAGGCCCAGGTGCCCCGCAACGCCATCCCGCCGCTGGCCCTCTAAGTGGCGATCGCAAGCGCGGCGTAGCCGGGCGAAGCGGGTCGCCACCATCGGGTCTAAGTGGCGATCGCAAGCGCGGCGTAGCCGGGCGAAGCGGGTCGCCACCACCGGGTCTAAGTGGCGATCGCAAGCGCGGCGTAGCCGGGCGAAGCGGGTCGCCACCATGATTGCCGCCTAGACGGGGCCGGCCTGAAACTCCATCGCGACGGCGCCGGCGGCCAGCGCGGCCTGCGCCAGACAACCGATGATCGGGACAAAGAAGGCGGTCCGGCGCCGGGCGAGGCGGCGGAGCGCGACGAACAGCGCGGCGAAGAAGATGACGCCGCCACCGCCGATGCCCAGCACCATGGCGCGATCGATCCACGCCGGGTCGCCACACTTCTGGTAGCCGCACGGGTCGGTGGCCATGACATAGACGCTGAGCAGGCCTATCGTTGCCGCGACCAAGAAAGCCTGGACGCCAAGCAGCAGCACGGTCGCGAGGCGGTCCGCCGTCGCGTGGCGCTGGCCCCGCTCCGAGTAGGCGTCGACCGCGGTCTGCATCTCGTCGTCGTCGGTGGACATGGGCTCAGTATGTCCCGGTCACGCCGGCGCGAAACCGTACACCTGGCCGTCGCTGGTGGCGGCCGTCACGCGGCGATCGGTGCCGACCGACACCCCGACGGGATAGCCGGTGGCGGCCGGCAGGGGGTAACTGCCCTGCGTGTGGCCGTTGCCGGGGTCGAACACCAGCAGCGACATGCCAGGTGCGCCGTTCGGGGCCGGTTCGCTGACGACGGTGTAGCCGGCACCGGCGCCGGCCAGGCTCGAGGATGACAGCGGGACGACGTCGTCGCGGCGCCACGCCTGATCCGCGTGGTCGCCCGCGTCCTTGAACGCCACCAACCGGGTGTCGGGGCCTCCGCCCGACACGATGAGGCCCCCAGGGGTGACCGCGGGCGGCGTCTGCGCCAGGAATCCCAGCGGCGCCGACCATTTCACCTTCCCGTCGGCGGCGCGCAATGCCCACAGCCGTTGGTCGCGGCCATTGACATAGACGGTCGTCCCGTCGGCGGACAGCACCGGGCTGGCGATGACGCCGGCGCCGACGGCGTCACTGGTCCACTCGCGGGACAGCAGCGGCGTCTGCCCGGGGTGGTACTTCAGCCCGACCAGCCCCGCGGCCGGGGCGCCCGGCTGCCAGACCCCCAACACCGCCATCTGACTGTTCGCCGAGAATGCGGGTGCGGCGGCCACCGGACAGCCCTGCCGGGCCGGCGCGCAATCGGCCAACCCGCGCGTCGCATCGGTGGGATCGACGCCGTCCACCAAATCCATCGGGCTGCCGACCACCGCGCCGCGGTGGGCCTCGAAAACCAGCACCTGGCCCAGGTGCGTCGCGACCAGCAGTTGACCGTGCCCGACAAACCTTGGGGTAGTGGGCATTCCGATCACCGGCTGCCGCCACCGCGTCCACTGCGTCACCGGGAAGGAGAGGAACGCGCCGGGCTGGCCGACGTAGAGGTTGTCGAACCCGTCGAAGAGGGGGCCGGCAAAGCCACCGCCCTGGAACAGCCGCACACACCAGCGTTGCCGGCCGTTGTTGTCGTTCTCCCACTCCATCAGCGAGCATCCCGCCGGGGTCTGCGCGTTGAGGGCCAGATAACCGCGCGCGCTCAGCGCCGGGCCCGCCGCCAGGCTGCCCTTGACCGAGCGTGTCCACCGCAGCGACAGCTTGGAGGCGCCGTCGGTGCCGGTGTAACCGCTGTTGGCGGCGTCGCCGTACTGCGCGGGCCACCCGGCCGAGGCGGACGCCTCCACCCAGGAGTCGGTGTTGGCGCACCCGCCAAGCCCGACCGTGATCCCGGCCGCCAGCAGCGCGGATGACCAACGCCGAAGGCCACGCGGGAGATGTCGGTCAAGCACCTCGAATCCCAGATCCTTTTCCACGGCGTTCGGCATGAGCGGCCAGTGAGTACAGGTGAGGGTAACCCGTGGCGACCCGGCACCGGCGGATTGCCCGCCGTTCTCGGCCGCCGCCAGGGCGCGCTAGGCTGTCCGGCCATGACGAGCATGTGGGGCGCACCGATCCATCGCCGCTGGCGGGGATCGAATCTGCGGGACCCGCGCCAGGCCAAGTTCCTCACGGTGGCCTCGCTGAAATGGGTGCTGCGCAACCGCGCATACACACCGTGGTACCTGGTGCGCTATTGGCGGCTGCTGAAGTTCAAGCTGGCCAACCCGCACATCATCACCCGCGGGATGGTGTTCCTGGGCAAGGGCGTGGAGATCCATGCGACGCCCGAACTGGCGCAGCTGGAGATCGGCCGCTGGGTGCACATCGGCGACAAGAACACCATTCGTGCCCACGAAGGCTCGCTGCGGTTCGGCGACAAGGTGGTGCTGGGCCGCGACAACGTCATCAACGCCTACCTCGACATCGAGCTCGGCGACTCGGTGCTCATGGCCGACTGGTGCTACGTCTGCGACTTCGACCACCGCATGGACGACATCACCCTGCCGATCAAGGATCAGGGCATCGTGAAGTCGCCGGTGCGGATCGGGCCCGACACCTGGGTGGGTGTGAAGGTGACGGTGTTGCGCGGCACGGCCGTCGGGCGCGGCTGCGTGCTGGGGTCGCACGCGGTGGTCCGCGGAGTGATCCCGGATTACTCCATCGCCGTGGGTGCGCCGGCCAAGGTGGTCAAGAACCGGCAGCTTGCATGGGAGAGCTCGGCCGCCCAGCGGGCGGAACTGGCGGCCGCGCTCGCCGACATCGAACGCAAGAAGGCCGCTCGCTGATCGAAAGCCGCTAGGACGCCGGCTCGGGGTGGTCGTCGACCTTGAAGTCGAAGTTGACGTCGCCGGCGTCGACGTTGGTGACGGTCACCGCGATGCCGTATTTGTCGGTGCCGTCGACGAGTTGGCAGCGCAGCGTCGCGCCCTGAACGCCCTTGAGGTTGTCGGGGCAGGTCACCGCGTCCGGCTTCCTGCCCACCTGCTGGGCCAGCTTGTTGCTGATGATGCTGGCGACCTGGTTCTTGTCGACCGTCTCGACCATGTCGAACTTGACGTCCTTGCCGTCCACGCTCGTCACGGTCACGTTCACGTTGAAGGTCTGGTTCTTGACCTTCATCTCGCAATTGAGTTGCGCCCCAACCTTCGCCGGCAGGTCGTCCGGGCAGTTCACCGAATCGGGCTTGTTGCCGGCGGCGTCGGTCAACTTCGAGGTGATCTGGCCGGCGACATCGCTCTTGCTGACCGAGTGCGACGAACCGACGGAACACGAACATGCGCCCACGCCGGCCAGCAACCCCGCGGCGGCACCCGAGGCCAGCAACGTCCGAACGATGAAGGGTGTCATTTACTGCCTCCCGAGCGGCTTGACAACTGTGAATCGGCTGATGATTGCATGCCAACGAGCTCGGGGGCGGGCGATTGAGCAAACATTCACGCGCGCGACAATTCGGGCGACGGGCTCCGTCAGATGCTCTGGTAACGGCGCAGCGCCTCGGCACGCTCGGCGCCGTGGTCGACGATCGGCGCGGGATAGCCCGCCGGCCGCTCGCCCTTTCGCAGGTGCGCGTCGTCCGCGGACCGCAGCTCGGGCACCCACCGCCGGATGTAATCCCCGGACGGATCGAACTTCTCGCCCTGGGTGGTCGGGTTGAACACCCGAAAGTACGGTGCGGCGTCGGTGCCGCAGCCCGCGCACCACTGCCACCCGTGCTGGTTGTTCGCCATGTCGCCGTCGACCAGTTGATCCAGAAACCACTCGGCGCCCCACTGCCACGGCAGGTGCAGGTCTTTCACCAGGAAGGAGGCGACGATCATCCGCACCCGGTTGTGCATGAAGCCCGTCTCCCGCAGCTGACGCATTCCCGCGTCCACCATCGGGAAGCCGGTCTCGCCGGCTTTCCAGGACTCGTAGCGGCGTTTCGCTTCGGCGCCGGTGTCGGTGCGGATGCCGTCGAACTGACGGTTCCAGTTGCGCCAGGCGCTGGCCGGCCAATGATGCAGCACATCGGCGTAAAAATCGCGAAATGCCAACTCGCGCAGGTACGCCTGCGCCCCGGCGTCACGAAGGTCAAGTCCGGCGACCAGGGTGCGGGGGTGAATGCTGCCGAACTTCAGGTGTGCCGACATGCGGCTGGTGCCGTGCAGGTCGGGGCGGTTCCGCTCGTCGGCGTATCGCTGTAAACCGTTGTCCACAAACAACTTCCACTGTTTGCGTGCAGCCGCCTCGCCCGCATCGATGTCGAGCGTGGCGCCGGGATCGGGAATCTCCACCCGGTCAATCCGCAGCCCCGCCGGATCGAGCCAGCGCGCCGACCCGGCGCCCGATTTCGCCGGCGACCGCCATCCGGATTCGCGCCACTGACGCAGGAACGGTGTGAAGACCTGGTAGGGCGAGCCGTCCTTCTTGGCGACGCGGCCCGGCGAGACCAGGTACGGCGAACCCGTGGCCACCAGGGGGACGGAACCCAATGCCGCTCGGACCTTTTCGTCGCGGCGCTTACCGTACGGCGCGAAATCTTCGGAGATGTGCACCGCCGACGCGGCGATCTCCTTGGCAATGCGCGGGATCACCTGGTCGGGCCGCCCGCGGGTCACCAGTAGCCGGCCGTCCAGGTCGTCACGCAAGCGCCGCAGCGAGTCGCCGAGAAACTGGAGCCGACGGCGGCCGGACGAGGCCTCGAGCGTCGCATCCAGCACGAAGCAGGCGAGCACATCCCCGTCGTGGGCCGCGGCATTGAGCGCCGGATGGTCGCCCAACCGCAGGTCGCGCCGGAACCACAAGAGCGTCGGCATGATTCGACGGATTCCTCAGCGATTCAATCGCCAAACGTGGGTGGCCAGGACGGTCGCGAACGAACACCACAGCGGGTACGCCGACAGGGCCAGTCCGGCCCGCGGGTCGGCCTGGGCGGCCCGCCGCGCGAGGTCGACGCTGCTGGCCGTCAGCACGGCGGCGCCGGCCGCCGACGCGCCGAGTTTGTGCAGACCGAAGAACAGCCAGCTCCATCCGGCGTTGAGCACGAGGTTCACCCCGAGCGCAGCGGCGTAGCGGCGCGCCTCGTCCTCCCGTCCCGCGGCCCGAAACCGGTCGATGGCCACCGCCGACGTGACCGCGATGTCGCCGTAGAGCGAGGTCCAGGCCACCGGAAAGGCGCTGTTGGGGGGTTGGTACGGCGGTTTGCGCAGCCGCGCAAACCAGGCGGGTGCGGCCTTGGCGTTGGCGACGCTGCCGGTCACCGCGGCGGCGGCGACAGCGAGGCTGGTCGCGGCGAGGGTTGACCTGTTCACGGGATGCTCCGTTCTGGTTGGTTTTGTGCCTGTGCTGCAACGGCTTTGACGTGCCTCGGCGCCGAGGGCCACCAGATGCGGTCGCCGAGGAGGGCGAACAGCGCGGGGATGACCAGGGTGCGGACCACGAAGGTGTCCAGCAGGATGCCCAACCCGACGATGATGCCCAGTTGGGTCAGCACGATCAACGGCAGCACGCCGAGCACACAGAAGACGGCGGCCAAAACGATTCCCGCGCTGGTGATGACGCCGCCGGTGGCCGACACCGCGGCGACCATGCCGGCGCGCGCGCCGCTCTCCGCGGACTCTTCGCGGGCGCGCGTGACCAGAAAGATGGTGTAGTCCACGCCGAGCGCGGCCAGGAACAGGAAGGCGAACAGCGGGGTGCTGTTGTCCAGCGCCGGGAAGCCGAAGACGTGGCTGCTGGCCCAGCCGCCCATGCCGAGCGCGGCCAGCGCCCCCAGGATCGTCGCCGCCAGCAGGGTGGGAGGGGCCAGCGCGGACCGCAGCAGGACGTACAACACGAGCAGGATGACCACGAGGATCGCCGGGATGAGCAGATGCCGGTCGTGGGTGGCCGCATCGCGCACGTCGAGTGCCTGCGCGTCCGCCCCACCGACCAGCGCGGACGGACTCGCCGACTTCGTCGTGTCACGCAGTGCGGCAACGATATTGAAGGCACGGTCGGAGGACGGTGGGGCATCGATCACTACCGACCATTTCATCAGGCCCGACGACGAGCGGCCCGATTCGGTCGCCGACACCACGCCGGGGGTTGCCCTGATGGCCTCCGGCACCCGCGATGCGGTGGGGGCGATGACCAGCGTGGGGTTAACCAGTCCGGCGGGAAAGTGCGCCGCCACGACGTCGTAGCCGGAGACCGAATCCGCGTGGACCCGGAACTGCTCGGTCTGCGACAAGCCGATTCGGGTGCCCAGCAGGCCGGTGGCGAGCACCGCCAGGCCCGCGATCGCGACCGCCGCGACCACCGCCGGGCGCCGGTTGACCCATTCGGCGATGCGCTGCCAGGCGCCCGAATCCGCGGTGACGGCGTCCTCGGGGCGCGGAACGAAAGGCCAGAACAATCGCCGGCCGCACAGCACCAGCAGCGGGGGAAGAATCGTCAGGGCCGACACCGCGGCGACCACCAATCCGCAGGCCCCCAGCGCGCCCAGGCTGCGCGTGCTCGGGGTCGAGGCGAACAGCAAGGTGAGCAGCGCCAGCACCACCGTGGCGTTGCTGGCGACGATCGCCGGACCTGCCATCCGCACGGCGCGGCGCAACGCATCCCGGTGCTCGGAGTGGCGCCGAAGCTCCTGCCGATACCGGGAGATCAGCAGCAGGGCGTAGTTGGTGCCCGCCCCGAAGACCAGCACGCTGGTGATCCCCGAGGTGGCGCCGTCGAAGCTCAGCCCGGTCAGGGACGCCACCGCGGTGCCCACCGCCGCCGCGACCCGGTCGGCGAACCCGACCACCAGCAGCGGCACCAGCCACAGCACGGGGGAGCGGTAGGTGGCGATCAGCAGCAGCGCCACCACCGATGCCGTCACCGCGAGCAGGGTGATGTTGGCATTGGTGAATGCGCCGGCAATGTCGGCACCGAACGCCGGGCCGCCGGTGACGTGGGCCGCCGGCTCCGCCGGCAGCCCGGTGGAGGCGGCCTTGCGCAGGTTGGCGACCGCGGCGCTCAAGTCGAGTCCCGACAGATCGGCGCCGACGGGCACGATCGCGATCGCCGCCTTGCCGTCGGCCGACACCTGGACCGGCGCCGCGCCGGTGGCCCCGCCCGCAGGGGCCGCGGCCTGCATGCGGTCCCGAGCCGCTTGGGCGGCGGCTACTTCGGCGGCATCCAGCGCGGCGCCGTCGCTGCGGCTGACCACCAGGATCAACGGGACGCGGTCTCCGCCCGGAAATTGGCGGGCCATGGTGTCGACCTTCGCCGAGTCGGACCGGGTCGGCACCGACAGCGGCGCCTGCCCCGCCGCCGCGTTTTCGCCGACCAGCGCCATGAACACGCCGCCGAGGACGACGGCGGCCAGCGCGATCAGCCACGAGCGCCGTCCCGTCACGGCCGAGGCCACCCGATTCCACACCACGATGTGAAGTCTTTCAGTGTGTTAAACATTAATCAACTGAAATTACGCACCGTTGCACATTGGCGGCACGCAACAAGGGGCACTATGGACATTATGGATGCGAGCGGGCGCGGCTTCGTCGCGCCGGGGTGCCGGCCGTGACGGCAGACCAGGCCCGGATGACGACCCGCAAACGGCGGCACATCGACGTCTGCCTCACCGAGCCGGTCAACTACGAGCATGTCACCACCGGGCTGGAGCGCTACCGGTTGCCCTACAACGCACTGACCCAGACCAGCCTCGACGACATCGACCTGTCGGCCAGATTCTTCGGCGCGGACCTGCGCTTTCCGATCCTGATCGGCGCGATGACCGGCGGCGCCGAGTTGTCGGCGACCATCAACCGGAACTTGGCCGCCGCCGCTCAACAGCTCGGCATCGGGATGATGCTCGGCTCCCAGCGAATCATGCTGGACAGCGCGTTGGGCGAACGGGCCGCGGCCAGCTTCACCGTGCGTGACGTGGCCCCGGATGTCTTGCTGTTCGGCAACATCGGCCTGGCCCAAGTGACCAAGTCCGCCGTGCCCGATCTGGCGAAGGCCCTGGACAGGGTGGGCGCCGATGCGCTTGCGGTGCACACCAATCCGTTGCAGGAAGCGATTCAGCGCAACGGCGACACCGACTTCTCCGGCTCGTTGGGCCGGCTGCGGGACGCGGCCGACGCGATAGATTGCCCCGTGCTGCTCAAGGAGGTCGGCCACGGCATCGGCGGGGCGGCCGCCGCGGAATTGGTTGGCGCCGAAGGAGATCTGCCTGTCGCTGGAATAGACGTCGCGGGCGCCGGCGGCACCTCGTGGTCACGGGTCGAGCAATTCGTCCGCTACGGCGAGCTGCGTTATCCGCATCTCGCCGACTGGGGTATCCCGACCGCGAGGGCGATCGTGGAGGTGCGTGAGGCGCTGCCGGACATCCCGCTGGTCGCTTCCGGCGGGATCCGCACCGGTATGGACGCGGCGAAGGCGATAGCGTTGGGCGCCGACGTCGTGGCGGTGGCTCGGCCCCTGCTTCCGGCCGCGATCGATTCCGCTGCGGCCGTGGTCGATTGGCTGCAACCGTTCATCGATGAACTTCGCGTCTGCCTACACGGCTGCGGCGCCGCAAGCCTGTCCGGCCTGCGCGCCGTCGACCTGACTGCCGACCCATAGCCGCGCGCGACATGGCGGTGATACTGGCCTACGGGTCGCCGGCCCTGGGGCACCTGTTGCCCGCCGGCGCGCTGCTCGCCGAGCTCGCGGGCCGCGGTCACGAGGTGCACGCGCGCACCATGGCGGGTGGCGTCGCGACGATGCGCGCGGTCGGCATCCACGCCGAACCGGTCGACCCGGCGATCGAGTCCATCGTCGGTGAGGACTGGCGCGCCCGAAACGCGTTGGGGGTGCTGAAGTTAACCATCGACGTGCTGTGCCGGCGCGCGGCACTCGAAATCGATGATCTACGACGCGCGGTGTCCGCCGTCCGGCCGGACGCGATCATCGTGGACGCGAACTGCTGGGGGGCGATGTCGGCCGCGGAGGCAGGCGATACGCCGTGGCTGGTGTTCTCGCCGTTCACGCCCTACCTACGGTCCCGCGGGGTGCCGCCGTTCGGTCCCGGGATGCGCCCGCTGCCGGGTATCCTCGGTGAACTGCGCGACGCCTCGGTCCGCCCGATCGTCCGGCATCTGTTCGACCGGCCAATGGTGCCGCGCATCAACGCGATTCGTGCCCAGCTTGGGGTATCGCCGGTCGTGTCGGTCGACGACTTCGTGCGGCGCGCGCCGCTGTTGCTCGCCGTCGGCGGCGAGCCCTTCGAATATCCCCATCCGGGATGGGCCGGTTTGGTCCACCACATCGGCGCCTGCGTATTCGAACCCACGCATGCGTCCACACCCGACTGGGTCGAAAAGATCAACAGACCGGTGGTGCTGGTGAACACGTCGTCGATCAGGCAGCCAGACGCCGCCCTCGGACGAATCGCGTTGCGGGCGCTGGCCGACGAGCCCGTCCACGTGGTGGCGACGTTTCCGGCCGGTATCCCGCCGGACCTGCCGAGGCCGGCCAACGCGACCGTCTGTCGCTTCGTCCCGCACGCGGCCCTGTTGCAACGAGCCAGCTGCGCGATCACGCACGGCGGGATGGGCACGACGCTGAAGGCCCTCGACCGCGGCGTGCCGGTCTGCGTCGTGCCGTTCGCGCGCGACCAGGCGGAAGTCGCCCGGCGCGTGGAGGTCGCTCGCTGCGGCACCCGCCTGGCGGCCAAAAACCTCACGCCCGCACGGTTGAGGGCGAAGGTGCGCGCGGCGATGACGATGACCGAGGGCGCCCGTCGGGTGGCCGCCGGATTCGCCGCGACGGGCGGAGTGCGGCGCGGGGCAGAGCTGATCGAGCAGCAAGTGCTTGGCTCCGCGGCCCGGCGGCCAGTGTCCTAGCCGGGTTGATCGCCGGTGTGCACCGCGCGCCGGCGGCCCCTGGTGGTCGCGCGCTTTCCGTCCGTCTGCGGCGGTGTGGGGTCCGGCGTGGCGAGTTGCGTTTCGAAGGTGGACATCGCCGCCATCATCGCCTGAAAAACCCGGTGGGCCGCCGTCAAGTCACGGTCGGAGATGTCGGCGAGGGCCTCGTGCAGATGCGCGCCGAGCGGGGTGAAGAACGAGCGGGCCAGGGCCATGCCCGACTCCTCGTAGCGCAGCAGCGTCTTGCGCCGGTCGTCGGGATCCGGCTCGCGCCGGAGGTGGCCCGAGTCGATCATCCGGTCCACCAAGTACGTGATGGCGGCGGGCGACACGTCCAGGCGCTGGCGCAACTGCGCCGGCGTCAGCGGCGTTCCGGCGGTCTCGGCGACCATGATGTGCAACAAGGCGTGTAAGTCGGTGCCACCGACGTCGTTCTGGCGGGCGAAGTGTCGGCCTATGCGATCCGATTGCGCTGTCAGTGCGCGCATGTCGGCCGACATCAACTTCTCGAGTTCGGCTCGATCCAATCGCCGGTCTGCGGCGCCGCGCTTGGTCACTTAACGGTGTCCTTCTTGCGAGATTCGCCGACCAGCGTATCGGCGACCGCCACACGCGGCCCGCGAACCCCGATAAGTGTCCCGCATTCGCACCGAATTAGCCCGCGAAACACGCGAACGCCGAGCGCACCGCGCGTCGACGCTTCAGGACTTCGTCGGGTCGTGACCCCAGTTCATCAGCGAGTACCGCCAGGCGCTCTGCTGGATGCTCCCGTGGGGGCGTTGGGCCAGGTGGCGCTTGGCGTAACCGACGACCTTGCGCATGTGCGCGTAGTCGTCGGACCCGAGCTCGCTCCGTTTGGTCTTGAGTATCGCGACAATGCGGCGCCCACTGGCGTGCCCGGTCGACTCGTCGCCGCCCCGCTTTTGTCCCACGCTCCGCGACTCATCAGTGGCAAGCCATTTCTCCAGCTCGCCCGCGGTCATGTTGACCGTCTGCTTGAAGCGATCCCAGGTGGCTTCGTCGTCGTCGGCCATCGGTCAGTCCGCTCGGCGTAGCGCGCTCGGCTTGTGCACCGCGTCAGCGCCGGTCTTGTCGCTGCGAACCTGGTATTGAGGCTCGTTCTTGGATGCCCGCACGGTGCGCCCGGCGGCCTCGGTGTCGGAGGTGATTTCGGCTTCCACCGTCCCACGGACGGTGCTGCCGTGGCTCTTCCACTCGACCTTGTCGCCCTTGTGAAATTCCTTGTCACTCATGTCGCTCTCCCTTCAGCAATGCGACGGTGCCGCCTCTCGGATCACGCCGCCACGGGCGGTGCCCGTGACGTCGCGCGCGATGCCGCCGAACACCACATCGCGATACGGTGCCGACGCGCTCCAAAAAAGTTGCCCCGCAAGCCCATAGGGCTGAAACAGCGCCCGTTGCCGGTACCGGGAGCCGCCATTGTCGTCAGCGCTCGCCGACAGCTCCAGCCACAGCCGCCCGGGCAGGGGGATATCGGCGCGCAACCGGAGCAGCCGGGGCGTGTCGATGCGCTCCACCCGCCACCAGTCCAGCGCCTCGCCTTCGTGCAACTCCTGCCCGTCGCGCGGCCGGCGTCGCGGCCGCACGGCCCCGAGCGCGCCGTTGACCCAACCGCGCAGTGGCCATTCC
>NZ_LZJW01000083.1 GCF_001667885.1 Mycobacterium scrofulaceum | reverse complement strand
TGCACTAGAGTGGCGAGTGGCTGACGGTGGCGCTGTACTGGTGAGCGGGTGTGCGAAAGGGTGAGGACGGGCGTAATGGCGATACAGGACTGGGCCGACGCGCCAGAGGTCCATCCCTCGAAGATCCGCGTCGGGGACATCATCTCGGTGACCTACGTCGACGCGTCCGGCCGGCGGCGTACGCAGCACAACGTGTACATCCCGTGGTCGATGACCGTCACGCCGATCTCGCAGTCCGACGTGGGCTCCGTCGAGGCGTCCAGCCTCTTCCGGGTCAGCCGGCTCAACTGCTCGATCACGACGAGCGACGGAACCGTCCTGTCGTCGAACACCAACGACTCGCCGCAGACGAGCTGCTGATGGTCAGCAGGTATTCGGTGTACCGCCGCGGCGACGACACCATTTCACCGGACGTCATCGACCGCATCCTGATCGGTGCGTGCGCGGCCGTCTGGCTGGTGTTGCTGGGCGTAAGCGTGGCCGCGGCCGTCGCGCTGGCGGATTTGGGCCGGGGCTTTCACAAAGCGGCCAGCGGCACGCATTCCACCTCTTGGGTGCTGTATGCCGTGATCGTCGTCTCGGCGCTGATCATCGCCGGGGCGATCCCGATGCTGATCCGCGCGCGCCGGATGGCCCAAACCGACCCGGCCGCCCGGGGGATGACGGCACCCAGCCGGCCGCCGGTGCGGCTGATGTCGCAGGCGCCGCGCACCGCGGCCGAGCGGGCGCGGCAACCGAAGCCCCAGGCGCCCGCAGCGGTGGTGGATTCCGACTGGTCGGGTGAGACCGTCGATCGGGTCTGGTTGCGCGGCACCGTGCTGTTGGTGACCGCGATGGGCGCAGCGCTGGTGGCGGTGGCGACGGCGACCTACCTGATGGCCGTGGGCCACGACGGCCCGTCCTGGGTCGCCTACGTCGTCGCCGGGGTCGTCACCGCGGGGATGCCGGCGATCGAATGGCTGCACGTTCGCCAGCTGCGCCAGGTCGTCGACGCGGCGTAGGCGCGATCAGGACGCCTTGGCGTACCTGCGAACCAGTTCGTCCTCGCCGAACGTGCCCGTGTGCTGCGCACCGTTGTCGTCGCGGCCGAAAAACGTCCAGCGCCGGGGGGTCGACTGCGGCCCACTGATCATCTTGACGGTGTAGCGCAGCTTCGTGGGGCGCAGCGTGCCGATGATGTCACCGACGCGGATCTTCGAGGGATGGACCTCTGGCGCGTCGGCCCAGTCCTGTATCGCCATTACGCCCGTCCTCACCGTTTCGGCCCCCCGCTCACCAGGACAGCGCCACGGTCAGGCACTCGCCACTCTAGTGCAACGGCGCGGACGGGCCGGTTGCCGCGGCGCAGGGGTGATCGCCATCCGTGCGGTCACCCTGGCCGTCCCGAGACCTCACCGGGGGCGTAGCGTCGACGACGAGCCGTTTCGTTGTCAGCGGTGGTCCGTCCCATCGGCGCGGGTCCCACCCATGGGCAATGCGATTCCTCCGTCCGCCCCGCGCTCGCCGGGGCGAACGACGCCGACGTGAAGGAAACCGCCCGTGGATGCTGCAACAGTGCCTGGCCGCGACCGCGGAGTCCGTCGATGATCGCACCATCGGAGCGCCGGCGCCGCGCGAACCCCGTCCGGCTGTCGGTGGCGCGGGAACTCGGCCGGGCGATCGACGGCGCGTGGTGGCCCCGCGCGGACCGCATCACCAACGAGCTACCCGACCTGGTCTCCGTGCTGACCCCGTTGCTCGGGGACATCGAGTCCATCAACGTCAACTGGCCACCGCTGCAGCGACCACCCGACCTGAACTGGTCGGGATGGGAACGGAAACGACAGCACGTGATGACCGTCGTCGGGGCCGACGCCCGGGTCAACCTATTGGTCATCCCGTACGCGACCTACAGCGCGCTCGCCCTGATGGTGTTGCGCTGCGCGGCCAACCTACCCGTCGAAGCGCGCGACCAGACGAAGGCGGCGTTCCTGACCGCCGGCTGTGTGCTGCGCGCCGCTCACCAGCAGTGCGGCACGGCCGTCACCGAACCAGCACGAGGCTAGTGGTGCTCGCCGTTCTTGCCGTTTGAACCGTTCTTCCCGTTTGAACCGACGGTGCTCTCCTGGTGCTCGCGCAGGGCGGTGAGGGCACGTTGCTCGGAGCCGTGTGCCGCCTCGCGCAGCGCCGCGTCCTCGGACGCCGGGTCGGCGAACAGGAAGCTGCCGTGCCCGGGCGAACCGGCCGAGCCCAGCTTGTTCATCCGCTTGGGCAGCGCCGCGCCCTGGTACTCGAGCGGGAGCGGGTGGCCGTGGTCGTCGACCGGGCCGAGCGGCTGATGCAGCTCGATGTACGCGCCGTGCGGCAGCCGCTTGATGATGCCCGTCTCGATGCCGTGCGCCAGCACCTCCCGGTCGCTGCGCTGCAACGCGATGCACCACCGATAGGCGATGAAGTAGACCACGGGCGGCAGGACGACCATTCCGATGCGGCCGATCCAGGTCGTCGCGTTCAGCGAGATCTGAAACTTCAGGGCGATGATGTCGTTCATCGCGCTGAGGGTCAGCACCATGTAGAACGCGATCGCCATCGCGCCGATCGCCGTGCGCACCGGGGCGTCACGCGGCCGTTGCAGCAGGTTGTGGTGGGCGTAGTCACCGCTGAACCGCTTCTCCAAGAAGGGGTAGACGATCAGCAGGATGAAGATCAGGCCCATCAGCAGCGCCACCCAGACCGGGGCGGGAATGGTGTGGTGCCAGAAGTAGAACTCCCACGGGGGCCAGATACGCGCCAGGCCCTCGGTCCACATCATGTAGAAGTCGGGCTGCGAGCCCGCCGACACGTGAGATGGCTTGTAGGGACCCAGGTTCCAGATCGGGTTGATCTGCAACAGCCCACCCATCAGGCCGAGCACACCCACGATCGCGGCGAAGAACGCGCCGGATTTCACCGCGAAGATCGGCATCACGCGCACGCCCACCACGTTGTGCTCGGTGCGGCCCGGGCCGGGGAACTGGGTGTGCTTCTGGAACCACACCATCGCGAGGTGCAGCCCGATCAGCGCCAGGATGATCCCCGGAAGCAGCAGGATGTGCAGCGCATACATCCGCGGGATGATCGTGCCCACGGTCGCGCACTCGTTACCCACACCGCCGCAAGGGAAGTCACCGCCGAACAACGCCCAGTGCAGCCAGGTGCCGATCACCGGCATTCCCAACGTGATCGAGGAGAGCGCGGCGCGCAGCCCGATACCCGACAACAGGTCGTCGGGCAGCGAGTAACCGAAGTACCCCTCGAACATGGCCAGGATCAACAGCAGCGAGCCGATCACCCAGTTCGCCTCGCGGGGCCGGCGGAACGCTCCGGTGAAGAAGATGCGGGCCAGGTGCACCATGATGGACGCGGCGAAAATCAAAGCGGCCCAATGGTGTACCTGCCGGACGAACAGGCCGCCACGCACCTCGAACGAGATGTCCAGGGTCGAGGCGAACGCCTTCGACATGTCCACACCGCGCAACGGCTGGTAGGCGCCGTTGTAGGTGACCTCGGCCATGGACGGGTCGAAGAACAGAGTCAGGTACACGCCGGTGAGCAGCAGCACGATGAAGCTGTACATCGCGATCTCGCCCAGCAGGAACGACCAGTGCGTCGGGAAGACCTTGTTCAGCTGCCTGCGCACGGCCGCCGAGGGGTGATAGCGGGTGTCGATGTCCTCGCCCTGGCGGGCCAGGACATCGCCGATCTTCGGCGGTTTCGGGGGACTCAGCTTGGGACTCATGTTGTCGTCCTCTCCCAGAATGCCGGTCCGACGGGCTCGACGAAGTCACCGTTGGCGACCAGATACCCGTTGGAGTCGATCGTGATGGGCAGTTGCGCGAGCGCGCGTGCCGCCGGGCCGAAGATCGGCTTGGCGAAGTGCAGCGCGTCGAACTGCGACTGGTGGCAGGGGCACAGGATCCGGTAGGACTGCTCCTCGTACAGCGACGCGGGGCAACCGAGGTGCGAGCAGACCTTGGTGTAGGCGAAGAACTCACCGAAGTTGAAGCTCTCCTGGCCTTGGCGCTTGACCACCCGCGGCATGTCCGTCGGCCGGATCCGGATGAGCATCACGGGGTTGCGGACGCCCTGGTTGATCGCGCGCAGCTTCTCCTGCGACTCCGGCGTGGTGCCGTCGCCGTCGGATTCCCGCCAGGGGAACACCGTCTCCATGCCGCCGGCGTCGAGGTCTTCGGGCCGCATCTTGGTGAACGGTGACGCGCCGGCCGAGCCGGTGGCCCGCGCGAGGAAGATGGTCTCGCCCGCATACCGCGGGGTCCATCCGGAGGTCCACAGCACGGCCTTCTTGCCATCTGCGGTGGGCACCACCGGTTTCCACGGGTTCTTGATCAGCCCACCGGCGAAGGCCACCAGGGTCGACAGACCGAACGCGCCCAGGCCCAGCCCCAGCGACGCGCCAATCACCTTGCGGCGGCGGACGGTCGAGCCCTCGAGGGCGTCGGTCAGGTTCGCCACGACCGTCTTGCGGTCGATGTCACGGGAGGCGCCGTCGTGGCGTTGCTGGATCGAAATCTCTTCGGGGATAAACCTTTTCTGGTAGAGGATGGTGCCGACCGCGATCGACAGGATCGACATCCCGAAGGTCAGCCCGTACAGCGGGGTGGCCAGGTCGTACAGCAGGCTGCCGGCGGCGTTCTTGGGCTTGTACTCCCACGGCCAGAACAGGAAGACCAACAGCAGCGCCAGTCCGAAGCCGCCGCCGAGCAGCAGCCACAGGGCGACGCCACGCTCGGCGCGCTTCTCGGCCTTGGTGCCCTCGACAGGCCAGCGGGGTTCCTTGACGATCGTCTCGACGCCGTCGAGCTTGCCGCCCAGCGCCACCAGCTCCTCGCGCGACATCGCCGCGAGCGCTGCGTCGTCGGGTTCCCTCTCGCCGACACCATGTGCGGATCCGCCGGTGTCAGAGCCGCGAACGTCCTTTTCGCTCATGATGCTCGTGCCCCAATCCACAATGCCAAACCGATGGCGGCGACCATCCCGATGATCCACGCCGCCATGCCCTCGGGCGCGGGCCCGAAACCGCCCAGGCCGTACCCGCCGGGCTGGCGCTCCTCGGTGACCGCCTTGATGTAGCCGATGATGTCCTTCTTCTCGTCGAAGGACAGCTGGCGGTCGGAGAACTTCGGCATATTCTGCGGGCCGGTCCGCATGGCCGCCAGGATCTGCTGCTCGTTGGCCGGCTCCAGGGGCGGCGCGTACTTGCCCGACGACAGCGCCCCACCCTTGCCGGTGAAGTTGTGGCAGGACGAGCAGTTCAGCCGGAACAGGTCCCCGCCGCGACCGAGGTCGTCGCCGCGCAGCGACTTCATCGCCAGGCTGCCGTCGGGGTTGCGCACCGTGGTGGGGCCGCCGCCGTTGGCCTGCACGTACGCGCCCAGGGCGTCGACCTGAGCCTCGTCGAAGATCGGCTCCTTGCGCGGCGCCTGGGCTTCGCCGGTCATCGCGGGCATCCGGCCGGTGGACACCTGGAAGTAGACGGCCTCCTCGCCGACCCCGACCAGGCTGGGTCCGCGGTCGGGCACGCCCTGCAGGTTGGCGCCGTGGCACGAGACGCAGGACGTCTCGAACAGTTGTTTGCCGGTGCGCAGCAGCGCCGAGGACGACTCGTCGGCGACGGCCACCTGCGGGCGCGGCGTCAGCACGGCGGCCAGCCCGCCGGCGATGGTCAGCGCGATCAGCAGCAGCAGCCCGCCCGACAAGCGGCGGCGCAGGCGCCGCCGGGAGCGGTCACTCGCGGCGTTTCGCGGCTTTCGGTTTCGCATGGACCCCAGCTTCTTCAACCGAGCACTCCTGTTCATTCCGTTATTCGGAGCCGTCGGCTCATCGGATGAAATAGATCACGGTGAACAGCGCGATCCACACGATGTCGACGAAATGCCAGTAGTAGGACACGACGATGCTCGCGGTGGCCTGCGCCGGGGTGAACTTGCTCATCGCGGTGCGGGCCAGCAGGAAGATGAAGGCGATCAGACCGCCGGTGACGTGCAGCCCGTGGAACCCGGTCGCCAGGTAGAACACGCTGCCGTATGCGCTGCCGGGGATCGTGGTGCCGTGCGTGGCCAGGTGGTAGTACTCGTAGCCCTGCCCGCAAACGAAGAAAAGCCCCATCAGGAAGGTGATCACGTACCAGCGGCGCAGCCCGAAGACGTCGCCGCGTTCGGCCGCGAACACCCCCATCTGGCAGGTGAACGACGACGCGATCAGCACCAGCGTCACCGGGACGGCCTGATAGAGGTTGAGTTCGGTCGGCGGCGGCGGCCACTTTCCGCCCGACTGCGCACGCGCGGTGAAGTACATCGCGAACAGGCCGGCAAAGAACATCAGCTCGCTGGAGAGCCAAACGATGGTGCCGACACTGACCATGTTGGGTCGATTCAACGAATGAACCCGCGACGTGATTGCAGTACCTGAGGTCCCTACAGCGCTGGTCACATCCGCAAGTATGACGCTTTGTAGTTGTTGAACTCCACCCGGGGCGGCATTTGATGTTTTCGCGTCGCGACCACGGCCGGAGCGGGCGGCCTTCCGCGGCGGTTGGGGCGGGTTCGGTCCTCGTGGGACCATCGGCGCGTGGCTCTGTCATCTGAGGCGTCATCCCTCGGGGGTTCCGCCGCCGACGCGGCAGGGACGGCGCCGTCGTGGCCGCGGATCCTGGCCCGGTTGACCGACGGGCACGACCTGGCCCGCGGCCAGTCCGCCTGGGCGATGGCGCAGATCATGTCGGGCGACGCGAGCCCGGCCCAGGTCGCCGCCTTCGCGGTGGCGATGAAGATGAAAGTGCCCACTTCGGCCGAGGTCGGCGAGCTGGCCGACGTCATGCTGAGCCACGCGCGCCCGCTGCCCGACGGCATGCGCGACGACGCCGTGGACATCGTCGGAACCGGTGGTGACGGCGTCAACACGTTCAACCTGTCCACGATGGCGGCGATCGTGGTCGCCGCCGCGGGCGTGCCCGTGGTCAAACACGGCAACCGTGCGTCGTCGTCGCTGTCCGGCGGCGCCGACACGCTGGAGGCGCTCGGGGTGCGCATCGAGCTCGAACCCGAGCAGGTCGCCCAAAGCCTCACGGAGGTGGGGATCGGGTTCTGCTTCGCGCCGCTGTTTCACCCGTCGTACCGGCACGCGTCGGCGGCGCGCCGCGAGATCGGCGTGCCGACAGTGTTCAATCTGCTTGGGCCCCTTACCAATCCGGCCAGGCCGCGGGCCGGTTTGATCGGTTGCGCGTTCGCCAACCTGGCCGAGGTGATGGCGGGGGTGTTCGCCGGGCGCCGGTCCAGCGTGCTGGTGGTGCACGGCGACGACGGGCTCGACGAGCTGACCACGACGACCACCAGCACGATTTGGCGCGTGCAGGCCGGCACGGTGGACCGGCTGACGTTCGATCCGGCCGGATTCGGTTTCGCCCGCGCCGATCTCGGCGATCTGCTGGGCGGCGACGCGCAAGCCAACGCGGCGGAGGTGCGGGCGGTGCTGGCCGGCGGCAAGGGGCCCGTCCGGGACGCCGTCGTGCTCAATGCCGCCGGGGCGATCGTCGCGCACGCCGGGCTATCCAGCCGCGCTGAATGGCTGCCGGCGTGGGAGGACGGGCTGCGGCGGGCCGCCGCGGCGATCGACTCCGGTGCGGCCGAACAGCTGCTCGCGCGATGGGTGCGGTTCGGCCAGCAAGTCTGAATCGTGGTGCGCCGCCTGCTCATAGGCGAGCCGGGCCGAACGCGCCGAGGCCGCCCACGCCGCCCACGCGCCGGCGGAGCGCAGCGGTGAGGCCCAGCCGGCGGCGTCGGGGGAGTCGTCGACGCGCACGATGCGCACCCCCGGCCCGGCCAGCCAGCGCGCGATGAGGGCGGACTCTTCAACCAACGCGCCGCCCAGCGGGGCCGCGCTCGGCAAAATCGCCTGTGCGCCAGCAACAATCGCGTCGACCACCGGCATCGGGGGCACCCCTCGCCGGGCGGAGCCCGCCGCGGCGAGCTGGCCGTGCCGGACGACGGCGAGGTGGTAGCCGCCCTCCCCGTCGGGCGCGGCGGCGATCAGCTCGGGCAGCGCGGCCAGGGCGCGCAGCCGCTGGCCGCGCCACAGGATCTCGACGGCCGTGGCGGTGCGGTCGCGCAGGCGGGCGGCGCTTTCGAAGTGGCGGCGTTCGGCCAGCGCCGTGACCTGGTCGACCGCGGCGGCCAGGGCGGCGTTCTCCAGGCCGTCGATTAGCGCCGCGGCGTGCGCCACGGCCGCGGCGTATTGGGTGGCCGTGATGTCGCGGGCCGCGGGGCAGGGCGACACCTCGACCTCGGCGCAGGCCGGGCCGTGCAGGACCGAGCGTCCCAGCCGGGCGGTGCAGGTCCGCAGCCCGGTGAAGCGGGCCAGCAGGGCGGCCGTGTCGGCGGCGTCGGCGCGCGACCGGAACGGGCCCACGGCGCGGTCGTGGCGGGGCGCGCGCACCACCGCGAGCCGCGGGAACGCCTCGTCGGTGAGCGCCACCCACCACCACCGGTGCGGGAACCGCGACCGGCGGTTGTAGGGCGGGGCGTGCGCGGCCAGCAGCCGCAGCTCGCGCACGCCGGCCTCCAGTGCGTGGGCGCACTCGACGTGGTCGACCGCGATGGCCAGGTTGACCATCTCCTTCATCCGGCCGCGCGGGTCCGCCCCGGAGAAGTACTGGCCGACCCGGCGGCGCAGGTCGACGGCGGTGCCGATGTAGAGCACCTCACCGGAGGGCCCGCGGAACAGGTAGACGCCCGGCCGGCGCGGCAGGCCCTCGGCGAGGACCCGCTTGCGCCGCTGGGCCGGGGTCACGTCCGGCAGGTAGGCGCGCAGGTCGGCATAGGTGTGCACGCCCTGGTTGCCCACCCGCTCGATCAGTGCGTGCAGCACGTCGACGGTGGCGCGCGCGTCGTCGAGGGCGCGGTGGGTGGGCTGCGTGGCGACGGCGAACAGCCGCGCCAGGGCGGCCAGCCGCACGCTGGGGGCTTCCTCGCGGCTGAGCACCCGGCGGGCCAGCCGCACCGTGCACAGCACCTTCGGCCGGGGCCAGGGGATGTCGCACCTGGCCGCCGCGGCGCGCAGGAACCCGATGTCGAAGCCGGCGTTGTGGGCGACCAGCACCGCGTCCCCGGCGAACTCGAGGAACATCGGCAACACCGCATCGATGGTCGGAGCGTCGGACACCATCGCCGTCGTGATGCCGGTCAGCTGCACGATCTGCGGCGGGATCGTGCGCTGTGGGTCGACGAGCGTGGCAAACTCGCCGAGCACCACGCCGCCGCGAACCTTGACCGCCCCGATCTCGGTGATGGCGTCGGGCGTGTGGCCGTCCGTGCTCTTCGTGCGCCCGCCGGTGGTCTCCAGGTCGACCACCACGAAGGTGGTGTCACGCAGCGGGACGTCGGCGGTGGCAAAGGGCGACCCCACGTCGGCGAAGCTGAGCTGAGTCGCACCACCGGCACCCATGGCCGCGAGGTTAAGCGTCACCACCGACACCCGCGCGGCTCCCACGCCGGGGGCGGGTCGGGCCGGTTGCCAGCCGAAACGCGGCGCCGGCTGGTTGTCGGTGGCGGCGGTTACGGTTCGGACAGTCCGACCTGACGTTCACCCAGCCCGACCGAGAGGACCGATCCCGATGGCGCGAAGCAGCAGACCCGACAGCTACGGCGCGAACGCGCCGGACGCGGGCGGCCCGGTGGTGATCGACTGTGACGACTGCGCGGTGCGCGGGCCCGGATGCCGGGATTGCGTCGTCAGCGTGATACTCGGGGTCCCGGAAACTTTGTTGGAAGACGAATGCGCTGCGTTGGCGGTGCTTGCCGATGTCGGCCTTGCTCCCCGATTGCGGTTGGTGCCTATCCGCCGCGAGCACGATTCGGGCGTCGCCTAAGATGCTTTGTGTGCCAAAGGTTTACGAGAGGGTCGGAGTCATTCACACGATAATGACAGAAATCTATCCAATTTCTTAACCGCTCGCTTTGGACAAACGTCGATATCGTTTCGTAACCTGTTTGAGACCTAAACCAGCTCGACGGCGCGTGGGCGCGTCGGTGGCCGTTTAAGGAAGCAAATCTTGAGGCTTGACTCTAGATACCCGTTTGCGCGTGTCCTCACACGAACTGCCATCGGGACGCTAGCGGGCTTCACTGTGTTATCGGGTGTCCTTGCTGCGCACGTCTCGGCCGACCCGGCCGACGACGCGCTGGCGAAACTCAACGAGTTGTCCCGCCAGGCCGAGCAGACCACCGAGGCGATGCACAGCGCGCAGCTCGACCTGAACGACAAGTTGGTGGCCCAGCGTGCGGCGGACAAGAAGCACGACGACGCGCAGGCCGCCGTCGATGCCGCCAAGGCTCGGCTGGCGTCCTACCAGAACGCCGTCAACAAACTCGCCGCCGCGACCTACATGGGCGGCCGCGTGGACGGCATGACGGCCATGTTGACCGCCGGATCGCCGCAAGGGCTGATCGACAAGCTGGCCATGCAGCGCCAGATGGCGACGCAGATGGCCGACCAGATGAAGAACTTCCGGATCGCCAACGAGCAGGCCGCCAAGGCCGAGCGGGAGTCCGCCAAGTCCGCCGCCGACGCCAAGAGCGCGGCCGAGCAGGCCGCCGCGGTGCGAGCGAGCCTGCAGTCCAAGCAGAGTCAGCTGCAGGTGCAGATCGCGGTGGTCAAGTCGCAGTACGTGTCCTTGTCGCCCGAGCAGCGCACCGCGCTCGCCGATCCCGGCACCATCCCCGCCGGTCTTCCGGTACCTGGCGCGCCCGCGCCGGAGGCCGCGCCTCCGGGCGCGCCGCCACCGGCCGGGCTGGCACCCGGTGAGGCGCCGCCTCCCGGCGGAATGCCCGGGCCGTTCGGCGGGGGGGTCGGCGGCGGTGACCGCGCGACCGTCGTGCAGGCTGCGCTGACCCAGGTCGGCTCACCCTACGTGTGGGGCGGCGCCGCGCCCGGTGGGTTCGACTGCTCCGGACTGGTGATGTGGGCGTTCCAGCAGGCCGGCATTTCCCTGCCGCACTCCAGCCAGGCGCAGGCTCAAGGCGGTCAGCCGGTGGCGCTCTCGGACCTGCAGCCCGGCGACGTGATCACCTTCTACAACGACGCGTCACACAGCGGCCTCTACGTCGGTGACGGCATGGTGATCCATTCCTCCACCTACGGCCAGCCGGTGCGCGTGGTGCCGATGAACGCGGCAGGCCCGGTCCACGACGCTCGCCGCTACTAGAGGCCCCGGCCGGCGGAGCCGGCTCACGCTGCTGCTGGCCTGGGTGTTCCTGGTCGAGCTCGTCGTCGCGGCGGCCGTGCCGCTCGAAGCCGGGCGCGGTGTCGGGATACGACCCGCGCAGCTGGTCACACCCACGCGTAGCCAGGCCGGCCCAACGACGAAGTCGATGGTCGCCGGTGACCGCACCGTTCGGCTGATCGGGTTCGGCGGGCCGGCCGGTGAGCGCCTGCTCTCGCGGGTGGCCTCCGACATCGGCGACGCGATCAACGCGGTCGAGGCGTTCTGGGGAGGGCAATGGCCGCGCGACATCTCGCTGGTCGCGGCCCGCACCGACGAGGAGTTCCGCGCCGCCGCGGGCGGGGGACCGGCGGCGCAGTGGGCCGACATCGCCGCGGTGACGGTCGCCGACCGCGTCGATCCCGCGCACCGGACGGCGACGGGTGAGCGGATCGTCTTCGCGCCCGGGGCGGCCACCATGACCGCGGGTGCGCTGCGAATCGTGTTGGCGCACGAGCTTTTTCATTATGCCGCCCGGGCCGACACCGCCGCGGACGCACCCCGATGGCTCACCGAGGGCGTCGCCGACTTCGTCGCCCGGCCCCGCACGCCGGTGCCCGCCGACGCGTTGCCGGTCCCGCTGGCGTTGCCCTCGGACGCCGACCTCGACGCGCCCGGGTCACAGCGCTCGCTCGCCTACGACCGCGCGTGGTGGTTCGCGCGTTTCGTCGCCGACACCTACGGCGCGGCCAAGCTGCGCGACCTGTACCTGGCCGCCTGCGGGGTCGGCCACACCGACGTGCCCACCGCCATCCACGACGTCCTGGCCACCGATTCGGCCGGCCTGCTCGCGCGCTGGCACGACTGGCTGACGCACTCGGGCTGAGGAGATGCCCCGCACGGACCGGGCTCCCGGGCAGGCTAGCCTGACGCAGTGAGTCGGGTCCTGCTGGTTACCAACGACTTTCCGCCCCGGCCGGGCGGCATCCAGTCCTACCTGAGCGACTTCGTCGGACGGCTGGTCGACGCCCGGCTGCATTCAGTGACGGTGTACGCACCGCAATGGAAGGGCGCCGACGCCTTCGACAAGTCGGCCGAGGCGGCCGGTTACCGGGTGTACCGCCACCCGGGCACGTTGATGCTGCCCGGGCCGGCGGTGGACGCCCGGATGCGCCGGCTGATCGCCGAGCACGACATCGACACCGTCTGGTTCGGAGCGGCGGCGCCGCTGGCGCTGCTGGCCCAGCGCGCCCGCCAGGCCGGGGCCAGGCGAGTGGTGGCCAGCACGCACGGCCACGAGGTCGGCTGGTCGATGCTGCCGGTCGCGCGGTCGGTGCTGCGCCGCATCGGCGACACCACCGACGTCGTCACGTTCGTCAGCCGCTACACGCGCGCCCGGTTCGCGCCGGCGTTCGGCCCCAAGGCCTCGCTGGAATACCTGCCGCCCGGGGTCAACACCGACCGGTTCCGGCCCGACCCGGCGGCGGGGGCGGAGCTGCGCGACCGGTACCGGTTGGGCGAGCGGCCGACGGTGGTGTGCGTGTCCCGGCTGGTGCCGCGCAAGGGGCAGGACACCTTGATCAGGGCGCTGCCGTCGATCCGGCAACGCGTCGACGGCGCCGCGCTGGTGATCGTCGGCGGCGGCCCCTACCTGGACTCGCTGCGCAAGCTGGCCCGCGATTGCGGGGTGGCCGAGCACGTGACGTTCACCGGGGGAGTGCCGGCCGCCGAACTTCCCGCCCACCATGCGCTTGCCGACGTCTTCGCGATGCCGTGCCGCACCCGCGGCGCCGGCATGGACGTCGAGGGGCTGGGCATCGTATTCCTCGAGGCGTCCGCCACCGGCAAGCCGGTGATCGCCGGTGACTCCGGCGGGGCGCCGGAAGCCGTGCAGCACAACAAGACTGGACTGGTCGTCGACGGCCGGTCGGCGGACGCGGTGGCCGACTCCGTCGCCGAGGTGCTCGGCGACCCGGACCGGGCCGCGGCGATGGGGGCGGCCGGGCGGGAGTGGGTGATGGCCCACTGGCGGTGGGACACGCTCGCGGCGCGGCTGGCCGAGATCCTCCGCGCGTGACGGCCGGCGCTCGAGCGTCACGCTGGCGTGACGATCGGCGCCCCGTGTCACGCTGGCGTGACGCCCGGCGGACGAAGAGGCGGGCCGCTAGTCCTTCTCGTAGATCCAGTCGATGTCGGAGGCGAACTTCTCGGCCACCACGTTGCGCTTGACCTTCATCGTCGGGGTCAGCTCACCGGTGTCCTCGGTGAAATCGACCGGCAGGATGCGGAATTTACGGATGGACTCGGCGTGCGACACCGCCTGGTTGGCGTGCTTGACGGCCGCGTCGACCTCGGCGATCAGGTCCGGGTCGTTGACCAGGTCGGCCACCGACGCGCCGGCCGCCTTGTGGTTGCGTTCCTTCCAGCCGACGAACGCCTCGGGGTCGATGGTGATCAACGCGCCGATGAACGGCTTGGCGTCGCCCACCACCATGGCCTGGCTGATCAGCGCGTGCGCGCGCAGCTGGTCCTCGAGCACCGCCGGGGCGACGTTCTTGCCGCCGGCGGTCACGATGATCTCCTTCTTGCGTCCGGTGATCTTCAGGAAGCCGTCCTCGTCGAGCGCGCCGAGGTCACCGGTCTTGAACCAGCCGTCGGTGAACGCGTCGTTGGTGGCCTGCTCGTTGCGCCAGTAGCCGCTGAACACCACGCCGCCGCGCACCAGCAGCTCGCCGTCCTCGGCGATGCGCATGCTGTTGCCCGGCAACAACGTTCCGACCGTTCCGATGCGCACGTTGCCGACCTGGTTGACCGTGATCGCCGAGCTGGTCTCGGTCAGGCCGTAGCCCTCGTGGATGGTCAGCCCGACGCCGCGGTAGAAGTGGCCCAGCCGCGCGCCCAGCGGGGCGCCGCCCGAGACCGACGCGTGGCACTCACCGCCCAGCGCGGCCCGCAGCTTGTGATAGACCAGCCGGTCGAACAACGCATGCTTGGCGCGCAGCACCAGCCCGGTGCGCCCGCGGTCCTGCGCCTGGCTCCAGTCGACGGCGGTCTGCACGGCGGCCGCGAAGATCCGCCCCTTGCCGTCGTTGACCGCGTTCTGCTCGGCGGTGTTGTAGACCTTCTCGAACACCCGGGGGACCGACACCACGACCGTCGGCTTGAACACCGCGAACATCGGCAGCAGGTTCTTGATGTCGCTGGTGAACCCGACCGTCACCTTGTTGGCGAACGCCGAGAGCGTCAGGGAGCGCGCCAGCACGTGGGCCAGCGGCAGGAAGATCAGCAGCCGCTGCCCCTCGTCCAGCAGCGTCGGCAGGCACTCCTTGGCGCCCCGCGTCTCGTACAGCAGGTTGGAATGGGTGAGCTGGCAGCCCTTGGGCCGTCCGGTGGTGCCGGAGGTGTAGATCAGCGTCGCCGGGTCGTCGGAGCGCAGCGCCTCCTGGCGGGCGGTGAGCTCGGCGGGCTCCACCGACGCGCCGGCCTCGACGAGCTGATCGAGCGCCTTGGGGCCCGAGCCGTCGATGTGCAGGACGCGGCGCAGCGCGGGCAGCTCGGCGGTGAGTTCGGTGACCATCGCCGCGTGCGCGTCGGTCTCGGCGAAGGCCAGCACCGCCTCGGAGTCCTGCAGCACCCAGCGCACCTGCTCGGCCGACGACGTCTCGTAGATCGGCACGGTGACCGCGCCGACGGACAGGATCGCGAGGTCGATGATCGCCCACTCGTAGCGGGTGGCCGAGAAGATGGACACCCGGTCACCGGCCTGGACCCCGAGCCCGATCAGGCCCAGCGCCGCGGAGCGAACCTGTTCGGCCACCTCGGCGCAGGTGACGTCGGTCCAGACGCCGTCGACCTGGCGCCGGAAGATGGCGAAGCCGGGGTCTGATCGCTCGTGGTCGAAGACCATGGCCGCGATGTTGTCGTGCTCGCCGACGGAGAAACGGGCGGGGACACTGTACTCACGCACTCTTGCTGACCTCGTTTTTGGCTTGGCTGACGGCTGGCTGTGGTCCAGCCTAATCCGCGCATTCGTGCAGGAATGGTGGCAGTCCACCCGTCGCGGCCCGCCCTCGCCGCGGCCGTTGCGGATTGCTGTGTGAAGCTGGGGTGGTGAACAGCATCCAGATCGCGGACGAGACGTTCATCGCCGCCGACGGTGCGCGGGTCGGCGCCGCGGTCGCCGACCCGTCGTGCTGGCGTCGCTGGTGGCCGGACCTGCGCCTGCAGGTCGTCGAGGATCGGGCCGACAAGGGCATCCGCTGGGCGGTCACCGGCGCGTTGACCGGCACCATGGAGATCTGGCTGGAGCCGTCACTGGACGGGGTTGTGCTGCACTACTTCCTGCATGCCGAGCCCAGCGGCGTGGCGGCCTGGCAGTTGGCCAAGCTCAATCTGGCGAAAATGACACACCGCCGTCGGGTGGCGGGCAAGAAAATGGCCTTCGAGGTCAAGACGACACTGGAACGGTCACGTCCGGTCGGAGTTTCTCCGGTAGTTTAGCCGGGTCAGGTTTGCAGGGAGAGTACCGTTTCGGACCGGAGGCCCGGGGGTCAGACCGCACGGTAGTTTCCCCGCCGGCGGTGTCGACCGCTTGTGGGAGAGAGGGCAGCACCAGGTGGCGGAAAAAACGTCGCAGACCATCTACATCGAGGCCGACCCGGACACCGTGATGGACGTCATCGCGGACATCGATTCCTACCCGCAGTGGATCTCGGAATACCGCGAGGCCGAGGTCCAGGAGACGGACGCCGACGGCAACCCCAAAGTCGCGCGGGTGGTGCTGGACGCCGCCGTGCTCAAGGACACCTTGGTCATGGCCTACCAGTGGCCCAAGGACCGCAAGTCGGTCAGTTGGACACTTGTCTCCAGCTCGCTGCTGCGGTCCCTGGAAGGCACATATCGGTTGGCGCCCAAGGGATCTGGCACCGAGGTGACCTACGAGCTGTCGGTCGACCTCGCCGTCCCGATGATCGGTTTACTCAAGCGCAAGGCCGAGCGCCGGTTGACCGATACCGCGTTGAAGGATCTGAAGAAACGAGTCGAGGGCTGAGTGAGTCCAGCCAATCGCCGGCGCCCACCCCGGCCCGGATCAGCCTCTTCGTTGGCAAGGGCGGGGTAGGAAAATCCACGCTGGCCTGTGCCACGGCGGTCAGCGCCGCGAGCGCGGGCCAGCGCGTGCTGGTGGTGTCCACCGACCAGGCGCACTCACTGGGCGACGTGCTCGGCGTCCCCGTCCCGCCCAGTCAGGACGAGCTGGTTCGGGTCCTCGCCGATGACGCCCAGGCCGGCGGCGGTTTTCTGGACGCGCTCGCATTGGACACGCTGGCCCTGCTGGAGGTGCGGTGGCGCGACGTCGTCGACACGCTGGATCGGCGGTTTCCCGACTCGGAGCTGAGTACCATTGCGCCCGAAGAACTTTCGGCGCTGCCCGGTGTCCAGGAAGTGCTCGGGCTGCACGCCGTCGGTGAGCTGGCCTGCTCCGGTGCCTGGGATCGCATCGTCGTCGACTGCGCCTCGACCGCCGACGCGCTGCGGATGTTGACCTTGCCCGCCACCTTCGGGCTGTACGTCGAGCGCGCGTGGCCGCGGCATCGCCGGCTGTCCGTCGGCGCCGACGACGCCCGGTCGGCGGCGGCGGTGGAACTGCTGGAGCGCATCAGCGCGAGCGTCGAGGGGCTCAGCGCCCTGCTGACCGACGGCGAATTGGTCAGCGCGCATCTGGTGTTGACCCCCGAGCGGGTGGTCGCGGCCGAGGCGGCCCGGACGCTGGGGTCGCTGGCCCTGATGGGGGTGCGCGTCGAGGAACTGATCGTCAACCAGGTCCTCACCGAGGACGAGTCCTACGAATATCGCAACCTGCCGGAGCACCCCGCGTTTTACTGGTACGCCGAACGCATTTCCGAACAACGTGGTGTTCTCGACGAGCTCGACGCCACCATTGGTGAGGTGGCCCTGGTGATGACTCCGCACCTGTCCGGCGAGCCGATCGGGCCCAAGGCGCTGGGGGCTTTGCTCGACAACGCCCGCCGCCGCGGCGGAACGCCGCCGCCGGGACCGCTGCGGCCGACGGTGGACCTGGAATCCGGCACGGGACTTGGTTCGGTCTACCGGATGCGGCTAGCGTTGCCGCAACTCGATCCGTCGGGGCTGACGTTGGGGCGCGTGGATGACGACCTGATCATCAGCGCCGGCGGATTGCGGCGCAGGGTTCGGTTGGCATCGGTGCTGCGACGGTGCACGGTGCTGGACGCACACCTGCGCGGTGGCGAGCTGACAGTCCGATTTCGACCAGATCCGGAGGTGTGGCCTAAGTGAGTGGGGGTCATTCCGACATCGGTCCGGAGCTGCGCAGGCTGGCCCAGGCGATCCTGGACGGTATCGACCCGGCGATGCGGACGGCGGCCGCGCTGACGGCGGGCCGGGGAGTCGGAACCGGCAAGTGCCAGCAGGTGTGGTGCCCGGTGTGCGCGCTGGCCGCATTGGCGACCGGTGACCAGCACCCGCTGATCACCGTCATCGCCGACCACAGCATCGCGCTGCTCGAGGTGGTACGCGCCATGCTCGACGACATGAACGGCGCGGCGAAACCGCCCCCCGACGGGCCGCCCGGAGACGGCGCCGCCGAGGCGGAACCACCCGAGGCCACGACCAGGACCCGGTACCAGCCCATCCCCGTCACCGTCGAGGAGTGACCGGGCTGCGCCGAAGGTGGTCCCCCGTCCATGCGATGGGTACAGTTGGCGCAGAACACCGGCGGGCGGGCGAGAGGGAGGGCCATGTGGTACTGGCTATTCAAGTACGTACTCCTCGGCCCGTTGCTGTACGTGCTCGGTCGGCCAAAAGTTGAAGGCCTGGAACACATTCCGAGTTCCGGCCCGGCGATCCTGGCCAGCAATCACCTGGCGGTGATGGACAGTTTCTATCTGCCGTTGGTGGTGCGCCGCCGGATCACCTTCCTGGCGAAAGCCGAATACTTCACCGGAACCGGCTTGAAGGGCTGGTTCCAGCGCTGGTTTTTCACCGCGGTCGGCCAGGTGCCGATCGACCGCACCGACGCCGACAGCGCGCAGGCCGCGCTGACCACCGCCGAGCGGCTGTTGTCGGCGGGCAAGCTGCTGGGCATGTATCCCGAAGGGACCCGGTCGCCGGACGGCCGCCTGTACAAGGGCAAGACCGGCCTGGCGCGGCTGGCCCTGCACACCGGGGTGCCGGTGATCCCGGTGGCGATGATCGGGACCAACGTCGTGAACCCGCCCGGCACCAACATGTTGCGCTTCGGGCGGGTCACCGTCCGCTTCGGCGAGCCGATGGACTTCTCCCGCTTCGAAGGACTGGCCGGCAACCGCTTCATCGAACGCGCGGTCATCGACGAGGTGATCTACGAACTGATGGGCCTCTCCGGCCAGGAGTACGTCGACATCTACGCCGCCAGCGTCAAGGAGAACCGCAACGGCTCGTCCGGTCAGGGAACCAACGGCGAGGCCGTGCGGATCCCGCAAACCGCGGCCGGCTGAACCGCGATCAGCCGACCGCTGTCACCGGCGTCAGTTCCTGCGGCTCCGCCTCCCGGGCGGGCGTGCGGGCCGTGACCGTCAGGCCGGCGACGACCAGGACCGCCAGCGCCCACCAGACGTAGGACATCCCCGCGAGTTGGCGCCACCACACCGCCGCCGCCTCGTGATGCTTGGGCAACAGGTCGATCGTCGACCATCGCATCAGCGCCACCCCCGCCGCGCCGACCACGGCCAGCGCCACGTTGCGGCGCCGCCAGGCCAGCACGGCGAGCACCACGACCGTCGGCAGCCCCCACACCCAGTGGTGTGACCACGAGACCGGCGAGACCACCAGCCCGAACAGCGCGACGCACACGACCGCCAGCACGGGCTCGCCGGCCCGCAGCACCCTGCGCATCGCCCACACCGTCAGCGCCAGCACCAGCAGCGAGGCCGCCACCCACAGCAGGAAGCGCGGCTGCTCGCCCAGCCCGATCCGGGCCAGCGCCCCGGCGATGTTCTGATCGGTGTTCAACGCCGCCTCGCCGATCCGGTCGGTGTGGGCCAGGGTGTGCGTCCAGTACTCCCACGAATCGCTCCATGCCAGAACGAAACCGAGCGCCGTCGCCCCCACGAACGACATCAGCGCGGTCACCGCGGCGCGGTTGTCCCGACGCAGCACGAAGTACAGCAGAAACACCGCCGGCGTGAGTTTGAGCGCGATGCCCAGGCCGAGCAACAGCCCGCGCGGCCACGGGGTGCGCCGCGGCACGCAGTCGGCGATCACCAACGTCATCAGCACGACGTTGATCTGCCCGAAGGCGAAGTTCGACGTGATCGGTTCCAGCCATATCGTCGCCGCCGCGGTGATCACGATGGCCAGCCACCAACGGCGCAGCCACGCCGGGCCGGGCAGCGCCGTCGAGGCGGCCCAGACGTCGAGGCGGGTCAGCACGATCACCGTCGAGACGACCAACAGCACCAGCGTCAGCGCCGTGATCGCGACGCTGGCGGCGGGCATGTGCAGCCAGGCGAACGGGCAGAACACGATCGCCGCCAGCGGGGGATAGGTGAACGGCAGGTCGATCCCGATCGGTGTGTGGAACAACACATCGCCGTGATACAGCGAATGCCCGTGCATCCAGGCCTGCGCGCCCATCTGATACACGTCGATGTCGATGCGGTAGGGGATGTGCCCGAACAACTGCCAGGCCACATAGCCCAGCCCCGCGGCCGCCACCAGCCACAGGCCGCACCACAACAGGACGCGCCCGGGTTGACTGCCCGCGCCGGGCGCCCGCGATCTACTCATGTCGCACAACAGCGTAGTGGGTGCGTGGCCGGGCGACGTGGCCCCGCGCGGCTCCTGCCGGGCGGACGCCCACAGGCGTACGTTGCAAGGGTGCTCCACTGGTTCGTCCTGCGGGTGACGCACTGGTTCGCGAACGACATCCTGCGCGGTGGCCGGTTGCCCCTGCTGTGTTGCCTGGTGGCGTTCATCCTGACCTTCTTCGTGACGCGGACGTTCGTGCGGCTCATCCGGCACCGCGCCGACGCCGGCCGGCCGACCCGCTGGTGGCACCCGCGCAATGTCCACGTGGGCGGCGTCCATATCCATCACGTGACGTTCGGCGTGGTGCTGGTGCTGCTCTCCGGTCTGACGTTGGTCACCCTGTCCATCGACGGCCATGAGCCCGAATTCACCCTGTCCGCGATATTTTTCGGGATCGGTGCGGCTCTGGTGCTCGACGAGTACGCGTTGATCCTGCACCTGTCGGACGTCTACTGGTCGGAGGACGGGCGCACATCGGTCGACGCCGTGTTCGCCGCCGTCGGGGTGGCCGGGCTGCTGATCATGGGGCTGCACCCGCTGATGTTCTTCCTGCCGATCTGGGAGGGCACCGATTCCTGGCCGCTGCGCGCCGCGGTGGCCGGCGGCCTGGTGTTGACCCTGCCGCTGGCCGTGGTGGTGGTGCTCAAGGGCAAGGTGTGGACCGGGTTGCTCGGCATGTTCATCGTGGTCCTGCTGGTCATCGGCGCGATCCGGTTGTCGCGCCCGCACGCGCCCTGGGCCCGCTGGCGCTACACCGCCCAGCCGGAGAAGATGCGCCGCGCGCTGCAACGGGAACGGACGCTGCGCCGGCCGGTGGTGCGGGCGAAGCTGTACCTGCAGTGCGCGATCGCCGGCACGCCGAAGCTGCCCGACGAACGGGTCGTCGACGCGCAGCTGGACCACGAGGTGCACCCCGCGCCGCCGCCGACCGGGCCCATCCTGATCAGCCGATAGGCTGCTCATAGGCTTTCAAGGTGCGGTACTTCTACGACACCGAATTCATCGAGGACGGCCGCACCATCGAGTTGATCTCGATCGGGGTGGTCGCCGAGGACGGCCGCGAGTATTACGCCGTGTCCACCGAATTCGATCCCGAGCGCGCCGGTGGCTGGGTGCGCGCCAACGTGCTGCCCAAGCTGCCGCCCCCCGCGTCGAAGCTGTGGCGCTCGCGCAGGCAGATCCGCGCGGACCTGGAGGACTTCTTCGACGTCAACGGCGCCGAGCCGATCGAATTGTGGGCGTGGATCGGCGCCTACGACCACGTCGTCCTGTGTCAGCTGTGGGGCACGATGCCCGAGTTGCCGCGGGCATTGCCCCGCTTCACCCGGGACCTGCGGCAATTGTGGGAGGACCGGGGGTGCCCGCCGATGCCGCCGCGGTCGCGCGATGCGCACGACGCGCTGGTCGACGCCCGCGACCAGTTGCGGCGATACCGGCTGATCACCGCGGCGGCCGGGGACGGCCCCGATGCCGACGGGACCGGGGGAGCGCCGGCCTGAGCGCGCCCGAACGGCGTTCGCGCTGATCAGTCACCCTCGCGGCCCGGTTACGATGGACCGATGAACTGGACCGTCGACATCCCGATCGACCAGCTGCCGTCGCTGCCCCCGCTGCCGCACGACCTGCGGGCGCGGCTGGACGCCGCGCTGGCCAAGCCGGCCGCCCAGCAACCCAGCTGGCCGGCCGACCAGGCGACGGCCATGCGCACCGTCCTCGAGAGCGTGCCTCCGGTGACGGTGCCCTCGGAGATCCTCCGGTTGCAGGAGCAGCTGGCCCAGGTCGCCAGGGGCGAGGCGTTCCTGCTGCAGGGCGGCGACTGCGCGGAGACCTTCACCGACAACACCGAACCCCACATCCGGGGCAACATCCGGGCGCTGCTGCAGATGGCCGTCGTGCTGACCTACGGCGCCAGCATGCCCGTGGTCAAGGTGGCCCGCATCGCCGGCCAATACGCCAAGCCGCGGTCGGCGGACATCGACGCGCTGGGGCTGCGCTCCTACCGCGGGGACATGATCAACGGCTTCGCGCCGGATGCGGCCGCGCGGGAGCACGACCCGTCGCGGCTGGTGCGCGCCTACGCCAACGCCAGCGCGGCGATGAACCTGGTGCGGGCGCTGACGTCCTCGGGGCTGGCGTCGCTGCACCTGGTGCACGACTGGAACCGGGAATTCGTCCGGACGTCGCCGGCCGGCGCGCGCTATGAGGCGCTGGCCACCGAGATCGACCGGGGCCTGCGGTTCATGAGCGCCTGCGGGGTGGCCGACCGCAACCTGCAGACCGCCGAAATCTACGCCAGCCATGAGGCTTTGGTGCTCGACTACGAGCGGGCCATGCTGCGGCTGTCGGAGAGCGAGGACGGCGAGCCGCAGCTGTTCGACCTGTCGGCGCACACTGTCTGGATCGGCGAGCGCACGCGGCAGCTCGACGGCGCGCACATCGCGTTCGCGGAGGTGATCGCCAACCCGATCGGCGTGAAGATCGGCCCGACGATGACCCCGGAGCTGGCCGTCGAGTACGTGGAACGGCTTGACCCGAACAACAAGCCGGGCCGGTTGACGTTGGTGAGCCGGATGGGCAACAACAAGGTGCGCGATCTGCTGCCCCCGATCGTCGAGAAGGTCCAGGCCACCGGCCACCAGGTGATCTGGCAGTGCGATCCCATGCACGGCAATACCCACGAGTCGTCGAACGGCTACAAGACCCGGCACTTCGACCGCGTCGTCGACGAGGTGCAGGGCTTCTTCGAGGTGCACCGCGCGCTGGGCACCCACCCCGGTGGCATCCACGTCGAGATCACCGGCGAGGACGTCACGGAATGCCTCGGTGGGGCGCAAGACATTTCGGACCTGGACTTGGCGGGGCGCTACGAGACGGCCTGCGACCCGCGGCTCAACACCCAGCAGTCGCTGGAGTTGGCGTTCCTGGTCGCCGAGATGTTGCGCGACTAGCCGCCCAGCAGTCCGCTCAGGTTGCTCCCGATCGTCCACGCCGCGGTGGCGACCATCCCGGCCAGCGCCAGCACTAGGGCCACCCAGATCAGCACCAGGCGCCGGCCGCGCTGGCGCGCGAACGCGAACTCACCGATCGGGATGCCCGCGAATTCGCCTGTGACGGGCTGATATTCGAGGTCGTCGGGCTCGTCGTCCGAGTGCGGCGCGCGCGTCGGCTCCGACCAGTCCTCGGGGCCGCGGGTCAACTGGCGGGTCGCGTGCCGAACCGGGGCCGCCGCGGGCCGTGGTGCGCCGGGCGGACGCTGGCTCATGCGGCTGTGCTGCAACGCCCGGTGCTGCGCGGAGTTGCGCGGCGCGGGAACGGAGAAGTCCGGCAGCGCAAGCTCTTCGGCGATCGCCTCCAGCTCGGCGCCCATCTCGATCGCGTCGGCGTACCGGTCGGCGGGGTTGCGCGCCGTCGCGCGCCGGACGAACTCGTCGAACTGCGGGGGCACGCCGTCGATCGCCGCGCTGGGCGGCGGCACATCGGTGTCCAGCCGTTGGTAGGCGATCGACAGCGGCGAGTCGCCGGTGAACGGGGTGCGCCCGGTGAGCAACTCGTAGGTGAGGATTCCGGCGGCGTACACGTCGCTGCGCGGGCTGGCGTCGCCGTCGCGCACCTGCTCGGGCGACAGGTACGCCGCGGTCCCCAAAATGACGCTCGTGGAGGTGATTCCGGCGGCCGCGACGGCGCGGACCAAGCCGAAGTCCGCGATCTTGACCTCACCGTCGTCGGAGATCAGCACGTTCTCGGGCTTGACGTCGCGGTGGACCAGCCCGGACCGGTGCGCCGCGGCGAGCCCGCTCAGCACCGGGCGCAGCACCGCGGCCACGGCGTACGGCGGCATCGGCCCGCGCTCGGCCAGCAGCTCGCGCAGCGTGCCGCCCTCGATCAACTCCATCACCAAGAACGGGTGCCGGGAGTCCAGGCCCTGGTCGTAGACCGCGACCAGGCCGGGATCCTTGAGCCGAGCGACCGAGCGGGCCTCACGCTGGAAGCGGGTCAGGAACTGCTCGTCGCCCGCGTAGCGCGAATCCATCACCTTCACCGCCACCGGGCGGTCGAGCCGGGTGTCGAGACCGCGGTACACCGTCGACGTGCCGCCGCTGGCGATCCTGGACTGCACCAGGTAGCGGCCGTCCAGCAACGCGTTGTCCAGCGGGTCCGCCACGCCGGCTGCACCCTGGCGACGGTGCGGGCCGGGACGGCCGGATGACCCGGGCGATTCAGCTTCGGCCACGGGGCCATCGTAGGTGCGACGGTGTGATTGGGCTCTGGAACTTGGGATCAATCCGCGTGGCAAGGCCTACACTTGCGCCGTGAGCAGTGTTCCTGCCGGCGACGACGTTCTGGATCCCGACGAGCCCACCTACGACCTGGCGCGGGTCGCCGAATTGCTCCGGATCTCGGTCAGCAAGGTGCAGCAGCAACTCCGGGAAGGCCACCTGGTGGCGGTGAAGCGCGACGGCGGCGTGGTGGTGCCCCAGGTGTTCTTCACCAAGTCCGGTGAGGTGGTCAAGAGCCTGCCGGGACTGCTGACCATCCTGCACGACGGCGGCTACCACGACACCGAGATCGTGCGGTGGTTGTTCACCCCCGACCCGTCGCTGACGATCACCCGCGACGGCAGCCGCGATGCCGTCAGCAATGCCCGCCCCGTCGACGCCCTGCACGCCCACCAGGCGCGCGAGGTCGTGCGGCGCGCGCAGGCCATGGCCTACTGAGCGGCACTACGCCTTTTCCAGGGCCTCATCGGCCGTCTCGGTCCGCCGGTCGGGCGCGCGGTCGAGGCTGTACCAGGCGATCAGCGCGCAGATCGTGGCCAGCGAGAAGTGCAGCCACGAGTACATCCCGTGCGAGCCATCGGGTTTGAAGATCACCATCACCCACGTCGACAGGCCGCCGATGATCGCGATCGCCCGTCGCGATTGCGCCAGCGGGGCGACCACCGCCAGCGGCCAGGAGTAGTACCACGGCAGGGCCGCCGGCACGAACAGCACCACGACGAGCATGGAGAGCGCGATGCCGGTCAGCGCGGCACGGTCGTCGCGCCGGAACCGCCACCACAGCAGCGGCAGCGCCACCGCGATGACCGCGATCCCGACGAGCCGAGTGATGCGCAGCATCGGGTAGAAGTGCACCACGAAGAACCCACTGAACACGGCGTGGATGATGTTGGCCGCGGCGGTCGGGATCGTGAGCCAGTTGATGATCTTCACCGATCCGGCCAGCGCGGTCAGCCATCCCAGGCCCACTCCGGCCACGGCCGACAGGATGCCGAACACGACGGCGAAGATCAGCAGCGACATCGCCGTGGCCGCCACGAAAGCCCGGCCCGGCCGATATCCGCGGCGCTCGCGCAGGTGCCGGGCCCACACCCACACCATGAACGGCAGTGCGATTCCGGCCGTGGCCTTGACCGCGATGGCCACCGTGATCAGCGTCGTGCCCAGGACGTGACGCCCGGCGAAACTCAGCGCGATGCCGGCGGCCATCAAACCCACCATCAGCATCTCGTTGTGCACCCCGCCCATCAGGTGGATGAGCACGAGCGGGTTGAGGACGCAGATCCACAGGGCCGTCGATCCGTCGGCGCTCAGGTGGCGGGCCAGCCGCGGGGTGGCCCAGATCAGCAGGGCCAGGCCCGGCAGCATGCACAGCCGCAGCAGCGCCGTGCCGGCCACCACGTTGTTGCCGACGGCCATGGTGACCAACTTCGCCACCAAGATGAACGCCGGGCCGTAGGGGGCGGTGGTGATCGTCCAGATCGGACTTACGTTGTCCAGCAAGCTGTTCGGGTTGGCGACCGGTCCGACGGCGTAGGGGTCCAGGCCGTCGCGCAGCAGCGCGCCCTGGGCCAGATACGAGTAGGTGTCCCGGCTGAAGACGGGCACCGACAGCAGCAACGGCGCCAGCCAGAAGCCGGTGGTCGCCTTAATCATGAACTCGGTCACCTCGCCGGCCAGCACGCGCCGGCCCAGGCCCAGCCACGCGATCAGCATGAGCCCCACGCCGGTCCAGAGCACCACCGACGACAACACCAGGCCATGGCCAAAACGCAGCCAGGACATGTGGATCGACTCCAGCAGCGGGTCGTGCTGCCGGGTGCTGCCCGCGCCGAGGCCGCCGACGAGGATCAACACCGAACCGAGCATGCCCAGCTTCGCCGGCCCGGACTCCGCGGCGCCGGCGAACGCGCGCAGTCGCGAAAACCAGCCGGCGCCAGCCGGTTTGGTTTCCGGCGAGTCGGACGGCGGGGTGTGCGTCGGAGTCGTCATCGGCTCAGGCGGACCGGTCGGTGGCCATTCTGGCCAGCTCGGAGAGCCCCGCTTTAGCCGCCGCGTTGATCGGCGCGGCGGCCAGCGCCGCCAGGGCCCGTTGGGTCAGCTCGGCGATGCGTCGCTCCGCCGCGGCCAGGGCGCCCACCGACTCGATGACCGCGCGCAGCCGGTCCACCTCCGCGTCGGTCAGCTGCGCCCCGATGGAGTCGCGTATCAGCTTGGCCGCCAACGGATCCGATCCGTCGGCCAGCTCCAGCGCCTCGGCCAGCAGCACGGTGCGCTTGCCCGAACGCAGGTCGTCACCGGACGGCTTGCCGGTCACCGCCGGGTCCCCGAACACACCCAGCACGTCGTCACGCAGCTGGAAGGCCACGCCGATGTCCGTCCCGAACCGGCCGAACACATCCTGGACGTCGGGCCGGTCGGCGGCGGCGGCCGCCCCCAGTTGCAGCGGGCGCGAGACCGTGTAACAGGCGGTCTTGTAGGTGTCGACGTTCATCGCCGAGGCGATCGACTCGGCGGCGCTGGCTTCGGCGACGATGTCGAGGTATTGACCGCCCAGCACCTCGGTGCGGATTTCGGCCCACACCCGCTGAACGCGCCGCGCGGCGTCGGGCGGCAGGTCCGCGCGGAACACGATGTCGTCGGCCCAGGACAGCGCCAGGTCACCGAGCAGGATCGCGGCCGACATGCCGAACTGCTCGGGCGAACCCCGCCAGCGCCTGCTGCGGTGCAGGTCCGCGAACTGGACGTGGGCGGTCGGGCGGCCGCGGCGGGTGGAGGAGTCGTCGATCACGTCGTCGTGCACCAGCGCGCAGGCGTGCAGCAGCTCGAGCGCCGAAAACAGCAGCAGCACTTCGGAATCGGGTTCCCCGCTCGCCACGGCGCGCCAGCCCCAGTAGGCGAACGCGGGTCGCAGCCGCTTGCCTCCGTTGAGCACGAAGCTTTCCAGCGCGGCGACCAGCACCTCGTAGTCGTCGCCGATGTAGGCGGTGTCCGCGCGCCGGTCGCGCAGATACCGCCGAAGCCGATCGGTGATCGCGCCGGTCAACTCGACGGTTGCCGCTGCTTCGACGCTCAGCGCCGCCCCCTTCTGCTCGACGTGCGTGGTGTGTGCCAGGCCCGACCAGTGTATTCGGCGCGGTACCGGGGACCCGCCCAACCTGGAGCGACGCCGTTGCTTCGCCTGGCTCACTATTCCGCCGTAAGGGCGCGCGACCCCCATGCCTATGCTGGCGGGGGTGTCGGGGCCGCCCGCTGTGCGCCCGCGAGACGCCCCAAGCATCGTCGGATGGAGAGAGAAGCCGCGTGACGCTGAACACCATTGCGCTCGAGCTGGTGCCGCCCAACGCCGATGACGGCCGGGAGCGGGCACTCGAGGAGGCGCGAAAGGTGGTGCAGTACTCCGCGGAAACCGGCCTGACCGGCCGGCTGCGGCACGTGATGATCCCCGGCATCATCGCCGAGGACGACGACCGTCCCATCGTGATGAAACCCAAACTGGACGTGCTGGACTTCTGGTCGATCGTCAAGCCCGAGCTGCCGGGAATCCACGGGCTGTGCACCCAGGTCACCGCCTTCTCCGACGAGCCGACGCTGCGCCGGCGGCTGACCGATCTGCGCGCGGCCGGGATGGAGGGGGTGGTCTTCGTCGGCGTTCCGCGCACGATGAACGACGGCGAGGGCTCCGGCGTCGCGCCCACCGACGCGCTGTCGATCTACCGCGAGTTGGTGCCCAACCGCGGCGTCATCCTGATTCCGACGCGCGAGGGGGAGTACGGCCGGTTCAACTTCAAGTGCGACCAGGGCGCCACCTACGGCATGACCCAGCTGCTGTACTCCGACGCGATCGTGGGCTTCCTGCGCGAATTCGCCGCGAACACCGATCACAGGCCGGAGATCCTGCTGTCGTTCGGCTTCGTCCCCAAGATGGAGAGCCGGGTCGGGTTGATCAACTGGCTGATTCAGGATCCGGGCAACGCGGCGGTGGCCGAAGAGCAGGAGTTCGTCAAGCGGTTGGCCGCCAGCGAACCGCCCCAGAAGCGTCAGCTGATGACCGACCTCTACAAACGCGTGATCGACGGGGTGGCCGAGCTCGGGTTCCCGCTGAGCGTCCACCTGGAGGCCACCTATGGGGTGTCGGCGCCCGCATTCCAGACGTTCGCGGAGATGCTGTCGTACTGGTCGCCCACCCAGCAGGGCTAGTTGGGCGGCTGGTCGCGGGGTGCGGTGAACCGCGGGGAACGGTCGCGGTTCATCCAGGCCAGCAGGGCGACGACGCCGGCCGCGGCGAACGACGCGATGCCCAGCCACACGCCCGCCCCGGTGAACGACCGCGTGTTCGGGTCGGTGTAGCGGGCCTGGGCGGTCATGGTGCTCACGACGCCCGGCTTCAGCTTCCAGGACACCACGGTCGACTCGACCCGGTCGCCGTTGGTGGACGTCACCACGCCGGGGAAGGCGACGGTCAGCTCGACGTCGGCCTCGGAATCGGTCAGCGAGGTCAGGTCCGCGCGGCCTTCCAGGATGACCAGGTTGCCGTTGCGCCGCAGGGACAGGTTCACGCCCTGCGCGTCGGAGTTCATGTTGGCCAGCTGCGGCAGCTCGGCGAACGTCAGGTCCGAGAACACCGCCTGCGATCCCACGTAGCCGTCGCTGTCGTAGTTCGACACGGCCACCTTCTGGCTGAACGGCAGATTGTTGCTGTCGAGCTGGGGGCCGGTGTCCTTGGGCGTCTTGGGTTTAGCGGCGGCGACGATCTCCCCGGACACCAGGTCGTCGGGCGAGATGGTGAGCGACGCCCTGACCCGGAGGCACCCGGTGGCCAGCGGCACCAGCATGAGCAGCATCGCGATGGCCACCAGCCGGCGGCGCCGAGCGGTGAATCCGCGGGTTCGGGGCGGGGAGAGGCTGGCGCGCACCAGGTCATCGTGCCAGATGCGGCGCGCCGCCAGAGCGGGTCCGCCCGGGCGCGCCCGCCATCCGGCGATCACAGCGGGAGCTTGCGGCCCAGGATCGCGAATGCGCGTGGGTCACCGGCGAAGTGGTAGCGGCGGATGACGTCGGTGAAACCCAGCCGCCGGTACAGCCGCCAGGCCCGGTTCGGCTCGCCGTTGGTCTCCGGCGTGGACAGCAGGACGTTCTCTTCGGCCCGATCGGCGAGGAGCCGCCGGGCCAGCGCCTCACCGAGGCCGCGGCCCTGTGCGCGCGGGTGGATGTGCAGCTCGGTCAGCTCGAAGTAGCTGTTCATCAGGCCGGCGATCTCCTGGGCCGGCCGGCCGCCCCGTTGCAGGCCGAGGACGACCTGCTGCTGCCACCACTGCCCGGGCGCCCCGGGGTACCCGTAGGCGATGCCGAGCAGCGGGGCGTCGCGCAATTGAGCCGCCGAAGGCATCGGCGCGTCAGCGCCCTCGGTCACCTCGGCGTCCACGACGCCCACGCCCTGCCACCCCCGCCGGCGGATGTGTTCCAGCCACATCGCCGCGCGCTGGTTCTCGGTGCCGCGCGGGTAGCGCATCGCGTCGACGTAAACCTTCAGGGCTTCGCCGAGACGGCGCTCCATATCGGTGGGCGGCAGATCGATGAGGAATATCGCCACTCGCGGTGTCCTCCTCATGCTGTGCTCGCGTGCGTGCCTTCGCCTTGCCGCGGCCCGCGCCGCCATCGCCATTATCGGACCCGGGGGAGGTTGTCCGGCGAGCGGTCGCGGCAACGAACCGGCCAACCACTCCGGCTGGGAAGCCGGTTGTAGCGCACGGCCGTTCCGGCTCCGAGGGGTGCCCCGCCGGGGCCAGGATAGAATCGCCACCGAACCAGTGGTATGGCGCAGATTGACCTCGTATCATTTCAATTAGTTGCCCCCGCAACGGGCATCCGCGTGCTATCGATAGTTACGCGTCAACTGTCGGCAAGGAGGGACGAATGCCACTCTCCGATCATGAGCAGCGGATGCTCGATCAGATCGAGAGCGCTCTCTACGCCGAAGATCCCAAATTCGCGTCGAGCGTCCGCGGCGGAGGGTTGCGCGCGCCCACCGCGCGTCGCCGCCTGCAGGGTGCTGCGCTGTTCGTCATCGGCCTTGCGATGCTGGTTTCCGGAGTGGCGTTCAAGGCCACCATGATCGGAAACTTCCCGATTCTCAGCGTTTTCGGGTTCATCGTGATGTTCGGCGGCGTGGTGTTCGCCATCACGGGTCCGCGATTGTCCGGCCGCCCCGACCACCCGGGCTCGGCGCCCGGCTCGCTGCGCCAGCGGCGCAACAAGGGCGGCGGGGGGTCGTTCACCAGCCGCATGGAAGACCGGTTCCGCCGCCGCTTCGACGACTAGCGGTAGCGCCAACGAATCTGGGGAAGCCATCGGCTCCCCTTTTTCATGCCCCTTTTTCCTGCCCGTGGCGGGCTCGGCGTCATCGTCACAGATTCACCCGGCTCGGCTGAGCATCGCCGGGCCGGCGATGCCGTTTTGACGCCGGATCGAGCCGCAACCGTGCTTCGGCCCGGGAATTGAGCCCCACTGCGCCCCACTCAGTGCCCCCACTTCGCCCCACGTGGCGTTCCGTGGGGCTTTGAGCTGCGGTTTCCTACCGCTCGCCGCCATGTCCCGCGGGGCCCGTTGGGCCGCGGCCCGGTGGTATGGCCGCCTGTAGGTGGCGGATAACCCGGAAAAGTCCGCCACGACACTCTGACAATGGGGCGAAGTGGGGGATTGTGGGGTATGGTGGCTGCAGTGTTTGGGTGACCCGAGAGCGAGGTGAGCTGGTGTTTCTCGGCACCTACACGCCCAAACTCGACGACAAGGGGCGGCTCACGTTGCCCGCCAAGTTTCGCGACGCACTGGCAGGGGGGTTGATGGTCACCAAGAGCCAAGACCACAGCCTCGCCGTCTACCCGCGCGGCGAATTCGAACAGCTCGCGCGGCGGGCGAGCAAGGCCTCCCGGAGCAATCCCGACGCCCGGGCGTTCCTGCGCAACCTGGCCGCCGGCACCGACGAGCAGCATCCCGACGCGCAGGGGCGCATCACCCTGTCGGCCGACCACCGCCGCTACGCGAACCTCTCCAAGGACTGCGTGGTGATTGGGGCGGTCGACTACCTCGAGATCTGGGATGCGCAAGCCTGGCAGGACTACCAGCAGACACACGAAGAGAACTTCTCCGCGGCCAGCGATGAAGCACTCGGCGACATCATCTGAGGCGCGCGCCCGTGCAACGTGGCCTCTGCCCGAACCGACCCTGGCGTACTTCCCCAACGCCAGGTTCGTGCCTTCGGACAGGGACCTCGATGCAAGGGCGGCGGCCCGCCGGGCCGCAGATGGGTCAGGGGCGTCTCGCCCGACCCGGGGAGGTGTTGCGGTGGCTGACGATTCAGGCGACTTCGGGCACGTGCCCGTCCTGCTGCACCGCTGCGTCGAACTGCTGACCCCCGCGCTGACCCGTCACCGTGCCGACGGCTCGGGCGCCGTCCTGCTCGACGCCACCCTGGGCGCGGGCGGGCACGCCGAGCGGTTTCTGACCGACCTGCCGGGGCTGCGGCTGATCGGGCTCGACCGCGACCCCAGCGCGCTGGAAATCGCCCGCGACCGGTTGGCGCGATTCGCCGACCGCGTCACGCTGGTGCACAGCCGCTACGACGGCCTCGCCGCGGCACTGGCCGAATCCGGTTACGACACAGTCGAATCGGTCGACGGGATGCTGTTCGATCTCGGGGTGTCCTCCATGCAACTCGACCGCGCCGAGCGAGGCTTTGCCTACGCGCAGGACGCGCCGCTGGACATGCGGATGGATCCGGAGTCGTCGTTGACGGCGGCCGACATCGTCAACACCTACGACGAGGCCGCGCTGGCGGACATCCTGCACCGTTACGGCGAGGAGCGGTTCGCGCGCCGCATCGCTAAGCAGATCGTGCGACAGCGCGCCCGCGCACCCTTCACGTCGACCGCCGAGCTGGTGGCCCTGCTCTACCAAGCGATTCCGGCCCCCGCCCGGCGAACCGGGGGCCACCCGGCCAAGCGCACCTTCCAGGCCCTGCGGATCGCGGTGAACGACGAGCTGGGCTCGTTGCGCAGCGCCATCCCGGCCGGGCTGGACGCGCTCGCCGTCGGTGGACGGATGGTGGTGCTGTCCTACCAATCCCTGGAGGACCGGATCGTCAAGCGGATGTTCGCCGACGCGGTCGCGTCCCGCACACCGGTCGACCTGCCGGTCGAGCTTCCCGGCCACGAGCCGCGATTCCGGTCGCTCACGCACGGCGCCGAGCGTGCGGACGACACCGAAATCGAACGCAATCCGCGCAGCGCCGCGGTGCGACTACGCGCCGTGCAACGGGTCCAGCAGGCAACCGGAAAGGGCGACGCATGAAAGCAAAGCGGGAGACGCCGAATCGCCGCGGCGGACGCGACGGGTCCGCCCGGCGCGGCAGGCGTTCGGCCGCCGAGCCCGGCTCGGCACGCCGCGCCCGGCCCGGGCGCAGCGCGGCGCCCACCCGGGAGAGCCGAGCGCCCAAATCCGGACCGCACACCAGCCCCATCGCCCGGCCGGTCGAGCGTCCGGCGCGGCCTAAAAGCACCAGTCAGGCCAAGGCTCGAGCCAAGGCGCGGAAAGCCAAGGCGCCCAAGGTTGTTCGTCCGCGCCTGAGCGAGCGCCTGGCGACCCGGCTGGCTTCGATCGACCTCCGGCCCCGCACGCTGGCGAGCAAGGTGCCGTTCGTCGTGCTGGTCATCGGTGCGCTGGGCCTCGGGCTGGGTCTCACGCTGTGGTTGTCGACGGACTCCGCGGAGCGCTCCTACAAGTTGAGCCACGCCCGCGAGAAGACCCGGCTGCTGCAACAGCAGAAGGAGGCGCTGGAACGCGATGTGCGCGAGGCCGAATCCGCTCCGGCGCTGGCGGAGGCGGCCCGCAAACAGGGCATGATCCCGACGCGCGACACCGCCCACCTGGTCCAGGACCCGTCCGGGAACTGGGTGGTCGTCGGGACGCCGAAGCCGGCTGACGGGGTGCCGCCGCCGCCGTTGAACAGCAAGCTTCCCGAACAAGGCCCGCCGGCACCCCCCGCGCCGCCCGCGCCTCCCGCCGAGGTCCCGGTCCGGCTGCAGCCCGACGCCGGCGCACCCGCGCCGGCGCGGTCCGGGCCCGAGGCCCTGCTGCGCGCACCGGACGGATCGTCGACGCTGGGCGGCCAACACCTGGGGCCGGCCGGGCCACCACTGCCGGGCATGCCCGGCTCGCCGGGGGCGCCGGTCGCCGGTCAGGCCCCCGGTGCACTGCCGGTGCCGGGCGTGCCGGTCCCGGGGTTGCCGGCGCCGGCGGTGATCGCGCCCGCTCCCGGTCCCGCCGAGGTGCCGGTGCCGTTGGGCGGCTTGCCGATTCCGCCGCCCGGGCAGGTACCCGCGCCGCTGCCCGCTGAGGTGCCGGTGCCGGTGCAACGGGCCCCGGGGATTCCCCAGCCGGTCGCGCCCGTCGTGCCCGCCGCCCCGGTGTTGGCGCCGCAGCCGGTGGCGCCCGGTCCCGCCGCAACGCCGGGTGCGCCCCGGTGAGCCGCGGCGAATCGATGCGCTCCCGCCGGTCGCAGCCGACCCGTGGTCCCCGCAAGGCGCAGGAAGCCAAGGGGGTTCGCCAGCCGAAGCGGCGCGCGAAACAGCAGCAGGGCCAGGATGTCGCCGAACCGAAGCGATTCCGGAAAACGAAGGAAGCCAACAAGGGCCGCGCGGCCGACCGGACGGACGCCGTGGCGACCGGACACTCGGCGCGGGAGCGGCGCACCCGCAAGCTGGTGCAGGCGGGCACCCGCGGCGCGTCGTTCGTGTTCCGGCACCGGGCCGGCAACGCCGCGATCGGGGTCCTGATCGTGGTGGCGGCGGCCCAGCTGTTCGTCCTTCAGGTGACCAACGCGCCGACGCTGCGCGCCCAGGCGGCGGGCCAGCTCAAGGTCACCGACGTCGAGAAGGCCGTGCGCGGCAGCATCGTCGACCGCAACAAGGATCAGCTGGCGTTCACCACCGAGTCGCGCGCGTTGACGTTCCAGCCCAAGAGGATTCGCAAACAGCTCGACGAAGCCAAGAGCAAGAACTCGGCGGCCCCCGACCCGCAGCAGCGGCTGCGCGACATCGCCAAGGAGGTCGCCACCCGGCTGGGCAACAAGCCCGACTCCGCGACGGTGCTGAAGAAGCTGCAAAGCGACGAGAACTTCGTCTACCTGGCGCGCGCCGTCGACCCCGCGGTCGCCAGCGCGATCTCCGACAAGTACCCCGAAGTCGGTTCGGAGCGACAGGATCTGCGGCAGTACCCCGGCGGGTCGTTGGCGGCGAACATCGTCGGCGGCATCGACTGGGACGGTCACGGGCTGCTGGGGCTGGAGGAGTCTCTGGACTCGGTGTTGTCGGGAACCGACGGCTCGGTCACCTACGACCGCGGATCCGACGGCGTCGTCATCCCCGGCAGTTACCGCAACCGGCACCGGGCGGTCAACGGCTCGATGGTCCAGCTGACCCTCGACGACGACATCCAGTTCTACGTGCAGCAGCAGGTCCAGCAGGCCAAGAATCTGTCGGGCGCACATGATGTTTCGGCCGTCGTCCTCGACTCGAAGACGGGTGAGGTGCTGGCCATGGCCAACGACAACACCTTTGACCCGTCGCAGGACATCGGGCGCCAGGGCGACAAGCAGCTGGGCAACCTGGCGGTGTCCTCGCCGTTCGAGCCGGGCTCGGTGAACAAGGTCATCACCGCGTCGTCGGTCATCGAGTACGGCCTGTCCAACCCCGACGAGGTGCTGCAGGTGCCCGGCTCGATCAACATGGGCGGCGTCAACATTCACGACGCATGGGAGCACGGCGTGATGCCCTACACGACCACCGGTGTGTTCGGGAAGTCCTCCAACGTCGGCACGTTGATGCTCGCCCAGCGCGTCGGGCCGGAACGCTTCTACGACATGGTCCGCAAATTCGGGCTGGGGCAGCGCACCAACGTGGGCCTGCCCGGTGAGAGCGCCGGGCTGGTGCCGCCGATCGACCAATGGTCGGGCAGCACCTTCTCCAACCTGCCGATCGGGCAAGGCCTTTCGATGACGCTGCTGCAGATGGCCGGCATGTACCAGACGATCGCCAACGACGGGGTGCGCATCCCGCCGCGGATTGTCAAGGCCACCATCGCCCCCGACGGCACCCGCACCGAGGAGCCGCGTCCCGAGGGCGTGCGGGTGGTGTCGCCGCAGACGGCCCAGACCGTGCGCAACATGCTGCGCGCGGTGGTGCAACGCGACCCGATGGGCTACCAGCAGGGCACCGGCCCCTCAGCCGCGGTGACGGGCTACCAGATGGCCGGCAAGACGGGCACAGCGCAGCAGATCAACCCGGCCTGCGGCTGCTACTTCGACAACGTCTACTGGATCACCTTCGCCGGCATGGCGACCGTCGACAATCCGCGCTACGTCATCGGCATCATGATGAACAACCCGGATCGCAACGCCGACGGGACGCCGGGCCACTCGGCGGCCCCGCTGTTCCACAACATCGCCGGCTGGCTGATGCAGCGCGAGAACGTGCCGCTCTCGCCGGACCCGGGTCCGCCGCTGACCCTGCAGGCGACCTAGCCCGCCGCGGGCCCGGGCCGTCGATCGTGCGCCCAGGGCGGGAATCAGGCCCGAATCACGTCATGAGTGCACACTGACGGCCCCCGACGCACACTCGACCGACGAGGCCACCGGGGCGGCGGCTGCCTCTCGGTAGGGTGTCATGGCCGATCATGAGGACCACGCGTGTGGACGGGAGGTGTGCCGTGCCCACTGATTTGCGCCCCAGCGCCGGGGCGGGCACGCGCCTGCCCGCGCTGGCGGCCCAGGTCGGGGCGGTACTCGCCGACCCGGGCGCGGCGGTGCCCGACGTGGCCGTCACCGGGGTGACGCTGCGCGCCCAGGACGTGCGCCCCGGCGACCTGTTCGCCGCGCTGACGGGCGCCTCGACGCACGGGGCCCGCTACGCGGCGGAGGCGATCGAACGCGGCGCCGTCGCCGTCCTCACCGACGCCGCCGGCGTCGCGGAGATGGGCGCCTCGGCTACGGGTGTCCCGACGCTGGTTCACCCGGCGCCCCGCAGCGTCCTCGGCGCCCTGGCCGCGACGGTGTACGGGAACCCGTCGGAGCGCACGACCGTCATCGGGATCACCGGAACCTCGGGCAAGACCACCACCACCTACCTGGTCGAGTCCGGGCTGCGCGCCGCGGGCCGCAAAGCCGGGCTGATCGGCACGATCGGCATCCGGATCGACGGCGTCGACGTTCCGAGCGCGCTGACCACGCCGGAGGCGCCCGCGCTGCAGGCCATGTTCGCGGCGATGGCCGAGCGCGGGGTGGACACCGTCGTCATGGAGGTGTCCAGCCACGCGCTGGCGCTGGGGCGGGTGGACGGCACCGGATTCGCGGTGGGCGGCTTCACAAACCTGTCCCGCGACCACCTCGACTTTCACCCGACCATGGCCGACTACTTCGAGGCCAAGGCGAAGCTGTTCGATCCGGCGTCACCGCTGCGGGCCCGGCGCGCGGTGGTCTGCGTCGACGACGACGCCGGGCGCGCCATGGCGGCGCGGGCCGGTGACGCCATCACCGTCAGCGCCGCCGGTGAGCGCGCGCACTGGCGCGCCATGGACGTGATGCCGATGGGCGCCGGGGGACAGCAGTTCACCGCGATCGACCCCGCCGGGGTGCGTCATCGGGTCGGCATCCGGCTGCCGGGGCATTACAACATCGCTAATTGCCTTGTCGCACTGGCAATCCTGGACGCGGTCGGGGTGTCGCCCGAGCAGGCGGCGCCGGGACTCCTGGAGACCCGGGTGCCCGGCCGCATGGAAGACATCGACTGCGGCCAGGATTTCCTCGCGCTGGTGGACTACGCGCACAAGCCGGGCGCGCTGCGGGCGGTGCTGACCACCCTGGCGCGACCGGGTCGCCGGCTGGCGGTGGTGTTCGGCGCCGGCGGCGAGCGCGACCCGGGCAAGCGGGCGCCGATGGGCGCGACGGCCGCCGAGCTGGCCGATCTGGTTGTCGTTACCGACGACAACCCCCGCGGCGAGGACCCCGCGGCGATCCGCCGCGAGATCCTGGCCGGTGCGGCCGAGAGCCGTGGTGCGGCGGAGGTCGTCGAGATCGGCGACCGGCGCGCGGCGATCGAACACGCGGTGGCCTGGGCGGGGCCGGGCGACGTGGTCCTGGTGGCGGGCAAAGGCCACGAAACCGGTCAGCGCGCGGCGGGGGAGGTCCGCCCCTTCGACGACCGGGTTGAACTGGCCCGGGCGCTGAAGGCACGGCGATGATCGACCTCACCGTCGCGCAGATCGCTGACATCGTGGGCGGCACGCTGGCCGACATCTCGCCGCAGGCCGCGGCCGAGCTCCGCGTCACCGGAACCGTCGAATTCGATTCGCGCGCGGTCGGTCCCGGCGGCCTGTTCCTCGCGCTGCCGGGGGCCCGCGCCGACGGCCACGACTATGCGAAGTCGGCGGCGGCGGCCGGCGCGGCGGCGGTGCTGGCCGCCCGGCCGGTGGGGGTGCCGGCCATCGTGGTGCCCCCGAAGCCGCGGGCGGCCGGGCGCGCCGGCCTGGCCGGGGTGCTCGAACACGACACCGACGGCTCGGGCGCGGCGGTGCTGGCCGCGCTGGCCAAGCTGGCGAAGGCGGTGGCCGCGGAGCTGGTGGCCGGCGGCCTGACGATCATCGGCATCACGGGTTCGTCGGGCAAGACGTCGACCAAAGACCTCGTCAAGGCTGTGCTCGAGCCGCTGGGCGAGGTGATCGCCCCGCCCGGGTCGTTCAACAACGAGCTGGGGCACCCCTGGACGGTGTTGCGCGCGACGCGGGACACCGACTACCTGGTCCTGGAGATGTCGGCCCGCCATCCCGGCAACATCGCCGCGCTGGCCGAGATCGCACCGCCGGCGATCGGGGTGGTCCTGAACGTGGGCACCGCCCACCTGGGCGAGTTCGGCTCGCGGGAAGCCATCGCGCGGACCAAATCCGAACTGCCGCAATCTGTTCCGTCGTCGGGTGTGGTCATCCTGAACGCCGACGACCCGGTCGTGGCGGCGATGGCCCGGGTCACCGGGGCCCGGGTGGTGCGGGTCGGCCGGTCCAGCCGCACCGATTCGGGTCCCAGCGACGTCTGGGCGGACGGAGTGTCGCTGGACGAACTGGCCAGGCCGCGCTTTACCCTGCACGCGATGGACAGCGCGGTCGAGGTCGAGCTCGGCGTGTTCGGCGACCATCAGGTCACCAACGCGCTGTGCGCCGCCGCCGTCGCGCTGCAGTGCGGCGCGACGGTCGACCAGGTGGCCGCCGCGTTGACGCAGGCGGGCCCGGTGTCGCGGCACCGGATGCACGTGACCACCCGGGCGGACGGGGTCACGGTGATCGACGACGCCTACAACGCCAACCCCGACTCGATGCGGGCCGGCCTGCAGGCGCTGGCCTGGATCGCCCACGGCGCCACCGAAAAGCGCAGGAGCTGGGCGGTGCTGGGCGAAATGGCCGAGCTCGGCGACGACGCGGTGGCCGAACACGATCGCATCGGCCGGCTGGCGGTGCGCTTAGATGTGTCTCGACTTGTCGTCGTGGGAAGTGGGAGGTCGATGAGCGCCATGCACCACGGAGCGGTCATGGAGGGCTCGTGGGGAGCCTCCGGCGATCGGGGGGCCGTCAGCGTGGCCGACGCAGACGCCGCCCTGGCGCTGTTGCGGGCCGAGCTGCAGCCCGGCGACGTGGTGTTGGTCAAGGCCTCCAACTCGGCGGGGTTGGGAGCGCTGGCCGACGCGCTGGCCCGTGACGATCGCGAGGGCGGCGAAGCCGGGCGAAGCGGGTCGTCACGAATGACCACTGACGATCGCGAGGGCGGCGAAGCCGGGCGAAGCGGGTCGTCACCGACCGACGGGGGGACGGGCTCGTGAGGCAGATCCTGATCGCCGTCGCGGTCGCGCTCGCGGTGTCAATCCTGTTGACGCCGGCGCTGATTCGCTTGTTCACCAGGCAGGGCTTCGGCCATCACACCCGCGAGGACGGGCCGCCCAGCCATCACGCCAAGCGGGGCACGCCGTCGATGGGCGGCGTGGCGATCCTCGCCGGGATCTGGGCGGGTTACCTCGGGACGCACCTGGCCGGGCTGGCGTTCGACGGCGAGGGCGTTTCCGCGTCGGGCCTGCTGGTGCTGGGCCTGGCGACCGCGCTGGGCGGCGTCGGGTTCCTCGACGACCTGATTAAGGTGCGCCGGTCGCGCAACCTGGGGTTGAACAAGACGGCCAAGACCATCGGGCAGGTCGCCGCCGCGGTGCTGTTCGGCGTGCTGGTGTTGCAGTTCCGCAACGGCAACGGCTTGACCCCGGCCAGCGCGAACTTGTCCTACGTGCGCGAGATCGCCACCGTCACATTGACTCCCGCGCTGTTCGTGTTGTTCTGCGTGGTCGTGGTCAGCGCCTGGTCCAACGCGGTCAATTTCACCGACGGGCTGGACGGCCTGGCCGCCGGCAGCATGGCGATGGTGTCCGCCGCCTACGTCCTGATCACGTTCTGGCAGGCGCACAGCGCCTGCGTCAGCTCGCCGGGGCTGGGCTGCTACAACGTGCGCGACCCGCTGGACCTGGCGCTGGTCGCGGCCGCCACCGCGGGTGCGTGCATCGGCTTTTTGTGGTGGAACGCCGCTCCCGCAAAGATTTTCATGGGCGACACCGGCTCGCTGGCGCTGGGTGGCATCATCGCGGGCCTGTCGGTCACCAGCCGCACCGAGATCCTCGCCGTCGTGCTGGGGTCGCTGTTCGTCGCCGAGGTCACCTCGGTGGTGTTGCAGATCCTGGCGTTTCGCACCACCGGGCGCCGGGTGTTCCGGATGGCGCCGTTCCACCATCACTTCGAGCTGGCTGGCTGGGCCGAAACGACGGTGATCATTCGCTTCTGGCTGCTCACGGCGATCACGTGTGGCCTGGGCGTGGCCCTCTTCTACGGTGACTGGCTGGGCGCGATCGGTGCCTGACGTGCCCGGGCTCGAGCCGCTCGCGCCGGGCGCGCCCGTGCTGGTGGCCGGCGGCGGCATCACCGGCAGGGCGGTGCTGGCGGCGCTGACCCGGTTCGGCGCGACGCCGACCCTGTGCGACGACGACGCGGCCACGTTGCGCCGCTACGCGGAGAACGGCGTGGCGACCTTGACCGTGTCGGCGGCGATGCGGGGGGTCGCGGAGTACGCGCTGGTGGTCACCAGCCCGGGATTCGCCCCGGACACGCCGCTGCTGGTCGCCGCCTCGGCGGCGGGCGTGCCGGTCTGGGGCGACGTGGAGCTGGCCTGGCGGCTCGACGCGGCGGGCCAGTACGGTCCGCCGCGGCGCTGGCTGGCCGTGACCGGCACGAACGGGAAGACCACCACGACGTCGATGCTGCACGCCATGCTGACCGCCGCCGGCCGGCGCAGCATCTTGTGCGGCAATATCGGCGACCCGGTCCTCGACGTCCTCGAGCAGCCGGCCGAGGTGCTGGCCGTCGAGCTGTCCAGCTTCCAGCTGCACTGGGCGCCGTCGGTGCGCCCCGAGGCGGGCGTCGTCCTCAACATCGCCGAAGACCACCTGGACTGGCACTCGACCATGGCCGACTACACGGCCGCCAAGGCGCGGGTGCTGGGTGGCCGGGTGGCGGTGGTGGGGCTCGACGACGCCCGGGCGGCCGCGTTGCTGGACACCGCCGCGGCGCCGGTGCGCGTCGGCTTCCGGCTCGGTGAGCCGGCGGCGGGCGAACTGGGCGTGCGCGACGGCCGACTGATCGACCGCGCCTTCGCCGAGGACCTCGCCCTCCTGCCGGTGGACTCGATACCGGTGCCCGGGCCCGTCGGCGTCCTCGACGCCCTGGCCGCGGCGGCGCTGGCCCGCAGCGTCGACGTGCCCGCCGAGGCAATCGCGGAGGCGATCGCCTCCTTCCGCCTGGGCCGGCACCGAGCCGAGGTGGTCGCGGTCGCCGGCGGCATCACCTACGTCGACGACTCCAAGGCCACCAACCCGCACGCCGCCGAGGCGTCGGTGTTGGCCTATCCGCGCGTGGTGTGGCTGGCCGGCGGTTTGCTCAAGGGCGCATCGGTGGACGCCGAGGTCGCCCGGATGGCCCCCCGGCTGGTCGGCGCGGTGCTCATCGGCCGAGATCGCCAAGAGGTTGCAGAGGCGTTATCGCGACACGCGCCGGATGTCCCCGTCGTCCAGGTTGTGACAGGCGAGGATGCTGATATGAATGCGACGGCTGTGGCCACTGGTGCAAATGTGACAGAAGTGAAACATTCGGGTGACGACCTCGGCGCTTCCGTCATGACCGCGGCGGTGGCCGCGGCCCGCGACCTGGCCCGGCCCGGCGACACGGTGCTGCTGGCACCGGCGGGCGCCTCGTTTGACCAGTTCACCGGGTACGCACACCGCGGCGACGCCTTCGCCGCCGCCGTCCGCGCGGCGACCCGGTAGGGCGGGCATGGGTAACCCGCTGGCCCGGCTCAGACGTCGGGGCAAAGACATCGCAGACGCCGGCTCGACCGAGACCACCGAGGGCGGCGCCCCGGAGCCGGCCGAGGCCCAGGCCCAGGCCCAGGCCCAGGCCGAGGCCGACGCGGCGACCGGCCCCGTCACCGCCGCCGGCAGCTCGGAAGCCAGACCGTCCACGAAACCGCAGGCGGGAGGGGACGGCCGTAACCGGTTCGGCGCCTGGCTGAGCCGCCCCATGACCTCGTTTCACCTGATCATCGCCGTGGCCGGGCTGCTGACGACGCTCGGCCTCATCATGGTGCTGTCCGCCTCGGGCGTGCGCTCCTACGACGCCGACGGGTCGGCCTGGGTGATCTTCGGCAAGCAGGTGCTGTGGACCGTGATCGGCCTGGTCGCCTGTTACGCCTCGCTGCGGATGTCGGTGCGCTTCATCCGCCGCGTCGCCTTCACCGGCTACGTCGTCACGGTCATCCTGCTGGTGCTCGTGCTGGTGCCGGGCATCGGCAACCTGGCCAACGGCTCCCGGAAGTGGTTCGTCATCGCCGGCTTCTCGATGCAGCCCTCCGAGCTGGCGAAGATCGCCTTCGCGATCTGGGGTGCGCATCTGCTGGCGGCCCGGCGGCTGGAGCGGGCCTCGCTGCGCGAGATGCTGATCCCGCTGGTGCCGGCCGCGGTCATCGCGCTGGCGCTCATCGTCGCCCAGCCCGACCTGGGGCAGACGGTGTCGCTGGGCATCATCCTGCTGGCGCTGTTGTGGTACGCCGGGTTGCCACTGCGCGTCTTCGCCACCTCGCTGGTGGCCGTCTTCATGGCCGGCGCCGTCCTGGCCATGTCCGCGGGCTACCGCTCCGACCGGGTGAAATCCTGGATGAATCCCGAGAACGACCCCATGGACACCGGCTACCAGGCCCGCCAGGCGAAGTTCGCCCTGGCCCACGGAGGTATCTTCGGCGACGGCCTGGGCCAGGGCGTCGCCAAGTGGAATTACCTGCCCAACGCCCACAACGACTTCATCTTCGCGATCATCGGCGAGGAGCTGGGCTTCGTCGGCGCGTTCGGGCTGCTGGTGCTCTTCGGATTGTTCGCCTACACCGGGATGCGCATCGCGCGCCGGTCGGCCGACCCCTTCCTGCGGCTGCTGACCGCGACCACGACGATGTGGGTGTTGGGCCAGGCGTTCATCAACATCGGCTACGTGATCGGGATTCTGCCGGTCACCGGTATCCAGCTGCCGCTCATCTCGGCGGGTGGAACCTCAACGGCCGCAACGCTTTTCATGATCGGGATCATGGCCAACGCGGCCCGTCACGAACCGGAGGCGGTGGCCGCGCTGCGCGCCGGCCGTGACGACAAGGTGAACCGGTTCCTGCGGCTGCCGCTGCCGCAGCCGTACGTGCCGACCCGACTGGAATCGTTCCGCGACCGCAAGCACGGCGGCAAGCAACCGGGCGACGGAAACCCGTCGCGCAACGGCGCGCGGAAGGCCGCCCAGGCGCCCGCCCGCAAGGGCGGCCGCAAGACGGCCCGCACGGCCGAGGAACCGCTGCGCCCGGCGTTCTCCCGCACAGCCGCACGGCCGGTACGCAGGGCGGTGCATCATGGATCTGGCCAGCGCTCCGCCGCTCGCGGAGCCGGCCAGCGTCAGGCACGGCGCGCACGCGCACTGGAAGGTCAGCGTTACGGGTGAACGACACGGTCAGCAAGCCGACCGGCGGGCGGGGGACAAGTCCCCAGCCCGCCGGTGCCGCGTTGTCGGCTTTTAAGCCCCTGTCGGTCGTGCTGGCCGGCGGCGGCACCGCTGGCCACGTCGAGCCCGCGATGGCGGTGGCCGACGCGCTCAGCGCCCTCGATCCGCAGGTCCGCATCACTGCGCTGGGCACCCACCGCGGGCTGGAGACGAGGCTGGTGCCCCAGCGCGGCTATCACCTCGAGCTGATCACGCCGGTGCCGCTGCCGCGCAAGCCCAGCGGTGACCTCGCGCGCCTGCCCCCGCGGGTGTGGCGCGCGGTCCGGGAGACCCGCGCCGTGCTCGACGCGGTGGACGCCGACGTCATCATCGGTTTCGGCGGGTACGTGGCCCTGCCGGCCTACCTCGCCGCCCGCGGGATTCCCCGCGGCCTCAGCCGTCGCCGCCGCGTCCCGGTGCTGATCCATGAGGCGAACGCCAGCGCCGGCCTGGCCAACCGCGTCGGCGCCCGCCGAGCCGACCGGGTGCTGTCGGCGGTGCCGGATTGCGGCTTACCGCGCGCGGAGGTCGTCGGCGTGCCGGTGCGGGCGGCCATCACGTCGCTGGACCGCGCGGCGTTGCGCGCCGAGGCGCGCAGGCATTTCGGCTTCGCCGACGACGCCCGGGTGTTGCTGGTGTTCGGCGGCTCGCAGGGCGCCGTGTCGCTCAACCGCGCCGTGTCCGGGGCCGCCGCCGGATTGGCGGCCGCGGGCGTGTCGGTGCTGCACGCGCACGGGCCGAAGAACACCCTCGAGCTGCGGGAGAGCCAGCCCGGCGATCCGCCGTATGTGGCGGTGCCCTACCTGGACCGGATGGACCTGGCCTACGCCGCCGCCGACCTGGCCATCTGCCGTTCGGGTGCGATGACCGTCGCCGAGGTCTCGGCGGTCGGGCTGCCCGCCATTTACGTGCCGCTGCCGATCGGCAACGGCGAGCAGCGCCTCAACGCGCTTCCGGTGGTCAACGCCGGGGGCGGCATGGTGGTCGCCGACGCCGCCCTGACGCCGGAGCTGGTGGCCCGCGAGGTGTCCGCCCTGCTCAACGATCCGCCCCGGTTGGCGGCGATGACGACGGCGGCCGCGCGGGTGGGGCACCCCGACGCGGCGCGCCAGGTGGCGCAGGCGGCGCTGGACATCGCCAGGAAGGCAGCGGCGGGAGGGCGACGGTGAACGCCGAACAGCTGCCGCCCGAGCTGCAGCGGGTGCACATGGTGGGCATCGGCGGGGCCGGCATGTCGGGCATCGCCCGCATCCTGCTGGACCGCGGCGGGCTGGTGTCGGGGTCCGACGCGAAGGAGTCGCGCGGCGTGCACGCGTTGCGGGCGCGGGGAGCGTCGATCCGCATCGGTCACGACGCGTCGTCGCTCGACCTGTTGCCGGGCGGCCCGACCGCCGTCATCACCACCCACGCGGCCATCCCGAAGACGAACCCCGAGCTCGTCGAGGCCCGGCGGCGCGGCATCCCGGTGATCCTGCGCCCGGTGGTGCTGGCCAAGCTGATGGACGGCCGCACCACGCTGATGGTCACCGGCACGCACGGCAAGACGACGACGACGTCGATGTTGATCGTGGCGTTGCAGCACTGCGGGCGCGACCCGTCGTTCGCGGTCGGCGGCGAGATGGGGGAGGCGGGTACCAACGCGCATCACGGCAGCGGCGACTGCTTCGTGGCCGAGGCCGACGAAAGCGACGGTTCGCTGCTCGAATACACGCCAAATGTCGCCGTGGTCACCAACATCGAGACCGATCACCTGGATTTCTACGGCAGCGCCGACGCCTATGTCCGGGTGTTCGACGCCTTCGTGGAGCGGCTGGCGCCCGGGGGGGCGTTGGTGGTGTGCGTCGACGATCCGGGCGCGGCCGCGCTGGCGGACCGCACCGCCGAGCTGGGAATCCGGGTGCTGCGCTACGGATCCGATGCGGGCGAAGACCGGGCCGCGACCCTGCTGTCCTGGGAGCAGCAGGGCACCGAGGCGGTCGCGCACATCCAGCTGGCGGGCGAGCGGCATCCCCGCGTGATGCGGCTGTCGGTGCCCGGGCGGCACATGGCGCTCAATGCGCTGGGCGCGCTGCTCGCGGCGCTGGAGATCGGCGCCCCGGCGGACGCGGTGCTCGACGGGCTCGCCGGTTTCGAGGGCGTGCGCCGGCGGTTCGAACTGGTCGGCAGCTCCGGGTCGGTGCGGGTCTTCGACGACTACGCGCACCATCCCACCGAGATCAGCGCGACGCTGGCCGCGGTCCGCACGGTCGTCGAGCAGAGCGGCGGCGGCCGCAGCCTGGTGGTGTTCCAGCCCCACTTATATTCGCGCACAAGGGAATTCGCCGCGGAATTCGGTCGCGCGTTGGACGCCGCCGATGAGGTGTTCGTCCTTGACGTGTACGGCGCGCGCGAACAACCCCTGGCCGGCGTCAGCGGCGCCAGTGTCGCCGAGCATGTCAGCGTGCCGGTGCGCTACCTGCCGAATTTCTCCGCGGTCGCGCAGCAGGTGGCCGCGGCGGCCGGCCCCGGTGACGTCATCGTCACGATGGGCGCGGGCGACGTGACCCTGCTGGGCCCCGAGATCGTCACGGAGCTGCGGATCCGGGACAACCGCAGCGCACCCGGCCGGCCGGGAGTGCTGCCGTGACCCAGCCGAACGACCCCGTGTCGACCGGCGTCGCCGGCGAACCGGCCCCCGACGCGGTGGACGGCGCGGTCACCGAACCCATTTTCGCCGCGGGCCCCGACGTGCAGACGCCGACGGAGGGCGAAGAATTCGAGGGGCCGCGCCGGCGGGCGCGCCGGGAACGAGCCGAACGCCGCGCCGCGCAGGCGCGCGCCACCGCCATCGAGGAGGCCCGCCGGGAGGCCAAACGCCGGGCCACCGGCCGCGCGGCCGACGAGCCCAAGCCCGTCGCCCGGGGTGTGGTCCGCGGCCTGAAGATGCTGTTGGTGACGGTGCTGCTGGTCGTCCTCGGGGTCGGGCTCGCGTTGATCCTCTACTTCACGCCCGCGATGTCGGCCCGCAACATCGTCGTCGTCGGCACCGGGGTGGTGACCCGCGAAGAGGTGTTGGACGCCGCTCGGGTGCGGCCGGGCACGCCGCTGCTGCAGATCAACACCAACCAGGTCGCCGACCGGGTGGCGGCCATCCGGCGGGTGGCCAGCGCGCGGGTGCAGCGCCAGTATCCGTCGGCCCTGCGCATCACCATCGTCGAGCGAATTCCGGTCGCCGTGAAGGATTTTCCCGACGGCCCGCACCTGTTCGACCGCGACGGCGTCGACTTCGCGACCGGGCCGCCGCCGCCGGCGCTGCCGTACCTCGACGTCGCCAATCCGGGCCCCAACGACCCGGCGACCAAGGCCGCGCTGCAGGTGCTGACCGCGCTGCGGCCCGAGGTCGCGGGTCAGGTGGGCCGGGTCGCGGCCCCCTCGGTGGCCTCGATCACGCTCACGCTGGGCGATGGCCGCGTCGTCATCTGGGGCACGACCGATCGCACCGACGAGAAGGCCGAGAAGCTGGCCGCGCTGCTGACCCAACCCGGGCGGACTTACGACGTCTCGAGCCCCGACCTGCCGACGGTGAAGTAGCGACGCCGGTCAAGCGCGGCGTGTGACGGTCGTAACAGAAAAAATTTGCGAGCCGTGCGTCGGCGCGCCTGCCGAGTTAGCACCCGTCATGCCCATACCGTTCTGGTTGCGCGGAACTACTTGACATAACTCTAACTCTATGGTTGAGGTTGAGGGTTTGCCAGGGAGGACCGCCAACGTTCGGGAGCAATCCCGTCGCGAAGAACTTGAGCCCATCAGGGAGGAAACCGAATGATGACCCCCCCGCATAACTACCTGGCCGTCATCAAGGTCGTAGGTATCGGTGGCGGCGGTGTCAACGCCGTGAACCGGATGATCGAACAGGGCCTCAAGGGCGTGGAGTTCATCGCGATCAACACCGACGCGCAGGCGCTGTTGATGAGCGATGCCGACGTCAAGCTCGACGTCGGCCGCGACTCCACCCGCGGCCTGGGCGCCGGGGCGGACCCGGAGGTCGGCCGCAAGGCCGCCGAGGACGCCAAGGACGAGATCGAGGAGCTGCTGCGCGGCGCGGACATGGTGTTCGTGACCGCCGGCGAGGGCGGCGGGACCGGCACCGGCGGCGCGCCGGTGGTGGCCAGCATCGCCCGCAAGCTGGGCGCGCTGACGGTCGGCGTGGTCACCAGGCCGTTCTCCTTCGAGGGCAAGCGCCGCGGTTCGCAGGCCGAAGGCGGCATCAACACGCTGCGGGAAAGCTGCGACACCCTGATCGTCATCCCCAACGACCGGTTGCTGCAGATGGGGGACGCCGCGGTGTCCCTGATGGACGCGTTCCGCAGCGCCGACGAGGTGCTCCTCAACGGTGTTCAGGGCATCACCGATCTGATCACCACGCCGGGCCTGATCAACGTCGACTTCGCCGACGTCAAAGGCATCATGTCGGGGGCGGGCACCGCGCTGATGGGTATCGGCTCGGCCCGCGGCGAGGGCCGCTCGCTCAAGGCCGCCGAGATCGCGATCAACTCACCGCTGCTGGAGCAATCCATGGAGGGCGCCCAGGGTGTGCTGATGTCGATCGCCGGCGGCAGCGACCTGGGCCTGTTCGAGATCAACGAAGCGGCCTCCCTGGTCCAGGACGCCGCCCACCAGGACGCCAACATCATCTTCGGGACCGTGATCGACGACTCGCTGGGCGACGAGGTGCGCGTCACCGTCATCGCCGCCGGTTTCAGCGCGGCCGGTCCCGGCCGCAGACCGGTCACCGGGGACACGGCCGGCGAAAAGGGCGGCGCGCATCGCATCGAGTCGGCGAAGGCCGGCAAGCTCACCTCGACACTGTTCGAGCCCGTCGATGCGGTCAGCGTGCCGGTTCACACCAACGGCGCCACGCTGAATATCGGTGGCGACGACGACGACGTCGACGTGCCGCCCTTCATGCGCCGCTGAGAGTCTCGATTTGCTTGCCAGTGCGCGACAAACCGGCCAAGAAAAACAAGGGTCGGATGGCGCTGCCCGCTGGCGGCCGCGGGGCTCCGGATACTGAAGACGTGAACGTGCGAATCCGGCGGGTGACCACCACCCGCGCCGGCGGTGTCTCGGGTCCACCGTTCGACACCTTCAACCTGGGCGACCACGTGGGTGACGATCCGGCGGCCGTGGCCGCCAACCGAAATCGGCTGGCCGCCGCCATCGGGCTTAAGCCCGAGCGCGTCGTGTGGATGAACCAGGTGCACGGTGACCGGGTCGAGGTGGTCGACGGGCCCCCGGGCGGCGTTGTCGAGGACACCGACGCGCTGGTGACCGGCACCGCCCGGCTGGCGCTGGCGGTGGTGACCGCCGACTGCGTGCCGGTGCTGCTCGCCGACGCGCGCGCCGGGGTGGCCGCGGCCGTGCACGCCGGCCGCGTCGGCGCCCAGCGCGGGGTGGTGGCCCGCACCGTGGAGACGATGGTGGAGCTGGGCGCCCATCCCGAGGACATCTCGGCCCTGCTCGGCCCGGCGGTCAGCGGCCGCAACTACGAGGTGCCCGCGGCCATGGCCGACGAGGTGGAGGCCGCGCTGCCCGGCAGCCGTACCACCACGGCGACGGGCACCCCCGGTCTCGATCTTCGGGCCGGAATCGCTTGCCAGCTAACGGATTTGGGTGTCACCGCCATCGACATAGATCCAAGGTGCACCGTCGCCGACCCGACGTTGTTCAGCCACCGCCGGGACGCGCCCACCGGGCGGCTGGCCTCGCTGGTGTGGATGGAGTGACCGCGATGGCGGCAGGACGGCCGGCCCCGGACAGTGGAAGCGACCGCGAAACGGAATTGACCCACGCTTTAGCGGCGGTGCGTTCGCGCCTTGCCGCGGCCGCCGAAGCGGCGGGTCGCAATGTCGGGGAAATCGAACTTCTGCCGATTACCAAATTCTTCCCAGCAACCGATGTGGCGACTTTGTCGCGATTGGGTTGCCGGGCCGTTGGCGAATCGCGCGATCAGGAGGCGTCGGCGAAAGTGAGCGAAGTCACCAAACTCTTATCGCGCGCGGACGCCCCGGCCATGCGCTGGCACATGGTCGGCCACATCCAGCGGAACAAGGCCCGCTCGGTCGCCCGCTGGGCGCATACCGCCCACTCGGTGGACAGCTCGCATCTGGTCAGCGCCCTCGATCGCGGCGTCTCGGCCGCCCTAGCGGAGGGCCGTCGCGCCGACCCGATGCGCATCTATGTCCAGATCAGCCTCGACGGCGACGATTCGCGGGGCGGCGTCGACATCTCGGCGCCGGGCGCGGTCGACCAGCTCTGCGCGCAGGCCGAGGAGTCAAAACACCTGGAACTGGCCGGGCTGATGGCCATCCCGCCGCTGGGATCGGATCCGGAGGCGGCCTTCGGGCGCCTGCGGACCGAGCATCTGCGCGTCCTCGAGTCGCATCCCAACGCGGTCGGGCTGTCCGCGGGCATGTCCGACGATTTCGAAATTGCCGTCAAACACGGTTCGACATGTGTGCGTGTCGGTACCGCGCTATTGGGTCCGCGGCCGCTACCGTCACCGTATTAAGTCACTGTAGTCACATCTTCATCACTGACACCAAGCATCAGGGGCTAGAAGGGGTCAACGCAATGAGCACACTGCACAAAGTCAAGGCCTATTTCGGTATGGCCCCGATGGACGACTACGACGACGAGTATTACGACGACCACGCGCCCTCCCGCGGTTTCCCGCGCCCGCGTTTCGACGACGGCTACGGGCGCTACGAGGGCCGCGACTACGACGACCCACGCGAGCCCGCCGACTACCCGCCGCCGGGTGGGTACCGCGGCGGTTACGCGGAGGAGTCGCGGTACGGCGCCGTCCACCCCCGGGAATTCGAGCGGCCCGAGATGGGCAGGCCCCGCTTCGGGTCCTGGCTGCGCAACTCGACCCGCGGCGCGCTGGCGATGGACCCGCGCCGCATGGCGATGATGTTCGAGGAGGGCCACCCGCTCTCCAAGATCACCACCCTGCGGCCGAAGGACTACAGCGAGGCCCGCACCATCGGCGAGCGGTTCCGCGACGGCACCCCGGTCATCATGGACCTGGTGTCGATGGACAACGCCGACGCCAAGCGGCTCGTCGACTTCGCGGCCGGCTTGGCCTTCGCGTTGCGCGGCTCCTTCGACAAGGTGGCCACCAAGGTGTTCCTGCTGTCGCCCGCCGACGTCGACGTATCGCCGGAGGAGCGTCGCCGGATCGCCGAAACCGGCTTCTACGCTTACCAATAAGCCGCACTCGGCGGCCGTGATCGGCCGCCGCCTTCGCCGGCCGGGCCGGCTGAGATGTGGCCGAGGGCGCGGAGTCGGTACGCTGGCAGGCGCCGCGCACGCCTGCGGCGCATGACATCTCATCGGTAAGGTCGGGGCTCTTCAGTTGGTGCTGTTCTTTCAGATTCTTGGGTTTGCGCTGTTCATCTTCTGGCTGCTGCTCATCGCCCGGGTCGTCGTCGAGTTCATTCGCTCGTTCAGCCGTGACTGGCATCCCACCGGCATCACCGTGGTGATCCTGGAGATCATCATGTCGATCACAGATCCGCCGGTGAAGTTGCTGCGCCGGTTGATCCCTCAGCTCACCATCGGGGCGGTCCGCTTCGACCTGTCCATCATGGTGCTGCTGCTGGTCGCGTTCATCGGCATGCAGCTCGCCTTCGGCGCCGCGGCGTAGCCGTCGCTCCCGGCCGGTTCTGGCCGTTGCGCGCGGGCCCGCTTCCGGCCCGGAGACGGTTCGGCTACGTTTTCGCCTCGGTTTGGTGGCTGCGATTTAAAAATTCTAAGGTTTCGGATTTTATTGCCCTGAGCGTTTGAAATTGGTTCTTATTTATTGGCCTAAACAGCAACGGTCGCGCCTGGTGTGACAGGATGGACGGCAGTTGCACGACGGCTACCACTGCGTTCTACACTTTCCAGAACGTTAGACAGGAACTTGAGGGGACGAAACAATGCCGCTTACACCAGCCGACGTCCACAATGTGGCGTTCAGTAAGCCACCGATCGGCAAGCGGGGGTACAACGAAGACGAGGTCGACGCCTTCCTCGATCTGGTGGAAGCCGAGCTGACGCGGCTCATCGAAGAGAACAGCGATCTGCGTCAGCGGATCGAGGAGCTCGACCAGGAGCTGGCCGCCTGCGGTGGCGCGAGCCCCGCCCCGGCCGCCGTCACCCAGGCGATTCCCGTCCCCGAGCCGGAGCCGGCGCCCAAGGCCGCGCCGGTGGCCGCACCCGCCGCGTCCGCGTCGAGCAACGAGGAGCAGGCCATGAAGGCTGCTCGGGTGCTCAGCCTGGCCCAGGACACCGCGGACCGGCTGACCAGCACGGCCAAGGCGGAGTCGGACAAGATGCTGGCCGACGCCCGCGCCAACGCCGACCAGATCCTGTCCGAGGCGCGCCAGACCGCCGAGACCACGGTCACCGAGGCCCGGCAGCGCGCCGACGCGATGCTCGCGGACGCCCAGACCCGTTCGGAGACCCAGCTGCGGCAGGCCCAGGAGAAGGCCGACGCCCTGCAGGCCGACGCCGAGCGCAAGCACTCCGAGATCATGGGAACGATCAACCAGCAGCGCACCGTCCTGGAGGGCCGCCTCGAGCAGCTGCGCACCTTCGAACGCGAATACCGGACCCGGCTCAAGACCTACCTGGAGTCGCAGCTGGAGGAGCTCGGCCAGCGCGGTTCGGCCGCGCCCGTCGACTCCAGCGCCGACGCAGGCGGATTCGACCAATTCAATCGGGGTAACAACTAGCCTCGCAGGCGTGCCGGACACTCGCCCAGCTGCGCGGTTGGCACACTAGACCTGCAGACGACCTGGCTGTTCCGCTCGCCGCTTGGAGGATGACCGATGCTGATCATTGCGCTGGTACTGGCCCTCGTCGGGCTCGTCGCGTTGGTGTTCGCCGTCGTCACCAGCAATGAGTTGGTGGCCTGGGTGTGCATCTGCGCCAGCGTGCTCGGCGTGGTGCTGCTGATCATCGACGCGTTGCAGGAGCGGCAGCGCCGCGACGCGGGCACCGCGGACCAGCACGAGGAGGAGGCCGGCGAAGAGGCCGTCGACTATCCGGAGGAAGCGTCCGACGAGGGCGGCTACGAGGCGCCGGCGGACGCCGGCACGCCGTCCTCGGAGGGACAGTCGGCGGTATCGGCCGAGGGTCGCGGCGACGAGGCCGCCAAGTAGGACTCAGCGGGTGGGCGTGGCGAGCATCTCGCGCACCTCGTCATCGCTCACCTGGTGAAAGTCGGCGTACACCTGGCCGACGGCTTCGAATCCGGCTGGCATCGTCACGCAGACCACCTCGTCCGCTTCCAGGCTGAGCTCACGGCAGGTCGACCGCGGACCCACCGGCACCGCGACGACGACCGATTTCGGTCCCGCGGCTCGCACCGCCCGGACGGCGGCCAGCATGCTGGCCCCGGTCGCGATGCCGTCGTCGACCAGGATGACCACCTTGCCGCGCGGGTCGGCCAGCGCGCGACCGCCCCGGTATGCGTGCTCGCGGCGGGCGAGTTCGGTTGTCTCGCTTTCGATTACCTCGCGCACCTGGTCGTCGCTGATCTCTAGACTCGATACCACGTCGTCGTTCATCACGACGCCACCGCCGCTGGCCAACGCGCCCATCGCGAGTTCCGACCACCGCGGCACCCCGAGTTTGCGGACCAGGAACACGTCCAGCGGGGCGTGCAGCGCCGCGGCGATCTCCCAGGCCACCGGCACGCCGCCGCGGGCCAGCCCGAAGACCAGCACGTCGTCCCTGTCGCGGTAGGACACCAGCTGCTCGGCCAGTGCGCGACCGGCCTCGCGGCGGTCGCGGAAGGTGCGCGTCGCAGTGTGCCGGAGAAATCCGTCGGGTGCCATCGGTCGCATCCCAGCCTACGGGCCCTCGGCCCGGATGGGGGTCAGCGCACCCCGGTTTCTCCCGGGGCCTTCTGGCCTGCCTCCGAGACCGGCACGGTCACCAGGTGTTCGAACGTCCCGGTGAGGTCCAGGATGCGATCGAGGAATCGCGGTCGGTGGTCGAGGTGCAGGAGCACGCCCGCCTGAGCGCTTCGTCGATGGACGAGCAGCAGGCCCGACAGGCCGGCGGAATCGCAGAAGGCGAGCTCGGCGAGGTCGAGATGCAGGTGCGTCAGGGCGGGCTGCTCGCCGAGGACCCGGACGGCCGCGTCGACCATGGCGTCCACGGTTTCGTAGACCAGGTCGCCGGAGACCCGCACGCAGGCCGACCGCCCCGACGTGGTGGTGTTCAGGGAGAGGTTCATGCGGAGGCTCCTGGGCCGGCGATGGCGGTGAGGGCATCGTTTGCTGCGGTCAGTAGACGCTGGCTGCGGGGGAACTCCTTGAGCTGCACTGTCAGCAAATCCAGCGCCGGGTGTAGCGACGCGGCCGGGACGCCACGCGCGGTCAGTATGTCGGCGGTCCAGGTGATGAACTCGGTGAACAACGCGTCGTCGTCGGTGTACAGGCTCACGGTGAGGAAGTCGACGATGTGGGCGACGTCCTCGACGGTGTGCTCGTGCTGCAGCGGTGAGTAGGCGCGCATGGCGGGAAAGCGGTCCTCCAAGTCGGCGACGGTGGACTTGACCAGCTGCGCCGCGCTCCGGCTCACCATGGTGTATTCCTGGTCGACCAGGTGCGGCAGGTCATCGACGGGCTGGCGGTTGGACGCCCGCCGCACGGGGCGGAACCCGCGGGCCAGCCGCTCGTCGGCGCTGCGCGCGTCGGGCGCCCACGCGTCGGCGCCGAGCTGGCGGGCGAAGCGGCCGTCGCGGACGAACGCCGCGCCGCCGGCCAGGACGGGGAAACCGGCGGACTGGCACGCGACGATCGCGGCGTGCGCGTTGGGCAGCCGGGTGGGGATGGAGCAGGACAGCGCCACGACGTCCGGTCCGTACTGGTGCAGGTGGGCGACCAGGTGCGGGGTCGGCACCTGGGCGCCGAGGAAGTCGACCTGCCAGCCGCGCAGCCGCAGGACCTCCGCCAGCAGCCGGGCGGGCAAAGCGTGCCACTCGCCGTCCACGCAGGCCAGGGTGACCCGGCCGCCGTGACTGCGGACTTTGCCGGCCGCGTGATGGGCCAGCGCGGCGATGACGCGATCGTTGATCGCGGTAGCCGCGTGTTCCTGGGCGACGCTGATCCGGTTGGCGGCCCATTCCGTGCCGACCTTGTGCTGGACCGGGGCGATCACCTCCAGCAGCACGTCCTCGGGCGTCATGCCCGCTTCCATCGCGGCGAACACGGTGGCCGCCGCCGCATACTCGTCACGGTCGGTCAGGGCGCCCCAGAGCCGTTCGCGGACAAGGAGATCGTCGGCGGCGCCGGTGCTGCTCGTTAACTCGGTGTCGTAGGACGTCATGCCACGTACCTGCCCCGGGTGTGGCCGTCGACGGCGCTGAGGTGCGTGCGCTGCGGTGCGGTGATGGCGACGACCGCGATGTCGTCGTGCACGCGTTGCCCCACCCATTCCGAGGCCAGCATCAGGACGCGCTCGACGACCGCCTCGGCCGGCATGCCGGCGCATCCGGTCAGCGCGGCCGCCAGGCGCTGCTCGCCGAAGAAGTCGTCGCCGAGCGGGCCGCCGCGCGCCTCGGTGATGCCGTCGGTGTACAGCACGCACGTCTCGCCCGGTGCCAGCGACGTCTCGAACGACTGCACCGTGATGCGCTCCAGGGCGCCGACAAGCGTGCCCTTGGTGTTGGCCTCTTCCACCTGCCCGTTGTCACGCACGATCAGGGGCGGCGGATGCCCGGCACAGGTCAGCCTTAGCACCACCTGACCGTCCCGGTACGCCACCGACGCCAGCACCAACGTGGCGAACCGCGTGTGGTCCGAGGACAACATGGCGCGGTTGAGCAGCGTGAGCACGCCCTCGTGGTCCTGCGCCAACGGCGTCAGGGCCTGCAGCGTGTTGCGGATCTTGCCGGTCATCACGGCGGCCTCCAGGCCCTTCCCGCACACGTCGCCGAGCACCACCAGCGTCTCGTCCTCGGGGCGCTGCGCGGGGTGGAAGTCGTAGAAGTCGCCGCCGACGACCTCGTAGTCCTTGGAAGCCCGGTAGCCGCCGGCGAATTCGATGCCATGCAGCCCGTGCAGCGGCGGGGGCAGCAGGTCACGCATCAGCGTGCGGGTGATCGCGGCCTGCTCGGCGTAGAGCCGCGCCGCCGACAGCGCCGCCCCTGCCCGCGCGGCGAACAAGCCGGCGAAGATCTCCTCGTCCGCGCCGTACATCGGCCGGTCGGCGCCGCGCAGCAACACCAACGCGCCCGCCGACACGCCGTGGCCGGGCAGCGTCAGGATCATCACCGATCCGACCGGTCCGGAGAAGTGTTGCGGGAGAAGCCAATCCGGTACCGATACGGGGTCGATCCAGCTCGAGGAAACCGGCGGGAACCCCTGCAGCGCCTCGCTCAAACCGGCCACCACGGCGGGGTCGGCGTCGACGCTGCACTGCTCCACCGCCCCGGCCGCGGCGCTGTAGAAGACCGGAAGCCGGCGGCCGCGGCCCGCGGGAGCCACCAGCACCGCCGCGTCCGCCAGGTGTTGGGCGGCCATCTGCACGGTCGCTTCCCTGCAGCGGTCGACATTGAGCGACGCCGTCAACACCGACGACGCTTCCAGCAGGATGGCCGTGCGCTCCTGCTCGCGCGCCAGCGCTTCTTGCGCCTCGCGCAACAGCTGACCGGTGTCCTCGACCAGCGACCATGCCACCTCGCCGCTGGGCAGCAGCGCCGCGTGCGCGTCGAACTTGCGGCCGCCCACGTTTCCCGACACCACCGCGGCGTCCCGGCCGAGGGAGTCGGGGTGCAGTTCGACGAGGCGATGGTGTGCGCGCGAAAGCCATTCGACGGTCTCGTCGATTCGCCCGCCCTGGGCCGCGCCGGGCAGGAGGGACTGGGCGGACCCGCTCAGGGCCTGCACGATTCCCGCGCGATCGATGACCAGGGTGGGGCAGGGCACAGCCGCCCACAAGGCATCGAGGTCGATCTCGACGCCTACGTGGGCACCATCATGCATGCGGTTGACCTGTCAACGCGGTGAATCAGATTTGGCTAGCGTTACGTCCGACTCTACGGGTGCTGGATTGCCTGGGAGGTTCGCTCGTGCGGTCGTGCGTCGAAGATGCAGTGCAGGAGCCACTTCTCGACCCCGAGTGCGGGACTGCGGCAGGCCCGCCTTGAAGACCTGCGCCACGCGTGTCCGAGGGGGGACTTGAACCCCCACGCCCATTAGTAGGGCACTAGCACCTCAAGCTAGCGCGTCTGCCATTCCGCCACTCGGACAACTCCAACGAGAGTTGGCAGCTAAGGCTAACGGATTGTCGCGCGGGCACCCAACCCAGCCGGGCCGCTCGGCGCCGAGCCGCGCGGCCTCCGCGATGGTAGGAAAGGTGGTTGTGACCGCCCACACCGAGTCCCCGACCAACCCGAGTGACGACGTGGTCGAGGTCGTCAGCCGGTTGATCCGGTTCGACACCACCAACACCGGCGAGCCTGAGACGACGCGGGGCGAGGCCGAGTGCGCGCAGTGGGTCGCCGAGCAGCTCGCGCAGGTCGGCTACTCGCCGCAATACGTGGAGTCGGGCGCGCCGGGCCGCGGCAACGTGATCGCCCGCCTCGCGGGTGCGGACAGTTCGCGCGGCGCCCTGCTGATCCACGGGCACCTCGACGTGGTGCCGGCCGAGCCGGCCGAGTGGAGCGTGCACCCGTTCTCCGGCGCGGTCAAGGACGGCTTCGTCTGGGGCCGCGGCGCGGTCGACATGAAGGACATGGTCGGCATGATGATCGTGGTGGCCCGGCGCTTGAAGCAGGCCGGGATCGTGCCGCCGCGGGATCTGGTGTTCGCGTTCCTCGCCGACGAGGAACACGGTGGCAGTTACGGGGCCCAGTGGCTGGTCGACAATCAGCCCGACCTGTTCGCGGGCGTCACCGAGGCGATCGGCGAAGTGGGTGGGTTCTCGCTGACCGTGCCGCTCCGCGACGGGGGCGAACGCCGGCTCTATCTGATCGAGACGGCCGAGAAGGGCCTGTCGTGGATGCGGCTGACCGCCCGCGGTCCGGCCGGGCACGGGTCCATGGTGCACGACCAGAACGCTGTCACCGCCGTCGCCGCGGCGGTCGCCCGGCTGGGCCGGCACCAGTTTCCGGTCGTGCTCACCGACACCGTCGCGCAATTCCTGGCCGCCGTCGAGGAGGAGAGCGGCCTGGCTTTCGACGTCGAGTCCGGCGACCTGGCCGGGGCGGTCGAAAAGCTCGGCCCCATGGCCCGCATGCTCAAGGCGGTGCTGCAGGACACAGCGAACCCGACGATGCTCAAGGCCGGTTACAAGGCCAACGTCGTCCCGGCGGTGGCGGAGGCGGTGATCGACTGCCGGATCCTGCCCGGCCGCAAGGCCGCGTTCGAGGCCGAGGTCGACGAGCTGATCGGCCCGGACGTGACGCGCGAGTGGATCAAGGACTTCTCGTCGTATGAGACGAGTTTCGACGGCGACCTGGTGGACGCCATGAACGCCGCCGTGCTGGCGCTGGACCCCGACGCCCGGACGGTGCCCTACATGCTTTCCGGCGGAACGGACGCAAAAGCCTTCGCCCGCTTAGGTATTCGCTGTTTCGGCTTCAGCCCGTTGCGGTTGCCGCCGGACCTCGACTTCACCGCGTTGTTCCATGGTGTCGACGAGCGGGTACCCGTGGATGCGCTGAGGTTCGGCACCGAGGTGCTGGCTCACTTCCTGACACACTGCTGAACGACACTCAACGAAAGGATTCGCCATGAGCACCGCGCCCGACCCGTATGCCGCGCTGCCGAAGCTGCCGACGTTCACCCTGACGTCGGAGTCCGTGACCGACGGCCAGTCGCTCGCGCAGCCGCAAGTCAGCGGAATCATGGGCGCGGGCGGAGAAGATGTCAGCCCGCAGCTGAGCTGGTCCGGCTTTCCGGGGGAGACCCGCAGCTTCGCGGTCACCGTCTACGACCCCGATGCGCCGACGGCCTCGGGGTTCTGGCACTGGGCCGTGGCGAACCTGCCGGCCGACGTCACCGAACTGCCCGCGGGCGCCGGCGACGGCAGCGACCTGCCCGGGGACGCGCTGACGTTGGTGAACGACGCCGGGATGCGCCGCTACATCGGCGCCGCGCCGCCGCCGGGACACGGGCCGCACCGCTACTACATCGCGGTGCACGCCGTCGACGTCGACAAGCTGGAGCTCGACGAGGATGCCAGCCCCGCCTACCTGGGTTTCAACCTGTTCCAGCACGCGATCGCGCGCGCCGTCATCCACGGCATCTACGAGCAGAAGTAGGCGCGGGGCTTCAGGTCCGCCGCCGCGTTCTTGTCGGTGGGCTGTTGTAGCATTCGAACATGCGTTCGATTACCGCTTACCGCATGGACGCCGTGCTTGACGGCTTCGAGGCGGCGCAAGATCTGCTCATCGCCTCCGGTGATTCGCTGACGGCTGCGGAGCTCGTCACGGCCCTCGAGAGGTACGTGTTTCTGTTGCGAAGGCTCGACGCACTCGTCTATGAGTTGTCGAGCCCGTTCGGACGGCCCAGATGACGGACCGCCAAGAGCTTCAGGAAGACGTCGACGCGCTGCACGCCGTTGTCTCCCGCTTCAAGGGGCACTCGTACGAGTCGCTCACCAATCCGGAGCGGCTGCGGCTGCTGGAGGTACTCGAGTGCGAGACGCGCCGGTTACAGGCACCGACTCACCAGCTCATCAATCAGGTTGCCCAGCAGGCTGATTCGGCCGAGCTGGGCGGCAAGCTGGGCTGGGCCCTGGCCGACCGGCTGCACATCACCCGGGGTGAGGCCAGCCGGCGCATCGCTGAGGCCGCCGAGCTGGGCCCGCGCCGCGCGCTGACCGGTGAGCCGTTGGCGCCGGTGTTGCCCGCCACCGCGGCGGCCCAGCGCGACGGGGCCATCGGCTCCGACCACGTGGCGGTGATCCGGCGATTTTTCCGCCAGCTGCCGGAATCGGTCGACTGCGAAACGCGCGAACACGCCGAGAGACACCTGGCTCGCGAGGCCACGCACTATCGCCCCGATCAACTCGCCAAGCTCGCCCGCCACCTGATGGACTGCCTCAATCCCGACGGCAACTACACCGATGCCGACAGGGCGCGGGCCCGTGGACTGACGCTGGGCGCCCAGCAGGCCGACGGCATGTCGAAGCTGAGCGGATGGTTGACCCCCGAGGCGCGCGCCAGCTGGGAGGCGGTGCTGGCCAAGCTGGCGGCCCCCGGCATGTGCAACCCGGAGGACGAGGCGCCGGTGGTCGACGGCGCCCCGACCGAGGAGGCGGTGCAGCGGGACACCCGCACATCCGCACAGCGCAACCATGACGGCCTCAACGCCGCCCTTCGCGCGGTGCTCGCCAGCGGCGAACTGGGCCGGCACAACGGCTTGCCGGCATCCATCGTCGTGACGACCACGCTGACCGAACTGGAAGCCGCCGCCGGTAAGGGTCTGACCGGCGGCGGCACCATCTTGCCGATGTCCGACGTGATCCGCCTGGCCCGGCACGCCCATCACTATCTGGCCGTGTTCGACAAGGGCGAGGCGGTGGCGTTGCATCACGGCAAGCGCCTGGCCTCACCCGGCCAGCGAATTGTCTTGTACGCCAAGGATCGCGGGTGTTCACATCCGGGTTGTGATGTGCCGGGCTATTACTGCGAAGTCCACCACGTCGACGATTGGGCCAGCACGTACCGCACCGATATCGACCGACTCACCCTGGCCTGCGGGCCGCACCACCGGCTCCTCGAGAAGGGCTGGACCACCCGAAGACGCGCCAACGGCGACACCGAATGGATCCCGCCGCCGCACGCCGATCGCGGGCAGCCCCGCGTCAACAATTTCCATCACCCGGAGAAGGTCCTGTCCGAAGACGACACCCAAGACGACACCCGAGACGACGAAAAGGGGGCGGCTTAACTCGCCGCGCCGCCGGCCGTCGGCGCCGCCGACCCCACGGCATCGCTGAGCGAGGCGAACCCGCCCTCGCGCAGGTGACGCGCGATGCCGTCGTGAATACGCTTCGGCCACAAGCCTCCTCCGTAGATGAAGCCGGTGTAGCCCTGTAGCAGCGACGCCCCCGCGGTGATCCGCTCCCACGCGTCGTCGGCCGTCTCGATGCCCCCGACGCTGATCAGCACCAGGCGATCGCCGACCCGGCCGTAGAGCCGGTGCAGCACCTCGACGGCCCGGCGCGCCACCGGCGGCCCGGAAATGCCGCCGGGGCCCAGTTCGTCGACACCCGGCGTCCGCAGGCCGTCGCGCGACACGGTCGTGTTAGTGGCGACGATGCCGGCCAGGCCCAGCTCCACGGCCAGGTCGGCGACCTCGTCGAGGTCGGCGTCGGAAAGGTCCGGCGCGATCTTCACCAGCACCGGCTTAGATGTCTCGGCGAGGACGGCCGACAGGATGGGCCGCAGCGACTCGACGGCCTGCAGGTCGCGCAGGCCGGGTGTGTTCGGTGAGCTGACGTTCACCACCAGGTACGACGCCAGCGGCCCGACAAGCCGGGCGCTGGCCCGGTAGTCGTCGACGGCCCCGGCGGCCGGGGTGGTTTTCGTCTTCCCGATGTTCACCCCGATCGGGATGTCGGGTTGATGCCGGGCGAGCTGGACCGCCAGCGCGCCGGCGCCCAGGTTGTTGAAGCCCATCCGGTTCAGCAGCGCGCGGTCGGCGGGCAGCCGGAACATGCGGGGGGACGGGTTGCCGGGCTGCGGGCTCGCGGTGACGGTGCCGACCTCGGCGTAACCGAAGCCGAGCGCGCCCCAGGTCAGCAAGCCCTTGCCGTCCTTGTCGAAGCCGGCGGCCAGCCCGAGCGGCGCGGGGAAACGCACCCCGAACACCGTGTTCGCCAGCGCCGGATCCCTCGGGCCGAGCAGCCGGTGTAGCAGCCGCCGTGCCGGGCCGAGGGCCGTGGCGCCGCGCAGCACCGCGAAAACCAGCGTGTGGATGCGCTCGGGCGGAACCAGGAAGAACAGCCGCCGCATCAGGCCGTACACCACGCCGTCGCGGGGTTGGGCCACCGTCACAGTTCCGGCTGGTCCGGAAGCCGGGCTCCCAGCCGTGATTTCTTGCGGCGCAACAACACTCGCCTACTTCCGTCGGTGTAGAGCCGTACTCGGGTCAGCTCCCACCCGCGATACTCGGCCTCGATGGACAGCCGGGTGGACGCGCTGAGTCGGGTGACCTCCGGCGGCAGGCGCAACGGCACCCACTCGTATTCGTCGGACAGCTCGGTGTCCCAGCCCGCGGGCAGCCGACTGCTGCGCGGCGCGGTCAACGCGTACCCGCCGAGTGTTCGATCACCTGGACTCCCGCACCGGACCCCGACACCACGTACAAGGTGTCTGACGCTTCGTCGAACGCCACTGAGTTCGGTTGCTGCACGGTGGGGTAACGCACCTTTTCGACGGGAATTCCGGTGGACAGATCGTAACCAACCACCATATTGGAAGCGGTCTGGGTTACCCAGCTCAACGCGCGGGAGCCGGCCAGGCCGTACGGCGCCTGGGGCACCGGATAGGCCTGCCGCAAGATCAGCGGATCCACGCCGTACACCAGCAGCTGGCCGCCGCGGGTGTCGGCGACCAGGACGCGGCCCAGCGGATCCGCGGTCATGGTGGTGGCGCCCTCGCCGGCTCGCAGTGCCTGCTGCGCCTGGCCGTCGGCGCCGATTGTCGTCACCGAGGTCTGTCCCCGGTCCAGCACGGCCGTCGTATTTCCCTGGGTGGCAAGCGAATCGACCCGCGCGAAAATCTTGCTGCGGGTTCCGACGGTCGCGGTGTTGATGGCGCCGGGCGTGGGGGAAGCGAGGGTGTAGACCGCCCCGTCGGCGCTGCCCAGCACCAGCCTGCCGTCGGCGCGCAGGGCGGCCGCGGTGAAATCGGCCTGTTGGGCGTCGGTGACGTTCACCTGCGTCGCGCGGCCGGTCGCCAGGTCCACCACGAGGTAGCCGCCCCGGGTGGCCAGGAACAGCGTTCCGTGGCCGTCGTCGGTCAGCGCGGTCGCCGGTCCCGGCAGGGCGATGACGCGCGGCGCGGCCTTCGGGTCGCCGAAGACGGTGACGGTCGCCCGCCCCGCCGGGGCGGCGCCGGGCGTCAGCACCGCCAGCTGGTGCGTGCCGCCGTCGAAGGTCGCCGCGGTCGCGGCGGCGGCCAGCGGAAGGACCTCGCCGGCCGGGCGCTGGGACGCCGGCGGGGACACGGCGGGTGTGGCCGCTTCGATGGTGGGCGGCGCGGATTTGAATGTATTGGCCGAACAACCCGCGATCGCCGTCAGCAAAATCGTGACGGCAGATAAACCGACTTGAGCTGCCAGTAGATGACGCAGGTGCCGTGACAGCAATTATTTTCCCTCGCGTAACGACTATGGACTTTCCAGTCTAAGGAACGCCTTCGCATCCAATATGGCCATGTCGCGCACATCAAGTCCCGCGGGCGAGGTATGGTCGGCTCATGGCCGTCATCGTTGACCGGCAGATCGCGGAGAAAGAGTTTGCTGTCGAAGATATGTCGACAGGAATCTTCGCCAGCGGGTATGGACAAGTCGGTGATGGGCGCAGTTTTTCGTTCCACATCGAGCACCGCTCGCTCGTCGTCGAAATTTACCGACCGCGCCTCGCCGGGCCGGTTCCGCAGGCGGACGAGGTGGTTGCCACGGCGGTCCGCAGCCTGGTCGACATCGACCTCACCGACGAACGCAGCCTCGCCGCCGCCGTGCGCGACTCGGTGGCGCACGCGGTGCCGGTATCGCACTAGTCAGCAGCGCCTTCGCACCGGGTACGGTCGTGGGCGTGGTTGCCCCAGCCTGTCGGCCGTCCCGATGGGATAACGCTGCATGGGATAACGCTGCATGACGGTCATCCTGCTGCGGCACGGCCGATCCACCTCGAACACCGCCGGGATCCTGGCCGGCCGCTCCGAGGGCGTCGACCTGGACGACAAGGGCCGCGATCAGGCCGCCGGGCTGATCGACCGGATCGGTGACCTGCCCATCCGCGCGTTGGTCAGTTCGCCGTTGCTGCGCTGCCGGCGCACCCTCGAGCCGCTCGCCGAAGCGCTCTGCCTCGAACCGCTGATCGACGACCGGCTGGCCGAGGTGGACTACGGGGACTGGACCGGCCGCAAGATCTCCGAGCTGGCCACCGAGCCGCTGTGGCGGGTCGTGCAGGCCCACCCGAGCGCGGCGGTGTTCCCGGGCGGCGAGGGCCTGGCGCAGGTGCAGGCCCGCGCCGTGTCCGCCGTCCGCGAACACGATCGCCGGCTGGCCCAGGAATTCGGGGGAGAGAGCGGCGGCGACGCCCTGTGGGTGGCCTGCACTCACGGTGATGTCATCAAGGCGGTCGTCGCCGACTCCTACGGCATGCACCTGGACGCATTCCAGCGGGTCACCGCCGACCCGGCATCGGTGAATGTGATCCGGTACACCGAATTGCGCCCGTTTGTGTTGCACGTCAACCACACCGGCGCGAAACTGGCGGCGGCGCTGCGGGCCGGACCACCGCCCAAGGACGACGCGCAGGACAAAGCGAAGGCCGAGACCGACGGCGAGTCCCCGGCGGCCGCAACGGAACAGCCGGTGCCTTCCAGCGACGCGGTGGTCGGCGGCTCAACCGATTGATTCCGCTTAAAAGATGCGCAGGGGGGCAATCGAATCGCACGGCGAAGGCAACAGCCGGTATTTTGGAGGTGCCATGGCCCGCGCAATTCACGTCTTCCGCACACCCGACCGCTTCGTGGCCGGGACCGTTGGTCAGCCTGGAAACCGAACCTTTTACATCCAGGCTGTGCACGATTCCCGGGTCGTGTCGGTGGTGTTGGAGAAGCAGCAGGTTGCGGTCCTGGCCGAGCGCATCGGCGCGCTGCTGCTCGAGGTGAATCGCCGGTTCGGCACACCGGTCCCTCCGGAGCCCGCCGAGGTGGAGGACTTGAACCCGTTGATCACCCCGGTGGATGCCGAGTTCCGCGTCGGAACCATGGGCCTGGGCTGGGATTCCGAAGCCCAGACCGTGGTGGTCGAGTTGCTGGCCGTCACCGACGCCGAGTTCGACGCGTCGGTGGTGCTCGACGACACCGAGGAGGGGCCCGACGCGGTGCGGGTGTTCTTGACGCCGGAGTCGGCGCGCCAGTTCGCCACTCGCTCGAATCGCGTGATCTCAGCGGGGCGGCCGCCATGCCCGCTGTGCGACGAACCGTTGGATCCCGAAGGCCATATCTGCGCGCGCGCCAACGGCTATAGGCGCAGCGCGCTGCTCGGGCCTGACGATGAACTTGAGGCCTGACGACCGTGAGGTGTTGCGCAACGGTGAGCTGACGGTCCTCGGACGCATCCGCTCGGCCAGCAACGCCACCTTCTTGTGCGAGTCGACGCTCGGCGAATCGACGGTGCACTGTGTGTACAAACCGATCTCCGGCGAGGCCCCGCTGTGGGATTTTCCGGACGGGACGCTGGCGGGGCGCGAACTCGCCGCGTACCTGGTGTCGACGCAGCTGGGGTGGAACATCGTGCCGTACACGGTGATTCGTCACGGGCCGGCCGGTCCTGGCATGTTGCAGCTGTGGGTGGAGCAGCCGGGCGACGCGGCCGACTCCGAGCCCCGACCAGGCCCGGACCTGGTCGACCTGTTTCCCGCCAACAAGCCGGAACCGGGTTATCTGCCGGTGCTGCGGGCCTACGACTACGCCGGCGACGAGGTCGTCCTGATGCACGCCGACGACATCCGGTTGCGGCGCATGGCGGTCTTCGACGTGCTCATCAACAACGCGGACCGCAAAGGCGGCCACGTCCTGCGCGACATCGAGGGGCACGTCTACGGGGTCGACCACGGGGTGTCCCTGCATGTCGAGAACAAGCTGCGCACGGTGTTGTGGGGGTGGGCCCACCAGCGGGTCGACCAGAAAATGCTGGAGGCGGTTGCCAAACTCACCGAGGCCCTGGGCGGCGCGCTGTGTGACGAACTGGCCGAGCACATCACGCGGGCGGAGATCGCGGCGTTGCGCAGGCGCGCGCACGCGCTGCTCGACGATCCGGTGATGCCGGGACCCAACCGGCACCGCCCCATTCCCTGGCCGGCGTTTTAGGCCGCTCACGTCGAGCCACCCACCGGGTCACGCGCGGGCGTCGGAGATACTGAACCGGTGAGCCAGGGCCCGGACGAGTTGACCGATGCCGCTCTGGCCGCCGAACTCGCCGCGGACGCGGGCGAATTGCTGCTGAAAGTGCGCGACGAGGTCGGCTTTGGACACCCGTGGGCGTTGGGCGACGCCGGCGACGCCCTGGCCAACGAGCTGATCCTGCGGCGGCTGCGCGCCGAGCGGCCCGACGACGCGGTGCTCAGCGAGGAGGCCTACGACGATCTGGTGCGGCTCAAACACGACCGGGTGTGGATCATCGACCCGCTGGACGGCACCCGTGAGTTCTCGACGCCGGGCCGCGACGATTGGGCTGTCCACATCGCGCTGTGGCAGCGACCCACCGACGGCCGGCGGGAGATCACCGACGCCGCGGTGTCGTTGCCGGCCCGCGGGAACACGGTGTACCGCACCGACACCGTCACCGCCGACGCCGCGCGCGCCGGCATACCGCACACGTTTCGCATCGCCGTGAGCGCCACCCGGCCGCCCTTCGTGCTGCACCGCATGCGCCAGTCGCTGGCCATTCAGCCGGTGGCGATCGGCTCGGCGGGCGCCAAGGCGATGGCCATCATCGACGGCGACGTCGACGCCTACCTGCACGCCGGCGGGCAGTGGGAGTGGGACAACGCGGCCCCCGCCGGGGTGGTGATGGCCGCCGGCATGCACGCGTCGCGGCTGGACGGCTCGCCGATGCGCTACAACCAGCTCGACCCGTACCTGCCCGACTTCGTGATGTGTCGCGCGGAGGTGGCGCCGATCCTGCTCGCCGCCATCCGCGACGCGTGGCGCTGACTTCCCGCGTTTAGAGTCGTTGGCATGCAGTCGTGGGAGTTTCCACCGGTGCCGGTGTTGCCGGGACGTGGCCCGGAACTCCGGCTGTTCGACACGTCCGACCGCCAGGTGCGGCCGGTGGCGCCCGGATCGACAGCGACGATGTACGTCTGCGGCATCACCCCGTATGACTCGACGCATCTGGGCCACGCGGCCACCTACCTGACCTTCGACCTGGTCTACCGGCAGTGGCTGGACCTGGGCCATGCGGTGCACTACGTGCAGAACGTCACCGATGTCGACGATCCGCTGTTCGAACGCGCGCAGCGCGACGGTGTGGACTGGCGCGAGCTCGGCGATCGTGAGGTCGCGCGCTTCCGCGAGGACATGGCGGCACTGCGGGTGCTGCCGCCGCGCGATTACGTCGCCGCCACCCAGGCGATCCCCGAGGTGGTCGAGCTCGTCGAGAAGATGCTGGCGTCGGGCGCGGCGTACGTCGTCGACGGCGACTACCCGGACGTGTACTACCGCGCGGACGCCACGCCGCAGTTCGGCTACGAGTCGGGCTACGACCGCGAAACCATGCTCCGGCTGTTTGGGGAGCGCGGCGGCGACCCGGACCGGCCCGGCAAGACCGACGAGCTGGACGCGCTGCTCTGGCGGGCGGCCCGCCCGGGGGAGCCGAGTTGGCCGTCGCCGTTCGGGGCCGGGCGGCCCGGCTGGCATGTCGAGTGCGCGGCGATCGCGCTCAGCCGCATCGGCAGCGGCCTGGACATCCAGGGCGGCGGCAGCGACCTGATCTTCCCGCATCACGAATTCACCGCCGCCCACGCCGAATGTGTAAGGGGTGAACGGCGATTCGCGCGCCACTACGTGCACGCGGGCATGATCGGCTGGGACGGGCACAAGATGTCCAAGAGCCGGGGCAACCTGGTGCTGGTGTCGGCCTTGCGCGCGCAGGGCATCGAGCCGGCGGCCATCCGGCTGGGCCTGCTGTCTGGGCACTACCGTGCCGACCGGTTCTGGAGCCGGCAGGTGCTCGACGAGGCCACCGCCCGCCTGGGGCGCTGGCGCACCGCCACCGGGCTGCCCGCCGGCCCCGACGCCGCCGACGTGATCGCGCGGGTGCGCCAATACCTGGCCGACGACCTGAACACACCCAAAGCGCTTGCCGCGCTTGACGGTTGGACAACCGACGCGCTCGAGTACGGCGGTCACGACACCGAGGCGCCGAGGTTGGTGGCAACCGCAATCGACGCGCTGCTCGGCGTCGAGTTGTGAACGCGGTACGTTGTCGGCCATGACGTCGCTGCAGGACAAGGTTGTTTTCATCACCGGTGGGGCCCGGGGAATCGGGGCCGAGGTCGCCCGTCGGCTGGGCAACAGGGGCGCCAAGCTCGTGCTCACCGACCTCAACGACGCCGAGCTGACCGCGCTGGCCGCCGAGATCGGCGACGACCGCGTGCTGACCGCCGTCGCCGACGTGCGCGACCTGCCCGCCATGCAGGCCGTCGCCGCCCGGGCCGTCGAGCGCTTCGGCGGCATCGACGTCGTGGTCGCCAACGCCGGCATCGCCAGTTATGGGTCGGTGCAGCAGGTCGATCCCGAGGCGTTCAAGCGGGTGATGGACATCAACGTGCTGGGCGTGTTCAACACCGTGCGCGCGGCGCTGCCCTCGGTGATCGAGCGCCGCGGCTACGTGCTCATCGTTTCGTCGCTGGCCGCCTACGCCGCGTGTCCGGGCCTGGCCCCCTACAACGCGTCTAAGGCCGCCGTCGAAATCTTCGCCAACGCGCTGCGGCTGGAGGTCGCCCACCGCGGCGTCAGCGTCGGTTCGTCGCACATGTCGTGGATCGACACCGCCCTGGTCCGCGACACCGAGGCCGACCTGCCGGCCTTCGGCAAGCTGCTCAGCAGCTTCCCATGGCCGCTGAACAAGACCACCACCGTCGACAAGTGCGCGGACGCGTTCGTCAAGGGCATCGAGGCCCGTCGGACCCGGATCTACTGCCCGCGCTGGGTGGCCCTCTTCCGGTGGATCAAGCCCGTGCTGTCCACCCCGGCCGGGGAGCTGCCCCTGCACAAGCCCACCGCGGAGCTGTTGCCCCAACTGGACGCCCAGGTCGTCGCGCTCGGGCGCTCCACCAGCGCCTACAACCAGGGCCTGGGCAAGAAGGCCTAGGTTCGATGGCGGCGACCCGGCGCCCGGCTACGCCGCGCTTGCGATCGCCGCTAGGTTCGATGGCGGCGACCCGCCGCGCCCGGCTACGCCGCGCTTGCGATCGCCGCTAGCAGGGCTAGCGCCCGAAGCCGGGCCGCCGTCGGCGCAGGTAGCGCTCGAACTCCGCGGCCAGCGCGTCGCCGTCGATCTTGCCCAGGGCCTCGTTCATGTCGACCTCGGCGTCGCCACGCTGTTCCAGCGACTGCACGTACTCGGCCAGGTCCTCGTCCTCTGCGGCCATCTCGGTGATGGCCTGCTCCCACTCCTCGGCGTCGGTCGGCAGGTCGGCCAGCGGCACCTCGATGTCGAGCACGTCCTCGACGCGGCGCAGCAGCGCCACCGTCGCCTTCGGGTTGGGTGGCTGCGACACGTAGTGCGGTACCGCCGCCCAAAAAGTCACGGCGGGGATCCCGGCGGCGACGCAGGCGTCCTGGAAAACCCCGGCGATGCCGGTGGGCCCCTCGTAGCGGCTCTCCTCGAGCCCGAATCGTTTCGCCGATTCGGGGGAGTAGGCGGCGCCCGAGACCGGGACCGGCCGGGTGTGCGGCGTGTCGGCCAGCAGGGCACCGAGGATGACCACGGTGTCCACGTTGAGCTTGTCGGCGATGGCGACCAATTCGGCGCAGAAGGTGCGCCAGCGCATGTTGGGTTCCACGCCGTGCATCAACACGACGTCGCGGTCGCTGCCCGGCGGCCGGCAGTGCGAGATCCGCATGGCCGGCCACACCAGCTCCCGGGTGACCCCGTCGACCTGCCGAATGACGGGCCGATTCACCTGGTAGTCGTAGTACGCCTCGTCGTCGATCTCCAGGATCGGGTCGGCTTCCCAGATGGCCTCGAGGTGCTCGAGGGCATCACTGGCCGCGTCGCCGGCGTCGTTCCAGCCCTCGAACGCCGCCACGACGATGGTGTCGTGCAGTTCGGGCAGTGCGGCTTTCCCAAACGGTGGGCCATCGGATGGGGTCACAGAATCAGCGTACGGCCTTTGCGGCCGATGTTCGGCGTTGTGGGCAGGGTCCCATCAACCGTTCAAGGGCATTCCATAGGACGACTATCCTTGTGGGGTGCGTGCCGTTCTGACCCTCGACGACATCAGCAACCGGCGCCGACGCGATCAGGGCGAAATACGTTCGGCTTCACACTGGTTAACCTTGGTAACTACCACGTCGCAGGCAGGATCCGCAGGCTGCCGATCGCGGCGATGAGTTGGGCGTCCAAACGTCGATCGGGGGACGACGTAGACTTTTTTGGGTCGAGAGGCGTTGCAACGGATCCGGCTCCCACCGGTGTCCGCCACGCTCGGCAGAGTCAAGGACGCCTTCCGCTACGGAAGGAATGCACGTGACCGTCCCTGTAAAGGCGCCAGAGCCAGAGAGCTTCGTGCCCAACATCCGTCCCGACTGCACCGACGAACTGTCGGCCGCTCTCCGTGAGCGGATCGTGGTGATCGACGGCGCGATGGGGACGGCGATCCAGCGCGACCGGCCGGACGAGGCCGGCTATCGCGGCGACCGGTTCACCGAGTGGCCGACCGCCCTGCAGGGCAACAACGACCTGCTCAACCTGACCCAGCCGCAGATCATCGAGGGCATCCACCGCGAGTACCTCGAGGCCGGCGCCGACATCCTGGAAACCAACACGTTCAACGCGAACGCGATCTCCCTGTCCGATTACGGCATGCAGGACCTGGCCTACGAGCTGAACTACGCCGGTGCCGCCCTGGCCCGGGCGGCCGCCGACGAGTTCAGCACCCCGGAGAAGCCCCGCTACGTCGCCGGCGCCATCGGCCCGACCACGCGCACCGCGTCGATCTCGCCGGACGTCAACGACCCCGGCGCCCGCAACGTCTCCTACGACCAACTGGTCGCCGCCTACCTGGAGGCCGCCAACGGCCTGGTCGACGGTGGTGCCGACCTGCTCATCATCGAGACGATCTTCGACTCACTGAACGCGAAGGCGGCGGTGTTCGCCGTCGAGACGCTGTTCGAGGATCGTGGACGCCGCTGGCCGGTGATCATCTCGGGCACCATCACCGACGCGTCCGGGCGGACACTGTCCGGTCAGGTCACGGAGGCTTTCTGGAACTCGATCCGGCACGCCAAGCCGCTAGCGGTCGGCCTCAACTGCGCCCTTGGCGCGCCGGAGATGAGGCCTTACATCGCCGAGATGGCGCGGATCGCGGACACCTTCGTCTCCTGTTATCCAAATGCGGGATTGCCCAATGCATTCGGGGAGTACGACGAGACACCGGAGCGTCAGGCCGGCTACATCGCCGACTTCGCCGAGGCCGGCTTGGTCAACCTGGTCGGTGGCTGCTGCGGGACGGCGCCGCCGCACATCGCCGAGATCGCCAAGGTCGTCGAGGGTAAGGCGCCGCGCGAGGTGCCGCAAATCGAAACGGCCACCCGGCTCGCCGGCCTGGAGCCGCTCAACATCACCGAGGACTCCCTGTTCGTCAACATCGGTGAGCGCACCAACATCACCGGCTCGGCCCGGTTCCGCAACCTGATCAAGGCCGAGGACTACGACACCGCGCTGTCGGTCGCGCTGCAGCAAGTCGAGGTCGGCGCGCAGGTCATCGACATCAACATGGACGAGGGCATGATCGACGGCGTCGCCGCGATGGACCGGTTCACCAAGCTGATCGCGGCCGAGCCGGACATCAGCCGCGTGCCGGTGATGATCGACTCCTCCAAGTGGGAGGTCATCGAGGCGGGCCTGAAGAACGTGCAGGGCAAGCCGATCGTCAACTCGATCTCCATGAAGGAGGGCGAGGAGAAGTTCATCCGCGAGGCGCGGCTGTGCCGCAAATACGGCGCCGCCGTCGTCGTGATGGCCTTCGATGAACAGGGTCAGGCCGACAACCTGGAGCGGCGCAAGGAGATCTGCGGGCGCGCCTACCGGATCCTGACCGAACAGGTCGGCTTCCCGCCCGAGGACATCATCTTCGACCCGAACTGCTTCGCGCTGGCCACCGGCATCGAGGAGCACGCGACCTACGGCATCGACTTCATCGAGGCCTGCGCCTGGATCAAGGAAAACCTTCCGGGAGTGCACATCTCCGGCGGCATCTCCAACGTGTCGTTCTCGTTCCGGGGCAACAACCCGGTCCGCGAGGCGATCCACGCGGTGTTTCTGTACCACGCCATCAAGGCCGGCCTGGACATGGGCATCGTCAACGCCGGCGCGCTGGTGCCCTACGACTCGATCGACCCCGAGCTGCGCGACCGCATCGAGGACGTCGTGCTGAACCGCCGTGAGGACGCGGCCGAACGGCTGTTGGAGATCGCCGAGCGGTTCAACAAATCGGAGCAAAGCGAGGGCCCGGCGACCGCCGAATGGCGCAATCTCCCAGTGCGCGAGCGGATCACGCACGCCCTGGTCAAGGGCATCGACGCCCACGTCGATGAGGACACCGAGGAACTGCGGGCCGAGATCGCCGCCGCGGGCGGCCGCCCGATCGAGGTGATCGAGGGCCCGCTGATGGACGGGATGAACGTCGTCGGCGACCTGTTCGGCTCGGGCAAGATGTTTTTGCCCCAGGTGGTGAAGTCGGCCCGGGTGATGAAGAAGGCCGTCGCGTACCTGCTGCCGTTCATCGAACAAGAGAAAGAGCAGAACGGCACGGCTGCTGCCAAGGACACCAACGGCACCATCGTGATGGCGACCGTGAAAGGTGACGTCCACGACATCGGCAAGAACATCGTCGGGGTCGTCCTGCAGTGCAACAACTTTGAGGTGATCGACCTCGGTGTGATGGTGCCCGCCGACAGGATCCTCGCCGCGGCCAAGGAGCACGACGCCGACATCATCGGGCTGTCCGGGCTGATCACCCCGTCGCTGGACGAGATGACCAACTTCGCCGTCGAGATGGAGCGGCAGGGGCTGGAGATTCCGCTGCTGATCGGTGGCGCGACCACCTCGCGCGCCCACACCGCCGTGAAGATATCGCCGCGTCGCAGCGGTCCGGTGGTCTGGGTCAAGGACGCGTCCCGCTCGGTGCCCGTCGCGGCCGCGCTGCTCGACGACAAGCAGCGTGGTCCCCTGCTGGAGGCCACCGAGAAGGACTACGCGTCGCTGCGCGAACGGCATTCGCAGAAGAACGAGCGGCCGATGCTCACGCTGGAAAAGGCCCGCGCGAACCGCACGCCGATCGAATGGAACGGCTACACGCCGCCGGTTCCGGCCCAAGGCCTTGGCGTGCGCGAGTTCCACGATTACGACCTCGCCGAGCTGCGGGAGTACATCGACTGGCAGCCCTTCTTCAACGCCTGGGAGATGAAGGGCCGCTTCCCCGACATCCTCAACAACCCGGCGTCCGGCGAGGCCGCCCGCAAGCTGTACGACGACGCCCAGCAGATGCTCGACACCCTGATCAAGGAGAAGTGGCTGACCGCCAACGGCGTGATCGGCTTCTTCCCCGCTAACGCCGTCGGGGACGACATCGAGGTCTACACCGACGACACCCGCACCGAGGTGCTGACCACCCTGCACAACCTGCGCCAGCAGGGCGAGCACCGCGACGGCATCCCCAACCGGTCGCTGGGCGACTTCATCGCGCCCAAGGACACCGGGCAGGCCGACTACATCGGCGCCTTCGCCGTCACCGCGGGGCTCGGCAGCCAGGAGAAGATCGCCGAATTCAAGGCGGCCCTCGACGACTACAGCGCGATCCTGCTGGAGTCGGTCGCCGACCGGCTGGCCGAGGCGTTCGCCGAACGGATGCACCAGCGGGTCCGCAAGGAGTTCTGGGGATTTCAGCCCGACGAGCAGCTGGACAACGAGGCGCTCATCGACGAGAAGTACCGGGGAATCCGGCCCGCGCCCGGCTACCCAGCCTGCCCGGAGCACACCGAGAAGGTGACGCTCTGGAAGTTGATGGACGTCAAGGAGCGAACCGGCATCGAGCTGACCGAGTCGATGGCGATGTGGCCCGGCGCGGCAGTCAGCGGCTGGTATTTCTCGCACCCGCAGTCGCAGTACTTCGTGGTCGGCCGGCTGGGCCAGGACCAGGTCGCCGATTACGCGAAGCGCAAGGGCTGGACGCTGCAGGAAGCGGAGCGCTGGCTCGCCCCCAATCTCGGCTACAACCCGGAGGACTGAGCCTAAACTCAGGGGAAGATTCAGGGGGAGAGACGTTCATGCTGGAGCGAGAGTTGAACCGCATTGCCGACATCGCCGTGGAGACCGTCAATGTCACGGTCCTGCACGTCCGGCGCATCGTCGGAGCGCTGTGTACCGCGCTCGGCCGCGCGAAACGCGAAGTCGGCGATTTGGCCTGGGACTACAGCGATCTGGCGACAAGCGTCCGATTCTCGGCCCGCAGCAGCCGCGCGGCCACAGGGGACGACGGTCAGGTAATCCGCAGCGAACATGCGGCCGACGTGATATCGATCGACCTGCACCGTCGAAAGGCCAACTGAGACAACCCCGGAGCCGCGGAGCTAGACGCGCAGCACCGGCGCCAGGGCCGACAGCGGAATGTGCGCCTGCACGGTGCCCCCATCCATGAACCACTGCATGAGGCCGGGGGTGAAGTTGAGCGGCTCGTCGTGTCCTACCGGGTAGTCGGGCATGTAGAGGATCAGCTCGTCGGGCGTCAACGCCCACGCCTTGTAGGCCCCGGAGTAGACCTTGTCCGGCGTCCAGCGGTCGACCACGAACGGGTAGGTGCCTGGATCATGGGGCGGGGGCGCCCGATTGAGCGCCGTTTCGATAAACGGTTGGGCCAGTGGGGGAATTGCGGTCAGCGGGTTCGACGTCGTCAGGTCCGCCAGCTGCATCCGCCGGCCGCTGGCCATGTCGAACGTGAAGGTGCGGTAGGCGTTGTTAGGCTTCGGGCCGTCGGCGTGGTAGTCCTCGTGGAATACGGCGCTGAGCAGGTTCCCGTGCCGGAAAACTTCGAAGTTCTCCTCGCCGTAGCTGTCGGCCGCCATGTGGGCGTTGGCGGTCTTCCAATTGTTGACCAGGGTGTGCAGGTAGTCGCGGATCACCGGGCCGGTGGTCGGGTTGTCGACCAGGTCGTCGGGCACGGCGACCTTGATGTCCCGCACGGCGTTGCGTTCCGATGTCACCGAGGTGTGGCAGTACTGGCCGTCCCAGTCACCGCCCAGTTCACCGCAGAACGACGGGGCGGATGCGTGCGCGGTGGGCGCGGTGGGAACCGTTGTCGCCGCGACCAATACGAACGCCGCCGACAGTCTCTTCAGCATCAGGTGCCTCCGCCCGGCTCAGAGGAGTTGGACTTTGCTTGCCCGCCAGCGACCATCGACCTTCTCCATGGTCATCTTGATCCGGCTGCGGTCGATGCGCGGGTCGGGTGCCGCGGTGTTGGTGACGGTTTGGTCGATGAAGACGAGCACGACGACCTTGCTGGTGGATTCGGACTGGATCGCCGAGTCGACCACCACACCGTGCGCCGTCGCCTTATTGTCGATCAGGAGCTGCCGCAGTTTGACGCTGGATTGGGTGTACATGTCCTTGAACTCGCCCGTCGCGCCGTCGAGGACCTGCCTGAAGTTGTCGTCGACCTTGTTCGAGTCAATGCTCGTCAGCACCTGCGCGTAGGCGATGGCGGCCTGCTGGGCCTGCTCGCCGGCGAGTTTGACTTGATGTTCCTGCCATTGCCGCCAGCCGAGGAATCCCGAGACGGCAAGCGAGGCAACGAGTAGCGCCGGCAGCACGCCGCGGCGCAGGTAGCGCTTCCAGCGGCGCCCGTGCTCGGTCTGGCGAGGCTTGCCTTTGAGCAGCACCCCGTCTTCTTCGTCGGGTTGCTCGTCGACGCCCACCTCCTCGGTGTCTTCGGTTGCGGCCAAACGGCTTTCGTCATCCGGATCCACGTCGACGCGCGCCTCGGCCTTCGGGTTCTTCTTGGTGGTCACGATCACGATGAGCTCCTCGAGATGGGGGTTGACGGCTTAGTGCGGCGGTTCGATCGGCAGGGGCGGACCGCCGTAGGGGGTGGGAATCGTGTAGCGACCACGCGGGGTCGGATCGGTGAGACGGCCCAGGTCCGCACCAGGCGGGGGTCCGGCGGTGTCGTCGCCGCCCGGCCGCGGCGCGTTCTTGGCTCCCCGGATCGAGACCGCGGGGTCGTCGTCGCGGCAGTAGGTGTACATGAACGGCTCGTAGTAGTCGGCGGCGGAGGAGGCGTGCGACGGCGTCCCGTAGTCGCAGACGTAGCGCGGGTACAAGTCGGCCGTGGCCCAGACCCCGTGATCGTGAAATGCGCTTGTCACCGCGTCCAACACGGACCCACGGTAATCGGGGAACAGTGCGTTGAGCGCCGGAACGCGTAGATAGAGCAGCTGCGACATGGTCGCCATGCTGCCCAGCAGCTGCACCATGGTGTCGGAGTTGTCGGTGAACAGGTTGTCGACCGCGGAAAGCGTGCGCGGGGTTTGCCCGGTCAAGCGGCGATAGCCGGCCTGCATCCTGGCCACGCCGGTCAGCGTTCGGTCGAGTTCCGTTGCGGCAGCGCCCAGCCCGGCGTTCTTGTCGCTCGCCAGCGTGAGCACGACCCGGCTCGTCTTGATGATGCTGGTGGTTTGAGGCAGCACCGAATCGAGCGTGGAAAGCAGGAACGTGCCGCCGTCGACGATCGCAGTCAGCTTCGCCGGGCCGTCCTTGCTCAGGCTCAGTTCCTTCTTGATCAGCTCGACCTTGTGCGGGTCGACCTGGGCCAGCAGCCCGTCGGCGTCACCGAGCAATTGCGCGAGGCTGACCGGAACCGTGGCGCGGTCGGAGGTGATGAGGCTGCCGTCGTGTAGATACGGCCCGGCGTCCGATGCGGCCTCGAAGTTGATGTATTGCTCGCCGGCCGGCGACAGCGCCGAGACGTGCACCACGCTGTTGGCCGGTATCCGCACGTTCGACGTGATGCTGGCGATGGCGTTGACGCCGTTGTCGGTGATCCTCAGCGACTCGACCCGGCCGACGCGCACTCCCCGTAGCGCGACGTCCTGGTTAGGCAGCAAGCCGCCGGATTCCGGCAGCTGCACGGTGACGCGGTACGCCGTGGCGAAGGGCTTCACCCGCAGCGCGCCGATGAGCAGGTACGCGGTGGCGACGACCAGTATGAGCGCCAAGCCGGCCACCGACAGCCAGACCTGCTGCCGGTGGCCGGTGCGCACCGCCCGGACGATGACGTTGGCGACGTTGTCGATCATGGGTGCGGTCCCTGCGGCGGTCCGGGGGCAACGTCGATTTGGCCGGGGATATTCGGGTCCGGAATGACCGGAACCTGAGGCGAATTCGGCCCGCGGCCGACCACGCGTTCCTGCAGCCGCCACAGGGTGTACTTGAGGGTGCCGACGAGCAGGTTCACGTTGTAGTGGTGCGGGCCGTGCAGTCCGATGTCGCCGGGGAATCCGATATCGGGAAGCGATCCCAGCATGATCTTGTCCACACCCACGTTCACCGAAATCGAGTTGCCGGCGGTCGATTTGACCAATGGCGGGATCAGCCGGTTCAGCGCCAGCCAGCTGGTGTCGGGGCTCACCGCAACGTCATTGGCGGCCCCGGCGACCGTGTTCAGGTCGCGGATGATGCTGCGGCCGCTGGTGTCGGTCCCGCCGATCGACGGGAACCGGGCCAGCAGCCGGGAGGTGTCGCCCACCTGCACGGCCAGGTCGGAGAGCTGGGCGGTGTTGTCGGCCAGGGCCGAAGTGGCGGGACGGGCGGCCGCCATCAGCTCGCTGATGGTTTGGTCCTTGGCGTCGAGTTCATCGGCCAGGCGCGACAATTGGGTCAACGCGGTCGAGATCTGATCGGACCGCGAGTCCAGCGTTCCGAGCAGCTCGTTGGACTTGCGGATCATGTCGCCGAACGCCTGGCCCTGGTCGCCGGTCGCCTTGCCGAAACCGTTGATGATGTTGGTGAAATTGCGTACCGCCCCGCCGTTCACCAGAATCGCCGCCGAGCTCAACACCGACTCGACGGTCGCGGCGGCCGCCGTCGAGTCCAGGCCGATAGTGTCGCCGTCCTTCAACAGTGGTGCGTCCGGCTCGCCGGCGGCCGGCGGCTTCAGGGCGACGAACACGTCGCCCAGCGGTGTCGCGGTCCGCAATTCGGCGGTGCTCTCCCGGGGCAGTTGCACGCCGTCCCTGATGCGGAGCCGGGTGACCGCGGTGTAGTTGCGCGCGACCATCGACTCGAGCTGCCCCACGTCGGCGCCGGCGAGTTTCACCTTGGCGTTCATCGGCAGGTTGAGTGCGTTGGAGAACACGGCGTTCAGCGAGTAGCCTCCCGAACCCAGGCCGGGGGCCGGAAGGGGCAGGCTGGCAAGGCCGTTCGTGGCGCATCCGGCGGTCACCATCGCCGCGGCCACCGCCGCCAGCAGGCCCCGCGGGCCCACGGTGATCATTTCTGCCCCATCGCGGCCATGCCGTCCAGCACGTAGGTCAAACCGAAATCTGGGCCGAAGTCCTGGATCGTCCCGGTGCTGCAGCCCAGCTGCCGAAGGCCCATCAGGTTGCAGATCTCTTTCGTGTACTGGCTATCGAAGAGCAACCGATCCGTCAGGAAGCGTGCGCGGACGCTGCCGTTGGACCGGTCGATCATGTTGTAGGCGTTGTCGGCCACCAGCGGAGCCAGGTCCAGGAGCTCGGCCAGGTCGCGCCGCTGGTCGGTCACCATCTGCAGCGTGGCGTTGCCGTTCAGCGCGGTCTGCTTGATGTTGTCGCGGTTGGCGTCGAGCAGGTCGCCGGCCCGCTGGATCAGTGCGTCGAGTTTCCGTCCCGTGCTGCCGCTGCCGAGGTCCTCGTCGGCCATGACCTGGCTGACTTGGTGGATGGTGGAGGCGAATTCGCGCAGCTTGGTGTCGTTGGCGGCCACGGCGTCGAACAGGGAGCTGATGTTCCTGACGATCGTGGTGATCTGCTCGCGGGTCGCCGCACCGCCGTCGCTGGACAGGCGCAGCGCCTTGGACAGCTCGCCGAGCGCGGACTTGATTCTTTCCCCGTTGCCGTCGACGACCTGGGTGCCGCCGTTCAGCACGTCGGCGATCGGCCCGCCGCCGCGGCCGTCGCCCTCGAGCGACTTGGTCACCTTGTCCAAAACGTTGAGGACGCTGCTGAATTCGACGGGCGTCTTGGTCCGGGGCAATCCGATGGTGTCGTGGTTTTGCAGGGTCGGTCCGCCGTGATACGGCGGTGTGAGTTCGATCTGCCGGTCGGTGAGGATGGAGGTTGACACGGTGACGGCCTGCGCGGTGGCCGGAACTTGGACGTGGCGGTCGACGGTGAAATCGACTTCGACGTAGCCGCCCTTGGCGGTGATCTTGGTGATCTTGCCGACCGGCATGCCGAGGACCGCCACCTCGTTGCCCTCGTAGAGGCCTGCGGCGCTGTCGAACTGGGCGGTCACGGTGATCGTGTCCTCGTCGGAACCGAAGCACCACCAGCCGATGCCGGCGACTGCGGCGATCGCCGCCAGGGCCGCGATGATGGCCACCGATTTCGACGCGAGCCCCTTCACTTGCAGTCCTTGAAATATTGGATCATGCCGAACTGCTTGGCGCGGCCGCTGATTGCGCACATCCACGAGTCGATCGCCGGGACGTTGGGCGCGTTGAAGTTGATCGCGTTCCCGTCACCCGTTAGGTTGGCGGCCTCCCGGAAGAAGATCGGGCTGGTTTGCAGCATGCTGTGCAGCAGGTCGTCGTGCGCGGACATCAGGTTGGTGAAGTCACGCATGTCCTTGATCAGCGCGTCCAGAGCCGGCCGGTCGCTGATTACGACCTGGCTCATGGTGTCGACCAGGCTCGACAGGGATTGCATCATCGCGTGGAAAACCGCTCGCCGCGCGACGAATTGGCCCAGCAGGTCTTGGCCCTGGTTGACCAGGGTGCCGATGTCGGCCTGTTGGCGCCGCAACGTGTTGGTCACCTGCTCGGTGCTGCGCAGGAGCTGGCCCAACTGGTCGCGGCGCACCGCGATGATCGACGACAGCGTGTGGATGTTCGAAATCGCCTGCGGCACAACCGCCGGCAGTCCTTCGAGCTGCTTGCCGAGCACCGCCAGCGATTGCGCGAACCGGTCGGAGTCGACCTGCTCGAACGTGGTGGTGGCGTCCTGCAGCGCGGCTTGCAGGTCATAGGGCACCTCGGTGTGCCGCAGGTCGAAGGTGTTGTTGGGCAGGTGCGCCGGACCGCTGGGTTCCAGCGCGAGGTACCGCGAACCCAAGATGGTGGTCACCTTGATCTGCGCGCGGGAATCCTTCCCGAGCGCGATGTTGTCCCGGATCTTCAGCCCCGCCTCGACGTGGTCGCCGACGAGTTTCATGCTGGTGACGTTGCCCACCGGGATGCCGGCGACCACGATCGGGTTGCCGGCCCGCAGCGAGGCGGCTTGCAGGAACTCGGCGGTGTAGTGCCGGTATCCGGCGCCGAGCGCGTGGACGAGCAGCATGACCGCGATGACCACCGCGACCACCGCGACGGCGATGAACCCCAGCCAGGTCTTGTTGTAGCTTTCCAGCGGACGGTTCTTCATCCGCTGCCATACGGACGCGTCAGCCATCGGCCGTGCTCCTGCATCTCGGGCTGTGCCACGCTTTGTTGCCCGGCGTGGCGGCATTGACGATGATCGGCACCACATCGTTGAGGCCGGGGAAGAACCCCATGAAGTTCACGTCGCACACGTAGGCATTGCCATAGGCGCCCTGGTTGCCGACCCGGGCCAGCCCCTTCAGCAGCAGCGGGATGTTGTCGCCGAAGAACGCCACCTGCGGTTCGACCTCCATGATGTGTTTGGTGGCACCGGGCTGGCGGTCGATGAATTCGCGCAGGGCCGGATACACGTCCGTCGCCGAGGCCGACAGCCGGCCGGTCACCCGGGCCAGCGAACCCACCGAGTCGACCAGGGCCTGCCGCCGGACGTCGAGCTCGCCGACGACACTGCGGGTTTGGGTAATGACCCCGTCGAGGTTGTCGTTCTGCTGGGCGAGGTTGGCCATCACCTTGTTCAGATTGGTGATCACGCTGCCGAGGGCCTGGTCCCGGCCCGCGAATGTCTCGGTGAGCGTGGAGGTCTGGCCGACCAGCGTGGTCAGCGATGACGTGTCGCCTTGCAGCGAGGCGATGATGCCCTTGGTGAGGTTGTCGGCGTCGTGGGGGTTCAGCAGGCTGAACAACGGTTCGTAGCCGTTCAGCAGCGTGGTGACGTCGAAGGAGGGTTCGGTGCGTTCCAGCGGAATCGTGCTGCCCGGCGGGAGCAGCTGCGGGCTGCCTTCCTTGCCCAACGACAGTCCGAGGTAACGCTGGCCGACGATGTTCTGGTAGGTGACCGACGCGAGGGTGTTTCCGAACAGCCGTTGCTCCTGCTGCACCACGAACGAGACCTTCGCGAGATTACCGTCGAGCTCGATCTTTTCGACCCGGCCGACGCGCACCCCGGCCATCCGGACGTCGTCGCCTTCGCGCAGCCCGTACACGTCGCTGAACACCGCCGAATACCTGGCGGTGTCGCCGGCCACGTCACGCCGCAGGCTCACGTACACCAGCCACGTCAGCGTAAACGAGACCACCATGAACAGGGTCAACGCGATGAGCGGGCCTCGAAACTTCATGAGCACCTCATTTGGCGTCCCCGGCTGGATGGGCCGGCGCATGGGTGATGGACACCGTGGTGCCACGTGCGACCGGTCCCAACAGCAGCTCGGTGGCCGCGGTCGCCGGCGAACCGGTGATCACGCCCAACATGTTCCGTTCGTATTGGCTCCCAACGGGTCCCACGTTCCCGCCGAATGAGGCCTGCGGGATCCACGGCGCCTTGGGCGCCACCGGGGCTACCCACGGTTCGTGCGGCTGCGGCGTGGCGGGCGCCCCCGGCGACGGGTTGTCGGGGTTCGCGCTTCCGGGCACGGGCGGAGACGGCGTGATCCCCGCGGGCAGCGGGGGATTGGGATCGGCCAGGTTGGGATTCGGGTTGATCAGCGGCGGACCAACGGCGACGAGATTTCCGTCCGGGCCGATGACGGTGCCCGGGGGCGGGGCCAGGTCCTTGGGCGGCTGATAATTCTGCGGCAGCAGGACATCGGGCAGATCGGGCCGCACCGGGATCAGCGGCGCGGTGAAACAGCTGGGCCCCTTCAGGTCGCCGTAATGAGGGCAGTCGGCGCGGGTGTAGGTGGAACTGGGCGTGAACGTCAGCATCGCGCGCATGTTGCCGAGGTTGGTCTCCGGGTTCCAGACCTGCTCCATGAACTGGTTGGCCAGGTTGTCCAGCTTGGCGACGGCGGGCACGAAGTTGTTGGACTTCTGCGCCAGCACGCCGAGCACGGGCGTGAAATCGGTTGTGATGCCGATGAGTTGATCGATGTGGTTGCCCAACGATTGGCGCGTGGTGCCGACCGTGTTGTCGGCGCCGGACAGCAGCGCGGCGAGTTGCCCGCGCGTCTCGGCGAAGGTCCGCATCGGTTCGACGGCCTGGTGCAGTGCGTCGAGAAGATCGGGGGCGGTCTGCGCCAGCCCGCGAGTCGCATCCAGCAGGGCGGACACCGTCGAGGGGCCGGTGTCGGTGCCGACGATCGAATTGAGCTGGTCGAGAAGGCGATTCAATTGCGCGCCGGCGTGCAGGAGGCTGACGCGCCGGTGGTCGGTGGCGGCGCCCAGTGCGGCCAGGATTCCCACCGACCGGTCGTCCCGGTCGCGGCCCGCCGCCGCGAGCAGGTCGCGCAGCTTGGTCACGGTCGTTTGGAACAACACGGTCGGAAGCCGCCTGTCCTCCGGAATGTGCGTGCCGTCGCGAATGGTCGCGCCGGGGCCGTTGCCCACCAACTGAACCGACGACACGGCGAACACATTGCTGGGCACCACGCGCGCGGTCACGTTGGCCGGTATCGATCCGGCGAATTCCTCCTTGAGGTCGATGTGGACATAGTTGGGGTTGCCGTGCGCCGCGGGCACGACGCCGTTGACCATGCCGACCAGCACGCCGTGGTATTTGACGTCCGACTTCTGCGGCAGGCCGTCGCCCACGTTCACCAGGTCGGCGACCACGCGCACGTATTCGTTCAGTCTGCCAGTGGATTTGACCAACATCGCGGTGGTCAGCAGGGCGGCGACCACCACCACCGCAATGCCGATGCCGAACAGCTGCCGGTCGGACGGGCCGCGCCCGTCCAGCTCAAAGGAATTCGGCATGTTCCGCCGGCCTACCCGCCGAACCGTGCGCCGGAGTCGACGCCCCAGAGCGCCATGGTGAGCAGCATGTTCACGATGATCACGACGGTGATGCTGGCCCGCATGCCGTGACCCGCGGCGACCCCGACGCCCTCCGGTCCGCCGCCCGCGTAATACCCGTAGTAACACTGGATCGTGGAGGCGATCCAGACGAAGATGACGGCCTTGATCAACGAATAGACGATGTCCTGCCCGGCCAGCATCAGCGTGAAGTAGTGCAGGTAGGAACCGGTCGACCCGCCGCTGCCCAATCCCACCACCACTTGTGTGCTCAGGTATCCGATCGCCAGGCACGCCGCGTACAGCGGGACGATCGCGACCACCGAGGCGATCAGTCGGGTGGTTACCAGGTACGGGATCGGCCGGATCGCAATCGATTCCATCGCATCGATCTCTTCGGCGATGCGCATGGACCCGAGCTGGGCGGTGAAGCGGCAGCCACCCTGCATCGCGAAGGCCAGCGATGCCATCAAGGGGGCCAGCTCCCGGGTGTTGACCAACGACGAGACGAAGCCGGTGGCGGGCCCCAGGCCGAGCAGATCCAGGAAGTTGTAGCCCTCGATTCCGACGAGCGCCCCGACCGTCATGCCGAGCACGACGGCCACGCCGGCGGTGCCGCCGCCCACCACGATCGAGCCGTTTCCCCAAGTGATGTTCGACAGCAGCCGCAGGAACTCGCCCCGGTACTGGCGCAGGGCGAGCGGGACCGCGACGAGCGCCCGGACGAAGAAGACCAGCAAGTGCCCGAGCCGGATGATGGGTATCTTGCCCCGGCGGTAGAGCCGGACGAGCGGGACCGAAATCGGTGCGAACGGTTGATAGGCGGACGCCGTCATGTCACAGCCCCGTCCTGGGCGACAACATGATGTAGAGCTGGCTGATCGCGACGTTGACGATCATCAGCAGCAGGATGGCCTCGACGACCGCCGCGTTCACCGAGTTCGCGACGCCGGTCGGTCCGCCCTTGGTGGACAAGCCTTTCTGGCTCGACACGATGGCCACGATGGCGCCGAACACGACCGCCTTGACCAGCGCCAGAATCATGTCGTCGGTCGTCGCGAACGAGGCGAACGTCGATACGAAGCTGCCCGGCGCCCCGTTCTGGAAGTACACGTTGAACATGTAGCTCGCGAAGAAGCCGGCGAAGCACACCACGCCGGTGAGGGCCACGCCGATCATCACCGCGGCGGCGAAGCGGGGGACCACCAGACGGCGAATCACCGAGACGCCCATCACCTCCATCGCGTCGGTTTCTTCGCGCATGGTTCGCGAGCCCAGGTCGGCGGTGATGGCCGAACCGACGGCCGATGCCATCAGCACGGCCGCCACCAGCGACGCGCCCTGCCGGATGACCGCGAGGCCGCTGGCGGCGCCGGCCAGCGACGTGGCTCCGACCTGGCCGGCCAGCAGGGCGAACTGGATGGACAGGGTGACGCTGATCGGCAGCGACACCAGGATCGTCGGCAACACGGCGGTGCCGGCCATGAACGCGCCCTGGCGGACGAACTCCTGCCATTGGAATCGCCCCGTCATCAGGTCGAAGAAGAAATATTGCGCGGTGCGCACGCCCAACACGAACTGTTCGCCGACGGTGGTCAGTGACGCGACGGGGTGACGTTTGACGTACCCGATCGACCATTCCTGGATGGCGGTGACGCCGTCGTGTCCAGTCGTCATCGCGTGGCTATTAGTCGTATGTCTAGCAAACTCACGGCACCCGTCATTGCGAACCAATACGTCCTGACCGCCGAGCAGAGGGGATCGGAGCCCGTGGAGCCTAACTTCACTAAAATAGCCTTATCAGGTTACGTAACTTCGCAGCTCATAGGCGTGTGCTGAGTCACACTAGCCTACTTGATAGGACCTTTCAATAGTGTAGAGTCACTCATCTGGATCGCCGTTGAGCGCCATCATCGGCTGAAATGGCGGATTGACGAAGGTGAAAGCATGCCCTCAGCAAACACCGGCTCGTTGCGAGACCGTCGGCGTGCTGAGCTAGTTTCGCAGATCCAGCAGACTGCCCAGCGGCTTTTCGCCGAACGCGGCTTCGACGCGGTGACGACCGAGGACATCGCCGCGGCGGCCGGCGTATCGATCAGCACCTATTTCCGGTACGCACCCACCAAGGAGAGCCTGCTGGTCGGTCCCGTCCGGGAGGCCAGCGCCGAGATCGTCGAGTCCTACAGCGCGAGACCACCGGACGAGTCACCGGTCGAGGCGTTGATCCGGTTGTTTGTCGCGCGCGCCAAAGAGGTCATCGAAGTCCAGACGCTGGATACCTGGCGCCAGGCCGTCGCCACCGCCCCGCGGTTGTTGAGCCAATCGGTGCTGGTCACCGAGACCGAACATCGCGAATTCGTCGAGCAAGTGGCGTCCCGCATGGGCGTCGACGCTGCGGCAGACATCCGCCCCGCGCTGTTGGTGCACACCAGCTTGGCCACAGCCAAATTCGTCATCGATCGCTGGCTCACCCAGCCCCCCGACGGGCCGGAGTTTCACGTTCAGCTCGAAGAGGCGCTGCGCATGACGCTCGCCGGGTTCGACTGACCGGCGGCTCAAAACGTCACCGGCGGAAACCGCCGTGACTTTGCTCGCCGCCGCGTGAAACAATCGCTGGCCGTGAAGACGTTTGAGGATCTGTTCGCCGAATTGGGCGAGCGCGCCCGTACCCGGCCGGCCGGCAGCGCGACGGTTGCCGCGCTGGACGGCGGCGTCCACGGGTTGGGCAAGAAGATCCTCGAGGAGGCCGGCGAGGTGTGGCTGGCGGCCGAACACGAACCCGACGAGGCGCTGGCCGAGGAAATCAGCCAGTTGCTGTACTGGACGCAGGTCCTGATGATCGCGCGTGGCTTGTCGCTCGACGACGTCTACCGGAAGCTGTGACGATGTTGCGGGTCGCGGTTCCCAACAAAGGCACGCTGAGCGAGCCGGCCAGCGAGATCCTCGCGGAGGCGGGCTACCGCCGTCGCACCGATTCCAAGGACCTCACCGTCATCGACCCGGTCAACCAGGTCGAGTTCTTCTTCCTGCGGCCCAAAGACATTGCGATCTATGTGGGTTCGGGGCAGCTGGATTTCGGCATCACCGGACGCGATCTGGTCCGCGATTCGGACGCGCCGGTGCGCGAGAGGCTGGCGCTGGGTTTCGGGTCGTCAAGCTTTCGCTACGCCGGCCCGGCCGGACGTGAATGGACGACGGCGGATCTGGCCGGCAAGCGGATCGCGACGGCCTACCCCAACCTGGTCCGAAAAGATTTGGCGGAACGCGGTATTGAAGCGACCGTCATTCGACTCGACGGGGCGGTGGAGATTTCTGTGCAACTCGGCGTGGCCGACGCCATCGCCGACGTGGTCGGCTCCGGGCGCACCCTGAGCCTGCACGACCTGGTGGCCTTCGGGGATCCGCTGTGCGACTCCGAGGCGGTGCTGATCGAGCGCGCCGGCCCGGACGGCCCGAACGGGACGCAGGCGGCGCGCGATCAACTGGTGGCGCGGATCCAGGGGGTGGTCTTCGGGCAGCAATATCTGATGCTCGACTATGACTGCCCGCGTTCCGTCTTGGACAAGGCCACGGCGATCACGCCGGGTTTGGAGTCACCGACCATCGCGCCGCTCGCCGATCCGGGCTGGGTCGCGATCCGCGCGATGGTGCCCCGTCGTGGCGTCAACGAGATCATGGACGAGTTGGCCGCCATCGGCGCCAAAGCCATTCTGGCTTCCGACATCAGGTTCTGCCGGTTCTGATCGAACGGGTGCCGCGGTCGCGGCTGTGTTAGCGTCCGCCTAGGGCTGTTCGCCCGTGTTACCCCCATGGGCCCTCATCCTCACCATTGCCGGGCTGTTCGATTCCCAGGAGGGTCCTCGTGACACACGCGCTTATTCTGCTGCTGGCCCTATTGATTGGCGTCATCGCCGGGTTGCGGTCGTTGACGGCCCCCGCCGTCGTCGCCTGGGCCGCCTACCTCGGTTGGATCGACCTGCACGGCACGTGGGCGGCGTGGCTGGCCAACATCATCGCGGTCATCGTCTTCACGCTTCTCGCGGTCGGAGAACTGGTCAACGACAAGCTGCCCAAGACGCCCGCCCGCACGGCGGCGCCGATCTTCGCCGCCCGGATCCTCACGGGTGGACTGGCGGGCGCGGCGCTGGGCGCGTGGCCGCACTGGACGTTCACCGCGCTCGGAGCCGGCGTCATCGGCGCGGTGCTGGGCACCCTGGGCGGGTATCAGGCGCGCAAGCGGCTGGCCGCGGTGGCCGGCAAGGACCTGCCGATCGCGCTGCTCGAGGACGCCGTCGCGATCGCGGGCGGGTTCGCCATCGCCGCGGTCACGGGTCATGTGCTGACGGAGTACCTGCTGACGGCGGTTAAGTGACAGAGCATTTCGACGCGATCATCGTCGGCGCCGGGCAGGCCGGCCCACCGCTGGCGGGGCGGCTGACGGCTGCCGGGCAGCGCGTCGCGCTGGTGGAGCGCAAACTCATCGGCGGCACTTGCGTGAACACCGGATGCATCCCGACGAAGACCCTGGTGGCCAGCGCGTACGCCGCCCACCTCGCGCGCCGCGGCGCCGATTACGGTGTGGCGACCGGACCCGTCAGCGTGGACATGGCGAAAGTCAAGGCGCGCAAAGACGAAATCATGTTGGGCGACCGGAAGGGCGTCGAGGACTGGCTTGCGGGGATGGACGGTTGCACCGTCTTTCGCGGGCACGCCCGCTTCGAAGACCCGCACACGTTGCGTGTCGACTCCGAAGGTGGGAACGAGGTTCTGCACGCCGACCGGATCTTCCTCAATGTGGGTGGTCGTGCGGTGGTGCCGGAAATCCCGGGGCTTTCCGACGTCGAGTTCCTCACTAACGTCTCGATCCTCGAACTCGACACGCTGCCAAGCCATCTCGTTATCCTCGGCGGCAGTTACATCGCCTTGGAGTTCGCCCAGATGTACCGGCGTTTCGGCGCCCGGGTGACGGTCGTCGAGCGCGGCTCGCGGCTGGCCTCCCGCGAGGACGAAGACGTGTCGGCCACCGTCCGTGACATCCTGGAGAACGAGGGCGTCGACGTCATCGTCGGTGCCGACGACGTGCGAATCACCAAGATCGACAACGGGTTTGAATTGACTCCGAGCGCTGGCGCCGCCCCGATCGCCGGGAGCCACCTGTTGCTGGCCGTGGGCCGGCGGCCCAACACCGACGACCTGGGACTCGAGGCCGCTGGTGTGCAGACCGACGCCCGCGGCTACATCGTCGTCGATGACCAGCTGAAGACCAACGTCGAACACATCTGGGCGATGGGGGACTGCAACGGCAAAGGCGCCTTCACCCATACCTCCTACAACGATTTCGAAATCGTCGCCGCCAACCTGCTCGACGACGACCCGCGCCGGGTGAGCGACCGCATCACCACCTACGCGCTCTACATCGACCCCCCGTTGGGGCGGGCCGGGATGACCGTCGACCAGGTCCGTGCGTCGGGGCGCAACGCGTTGGTCGGCAAGCGCCCGATGACGCGGGTCGGCCGGGCGGTGGAAAAGGGTGAGACGCAAGGCTTTATGAAGGTGGTGGTGGACGCCGACACCCGGGAGATCCTGGGAGCGGCCATCTTCGGCGTCGGCGGCGACGAGGCCGTTCACGAGATCCTGGACGTCATGTCGGCCAAAGCGCCCTACACGACACTGGCCCGCACCATGCACATCCATCCCACCGTCAGCGAGCTCATCCCCACGATGCTGCAGGAGATGACACCGCTGCAGTAGTGGCGATCGCAAGCGCGGCGTGAGCCGGGCGCGGCGGGTCGCCACCATCGAGCATCGGTTACCGAGGCGCCGTCGCGGGGCGACGCGAACCGCGCCTCCTGTTGCGCGCGGCGCTCGGCCGGGGCGGACGAGCCGCCACCGGCGCCGGCGCGATGACCTCGCGTGGAGCGGGCTGGCCGGCCAGGGCGTGGATGACGGGGGAGGCCGCGGTGACCTGCTGGGGAACGGCGCGGATGGCCGCCTTGCGCATCATCGATTCGGCGTCCCTGCGTTGGTCGGGCAGCACGATGGTGACCACGTCGCCGGAGGCACCCGCCCGGGCCGTGCGGCCGGACCGATGCAGATAGGCCTTGTGCTCCGGCGGCGGGTCGACATGGACCACCAGCTCGATGTTGTCGACGTGCACGCCGCGCGCGGCGATGTCCGTCGCGACAAGCACTCTCGCGTGACCGGCCGCGAACGCCGCCAGGTTTCGGTCGCGCACGTTCTGGGAGAGGTTGCCGTGCAACTCCACCGACGGGATGCCCGACTGCGTGAGCTGGCGGGCCAGCTTGCGGGCCTGATGCTTGGTTCGCATGAACAGGATTCGCCGGGATTGTCCCGCGGCCAGCCGGTGCACCAGCTCCTTTTTGGCCTGGGGCCCGTCGACGCAGAAGAGGTGGTGTGTCATCGCGGGAGTCACCGACGCCGGTTCGGCGACCGATCGCGTCACCGGGTTGGAGAGGAATCGCTTCACCAGGGTGTCGACGGCGGCATCGAGAGTCGCCGAGAACAGCATCCGCTGGCCGGCCGCCGGCGTGGCCGCCAGGATCCGGGTGACGGTGGGCAGGAAGCCCAGATCGGCGAGGTGGTCGGCCTCGTCGATGACGGTGACCTCAACCGCGCTGAGCTTGACGATGCCCTGCTTCATCAGGTCGTCCAGCCGGCCCGGGCAGGCGACGACGATGTCGACGCCGGATCTGAGCGCCGCGGCCTGCCTGTTCTGCGGCACCCCGCCGAAGACGGTGGTCACGCGCAGGCCCCGAACCGTGGCGAGCGGCGCGATGGTCGCGGCGATCTGTGTCGCGAGTTCGCGGGTGGGCGCCAACACCAGCCCGGTCGGCTTGCCCGGCTGGCGATGACCGGCGTCGAGCCGGCTCACCAGCGGGATCGAGAAGGCGAGCGTCTTGCCGCTGCCGGTTTTGCCGCGGCCCAACACATCACGTCCGGCGAGCGTGTCGGGCAAGGTCTCGATCTGGATCGGGAATGGCCGGTGGACGCCGCCCTTGGCGAGCGTGTCGACCAGCGATGGGCTCACCCCGAGGTGAGCAAATGTGGTGTCTTCAAGCATGTTTCACTGTCCCTTAAGCGTCGGTGGTAGCGAGATTGCCCGTCGGGCAACATCGATCGCCGCGACTCGAGGCTGTGCGGAGCGCACCTAGTCATCTCGGACTCGGCGCCCCGCGGGGATCTGAGAAGAAATAACGAATCGATCACGACGTGCTGGCAGGCCATTCGGCGCCAACGTTGACAACAGCCTACCGCACCCGCCGGTGAACTTCTCCGTTCGGGCGGCCTATGCGGCAATGACCCTTGTCACACCGGCGGGCCGCCCTGCGCTCAGGCCGCCGGTTCGGTAGGCTGCGAAATGCCTTGCGGCAGAATGTGATCCGGCCATCCCGGATAGGTTGGCGGGGTACCGCCGAACAGTGGGCAGTGCTGCTGGTGGGGACACCAGTCACACAACCGCGACTGGCTGGGGCGGAAATCGCCCGTTTGGCCGGCGGTTTGGATCGCGCGCCAGATCGCCATCAGGGTTTTCTCGAAGCGCAGCAACTCATCATGCTCGGGCGAATAGTCCAACACCTGCCCATCGGCGAGGTAGATGAGCCGCAGCCGGGTGGGTGCGACACCGCGGGTGCGCAGCAGGGCCACCGCGTAGAACTTCATCTGGAACATCGCCTTGAACTCGGCCAGGGCCCGCGCCGCCGGCGGGGCCTTGCCCGTCTTGTAATCGACCACCCGCATCTCCCCGGTGGCGGCGAGGTCGATCCGGTCGATGAATCCGCGCAGCAGGGTGCCGTCGGCGAGCTCGACCTCCACGCGCTCCTCGCAGCACTGCGGATCGAAGCGCGTCGGGTCCTCGAGGCGGTAGTAGCCCGAGAGCAGTGCCCGAGCCTCGGCGATCAGCTGGCTGCGCTGCTCGGGATCAAAGCCGCCGGCAAGGTCGGGCGCCGCGGCGATCACCTGGTCCCAGGCCGGCTCGACCAGTGACAGCGCGGTCTGCGGGCCGCGCTGCGCGGCGGGCAGCTCATAGAGCTGTTGCAGGGTGGCGTGCACCACGGAGCCGCGGAGCTGTGCGGCCGACGGCGCCTCGGGCAACCGGTCGATCGCCCGGAACCGGTACAGCAGCGGGCACTGCTTGAAGTCAGCCGCCCGTGACGGGGACAGTGCCGGTTTCGAAGCCGGTCTTGCAGCCGGCCGCGCGAGGGTCTGCGGCTGGTCGGTCATGTCCGCAGCGTAGAACCGGGTGCCGACAACCCCGAGCACCGCCCGCGGCGAGTCGGCTGGCACGCTAGACGGCGTGTCCGCAACCGGCCCGTTCACCGTCGGGGAACGCGTCCAACTCACCGACGCCAAAGGCCGGCATTACACGATGGCACTCACGCCCGGCGCGGAGTTCCACACCCATCGCGGCTCGATCGCCCATGACGCGCTGATCGGGCTGGAACAGGGCACTGTGGTCAAGTCCAGCAACGGCGCGCCCTTCTTGGTGCTGCGGCCGCTGCTCGTCGACTACATCATGTCGATGCCCCGCGGGCCGCAGGTCATCTATCCCAAGGACGCCGCGCAGATCGTGCACGAGGGCGACATCTTCCCGGGCGCGCGGGTGCTGGAGGCCGGGGCCGGGTCGGGGGCGCTGACCTGCTCGCTGCTGCGCGCGGTCGGACCCGACGGGCGGGTGGTCTCTTATGAGCAGCGCGCCGATCACGCCGAGCACGCCCGCCGCAATGTCTCGGTGTTCTATGGGCAGCTGCCGGACAACTGGGAGCTGATCGTCAGCGATGTCGCCGACTCCGATTGGACCGACGCCTCGTTCGACCGGGCCGTGCTCGACATGCTCGCGCCGTGGGAGGTGCTCGATGCGGTTGCCCGACTGCTGATCCCCGGCGGCGTTCTGATGGTCTACGTCGCCACCGTGACCCAGCTGTCGCGGGTCGTTGAGGCCCTGCGGGCTCAGCAGTGCTGGACGGAGCCGCGGTCGTGGGAGACGCTGCAACGCGGCTGGAACGTTGTCGGCCTGGCCGTTCGGCCGCAGCACTCGATGCGCGGGCACACCGCTTTCCTGGTTTTCACGCGACGGCTCGCGCCCGGCGTCGTCGCGCCGGCGCCGCTGGGGCGCAAACGCGAGGGCCGCGACGGCTAGTGGTGATCGCGAGCGCGGCGTAGCCGGGCGCGGCGGGTCGCCACCATCGGCACTAGTGGTGATCGCGAGCGCGGCGTAGCCGGGCGCGGCGGGTCGCCACCATCGGCACTAGTGGTGATCGCGAGCGCG